>CAWDJT010000035.1:0-229035 GCA_963802715.1 uncultured delta proteobacterium
GGCGACTGGAAGCCATCAGGGCCGCCTTTGATTCCAAATGCCGTTAGAACGCATGTCCCTTTCCAGCGGCGAGGTATCGAATGCCTGTTCTCTAATCCAGGGTGAGGTGAAGAAGGGACCAACAGAACATGACAGCGGTTTTGTCGTGTGGATTGGAAGATTCGTGAATGCTGTCATACATCGAGAGCTTTTTCAATACCTTGGCTGCCTTGGAGCACCCCGGCGCCCTCAAGGAGTTCCTCACTTCCAAGGCTTTTTCAACACCTTGCTTTCGGCTCAACCTGGCTCTGAAATCCCATCAACCACACTTTGAGACCATTCTGGATGTCGGCGCCAATGCTGGTCAATTTGCATTGGCGGCAGCGCTTCATTTCCCCGAATCAAGGATCTATTCTTTCGAACCTTTGCCCGAGGTATTCAAGGCGTTACAGGAAAACACCAGGAGGAAGAAGAATATCAAATCATTTAACTGTGCTCTCGGAAACCATAATGGCCAGATTCCATTTTACCGTAATCAATATACAAGACTAAGCTCTTCGCTGAAAATCAACAAAGAAAATGAAAATCTGCGATATGAAAAAAATTTGACGTCACTGACAACAGTAGATATCTTCAAGTTGGATGATTGTAGGACACTGCTAGATATAAAATCACCTGTCTTACTAAAAATCGATGTGCAAGGAATGGAGATCGATGTGCTTAGTGGAAGTATTAACCTGTTGTCTAAAATCGATTTCATACTTTGTGAGGTAGCGCTGGTGCAGCTATATGACAATCAACCCGTTTTTGATGATATTCATTGCTTAATGAAGAATACTGGATATGACTTGGTGGCGCCATTATTTATAAATAAAGGCAAAGGTGGAAAAGTTATTGAAGTCGATTTACTTTATCGAAAAAGATCAAGGTTGTAAACAAGCACGGCCTGCACAGGATTGAGTGCATTGGCAGGTGGCAACGAAGGAATGACGATGAATGTGAGTCCTGCACCATGTGCCTGTGCGCGTTGCACTTGGCCAGATTCCCTGCGAGGTTTCGCGCGTGATTCTCAAGAATACAACCTGATGATGTGGTGACGCTTCGTATCCGAAGGAGGCATCCATGAAAGTCCTGATCACTGGTGGGCTTGGTTTTGTCGGTACACAGCTTGCCATTCGTTTTCTGACCAGCGGGCATGAAGTGACCATTGTAGATCACGCCCCAAGACCGAAACCCCATACCCCTGCCGGAGTGCGCTACGTTTCTGCGGATACGACCCTGGCAGGACCCTGGCAGGAGGAGATAGCACCGCAAAGTGTCATCATCAATCTTGCCGGTGCTTCCATATTTGGAAGATGGAATGCGACCTACAAAAAGCTCATCTATGACTCAAGGATATTGACCACCCGTAATGTGGTCCAGGCAATGACTCCCGAAAAGGAAAGCACCCTCCTCAGCACTTCTGCCATTGGTTACTATGGCTTCTGTCAGGATGAGGAACTCACCGAGGACAGCCATCCAGGGGACGATTTCCTCGCCAGGCTTTGCGTGGATTGGGAGAGAGAAGCGCGCGAGGCTCAGAAGAAGGGGGCCAGGGTCGTGATTACCCGTTTCGGCATCGTCCTGGGAAGAAATGGAGGAGCCTTGCAGCAGATGATCCCCGCATTCAAGAGGTTCGTCGGGGGGCCTTTGGGAAGCGGCATGCAGTGGTTCTCATGGGTTCACATGCAGGATCTGGTGGAAGCGATCCTGTTCCTGGTGGACCGTTCCGACATGAGTGGCCCGGTGAACTGCTGTTCACCGCATCCGGTGCGGAATATGGAATTGGCCAGGACGCTAGGGAACATCCTTCACCGTCCCTCGTACTTGACCACACCTTCTTTCATGCTGCGATTGGCGCTAGGGGAGTTTGCCTCATCGCTTGTTGAGGGACAGAAGGTGATCCCAGCGAGGCTTCTTCAGGCCGGTTTCGAATTCCAATATCCCGGACTTGCAGGCGCTCTCCAGAGCATCCTCGATGTCGGCTGATGCATCGAGACAAGCAGGGCTCTGACCAACGAATACCCGCTGCAGCGTGCACCCTGGAGGGCATATGGACTTAAATGAGAGTGCCAAGGTCGTCGAGGAGACCATACGGGATCTCTTCAGAACCCAAAAGCTTGCGGTCCTTCCGACTCAGAACTCCGGGCAGCCCTATGCAAGCCTGGTGTGCTTCGTGGCTTCCGAAGATCTCAAGCATCTGTACTTCGCTACGAGAAAAACCCCCGGCTACCCGATTGGGCATTTCCCTGGCTAGTTCTGTTCACTGCCGATAAAGCGATAGATCGCAGCGCCAAGCATACCGCCAATGATCGGGGCCACCCAGAAAAGCCAAAGCTGTGAAATCGCCCAATCGCCTACAAACACGGCAACGCCCGTACTGCGCGCAGGATTCACTGATGTGTTCGTAACCGGGATGCTAATCAAGTGGATGAGAGTCAGGCACAAGCCAATTGCAATCGGCGCGAAACCCTGTGGCGCCCGCTTGTCAGTGGCACCAAGAATGACAAGGAGAAACATCATGGTCATGACCACTTCAGTTATCAGGGCAGCCAGCAAACTATACCCGCCCGGTGAATGGGCACCGTAGCCGTTTGAAGCAAAACCTGCGGATAGATCAAAGCCCGCCTTACCGCTGGCAATGAGATACAAAACACCACCAGCTACAACTCCGCCCAAGACCTGCGCAACGATGTAGGGCAGCAGCTCTTTTGCTGGGAAACGACCGCCAGCCCAGAGACCAAACGACACTGCCGGATTGAGGTGACAGCCGGATATGTGCCCGATGGCGAAGGCCATCGTCAGCACGGTCAAGCCAAAGGCCAGTGCAACGCCAAGCAGACCGATGCCAACATTTGGGAACGCAGCGGCTAAAACTGCACTGCCGCACCCACCAAGAACCAGCCAGAAGGTTCCAAAGAACTCTGCGCCATACTTCTTCATACTTTTCTCCTTTACTTTGTTGATTGTGATGCCCAACCAAGTGGTTCTTCAGTGGATCGCTTCCCTGCTCATGCCCAACGAACAAGTGCGCCAAGACGGAAGCGCTCAAGTGCACTAACAGCGGGGCCTGTTGGCAGCAGCTTGCCGGCGGGCGCGGCAGTGAGCCCGGAGAGGCAAGCGCTAGGTCTGGCAACTGCCGTGGATCGAGTCACACGTTTGGTGATAGAGGCCGGTGATCCAGTCTGCAGTGGGCGGATAGAACAGGTGAGCCGCTTGCCCTTCCACCACGGCTCCCTTCTCGGCCATCCGTCGCAGCAGGCGATGGACGGTGGTAATATAGGTGGCATGGCTCCAGGTGAGGGGAGATACCGAAAGCGGTTCACCCGTGATCGGGTTCAACTGCTCGGCAAGAACACCCGAGGGCAGCGCCTTCTCGGCGACCCAAGAAACCAGGTTGAGCGCCTCGGTAATATCCTCATCACCAAGGCCCCTCTCCAAGTAGTAGTCGGCCAGCCACAGGGTGCAGATGAACCACGGATTACCGGGTAAATCTTCGCTCACCCGGTGGTAGGCATCGTTTTCGTAACGCGCCATGCCCCCCAATGGGGTCCGAACCCAAAGCCTTTCCTTCAAGGTTGCCATGGTTGCCATGATCCGCGGATCATCGGCGCGGTAGAGACCAAAGGCAAACAGACCCCAGAGGCTGGAGTCGCAAGCGGCGTCAATTTCCCAGTTGCCATGCGCGTTGCGATGGATCATGCGGCAAAAGCGCTGCAAGTCCTCCCGCCACAGATGACGCGAGGCAGCATCCCGGATTTCCGCGGCAATTTTTTGATAATGAGCCGCTCGATCATTTTCCCCAAAAACCTTGCAGAACAGGGAAGCCGCGGTCAGCCCTCCAAACACCGCACCTACGGTGAAGCTCAAGATGCCCTTGCGTTCCTCCCAAAGATCGTAGGAAGGGGACGGCAGCCCCGTCTCAGGGTCGCGATACCGGCACATGAAGTCCGCTGCCTTCTTGACCAGGGGCCGGTAGAGCCCCTTGATCAGATCCAAGTCGCGGTACAATGCAAAGTGTTGCCAGAGGGCCCAGAGCACCAGTGCGGTGGAATCCTCCTGGATCGGCAACTGCGCTTCTCCTTCGTGATACCAGGGATGCCAGGAAGAAGCCAGGGTCCCGTCGGGATTGAACTTGTGCAGGAGGCACCCTTCCGGTTGGAGGAGCTGAGCGATGAACCGGAATAAATTGCGGGAAGCTGTAGGGTGGCCGGAGAGGTCCAGAGCGTGGGCCACCAGGGCGGCATCGCGAGGCCACACATAGGAGTAGGTGTCCCGATTGTAATGAACGACGTCCGAGTCATTGGCGGCGAGGATGCCCCCCTGCCAGTCGATCTGACTCCTCACGACGATCAGGCTGCGGCGATAGAGTTCCCCGATTTTCTGAGGTAATTGCTGGAGCGGCGGTGATTCCTTCCGGACCCACAAACGCCAGTAATCCTCGGTACGCTTGATCAATTGGCGCGGATGCTTATGCTTCACCAGGGAATTGAGGCGCTCCACCTCGAACCAACTGGAGCCGGCAGCGATCCAGAAATAGGCTTTCCCCAGGGACCGTGGTTCCACCGTCATGTGAACGGCGATCACCGAATCCACCGACCCCTGGGCCATGGGATTCCCGGACAGCCAGCCGTCTTCCGCGTCGCGGAAGGTGCCTTCCTTACCGGCCATGCCCTTCTGGCCGACGGCGTATTGGCTCAAACCCGGTGAATCTGCGCTGAGGCCGCTTGCGAGCAGATAGCGCGCGCCCTTATAGTGAATGACGGCTTCCGTCTTCGGATCGTACCCGGCCGTATCGCCGATGTCATTACCGGAAATACCGAGGTCGAGACTGGAGAAAAGACGGACCTCCCGTTTGTGGGAGGCCATGTTTTCCACAGTGACTTCCTTCACATAGACATCTTCATGGAAATCCACCGCGTCATGGCAATGCAACCGGATTTCGAGTCCCGGATGATAGAGAGTCACTTCCGTAACCATGGTGTCTGAGAGGTAGCCCAGTTGCTTTTGCCAATCCGGCCCGATCCAGGAGAACTGCTGGTCAATCCAGATCCCCAGGCGGCAAAACCGGCCAAGGACATGGTTTTCCTGGCCAACGTGCGGGTAGAATAGCTCCCGCATGGAGTAGTCTCGATCGAAACAGATCATGAGTCTGCCGTTACCGATCGGTATGTCTCTGGGCATGATGATTCATCCTGGGTCTAGTGGTGTAAAAAAGGCGAGCGCTCATGTTTTTATCTTATGATGGCGATGCCGTGCAATGGCAATTTCTCTTCGTATCGGACTGACCCGCACTTCTTCAGTGGCCGTCTGAACACCTTGCTTATCATCCTGTCAGGGTCCAACTGGTACCAGAATGACGTGTACTCGGAGAGCCGATCTCAGGATGACCATGAAAAAAGCACAGACTTAGATCTCAAAACTGAATTGGACTCCCAAGTATTTGGTTATCTCGATAGAGTTCGGATATTTTCGTTCATTTCTGTTTTTGATACATTATTGATAGAAGTAATCATATTATGTGTGTCAAATCAATTCATATATAATACTTCTTAAGTGTTGTTAACCATGAGTTAAAATAACTGATCCGCAAGGCAAATGACAATGTTATAGTTTTCTTTCTAATAAACTTGTCAAAATAACACTAAATTACCTAAGTCGATTATTGATAAGTTTACGCTTACTCCTTGTATTTCCAATCTGAAACCGTGTTGACTCCGCGTTTTTCGATTTCTTCACTATACAACGAAACCCCACGCATATACATTTCGTCACGATTATACATCTTGAAAGCATGCAAATTGCCTTTTTTGTGGTATCCATTCTTCTGAAGATAGTTAGCTACCGATAAAATCGAGTCGGCAATCGTGTTCAAATCTATAATACCGTCACCATCACCATCAGCGGCATAACCCATGGAAGCAGGCATGAACTGCGGAATTCCAATTGCGCCGGCCCATGATCCCTTGATCGTATATGGATCAATTCCGATTTTCTTTGATTGGATAAGCAGTTCTGCCAAATTATTCAAGGCACGTTTCTTGATTCGTTCAATGCGCTGCAGAGCTTCTCCCCTGGGCATGGCCCCTTCTTTATGATACGCACCCTCCTCGTAAAGCTTCTTCTCGACATCATCGATATAGAAGGCTTGTCCCACAAATATCTTTAAGATGTCGTATTGTCCCAACTGCTCACCGAGCCTCGATTCCCAGTTCAAGATCGCGATGATGTCCTGGGGTTTGACTCCGGTCTTCTGGTAAGCAAGCCGAAACGTCTTGTAGTGCTGCTGAAAAAAGGCCACCCCCTTGGTGAGGGTTTCGTCATTGACCAGTTTGGGAACCCAGTCTGCGTGTTGCTGGCTCTGAACCTTGACAGAATCCGGCGAGGCCACGAAGACAATCCTCTTCATGTGAAAATCATCCAACTGGTTGCCGGCTTGCTTGGACATTATCGTCCTCAACTCATCGCGCGAGAAATGGTCCTTCACCTTCAGATAGAGTTGATTGAATTCATCCGGGTGGAGTTTTGAAAGGTCCGTCTTGTCATCACTGTGTGTGGTGAGGAATTGTCTGAACTGTTCCGATGGAGACACTGCTATCGAAAGATCAAAGGATGACAGCAAGCACAGCAAGACCATGCAAGATACGCTTGTTCTGCTAACCAAAATCGATTCCTCCGGATCTGAGAGGTGGGCTCCAAGCCTTGCAAATCCATGCGCTTTTCATGGATGCGAGGCCGTATCATTTGAAACGGACTATCAGTGTGTCAAACTGAGGGTTCATCCACAGTAGATGAACACGTATTCCTCGTCATTAATGTCAATGACGATCTTACCCCCTCTTGATTCTGCATAGACCAACCACCCGGGTTTATCCTCACGGCAGCATTCCACCGTGGGTGAAACCTTTCCGGTCTTCTTGTCGAACCAGGCCAGCAGCATGGCGTCGGAACTGACGGCCTTGGCTTTGCCGTCGGCGATTTCTCTTGCCGTCAAGAAGGTGAGCGTCTCACCTGGAATGGCGACTGTGATGGGCGAAGTCAGCATCTGTTGGGTGAGCTTCACACAAGCGGACACGATATTCCTCTCCTTCCATGCCGGGGCTAAAATGACCGTTCAGGATTTTAGCATTCGGTCCTAAATATCGGTTCATGGTGGAATGTGTGTAAACCCATCCCCATGGCTATCTTGAGCACTCGAAAATCCTCGCTTGTGAGCCGCGGATGGACCATCAGCGCTTGCCCTTCGCGATCCTTGTTGGAACTCGTCGGCTTTCAGTCGAAGGAAACCACGATCTCCTCGTAACTCTTGCGCCATTTTGGCGGATACAGGGTCTTGGTCTGGTCAAAGTGCCCGACCGCCAATAACAAAGGAATCCAATAGTTGTCCGGGATCTTGAAAAGCTTGCGCACCGCCTCATGGTCGAATCCATCCATGGGGTGGGTGTGCAGCCCCAGTTCTCTGGCGGCGAACATCAGCGCCATGGCGAAGAAACCGGCATTCTTGCAAGCAAAGGCTTGCTGTTGCTCCGGGGTTTCCCCATACAGGTTGCTGCAAGCCCCCAGGAACCAGTCCCGCTGTTCCGGCTTGAACATGCCCAACTTCACAAACTCGGCGAAGTTGCGTTCCAAAGTGGGATTGCCGGTCTTCCAGCCATCCCTGTCGGCCAGAATGATCAACACCACCGGGGCTTCTTCCACTTTGGGCTGGTCCCAGGCCACCTGACGCAAGGCCTTCTTCTTGTCGGGATCGGTGACCGCAATTACGTTCCAGGGCTGCAGATTGAAGCTGGATGGCACTTTTGCCGCCAACTCGATGAGTTCCCGAAGCTGGTTCGAGGCAACTGGCTTGGAGGGATCAAAGAAGTTGACCGACCTTCTGCTTTTTAAAACATCAATGAATTCCATGTCTCGTGCTCCTTTCAGAGGGTCCTTGACATCAATGTTTGTCACTCGAACAAAGAAACCGAACCTACCTTGACTATAATGAGTGAATCTCAGGATTCAAGATGGTGCTGAAAGGCTACCAGCGAGTTGCTGGCTATTTGCTTCCACGAACCAATCGATCAATTGCCTGGCGATGCTGATCTTACCCGGTATCCGCGGCAGATTATCGGCCGTAAACCATCGGGCATCGACAATCTCCGCCCCGTCTATGGCTATTCGGCCTCCGGCGGATTCCGCCGTGAAAGCGATCATCAACGAATGGGGAAAGGGCCAGGGCTGGCTCCCAAAGTAGCAGATGTTTTTCACCCTCAGGCCGACCTCCTCATGGACCTCCCTCTGCACGCATTCCTCAAGGGTTTCCCCAGGTTCAACAAAACCGGCCAGGACGCTATACATTCCAGCTGGGAAGTGGCCGGCGTGGGCCAGAAGGATTCTTGATTCCTGCACTACCGCCACAATGACAGCCGGTGATAGGCGAGGGAAACTCAGGTGCCCGCACTGAGGACAAATCCTCGCACGCTCGTCTCTTTTCACCTCGGTCCAGACGCCGCATCGTCCACAAAACCGGTGAGTTTGGTCCCAGTTCACTATCTGGATGGCGCGGCCTGCCACGGAGAAAAGAAGATCGTCCAAGCACCCAAAGAGGCTACGCAATCCCTGAAAACCCATCCCTTCAGGTGCGACGCAGTGTTCCGGCAATTCGGCCGCAAAGCAGGAGTGGCCGTCCAACTGGCCCAGGTAATGTGTGTGCAAGGGGGCCAAACCGAACTCCGCCAAGTTGGTAGCTTTGGGGACGCCGGCCTGTTCAGCGCTCTGGGTCACCAGCAGGTCATTGCCTTGAAAAGCAAACCACCAGATCGGCTCGGATTCTGCGCCTGGCAGAGCCAAGGCTGGTACGAAGCGCCTGAGGCTAGATTCTGCATCGATTTGCTCACAGCAATCCTGAACAACGGGGTGTGATGTCTTCTCAGTCCTGTCCATGCGCGTGGGATATCGTCTCATGACTCGTGTCTTGTTGGGAGGGATTGTCTGGAGTCCACTCAGTAGTTCGGCCGATTTGATTGTGGTACTGAGACTTGAAGATCTGGAAGAGCATCCGGTCGAGCCGATCGAAAACGATGCGGCACAAGCCGCCATGATTCATCTGAGTACCGTAGAGTTGCGCTCGAAGCTGATCCACCGTGGTGTTGACCTTGCCCAACTTGGAGCAGGTCCAGCTTTGGCCGGCGAGTTTCTCTTCGAGCATAAGCCGGCGGGCAAGTTGGCAGAAAGACCGTGTACCGTCTAGAAGTGCTCTGGTGGGAATCAGCCAGGGATCGTTGCCGGCATTCGAGGAATGGACATGAAGCCGCTTCATTTCGCGCACCAGGACGCGCATTAGCACCGCCAGACTGCCGCACTCGAGACCCCGGATGCCGCGGCGCCAATGAAGCAGCCAGGGAAGCCGCCAATTCCACAGCAAATGACGCTGGCCGAAGGCAATTAGATCTTCCACGGTGGTGGCGGCTTGTTGTAGGCATTCCAGGGTCTGGATTCCAGGAGGCGGGTGGCTCTCCCGGTGAACCGCGGCTACGGCGGTGGCTTGGGGGCGATGTTTGGCGGCGCTCGAATCCAGGTAGCGCACGATGTTGACCAGTAGCCGATTCGCTTCCGGGTCCCCAGGGGTCTCCAGATGGGGATACGAGAGGATCGCGCGGCCCTGACCCAACTGGGCTTCAACTACGGCCGGCTGATTGAGTAGACGGGAGGGATCGAGGTTGATGCCGTAAATTTGTTCCCAGCTGGCATAGTCCATGTCCTGGGTTTCCAGATCGTCGAGCGGCAGGTCGGAGATCCAGAAACCCTTCGCCAAGGCCGCATAGGTGGCAAGAATCCGGACTGTAGCCGCGGCTTTCCGCTGGAATTGGGATGGCCACCAAACTGAGGTCGTCAGCCGTTCGGGAAGATCCTGCCAAATCGGGTGATCACAGTTCTCGGCAATCACCAAAGGTCCGCTGGCGCTGGGTAGCCGGTCCTTCAAAGGCAACCGTTGAAGTGGCACCAGACCCAGAGATGGCGGACTGGACAGGGCCAGACCCGCGCCGCCGCAAAACCCAAGGTAACAGCCCCCACCCATCACGAACTGCTTGATCCGCTCCTGGCCGACGCTTCCCAAGGCTTCCATTTTGTGCGCCGCCCATCCCCCGGGTACCAACAGTACGCGGTAAGCATCCAACAATCCCTGGCGAATCTCTGCCGAGCTGAGCAATTGAAAGGGAAGTTGCAGTTGCCTCAGGGTTTCCAGGCAGATCAGCCCCCAGACGAGCGACTGATCCCAAAACAATGCGAGTGGCGGTCCACTCCAAGAATTGGCTGAAAGACCGACAGGTGCTGCAGTGTGGACGGGGTTACTGGTCACTCTCGGCGTCCTCGCTGAGATCGATCATGCCGGTCTTCTTCAAAATGGCCACACCACCTTGTAGGTTGACGGCCTGACACCCGCCGGCGGTGTCCAGCTGGCGCAAGGCTTCGTAGGAACGGACTCCCGAATTGCACACGATTACCAGGCGCTTGTCCCTGGGGATTTCATCCAGGCGCCGGTTGAGGGTTTCCTGCGGGATGTTGATCCAGCGCCCACCGAAATGCTCCACGAAGGGCGTGGCGTTGGCCGGGCCGCGAACATCCAGGCACACAACATCTCCATCCTGTTCCTGTATAAAGCAACGTTCGAATTCATCGGCATCCATGGTGCGGTTCATGCCGTCCAGGGTGTTTTCGGCGGTGTTGGCGACTGCGTTGATGATGTCGAGGGCGGCGGCGAAGGGCGGTGAGTAGGCCACCTCCAGGTTGGACAGGTCTTCCAGGGTGGGGCGGTGAGGCAGCAACGCGGCCACGGCGTTAATCCTTCCCACCAGCGCGTCCCCCTGGTGGCTCACGCCCTGCAGCCCCAGCACCCGCCGGGTTTTACGCTCCACCACCAAGTGGAGATACATGAGATCCTGGGTGGGGTAAAAATGAGCCCGGTCAGCCTGGATCACCAGGGTTTGGAGCGCATCAAAGCCTTCGCGCCGAGCCGCTTCCGGGCTTAGGCCGGTGGATGCGACCGCGAGATCGAAAATCTTGACCACGAAACTGCCCACAATTCCGGGAAAGATAGCCATGCCACCGGCCAGATTGGTGCCGATCACCCGACCATGCCGGTTGGCCAATGACCCCTGAGGGAAAAAGACGGGCTTACCCGTGATCAAATGCAGGTTCTCGATGCAGTCACCGCCGGCATAGATGTTGGGGTCCGAAGTCTGGAGGCGACGGTTGACCAGCACGGCGCCGCGCGGCGAAACCAGCAGTCCCGCTTCCCGGGCCAATTCACCGCAGGGTTGCACGCCTACGGCCGAGATCACCAGGTCGGCTTCCAGGATGCGCCTGGAAGTCACCACTGCCACGCCGTTGCCGTCATCGCCGGCAGGTCGGATCTCACGCACGGTTTCGCTCAAGAACAGCTCCACCTCATGGTCTTTGAGGTGTTTTTGGATGATCCGCGCCAATATCGGGTCCACGATGCCGGGGAGGACCTGATCGGCAATTTCCACCAGGGTGGTTTCCACGCCCCAAAGGTCGCTCAGAGCCTCGGCCATTTCACAACCAATGGCGCCCGCCCCAATGATCACGGCCTTATCCACCTGGCCCTGGGCGATGCGATCCTTGATGGCCATAGCCGATCGCAGGTTGGCCACGCTCATCACTTGTGGCAGATCAATGCCGGGAATCCCGAGCCGAGTTGGGCGGCTGCCGGTACCGAGAACCAGTTGGTCGTAGGCGAGTTCCTCGCGCTGGCCGGTTTCCAGACTCTCAATCAAAACCCTTTGGTTTTGGCGGTCAATGGACAGAGCACGGGTACGGGGACGAACCTGCACCCCCTTGGCATGTTCAAAGAACTGCGGGTCGCGCACCATGTGGAAGCTGGTGCTCATCAGTTCCTTCACATCGCTCACGTCCCCCGAGATGAAGTAGGGAATCCCACAACCTCCATAGGAAATGTGTTCGTCCTGGTCCACCATGATGACGTCGGCATCGGGCTGCAGTCGCTTCAGGCGGCAGGCCACCTTGGGTCCCAGCGCTACTGCACCAATGATTACTACGCGTTTGTTGGGCATTGCCTCGATCCTCTCAAAAACCCCTGATGGCTCCACAGTCGGGGCAGGTCCAGGTGACGGCATTGCAGCTCATCCCCCAGAAGTTCTCTTCCATGCAATCGCTACAAATCATGAATCCGCAGGGGCAAGTCCAGCAGAAGGGCTGTTGCTGTTCGCAGGCAGAACAAACGTAGTGGTTCGGCTTGCGACGCCCATGCCGTGGCTGTTTCTGGGAGTAACCAGATGTCTCTGCTCATGGGACTACTCGGCAGGGATGCGCTTCTCACGGCCAATGGCCAGATCATGCAACGGCAAGACGATGTCCGCTAATTCGCGGACTTTGTTGGCGCTCTCGTAGGCGGCGATGGCGTCCAAATGGACCCCGGGGGTGATGGCCGGTCCATTCGCGGGGAAATTGGCGGCGTTGCAGCAAAAACCGGTGATGATGGCCTTGCCTGCGGTGGTTTGAACCGCCACCGACTGCCCACCTGGGGTGTGACCGGGGGTGAGGATCAGATCGATGCCGTCGCGGAAGGCTACATCGCCTTCCACCAGATGGACATTGAGCCCATCGAGGAGGTCAGGGTAGTATCGGTGGTCGATGGGATGAGGATTGCGGAAAAACTCGTATTCGGCTTTTTGCACCACGATCTGGGCCTGAGGACATTTGAAGTCGTTTTCGCAGTGATCGTTGTGCAGGTGCGTGTGGATGATGACATCGATATCCTCAGGCCGGAGGCCGACGGTTTGGAGTGCATCCTCAAATTCCAGAATCTCCAGGCCGTACTGTTCACCCACGTGATCGGGGACCATGAATTGCTCCAGACCGGTGTCCACCAGGATCTTTTCATCGCCTCCGTCCAGGTAGAAGGCGTAGATGGGAATCCAGATTCGCTTTCCGTAACCGTGCAGGTAAGTCATGACCCCCTGGTCGGTTTCGTTGGCGCCAATAACAAGTGGATGGATGGTGTAGTGTTTCATGAAGTCCTCACTTTCTTCTCCCAGGGCAACAGAAGATTCAGTCAGCAAGTTAGATTCATGCACCGCGTGCAGGTTAGCGATGTAGTGTTAGTCCATTTCCAACGGGAGGGCAAGAACCGATTGGCCATCGGTTCTCATGGCGATTCGTTCTTTGCTTGTCTAAGGTTCAACGGTGAGTTTATAGTAGCTCCGGGTGCTTGGCCAAGCGCAAGAATGCCCATGTACCCACTACCGTAAGCTAGGAGGGATCGATTTGGATTCTACCAGCCGGCTGTTACTGGATCGGGTCCAGCGTTCATTCCCGTTGGTGTCAAAACCCTATGAAGCATTGGGCGTCGGGCTTGGTATCGCTGAAGGCGAAGTGCGTGAACGCATCGGACTGCTCAAGGAGCGGCGCCAGCTCCGGCAAATCAGCGCCATCTTCAATACTGGGGCACTGGGCTATCGCAGTTCTCTGGTGGCCATGGCGGTACCCGACGACCAGCTGGAATCGGCGGCACAGGTGGTGAATGCCTATCCGGGGGTGAGCCACAACTACCTCCGGCCGGGCACCTTCAACATGTGGTACACCATCGCCGTGCCTCCAGGAGTGGCCCTGGAAGAAGCGGTCGGAGAATTGTCTGAGGGAGCGGGTGGTTGGCCGACCATCATTTTGCCGGCCCTTCGCATGTACAAGCTGGCGGTGGTGTTGGATGTGCTGGACGAGGGCGAAGCGGATTCCGCTTTTGACCCGGTTGGACAAACGGTGATGGAGGCCAAAGAGGCCTTCCATGCGACCTCGGACAATATCCGTGTGGTGCGCTGTATCCAAGAGGATCTGCCGCTGGTGGAGCGCCCCTTTGCCCTGTGGGCCAAGAGTCTTCAACTGGGTGAAGAGGCACTGTTGGAACGCATTGCTTGCTGGCTCAACCTGGGGTTTATTCGTCGTTTCGCGGCTGTGCTCAACCATCGTCAGGTGGGCTTTAACGCCAACGGAATGGTGGTGTGGACCTGCCCGGAAGACCGAATTGATGGGTTTGGCATCGTCCTTTCATCGCATGCGGAGGTAAGCCACTGTTACCATCGACCAGCCCACCTTGAGTGGCCTTACAATCTATATGCCATGGTGCATGGACGCACCGTGGACGACTGCTGTCGAGTCGCGGAGAGGCTGGCGGAGGCTATCCATCTCCCTGAGTACCGAATTTTGTTCAGCACACGTGAGTTCAAGAAGATTCGTCTTAAGCTGTTTTGGGAAGATCCCGCGCAACGAGAAAGCACTGCCACAGGTGCTGGCCGCACAATTAGCCGGAGGGAGACGACAGCGGCTAAGATTTGACACCCACTGATGTTCTTTCAGCGAGGCCTTAAGCATGAACGAGCCGAACAGCGAATATGAAGAAAAGAAACGAGCCATCTTTGAGGGCATGTCTCAACGCGGGCAGCAACGCGTCCTGCGGCTAGGTTATGAGAACTGGGACCCCTTTCAGGAACCGAAGGATCCCCGGGAACAGCTACGAAGTGCCGTCACGCTTAGAGCGGATGCGTTATTGAAACAGTTCTATGGGGCCAGTCCAGGCAACCAAGGGGCTCGTGACTTCCACAAGGATCTGCTGGAGTTTGCTGTCGGGTTTTTGAGAGGTGAGCGGCGTAAGCTGATTCTCTTTGAATTCTGCAAATGGTTTCAGCAAAATTCGGACTGAAGGTTGGTCGAGGCTGACGAACGATTCAGTTCAGGACCAAGTCCTGCTTTTTCATCTTCGCCTCTACCTATGGTAGCCGGCATTGGCTGCATGCGCTTCAAGTCGTGGATAAGTTCTGTTGGTTCGCTTTTGGCAATAGTCAAGCTGTTTGGCACGGACGTAGATAAGCTAATTCTTCAGCTGATGCAGCGCGAACTTTGACTATCCTGATGGAGTAATAGAGGGTTTTGCCTGCCAAGGGGTGGTTAAAATCCAGCACCACGGTATCCTCTGTCTTTTCCTTGACGAAGTAGCTGTACTGCGCGTTGGTGGTTTCATTGACGGCCATAACCCACTTTCCAACAATCAGGTCTTTTCCCCTCGGGAACTCATCAAACGGACGCCGCTTTACCAAATGCGGTTGAACCTCGCCAAAGGCTTCTTCGGGGGGAATAACCAGATTTACCTGTGCCCCTTCGGGAATGCCCAGGAGTCTTTGTTCCAGAGTGGGGAGCAGCTGGTCGTAACCGACGACAAAATTGAGAGAAGCCGGGCCTTGTTCCAGATCGCCTTTGACATAGGTACCATCGTCCAGCTTCAGGGTATATTCCAGAATCACAAAAGTGTCTTTGCCAATCTGCATACAATCCTCAACGTGGATCACTGCGGAGTAGCCCTTGCCAGCGTGAATTCAACCTGGACTCACACTGTGTCAAACACTGAGCTCCGCGTGCGGCTGTTCTTAAGGTGCTGTAAAATGGGCGGTTGGAGGCTATGGATTCTCCATGTCCTCGTCTTCCGGGTAACCCAGGGAGCGAGCTTTTTGATAATGGCCGTGGACTCTTTCGGTTTCACCCAAAACCCGATAGGCCACCGCCAAGTTGTAATGAGCCGGGGCAAAGCGATCATCTATGCCGAGAGCATTTTGGCAGGCCTCAATCGCAGCATGTGCATCTCCTAGCTGCAGGTAAGCCACCGCCAAATTGTTATGGGCCTGCAGAAGGTCCGGCGCCAGAGCAACGGCCTGGCGGCTGGCATCGACGGCTCTTGGGAGGTCGCCTTTCTGCAGGAAAGCGAAGCCCAGGTTGCTGTGTGCCATGGGGAGATCCGGCACCAATGAGACAGCCTTTTCGTTGGCTGCGATACAGGCGTCCAGGTCATTCTTCTTGAAATAGAGCCCACCCAGATTGACATAGGCTTGGGCCAGACTGGGATCGCATTCCAAGGATTGCTTGAATTCGGATATAGCTTCGTCTACAAGACCCTTCTGAGCATAGGCAAGTCCAAGATTGTAATGTAAAGAGGGAGATTGGGGCTCGAAGAAAATGCGTTCCTTCAAATACTTAACGTAATCGTTCAGTTGTGCTTGGAGTTCGTCCATTTGATTCTTGATCCTTCCCACTCTCTCCCCAGCAGGGGCGGAGCATCCTGCAAAATGTGGCTAAACCGCCGTGAGCCGTCGTTGGAGGCCGGAAATTGGCGGTACCCAAGAGTATTGGTGCTAAATTTCGATTGTAGGCGTGGTGTTACTTAACAGGCGCCCTGTTGAGTGTCAAGGGTGGCGGTTCTGTGAGCTGATCGCGCCAAGGGGTGCGGCAAGGCGTCTATTTGCCAGGGATTTGCCGGGATTTTTCTATTGACAAAGCGTATTTGGCGAGTCTATAGAGCTTGGGTGACTGAGTGAAGTTATTCACTTTATGATCGTCCAGAGGGGCGCACTCTGGACGCTTTTTCCTTTTTTTGTTTTGGTATCTCGACATTAGCCTAAAGGAGGTCATCATGAGTGAGGATGCCAAGGCGCGTATCATGGAATGGATGGGGCAGCAGAAGAAATCCAAGCAATATTTCAATGAGTTATGCAAGGCTGTACCGGAAATCAAGATGCGGGATGCCAAGAAGCTCATCAATGCGCTGGTGGCTGAGGGCAAGCTGAAATATTGGTCCAGCGGGTCCACCACCATGTATATGCTGCCCAGCGAAGGTGATGTAGCGAAAGAAGAAGAAGGCATGAACGAGTAGGCAGGAAGTCTTTGAGTCCTGGCGGTTATGCGACGGTGACAGGCTCAATCAGGGTGAAACCCACCCTGCCAATGTATAGGATCAACACGACCCATTATGGTGGTGACCGAAATTCTAATTCCTGAAAGGGGGTGGCATTTCGAGGGATACTTGCGTTCTGTTTATAGGCGGATGAGTGAATTCTAGTCTTCAGACTAAGGCAAGGAGGTAGAGAGAATGGCGTTAAAGCATGCAACCCCTCTGCTTGACGAACTGGAAAAGGGGCCGTGGCCGAGCTTCGTAACCGATATCAAGAGAATGGCTGCCAGAAAGCCCGCGTGTGATGACCTTCTGGGTGTTATGGAAATGTCCTATCGCGACAAGGAAGGGCATTGGAAGCACGGCGGTATCGTGGGTGTTCTCGGTTACGGCGGAGGCGTTATCGGCCGTTACTGTGACCGACCCGACCTGTTCCCCAACGTGGCGCATTTCCACACCATGCGCGTGAATCAGCCGGCGAGCAAGTTCTACACCACCGACGTGCTGCGCAGGATCTGTGATCTTTGGGAAGCAAAGGGCAGTGGTCTCACCAATATGCACGGTTCCACCGGTGACATCATCCTTTTGGGCACCACCACCGACCAGCTGGAGCCGATCTTCTATGAATTGACCCATGACCTGGGGATGGACCTGGGTGGTTCCGGCTCCAACCTGAGGACCCCGGAAGGCTGCGTGGGTAAGGCCCGCTGTGAATGGTCCTGTCTGGATACGCAGGACATCATCTACGATCTCACCCAGACCTTCCAGGATGAGCTCCATCGGCCGGCGTTCCCCTACAAGTTCAAGTTCAAGTGCTCCGGTTGCCCCAATGACTGTGTGGCGGCCATTGCCCGCGCCGACTGCTCCATCATCGGCACCTGGCGAGACAAGATCCGCATCGATCAGGAAGCGGTCCGCGCCTATGTGGGCGGCGAACTGGTTCCCAATGCCGGCGCCCATGGTACCGAAAAGCGCAAGCTGGACATCGTGGATGAAGTGACCTCCAAGTGCCCCACCAAGTGTATGGAATGGGATGGCAAGAATCTCAAGATCTGGGATGAAGACTGTACCCGCTGCATGCATTGTATCAACGTAATGCCGCGTGCTCTGCGCCCGGGGTTGGATACCGGCGCGACCATTCTGGTGCGGCGCCAAGGCCCCGATTCTGGAAGGTGCGCAGCTTTCCAGCGTGGTGATTCCGTTTATGAAGATGGAACCACCTTACGAGGAATTCAAGGATTTCGTCGACAAGATGTGGGATCTGTGGATGGAAGAGGGTAAGAACCGTGAGCGATTGGGTGAAATGATTCAGCGCATCGGTCTGCGTGAATTCCTCAAGGCCTGCTGACCTGACCGCCCGATCCACGCATGGTCAACACGCCGCGTTACAATCCGTACATCTTCTACGATCCGGCGGATGTGCCCGGTGGTTGGGAACATGACGGCAAAGCTTACCGCGAACGGCATCAAGCTTAGGAGGTGACACAATGCCTTTTGATCCAAATAATCTGGCCAAAGACCGCATTACCGATATTGGACCACCGAAATACGACAGGTTTTTTCCACCCGTGGTGAAAGACAACTACGGCAAGTGGAAATACCATGAAATTCTCCAGCCCGGCGTGCTGGTCCACGTGTCGGAAACCGGTGCTGAGCTCTACACGGTGCGCGTGGGTGGCGGCCCGCCTGATGAGCGTGGACCTGATCCGTGACATCTGTGACGTCGCCGACAAGCACTGCGGTGGCTATGTGCGCTGGACCACCCGGAACAACGTGGAATTCATGGTGGACAACAAGGCCAAGCTGCAGCCGCTCATCGATGAGCTGAAAAGCCGCGGCAACTGGTTCCCCATCGGCGGTACCGGCGCCAGCGTGACCAACATCGTTCATACCCAGGGTTGGGTTCACTGCCACACACCGGCCATTGACGCTTCCGGGGCGGTCAAGGCGGTCATGGATGAGCTGTTCGAGTATTTCACCTCCATGAAACTGCCCGCACAGGTGCGCATCGCTCTGGCTTGCTGCCTGAACATGTGCGGTGCCGTGCACTGTTCCGACATCGCCATCCTCGGCGTGCATCGCAAACCGCCGTTGGTTGAGCATGACCGCCTTGGCAACGTGTGCGAAATCCCGCTGGTCATCGCTGCCTGCCCGACCGCGGCCATCAAGCCCAAGAAGGTTGATGAGAAGAAGAGCGTCGAGATCAACAACAAACGCTGTATGTTCTGCGGCAACTGCTACACGATGTGCCCGGCTCTGCCGCTGGCCAACGGTGATGGTGACGGTATCGCTCTGTGGGTTGGCGGCAAGGTGTCCAACTCTCGGACCGCTCCGGCCTTCTCCAAGCTGGCGGTGCCCTACATTCCCAACGAACCGCCGCGCTGGCCGACCACGGTCAACACCATCAAGAAGATCGTGGAAACCTATGCCGCCGGTGGTCGCCGCTACGAGCGCATCGGCGAATGGATCAATCGTATCGGCTGGGAACGTTTCTTCGAGAGAACCGGCCTTGACTTCGGTCATGAACACATCGATGACTACCGCTTGGCCATGACCACCTGGAGAACCACAACCCAGTTCAAGTTCTAGTCTTAACAGCCGAACGTGGTGGGAAGCCTCCACCGCGTTCGGTACTCTTCACAGGAAGATATTTGCCCCCATGTTGTTTCAGAAACCGCGATTGGTCATAGCGGCGTTGCGCGGCGGCGCAGGCAAAACGCTGCTGGCGCTTGGTCTGATTGCGGCATGGAAGCGGCATCGGGGAATTCGGGTCGTGCCTTTTAAGAAAGGACCTGACTACATTGACGCCGGCTGGCTGGCGCTGGCGGCTCAGCAACCCTGTTACAACCTCGACCCCTTTCTGATGTCCTCGGCCCAAATGTGGCGCTCTTTCGCAGAACGAGCCATGGGTGGGGATGTGGCCGTGGTGGAAGGAAACCGTGGGTTGTTTGACGGGGTTGATGTCGAGGGTTCTTGTTCCACGGCGGAACTCGCCAAGCTCCTTGGTGCCCCGGTGGTGCTGGTTTTGGATGCAACCAAGACCACTCGCACGGCGGCGGCTCAGGTGTTGGGTTGTCAGCATCTGGATCCGGCGGTCAAAATCTCGGGTGTGGTTCTGAACCGGGTGGCTGGGAAACGTCACGAGCAGGTGTTGCGTGGTGCCATTGAGCGGTATTGTGACGTCCCTGTTCTTGGGGTGGTACCCAAGGAGCAAGGTAATTTCTTCCCGGAACGTCACCTGGGGTTGATTCCACCCCAGGAGCATGATCGTATCGATGAAGCCATGGGGTTTGCCGCGGAAATGGCCCAGGATTGTCTGGACCTGGACAGCTTGTGGGAGGTTGCAAGTCAGGCTGAACCAATGGGAATGGTCACAAGCGCTCCAGTCCCTGCATTCACCGTTACTGGTCGAAGGCCTGTAATTGGGGTCTTGCGCGATGCAGCCTTTCAGTTCTATTATCCTGATAATCTGGAAGCGTTGGCGGAGCGAGGTGCAGTACTTGTCGAGGTTTCGGCCTTGGAAGATGGACAGCTTCCGGTTTTGGATGCGCTTTACATTGGCGGGGGCTTCCCGGAAACACATCTCCAGCAGCTAGCCGGCAACGAGATGTTTCGCCAGTCCCTAAAGGCGGCTATCGACTGCGGTCTGCCGGTTTATGCTGAATGCGGTGGACTGATGTTCTTATGCCGTGGTATTTTCCAACAAACCAATTACTTCCCTATGGCAGGGGTCTTTCCCCTCGATGTGGTGATGGAGCCTAAGCCACAGGGACATGGCTACACGGTTTTGGAATGCTTTGGCGACAACCCTTTCTTCCCGAAGGGGCAGCAACTGAGGGGGCACGAGTTTCACTATTCGCGTATTGTGCCGGGTGCGGATTCGTTGCCCTTGGTGTTTCGACTCAGCAAAGGCCAAGGGATTGTCAACGGGTGGGATGGGCTTTGTTACAAGAACACCCTGGCAAGCTATACTCACCTGCATGCATTAGGCAATGATTTTTGGGTGGAGGCAATGGTTAGAAATGCCCTCCAATTCCGGGAGCAACAGGATAGTTTACCTGAGCCCGCGGCTTCATCCAGGGATTCTGGGCTGCGGGTTCTACAAGTGAGCAAACGTCTAACAATGATTTGAGGAGGTTGGTTCAATGGCACTGATTGAATTCAAGGGCAAGTCTTTTGACATTGATGAGGATGGTTTCATTAGCAGTTACGAACAGTGGAGCCCTGAATGGGTCGATTATGTGAAGAGCTCTGAGGGTATTGCTGAACTAACCGAGGAACACTGGAAAGTGATCCATGTGTTGCAGGACTATTACAAAAAGCATGGCATCGCCCCCATGGTTCGAATCCTGACCAAGGTGACCGGTTACAAGCTAAAGTATATTTATGAACTGTTCCCCTCCGGACCGGGCAAAGGTGCTTGCAAGATGGCGGGCCTGCCAAAACCGACCGGCTGCGTGTAGCATCACCTGCTGTGGTGTCGCTAATGATGATGATCTTGAGTCGTGGGTGGCACTCCGGGTAACTCAGCCGCAAAGCCTTAATTAGTGAGAACACGAAGGATGCCTTCGTTCCGTTCTCGCTACGGTGAGGAGAACCGAGTGGGGCGCGCCGGTAGCGGTTATTCAAGGGCTGGGTGCCAAAGTGGATTGCTCGGTACGGTAGTAACCCTTGGCAGGAAAAATCTCCAAGACCGAGCGGTTGCATGAGTACTGAGAATCCCTGGATGGGGCTGGCAGAGCCTAGTACCCGCAGATTCGGGAATCAATCGAAGGTGCGATTGCGCACTGGCATAGTATTTGGACAAGGAGAACAAGGATGTTTAAGGTTACCGTTGACAAGGACAAGTGTACCGGCGATGCCGAGTGTGTCGATGTCTGTCCCGTTGATGTCTTTGAATTGGTGGACGGCAAAGCGGATCCGGTGAACGAGGACGAATGCCTGGGGTGTGAAAGCTGTATCGAAGTGTGTGAATCAAATGCACTCACAGTAGAGGAAGTATAGACATTTCTGCATCCTAGACAGTGTTGCGCAAAAAGAAAGGCCATCCACAGGGTGTTTGACCCGTGGATGGCCTTTTTGCTCCAATCAGGGGCGCAAATAACAGCTTCCGCCTTCGCCTGCTAGAAGAATCTCAGAAATTAGCTCTTCTCTTTGTCGTCGCCGCCCTTGGGGTGGCATCCAGCGCAAGTGACCGGTATCTTCGATTCGGCATGGTCCTTTTTGTACTTCTTGTGACACTCTTGACAGTTGTTGTGGAAGGCCAGCTTTAGGTTAAGCTTCTGTTGGTCGGGCGGAAGTTTCTTTTCCATCTGGACGGTTGCTTCGGTGTGGCATTCCTGGCATTTCTTGACCGGATCACCTTCCTTCCAAACGTTCTTGCCATCCTTGTAATCGTGGTGGCATTCGGCGCAAGCCACCTTGTAATCCTCCGCGTGCTTCTTGTGGGAAAGATTCACGGGTCCTTTGGTGAGTTGCGGCCAAAGAGAGGATTGGATGGTTAGAGTATCCGGTGCCTGCTGCTTGTCAGCGGCACTCACAGCCCAAGCGGCGGTGCAGACAAACATAACCAGCATGATAAGTGACAACCATTTCTTCGTCATTTTGTTTAGTCACCCCCTTTTACTGCAAAAGTTGTAGTTCCCATTTAGGCACTGGTTCCTTGCTAAAAAAGCCTCTAGCCGATCGATACTATAGTGAAAAGATTCTTTTGATGTCAAGCGGGATTTGGGTGCATTGGCTGTGGGGGGCAAGCTCACGTTAACGCCTCTGGAAGGGGGTTGTGACGAGGGAGTCATTGTGCTAAGAGTGTACTGCGGGATAGGGTAGCCGATCCCGATCGGCCAGGAGGTAACAGGTCGAGGGTTTGTTATGCTAAATAGTGATCTGCAATCTGAGCAAGGAGAGGGAGGGCATCATGCTATTCCTGGGCATTTTTACGTACGCACCGGAAGATCGGGATCAGGTGATCCAGAGGCGCCTGGAGACAATGAAGAAGGATCAAAGCGTCGAAATCAAGGGTGAGTGGTTTGATATTTCTGGGCACAGGGTATTTCGGTTGTTTGAATGTAACGATGATGCACACCTTGTCGCATCCACTTTCTATTGGGGTGACCTGGGCGTGGCCGAGATCATCCCGGTGATGGAAACCCAAAGGGCGTTGAAGCTGCTCCAGAAGTTTTCCAGCAGAAGTACCTAACGCTCCAGGCCAGGGTGCTGGTTGGTTGAAGCTACGCCACCACGGTGATTGCGCCGTTTGTTCCCGGAATGATGACTGCAGAGCCTGGAATCAGTTGGACCAGGGAGCCTGTGCACCCTTGCGAGCAACGAGGAGACGGCAATGCCCGGCCGAGATTGGGCAAGAATCAAATCGTTTTTCACGGTATCAACAAAAGGGAAGGCGGTGGGATTCCGCCACGTGTGGCCGGCGCTGTGAACAGGGATGAAATCTGAAGAAACGCCACTGTTTCAGAACCATTGGCACATCCGGTGGATGGAGTGGGAAGGCTCAGAGAAAAAATTGATCCGTGAGTCAGAAAACCTGCCGTAAAGATCGATTCAAGGTGTCGCCATTGCGGCATCTTTGAGTGTTACATGGTTGTTGATGCCATGAGGCAATCCTTCAAGGCTTTTTGAGATCTTGAAGGATTTTTTTTGGGGCTCCCCGGAACTTGCTGAAAGTGAAGAGGTATTGGAAATGAAGGCGTTACAGGAACTATTGGCACGTATCGAACCAGCATCTCTGACGTGGGAAAGCAAAGCTTGGGAGCGCTTGCGCTCGCAAATCCGCCCACGGGGATCTCTGGGCAGGTTGGAGTTCATAGCTGCTCGTCTTGCCGCCATTGGCGGGACCTTGGCGCCGGACGTGGACAAGAAGGTGATCTTCACCATGGCCGGAGATCATGGCGTGGCGGCTGAAGGCGTCAGTGCCTATCCTCAGGAAGTTACGGCACAAATGATCTATAGCTTTACTCAAGGTTGGGCCTCCATCAATGTTCTGGCCAAACATGCTGGGGCCGATGTCCGAGTAGTGGATTGTGGAGTGGCCGGCGATTTACCTGACGATTGGCCAATCATTCATCGAAAACTAGGCAGCGGGACGGCCAATATCGCCCAGGGGCCGGCCATGAGTCGTGAACAAGCTGTCGCGGGCCTCTACCTGGGGGCTGAGTTGGTTCTGCAGGCCAAGGAACAGGAGGGTTATCAGTTGTTTGCCACCGGGGATATGGGTATCGCCAATACCACTCCTTCAACCGCGATCGTTGCATCATTCAGCGGGAAACCAGTGGCGGCCCTCACCGGACGAGGAACCGGCATCGATGACCAGGCTTGGGAAAACAAAGTGGCTGTGATTGAGAGGGCCCTCCGGACTAATAGGCCCAACCCGGAGGATCCCATTGATGTTTTGGCAAAAGTGGGTGGCTACGAGATTGCTGCTCTGGCAGGGGCGGTATTAGGAGCCGCGGTCGCCAAGGTTCCATTAGTATGTGATGGTTTTATTGCAACGGCCGGCGCCCTGATCGCCTGCCGATTGATTCCGGCGGCACGCGATTACCTCTTTGTTTCTCACCGTAGTCAGGAGGTAGGACACTCCACCATGATTGAACTATTGGGTTTGCCGCCGATATTGGATTTGGAGATGCGTCTTGGTGAAGGCACCGGGGCTGCGTTGGCCATGAACATTGTGGAAGCCTCGGCTAAGGTACTCAAGGAGATCAAGACCTTTGCCGAAGCAGGGGTCACCGATACTGGTCACTGATGTCTGCAGATGGTGGCCCTGGGACAGGATGATCACCATTTGCATCGAGGGTAGGCCCTACCAGAGACTGAAGATCTGCGCGGTCTCACGGGAGATTCCGATGGATCCAGGCTGCCCCAGCGAGCTCATGCTGGGCTGAGCAGAAGGTGGTTCTCCATGGCGAGAACACGCTCCAAGAGCAACTGTGGAAAGCTTGCGCGCCGCAGGGTGCGATAATCGTAGGCCATAACAGTAGCGCTCCCGATGGCGACCAGTCTCTTCATTGTTGACGTGCTGAAAAGCGTCCATATCCCCCCAAAGAACGGGCAAATCAATGACCACGGGGAATTCGCTAAGATCGACTGTATCGGCAGGCATGTCAGATCCTTGCACTAAAGGCATGACCAACAGTCCATAACATCACGTCCATTACTAGCTGAAGCCTTGGGCCAGAACATGGCATGCCGCAGAGTCCATGTCAAAGCCCATTTGTATCCTTTGCATACCGTCCTATGATGGTGTAGAAAACTGCTAGTACACGCGGACGAAAGTCCGTAACCAGTTTCCGGGTCTCCCCTCCTCTGACGGAAAGGGTGGGGGGGAGGTGGTAAATCATCGATTGACACCCACATCCTGCAAGGCAGGACCTCCCCCATCAAGGGGGAACAACTGGGTGATAACTTCTGCCGCCAGGTACTGGCCGGCAAGGAGAACAGTTGAGCTCACAAAGGCATGGCGGGGTTGATTTGCATTTGACACGGCCGACATGGATCTCCTAGGAAGAACCCTTCCGTATCAGCTTGACAGTGTTTTGAGGGTTCGTGCCGGTAGGACAACCAGTTGTTCTTGAACGGCCCAGTTGAGAGGCTGGGATGAAAGAGGTGTTTGCCATGGGATCTTATGAGGTCCAAAAGACGTACCAGGAGATCAACGAAAAGATCCGCAAAGGTCAGGCAGTGGTCGTGACTGCTGAGGAAATGGTTGGCGTTGTCAGCAAGAAGGGGGCTGTCAAAGCAGCTAGAGAAGTGGATGTGGTGACCACCGGGACTTTTGCGCCGATGTGTTCTTCGGGTGCTTTCATCAATTTTGGTCATACCAGTCCGCCAACCAAGGCGGCCAAGGTCTGGCTCAATGATGTTCCTGCTTATGCCGGTCTGGCGGCTGTGGATGTTTACCTCGGGGTCACCGAACCTTCTTTCGACGATCCTCTGAATAAGGTTCATCCCGGCGCCTTTGAATACGGTGGCGGGCATGTCATTCACGACCTGGTAGCCGGGAAAAAGGTGCGGTTGCGAGCGGAGGCCTATGGGACTGACTGCTATCCCAACCGTTACCATGAGATGGCGATCACCCTGGAAGAGCTACCCTATGCGGTCCTTTGCAACCCGCGCAATGGCTACCAAAACTATAACTGTGCCGTGAATGTCTCGCAGAAGACTATCTATACCTACATGGGAACGCTCAAGCCGCGACTCGGCAATGCCAACTACTGTACATCAGGGCAACTGAGCCCGCTGCTCAACGATCCCTACTACCGGACCCTGGGATTGGGAACCCGAATTTTCCTGGGGGGTGCCCAGGGGTATGTGATCTGGCATGGATCTCAGCACAAACCGGATGTCTCGAGGTTGGCGAACGGTGTCCCTCGCGCCCCGGCGGGAACCCTCATGGTGATGGGCGATTTGAAACAGATGAAGCCCCGCTGGCTGATTGGGGTGAGTATGCAGGGTTACGGTTGTTCCTTGGCTTTGGGATTGGGCATCCCCATTCCAATTCTCAACGAGGAATTGGCCGCGCAAACGGGTGTCGCTGATGAAGAGATCGTCACTCAGGTAAAAGACTACAGCTTCACGCGATCGGAGCCCCTTGCCGAAGTGAGCTACGCCCAGTTACGGTCCGGCACCATTCGGATCAATGGCAAGGATGTCCCTACGGTGCCGCTGTCCAGCTATGTGAGGGCCAAGGAAATTGCCGAATTACTCAAAAGCTGGATTCAAGCTGGGGAGTTTCTTTTGGGTGAACCGCAACACCCTATCCCCACAAGCACCGAGCAACCTGAAACGAACCAGAGTAGTTGATGGGAAATTGGACAATGTGAAATTCAGCCAGTGCCTTGGAATGAGGGCACTGGTTGGAGCACCGTAATTCTTATCAGGTCCCATCCTGCTCGGACACCAACTGCGCCAGTCTCACCCCCTGTCGAGGAATCTGGAAGACAAGGTTTTCGCAATCCACCATGAATGACGCTACGGGACGATTCCAAATACCGCGGGCACTCCAGCCCCAGTGGCAGGCGCTGAGCCTTGAACTGGCCCCTTATGACCGCATGGCAATCGCCTTTTCTGGTGGAGTGGATAGCACTTTTCTGGTGTGGTTTGCCACCAAGGTTTTGTTAAAGAATGTCTTACCGGTTCTGATGGTTACGCCGCTGGCCAGCGGGCGGGAATGCCAAGAGGCGCGCGAGACGGCGCGGCAATTGGAGCTTACTCTCGAGGAATTGAAGGTAGATGTGCTGATCCATGATGACGTTGCCGGGAATTCCCGGAATCGTTGTTATGCCTGCAAACGTGCCATGGTCAGTGCGCTGAGTGATTTTGCCAAGAACCGTGGGTATTCTGTCGTTCTCGATGGGACCAATGCCGACGACCTCTCTGAATACCGCCCTGGTCGCCGCGCCGCGCACGAGTTGGGTGTGCTCAGTCCCCTCATACTGGCGGGATTCAGCAAACCGATCATTAGGGAATTGAGCCGTTTGGTGGGGTTACCCAATTGGAACAAACCCTCCCAGGCTTGCTTGGCAACTCGGGTTCCCTATGGTTGTGGACTTACACGCGAACTGCTGGAGCGGATAGAGCGTGCTGAAGCATTTCTGTTGGAGTTGGGGTGTACCCAGGTTAGAGTACGAGTCCACGACCTGATGGCCCGCATCGAACTGTATCCAGAGGATTTCCCTCTGATGTTTGAACCAGGTATTAGGCAACGACTTGTGGAATACTTCAACGAACTGGGATTTGCTCAAGTTAGCCTGGATCTGGCCGGATATCGTAGCGGCAGTGCGGATGTTGATTTGGTCTGAAATGTGTTGCGGAAAAAGGGATATTGCTGGGACAGGAATGGCGAGGAACAGAAAAACCAAGGGGATAGGGCTTCTGTCGGGTGGATTGGACAGCATTCTGGCGGTAAAAGTGCTTCAGGAACAGGATCTGGATCTGTTGGGTGTAACCTTTGCTACTCCGTTCTTCGGGCCTGAGTCGGCGTTGGCAGCGGGCCGCAAGGCGGATATCCCGGTTGAGGTGGTCGATATCACGGAACCCCACCTGGTGATGCTCAGGAAGCCCCGCTACGGTTTTGGACGATATATGAATCCCTGTATCGATTGTCACGGCCTGATGCTGCGAGAAGCTGGCCGGCTTATGAAGACTGAGGGGGCGGATTTTCTGTTTACAGGCGAAGTCTTGGGGCAGCGTCCGATGAGTCAGCGCCGCGATGCGATGCGTAGCGTGGAGAAGCTTTCGGGAATGGAAGGGTTGATTCTTAGGCCGCTCAGCGCCAAGCTGTTGCCCCCGACTGTGGTCGAGCTGGATGGACGAGTGGACCGCGACCGCCTCCTGGACATCCATGGGCGTTCCCGCAAGCGACAAATAGGCCTGGCCGTGCGATACCAGATTGACGAGTACCCCAATCCGGCCGGAGGATGCCTTCTGACCAAGAAAGGCTTCGTTCGAAAACTCAAAGACCTCCTGGATAGAAGTGAACACCCCAGTCGCCGCGATCTGGAACTACTCCAAAGGGGCCGACACTTTCGCCTGCCATCCGGGAACAAGTGTGTGGTGGGACGAAACCAATCGGACAATGCCAGGATCGAGGTGTTACTCGGTTCGGACTGGCTCCGTTTGCAGGTGTTAGACTATCCCGGGCCGCTGGCCGTGGTGCCACTATCGGCCATGGTGCCCGATGAGGATCTTGTGATGACGGCACGAATCCTTACCGCGTATTGTGACGCACCGACGGATTCATGGGTGACGGTGGAATGGCAACAGGGCGGGAGGTGCGAGCGAATACAGGTCGCCAAGGAATCGCTGGAAGTATTTAGAGGGAATTTAATCTGAATGGAACGTGCCTACAGCCTTCTTTGGTGGAAGCGGTTCCATCCGAAATCATGAAAGAAATGGTGTCGTCAACCGGTTCTTCCGGCCTAGGGGGGTCGACCGTGGTCACAAACGGTTTGTCAGGGTGGTGTCAGCGTCGATTCTTGGATTTGACCTGCCGGGGACTGGCGGTGTCTCCACCTGAGCTCGAAACGAGAGACTGCGCCGCATAGTCGCATAACATCTTCAGCGGGCATTGAATGCACAGCGGTTTTCGGGCCGAGCAAATCTTGCGTCCATGCAGGATCAATTGGTGGGAAAAGGTAACCCACCGTTCGCGAGGAATCAATTCCATAAGATCGTACTCTATTTTGACGGGATCCTCGTGGTTTGTGAGCCCTAACCGTTGCGAGACCCGGCCGACGTGGGTGTCAACGACGACGCCGGGGATATGAAAGGCATTACCAAGGATGACGTTGGCGGTCTTGCGGCCGATTCCAGGAAGTTGCACCAGGATGTCGAGTTCAGCGGGTATTTTCCCGGCGAATCTCTCCTGCAACTCGCGGCAGCAAGCTTGGATGTTCTTGGCTTTGTTGCGGTAGAAACCGGTTGAACGGATCGCGGTTTCCAATTCCTCCAGCGGTGCCTGAGCGTAACTGGCTGCAGACGGGTATTTCTTGAAGAGGGCCGGAGTCACCTGATTGACGCGTTGATCCGTGCACTGCGCCGAAAGGACAGTGGCCACAAGCAATTCCAAGGGATTTCGATAATCCAGGGTGCAGCGAGCATCCGGATAGTGTCTGTCCAAGAAGGCCAGAATGGATGTAACCTTGTTTGGTGGTGTTAGTCTGGTCATGGTTCCCCGGTTTGCGCGATGTGAAAAGACTCGGGACTCCTAACAGTTCTGCGGGTGCGTGTCACCTTGGTTCAAACCTGTGCCATTCCATTTGCGTCTTTCGTATGACAAAGATCCCATTTGATTTCAAGGGTAATCATTCATATAATGAAGCGCAAAGCGAACTCGTGGCTGTGGTGGTAGTGGGATATTCGACTGCGGGAAATCAGTTGAGGAGTAGGTAAAGATGACTGAAAAGAGAGAAATGTGCGCCTGTACCAATTGCGGGAACGAAGCGGAAATGGTGGTCACTTGCCAGTTAGTGGAAGTTCGGGAAGCCGATGATACCCTAAAGAAGAAGGAAAAGCAGACCAGGACATGCACGGTATGCGGGAATGAAGCCGACATGATCGTGGATCTGGAAGGCTGAAAGACCGAGGCAGAAATGGTACACTGGTCGGGGCCCTGGGGTTTGATGAGGCCCCTCTGCCTTTATTTGACTTGGGAGTAAGTAAAAATTGATGAGAGCCCAAATTGTTTGCCCGTTTTGCGAAAATGGCCACGCCATTCCAGCCGATTTTGATGCGATCCACCGCTGCAACTGTGGGGCATGTTACAAAGTCTGTGGAAATCGGGCCTTGGAGAATGGAGTCCGTGATATCGCCGAGGAAATGTGGAGTGAGGAGGAGTTGAGTTTCATTCGGGCGGTTCCCATGGATTTCTGCAATGTAGTCGTGGAAAAGGAGTTTGACCGCCTGTTGAACCTGAAGCAATCTTTGGACCCCAATGTCTTGGAGCGCTTCTGCAAATACGACAATGACAATGATCTGAGTCTGGTATGGGTAAAGAGGCTTTTCTAGATGCCTTTTGAAGTGGCGTTAGTGGCTATGCCCTGGCCGCTGGCAGAGCGCCCTTCGATACAGCTTGCCGTATTAAAAGCCTACCTTGTGCAGCAATTTCAGAGCGCGGTTCGCGTGCGAGCATTGCACCCGTACGTATCCATAGCTAGCAATCTGGGGTTGGAACTCTATCAGAATATCGCCGGACGCAGTTGGTTGGCGGAATCCATCTATGCGCCGTTGCTATTTCCTGAGCAGTTGCCGCGTGCGCAGGCCCTGGTTGACCGGTTGGGCGGTCGCAGGCTTGGGGTTGATCCCCTCGATCTCAAAGTCATGGGCCAGCAGATTGTAAGTATCCATCGACGGGACCGCATTTTTGAGCAACTGGCCGAAGTAGATCTGGTTGGCATCAGTGTTTGTCTGGCTCAGCTGACGGCATCTCTCTACCTTGTTCGCGAATTGAAGCGGCGATCACCCCATGTCCCGGTGGTGATTGGAGGCAGTTCGGTGTGCGGAGAGCTTGGTCGGAGTCTGCTCAGGGCGTTTCCAGACGTCAACATGGTTGTGGACGGGGAAGGCGAACAACCCCTGGCGGCACTGGTGGCCAGAATGATGAACGGCCCCACTGAACCCCGCGAGCCCATCCCGGGTTTGGTCCAACGCTCGAGCGGGACTGTGAGCCAAGGGCTTGAAAGGATGCAGATACCATCTCTAGCAGGACTGCCGATTCCTGACTTTTCTGATTATTTTGCTGAGTTAAAAAGCCGCCCAGAATCGAGGCATTGGGTTGGGCAGCTCCCCATCGAAGGCAGCCGAGGTTGCTACTGGCACAAGGTCACGCCTCGGAATCCTGAGCGAGGATGCCAATTCTGCAACTTAAACCTCCAGTGGCAGGACTACCGATCAAAGGAACCCCGGCAAGTGGCCCAGGAATTGGCGCTACAGGCACACAAGCACAGGGTTTTGCGATTCTGCTTCGTGGACAATGTCCTGAACCGGGGCAGATCTTCGGCGCTCTTTAAGGAATTGCAGCGGCTCAATTTGGGTTTGGAACTCTTCGCGGAGATACGCGGCCCGCTATCACGAGAATCTTTCCGGGAAATGCGTATGGCGGGCATGAAACAGGTGCAGATCGGGATCGAAGCCCTAAGCACCAACCTCCTGACCAAGATGAACAAAGGCCTTCAAACGATTGACAACATCGAGATGATGAAGTGGTGTGAAGCCTTTGGAATCCGCAACCATTCCAACCTTCTGGTAGGCTTTCCCGGTAGTGATTCGCGAGATGTTTCCGAGACTTTGGAGGCCATGGAATTTGTAAGCTGCTATCAGCCACTTAAGGTGGTCCAGTTCTGGCTGGCAGAAGGTAGCCCAATACATCTTGCAGCCGACGCCTATGGTTTGAGTCAGATAAGAAACCACTCCTGGTATCGGGCATGGTTCCCTGCCGATGTGCTCAAGCAACTGCGCCTAATGATCAGAGAGTATCGCGGAGATCGGAACAGACAAAGGAAGCTGTGGCAGCCCCTAAGACCGCAAGTTGCATCTTGGAAACGGCGCTATCAGGCTGCCAGGCTGAGCTTTACTGGCGCTCCTTTGTTGGGTTACAATGATGGTGGCAGTTTCCTGATTGTTCGACGTAGAGCAGTTGACGGAAGCCAAGCGGAAATCTTTCGCTTTGAAGGAAAGTCGCGTGAGATTTTTCTCTATTGCGACACGGTTCGTAGCCTGGAAGTTGTTTGTAGCCGGTTCCACCCGCTTTCTCCCAAAAAAATCGAGGACTTCATCGATGATCTGGTGGCTAAGCGATTGGTATTCCGTGAAGGAGATCGAATACTTGGGTTGGCATTGAATGAGGATATTCGCGGTTGGACGGATGCCATCGACACCTCTTAAGACATTGTTATCGCAACATATATGGATCTGTCGCAAGAGGTGGCTGGGCATGGCAGGTTGTATTTAGAAAAGATCTTGCGTATGGTCTTTTGCCCTCTATAACTCATTGACAGCACGGGCGAAAGACAGTAAAGATGGAGATGCCCCTGTAGTCTTGGGCTGCGCCGCCAATTCGATTTGCGAGCGGTAAGCGGCGAAAATTATGACGGGTGCGAAGCCTATTCCAAAATGTTCCGCACATGGAGTGCATTGAAGCTCCGAATTTGGATTTCCGGTTTGGTAGCTGGGCCAGACAGTCGTTCGTTGTGGTGCAATCATAAAGACCTAAAAGCAAACAGTTGTACTCGCAGGTCGAATATTACCACTTTGAGGACAATCATCAAGAAGGGGGGTATTAGACGGTTTGTTAGAGGGAAGCCGTTTGTAGAGTGACTACGGTTAGGTCCAGAAGCATTTGTGGTAGAACATCAACTCGAGCAATGGGAGGGTCGAACGATGAGGAAAAGGCAGTTTTATGTGTTGGTTTTGGCTGTGGTTCTGGGTCTGACCGTGAGTGTGGGACTGGCACAGGCTCAGGAGAAGTGTTCACCCAAGGTCGACAATTTCGTTTTCTTCGTGGACCAGTCCGGGTCGATGTACATGACTTGGGAAGGCAAGGACGTCTACCGCGGTCACGCCTTTATTAAAGAGAGAATGGCCAAGCAACTGCTTGGGCAGATGAATGAACTGATCCCGCAACTGAAGTACAATGGTGGACTTAGTCTATTTGCCCCCTTCCAACAGTTGTTGGCCCCTGCCCCCTATGATCGCGCTCAGATGGGCAAGGCGATCACCAGCATCAAGGATTCGCAGGAGATCTTCGGTCGTTTGACCCCCATGGGACCGGGTTTTGATTCGTTAGATCCGGCGGTGCTCGCGAAACTCACTGGCAAGACTGCGGTCATCCTCGTCACCGATGGTATGCACAACCTTGGCAAGGATCCGGTGGCCGAGGCCCGTATGCTTTACAGCAAGTACAGCAACTTGTGCATCCATATTGTATCTTTTGCCGATCAACCGGCGGGTAAGAAGATTCTGGACGACATCAACAAGCTGAATGCTTGCAGCATCTTGGTGAGTGGTCCTGAGTTGCTCCAGAACAAGGCGGCTTTGGAAAAGTTCGTCATGGATGTTTTCTGCGCTCCGTTGACAAAGGCAAAGGAAGAAATACTGATTCTGCGCGGAATCCATTTTGATTTCGACAAGGCCATCATCAAGCCGGAATGGAAAGTGGTGCTGGATGAAGGCGCCTCCACCCTGCTGAAACGGCCCGAGGTCAGTGTCGTCATCGAAGGTCACTGCGATGGAATCGGCAGCGTGCCTTATAACCAGAAACTCTCCGAACGTCGAGCCAGGGCGGTGTACGACTACTTCGTCAAGAAGGGTGTCAAGAAGAACCGCATGCAGACCATTGGCTACGGCAAGAGCCGGCCGAAGGCTGACAATGCAACCGATGAAGGCCGCGCTATCAACCGTCGCGTGGAGCTCAAGGTCACACAGTAGGCCTTGCAATGAGTTAACATAACCGTGGGGAGGGGAGCCACGGGGTCTGAAAGGCCCTGCGGCTCCCCTTTTCGCTGGAAAACAACATTGTTGCAGCCAGGACCCGGCTGCCAATTGGAGTCATCATGATGCAAGGTTTGGCAAGCTGCACCCCTGGATACGCTCTCAACAGATTGGTCTGGGTTGTTGTCTTGGGTTTTGCCCTGTTGGTTTTCCAAGACCACACCGGTTGGGCTGCAGATGATGATGCCCAGCAGGCTCAGAGCAGTTTTGAGGTGTTCAAGGTGGAATGGATGAAGAAGGTGCATGGCTATGGGGATTACGGTGAGCACAATGTCAAGGTAGAAAAGGATCCGCAGGGACAGTATGTCGCTACCTACCGCCTCATTGTACCGGCCGAAGGATCTGAAGTCAAAGCCACGGGAGATAAGATGTCACCCTTTGTGGGGTTGATGAAATACGAAGAGCAGACCTTCCTGAGCCGGGCGGATACTCCCGAGTTGGCCAAGAAAGGTCCCTTCAAGTGCGAAAAGGAAGTCATTATTACGGAGATCTTTCGGTATTCCAAGGGGAAGTGGGTCTTTTAGGGGCACGCATCCCAAACGATCTATTCTCGAAGATGCTGAATAGCCCGGTCTTAGCTGCTTCTGGCTGCCGTTGCTTCATACTGTGCACAATGACAGCTGGAAGTGTCGAGACCGGGGTTGCAAGACCAATGAAAATCTCCCCCGAATTTGTGACTCCTAAGATCTTTAGTGTGGTTTCAGCAATAGATTGCATGCTCCAGCCCATCTCGCCCCACGCATTTTTGCATGTCCTCCCTAGCTAAATGTTTCCGTGAGGTGGTGTGCGGCGCCGACATCGCTGTGATTTGCCAGCGAGTTGGCACACAGACTGCCTTTCATCTTGCTACGAGCTTTTGGGCAGTTCGAGGGCAAGGCAAGCGGATTCGACGATGATAGCAAAGCCCAACAAATTCTCTAGGCAGTTCCGGGTGCTTTGCTGATGAAAGGATTTTTAGCGGTTGATCAGTGTCCAAGGGATCAGCAAGTTCGTCGGTAAGACTGAGATCTTCAAGGATGTCTCCTTTTTCCTCCAAGAGGGCGAACGTGTAGGGCTTATTGGACGCAACGGTGTCGGCAAGACCACTTTGATGCAGATCCTCTTGGGTGAACTGGAGCCTGATAGCGGTGTGGTTAGCATCCCCAGGCATTTGGTCCTTGCGGGTTTACCCCAGCAGGTGGCTCGTGTCAGTGGCAGTACCGTACTTGCGTATGCGCTGGATATTAGTGCGCGACTCCGCCGGGTCCAGGAAGCCCTCATTCAGGTCCAGAAAAACCTGGATATGGAAGAAGAACCGGAGCGAAGCCGGCGGCTAGCCTTTCAACATGCTCATCTTCTTGAGCAATATGAACACCTCGGAGGTTATGATCTAGAATCGCGAGCGCGGCAGATTCTGGCGGGATTGGGCTTTTCCCAAAAACAACTGGATTCCCCGGTAAGCGCCCTCAGCGGTGGCTGGGCCATGCGGCTTGCCTTGGCTCGGTTGTTGCTTTCCGCTCCCGATGCGCTCCTCCTCGATGAACCAACCAATCATCTCGATCTGGACTCATTGCTGTGGATGGAAGATTATCTCCTTTCTTCCAGGCAATGCATGATCATCATCTCTCATGATCGTACCTTCCTCAATCGGTTGGTTAATCGAATTCTGGAACTGGATCGGGGGTGTCTCCTGGAGTTTGCCGGCAACTATGACTTCTATCTGGAAGAGAAGGCCCGCCGTCAGGAAATCCAGCTGGCTTCTTTCAGAAATCAGCAGCAGCGCGTCCAACAGTTGGAACGGTTTGTTGCCCGCAACCGCTATCGCAAAGACCGTGCTCGACAGGCGCAAAGCCGACTCAAGCTTATGGCCAGGATGGAGATGCTGCAAGCCCCAGGAGGCGAAATCAATTTCGAGTTTGCTTTTCCAGAACCGCCACACTGTGGCAAACGGGTTCTGGAGATGCATGATGTGGCCAAGCGCTACGGTGATCTGACCGTATATCAGGGCGTGGATCTGGTTGTGGAACGCGGTGATCGCATTGCCATTCTCGGCCCCAATGGCGCTGGAAAAAGCACGCTGCTCAAACTGATGGCCGGCCTCGAATCGCCTTCCGAGGGACAGCTTCGTCTGGGGCATAAGGTTGTCTGTGGTTACTACGCTCAGCACCAAATGGAACAGCTTAATGAATCGCTAACGGTGATGCAGGAAGTTTCCGGAGTAGCTGGCGATCTGAAGCTGACACAAGTTCGTGGGCTCCTGGGGGCATTTCTGTTTCGGGGCGATGATGTTGAGAAGCGGGTGGCGGTGTTGAGTGGTGGGGAAAAAGCGCGACTGGCCTTATGCAAGCTCCTTATGCAACGCCCCAATCTGCTGTTGTTGGATGAACCCACCAATCATTTGGACATTCCGGCGCGGGATGTGTTCGAGGAGGCACTGGAATCCTACAACGGTACCATCTGCTTTATCAGCCATGACCGCCACTTTATCGATGCCATTGCTACCAAGATCGTCTATGTACGAGATGCGGTGACTCACGTATTTCCGGGCAACTATGGCGACTTTCAACAAATCTGGCGCCAGCGGTTGGAGGCGGACCGTGAATTGAAAGCAGAGAGCGAGCGGCTTGCTCAACGGACTGAAGGCAGCACGCCGACGGCAAGTCGCAAAGACCAGGAGCGTAAGCGCCAGGAAGCCGAATGGCGCACTGAATTCCACCGTCTGAAAAAGCCCATGCAGATACGTCTGGAGCAGCTGGAAACTGAACTGGAGGACACTCAAGAGCAACTGGCAAGTTGCTCTGAGAAATTGGCGGATCCTGCAACATATCAATCGGGAGCTGACGTTGGGGAGTTGCAGCGTGAATACAGTCGGTTGCAGCGGAATCTTCAGGACCTCACCGCACAGTGGGAAGAGCAGGCCCTGACCCTGGAAGACCTGGAACAAAGCTTCTGGGAGAATCGTCGAGGAGCGGTTGCTGCTCAGACAACCACATTGTGCTAGTCGCTTCGGGGTGTGCTCCTGGGTGCGTGAGGGATGTGCTGCAAAACCAAACCCTGATCGCGGGCCGCCTGCCAGAGCAGACGGCTATCCTGACGCTGGTCGGGGTCATCGGTGAGTACGAAGTGGATGGCGGTGCTGAAATGCTGAAGAAAATCCAGAGTCACCCTTGAATCGGCGACTACCACGTCATAACCAGGTATCGCCAGGGGACTGGGAACAATAATGACGGGTTCAATAATCGGCATCTCCAGTGGTCCCGTCACCACACGGTGGGGGATGAAGCTCGGCTGGGAAAACGTCCAGAGCATCTGGTCCAGATGTTGGGCCGCCAAGGTCGAATCGGTCACCACCACTACGCGCCGGCCTTCCTCGTAAAACCGTTCCACCTGCTGACACAAAGCCATTCGCTTGTCTGCACCGCGGGTTTCAATGAAAAGCACTGTGGTGTTCATGAGTATCCTTCCGACTGCTCGGGCATCTTCGCGTCGGGCCTGGCTAACAGGTCAGATGAAATGCGGCTGCGACTCGCTTACCTTCCAGGCATAGTCGGTTGAAGGATTGTACCGCTCTGGCAGTAGGCTCTTCAGTAAGCCCAATGCCTTGGGCCGCCAGCGTGGCCCGCAACGAATCAGCCACCCGCATCATACCCGGCTGGCCCATCCCCACGATCAGAATCTTGGGTCCTGCGGCCAGGATATCTTCCACATCAAGCACATCCAAAACGTGGGCCTGCTGCCGCCACCAATCAGTCACCACCCGGCCGTCGACGATTTTGAGGTCGGCGTGATACCTGCTGCCGCCGATGGCCATGCTCCCGAAGTGATACTCTTCAATCATTTCATGTGCCCCCTCATTCAGGTCGCACAGGTTTTGTAGGTGGCCATGGCTGAATCTTGACCGAAGACCTGGTCCATCTCCTGGAAAAAGGTTGGCGATGGATTGACCGTCAGCTTGGGGCTTAGCGCAATCACTGCCTCGGCGTCCTCTCCCACGAACAGGTGGAGCTGCGCTTTGCACTCGCCCGGGTTGCTAACCAGCAAATGCCGGAGCCTGGCCATGGCGTCGGAATCCAAACGGTCGGCGTGGAGGCGGATATGAACCATCTCTACGGTTTCCACCTGGGCTTCCTCAAGAGCCAATATGCGGCTGGCGAGGACCTTCGCTCCCTTATCGTCTTGCTGAACGGTGCCCATGACCACCCGCGGTTCATCTCCGGCCAGGAGATCCCTCGCCTGTGCGAACACTTCGGGAAACATGACCACTTCCCGGGCGCCCTCCTTGTCTTCCAAACTGAGGAAGGCCATGCGTTCGCCCTTCTTGGTGGTCACTTCCTTGATAGTGGAAAGAATGCCGCACAGGACCACTTCGCTCCCGTCGGGTTTTTCGGTAATCCCCTGGGTATCGGTGGTGCATAGTGCAGCCATCTGATCGCGGTAGGAATCCAGAGGGTGGCCGGAAAGGTAAAACCCCAGGCTTTCCTTTTCAAACAGCAAAGTCTGGCGTCCGTCCCAATCGGGAACGTCTGCCAACTGATGTTCCTGGACCTGTTTCTTCTTCGTGCGGAGCGTCGCGAACATGTTGACTTGACCTGACTGGCGATCACGCTGCGCGGCCTGAGCCCTCTCCAAAGCTGCGTCCAGGGCAGCAAATACCTGAGCCCGCCGCGGGTGCAAGGTATCGAAGGCACCGCATTTGATGAGTTGCTCCAGTACGCGCCGGTTCACCTTCTGAGAGTCCACCCGTTCGACAAAATCATAGAATGACCGAAACGGTCCCAGCTCTTCACGGCTGCGGATGATCCCTTCTATGGCCGCTTCGCCTACGTTTCTTACCGCTCCCAAACCAAATCGGATCTTCCCTGCAACTACGGTGAAGTCCTTCTCGCCGGCGTTGACATCGGGCGGTAGCAATTCAAGGTTTTTCTCGCGGCATTCGTTGATATACTTCACCACTTGATCGGTATTGTTCAGGAAACTGTTGAGCAGTGCCGCCATGTACTCCAACGGGTAGTGCGCTTTCAGGTAGGCGGTCTGGTAGGCGATCAAAGCGTAGGCCGCGCTGTGGGACTTGTTGAAGCCATAGCCGGCGAATTTCTCCATCTGATCGAAGATGTGGTTGGCTTTGGCAAGTTCAATGCCGTTTTGTTTCGCTCCCTTCACAAACCGATCTCGCTGGGCGGCCATGGTGGTTGGGTCCTTCTTACCCATGGCCTTGCGGAGGATGTCGGCTTCTCCGAGCGTGTAACTGGCGAGGGTGCTGGCGATGTTCATGACCTGTTCCTGGTAAAGGATCACCCCATTGGTGGGTTCGAGGATGGAGCGAAGCTCCTCAACATCGTAGGTGATTTCAATCTTGCCGTGTTTGCCGTTGATGTAGTGCTCCACCATCCCGCTTTCCAGGGGACCCGGCCGGTAAAGAGCCACCATGGCCACGATGTCGGCGAAAGTTTCGGGACGTAACCGCTCCAGGTAGCCGCGCATACCATTGCTTTCCAGTTGGAATACGCCCATGGTGTCGGCCCGTGCCAGGAGTGCATAGGTGTCGGGATCGACTCAGCGGCAGTTCGACCATGTTCAGATCCACACCGTGGTTTTTGCGAATCAGCTGCACCGCATTGTTAATCACGGTAAGGTTGCGAAGTCCGAGAAAATCAAATTTGATAAGCCCTGCACTTTCCACGAACTTCATGGAGTATTGGGTTACGACTTCGTTGTCCTGACCTCGATAAAGCGGCATGTATTCCACGATCGGCTTATCGGCGAGAACCACGCCGGCGGCGTGGGTGGAAGCGTGACGGGTGAGTCCCTCCAACACCCGGGCACTCTCGAAAAGCTCCTGGATCTGCGGATTATCGCGCTGTAGTTCGCCTAGCCGTGGTTCCAGTTCGAAAGCCTTCTTCAAGGTCATGCCGAGTGTGGCAGGAATGAGCTTGGCAATGCGGTCAACTTCGTTGTAGGGCATGGCCAGAGCGCGTCCCACGTCCCGCACCACCGCTTTGGGTTGCATGGTGCCGAAGGTGATGATCTGCGCCACGTTCTCTTTGCCGTACTTCTCACTGACGTAGCGCAGTACTTCCTCACGTCCGTGGATACAAAAATCCACGTCGATATCCGGCATGCTAATGCGTTCGGCGTTGAGGAAACGTTCAAAAATGAGTCCATGCTCGATGGGGTCAAGGTCGGTGATCGCCATCGCGTAAGCCACCAGACTTCCAGCGGCGGAACCGCGGCCCGGCCCCACAGGAATGCCACGGTTCTTGGCATAGTTGATGAAATCCGCGACAATAAGAAAATAGGCAGCAAACCCCACCTTCTGGATGACTTCAATCTCGTAGCGTAACCGCTCTTCATAGGATTGTCGTTGGGTGGCATCCATGGCACCGCGGAGGCGGGCCAGTTGCTCCATGCGTTTGTGCAGGCCGTCCCAGGCCGTGCGGGCGAAACATACCTCGATGGTCTCGCCACCTTCCAGCGGAAATACCGGAAAATGGTACGTTCCCAGCTCGATTTCCAGCTGGCACCTGTCGGCAATGACCAGTGTGTTGGTGAGAGCCTCTGGGACGTGAGCGAATTCGCGGGCCATTTCATCGGGGGACTTGAAATACAGTTGATCGGTGTGAAAGCGCATGCGCCGTTCATCCAGCACGGTCTTGCCGGTTTGGATGCAGAGTAGAATCTCGTGAGCGCGAGCGTCACTGCGCCGCAGGTAATGACAGTCGTTGGTGGCCACCAGCGGCAACCCTGTTTCGCGGGCCAGCCGGATAAGCCCGTCATTGACGACGGCCTGTTCGGGGATGCCATTGGCTTGGAGTTCCAGATAAAAGTTGCCATCGCCAAGGATTTCCGCGTATTCCAGCGCCGCTTTACGCGCGCTTTCTTCCTGACGACGCAGCAGGAAAGCAGCGATCTCACCCTTGAGACAGGCGGACAGCCCGATGAGGCCGCCGCAAAATTCTCTCAGCAGTTGCTTATCCAGCCGCGGTTTGTAATAGAAGCCTTCCAGATAGGCCCGTGAGACCAGTTTCATCAGATTCTTGTAGCCTTCGTGGTCCCTGGCCAGGAGTAGCAGGTGGTAGTTGCGATCCTGCTCGCCGTTGCTACCACCGGACTCTGCCTGTCGATCAAAACGGCTCTTGGGGGCCAGGTACACTTCGCAGCCGACTATGGGTTTGATCCCCGCCTTGGCACATTTCTGGTAGAACTCGAGGGCACCAAACATATTGCCGTGGTCGGTGATGGCAACGGCCGGCATCTGGTGACTGCGGGCCGTCTCCAGCAGATCGGACAGCCGAATGGCACCATCCAGCAGGCTGTATTGAGTGTGGACGTGCAAATGAACAAAGGGCGCCATGATCAGTCCTTATTTGTGTTTTTGCTTCACCGGTTCGCGGTCAAAGTTGAAAAGTGAATAGGGTTCATCGGCTCGGCCACGCTTGAAGCCGCTCAGCAGCCGTTCCCAATCCTTCATGGGTGGGTTTGGTCCTTCGCTCATATCCATCAAAAAGAAACGATAGCCGTAAGCGCGCAGCGTTGGCAATTGGGCCAGCCAGCTTACCGGGCGGTCGGCGTAAATGCGGGTAAGCTGTTTCTCAGTGCGCACGAAATAGGCATCCTGGCGGGCGGTGAAAAATGGTCGATCCTCCTGAATCCTGACCGGAAGCCGCGATGTGAACAGGGCCGGCCAAGCATAAACGGTCACGATGGGCACAGCCCCCAGCAACCCACGGGGAAGTTCCAACAATTCCTGGCGGGTAATCTCCAGGGAGAGTTCGGCCCACTTACAGCCGGCTTCGGCCACACCGGCCAGGGCCGCGGGATTACGGACATTGAGACGGGCTCCTGCGATAAGTTCCACTCGGTCGCGTTCACCAAAAAAACCAAGGTGTCCCCAATTGTTCACTTCCCAATGACGGAAACCCCGTTCCAGATACCAGAGTACTGCCGGGCGATAGTAGTCCAGGTCTTTTTCCAATAGGATCGTTGGTAGCGACCAGATGAATCGCTGTTTCTGAGCTGGAATCAGTTTCTGTCTGGAAAGTCGTTCCAGGTTGGCCTTGGTGGCGGCAAGCACTACCCATTCGGCCGGGGACTGGAAAGCTTGAGGGAGATCTTGAGCGCGACTGATCTTAACGATGAGAGTCTCGTTGACCCTCTGGGAGGAGCGGATGGCGGCAGGCCAAACCGAAGTCAGATGAGCCTGTTGGGCAAAGCGTTGCGCAAACGGGCGTCCGTCGGGCACTTCCGCATATACCTGGCGCCATAGCGTGGCGGGAGCCTTCCATGGCCTGTCGCTCTTGCTGGCGACCCTGAAGAGCCGTTCACCGTGTTGAAACAAGCCCCGGACAGTGAGTTGCACGGCTGCTCCGGGGTTTGCCGTGGAAAGTGAGGCCCCTTTTAAGGATCGAATCTCACCTACGGTGAAGGCTTCCTTCTCCTTGCCTTCCGCGGATTCCACCCGCAGGCGATCACCGCCACTGACGGTATGGCGCAGTGCCACCGTCATCGAACCCTCCCCGGCCTGCTTGATGGTGCCCACCCACAGGCCACTGGATCCCGAGCGATGCGGCGTGAGGATTTCACCGGCCGGGTCATCGCTGAGGAAGCCGCTCGTAAGCCGCCTAGCAGGGGCACGTAACAACCATTCGTGGGCTTCGGCAATGACCTCCCGCTCTTCATCCGGAGAAGCGTCCAGTACGCGGCGATAAGCCTGTACCACCACGGCCACGTATTCGGCTGGTTTCATGCGGCCTTCTATTTTCAGCGCCGATAGCCGCATATTTTTGAGCTTGGGCAGGAAAGAAAGAGCGCAAAAATCGTTGCAGGAGAGGAAGTATCCGGCCTTTCGCCCTTGTTGAAAGCGCAGGCGGCAGGGCTGCACACAGCGACCCTGGAGACCGCTGTGACCGCCTCGAAAACTGCTGGCCAGGCACAGCCCGGAGTAGGAAAAACAGAGGGCGCCGTGAACGAAGATCTCGAGTTCGAGTTGGGTCTTTCGAGCAATGTCGTTGATTTCCTCCAGAGACAACTCACGAGCCAGAACCACGCGCTGGGCTCCCAGGTGTTCCATCTGATGCACGCCGGCGGAGTTGTGAACTGCGGCCAGAGTGCTGGCATGAAGCTTCAATGCGGGAAACTGATGCCGGGCCACAAAAAAAATACCGGGATCTTGGGCGATGATCCCGTCCACGCGCAGGTCTGAAAGCGCTTGGAGCACATCCAGCAGGGCAGGGAATTCGGGACTGGTGACCAGACTGTTGAGTGCCACATAGACCGACACCTGCCGCTGCTGGGCAAAGGGGAGCAGATGGGAGAGTTCCTTGAGGCTGAAATTGGCTGCGGAAGCCCGCGCACTAAACTGTTTGAGACCCAGATAGACAGCGTCTGCGCCGTTTTCCAGGGCCGCGAAGAAGCTCTCCACATTACCCGCCGGGGCCAGGAGCTCGGGAAGACGATATCGTTCGGTAGGCATTAGGAGGGTTCCGACCAGTTCCGCCTGGCTTCTATTCCCCCCTTTGTCGAAAGGGGGACAAGGGAGGATTCCTCGTGCCGCCCATGGCCAAATCCTCCAAAATCCTTTTTTCAAAGGGGGACTTCAAAAAGGTTCCGCAAAGGGTAAGGGGCTTCGCTGTGCTGACTAATCCCCAAATCCGGCAGCCGGTTTGGTCGGATCTGGCCTATCTATCCCCAAAAACCTGGGTGAAAATGGTATGGACATGCTTGAGGTGATAGTTCAGGTCGAAGAGGGCGGCAACGTCACTGGTGCTGAGATGCTGGGCAACCTCTGGATCCAGTGGCAGCAGTTCCTGCAATTGGGAACCTTCGCTCCAAGCGCGCATGGCGTTGCGCTGTACCAGTCGGTAGGCATCTTCGCGACTCAATCCTTTGCGTGTTAGCGCTAACATGATCTGCTGAGAAAAGAAAAGCCCACCCGTGAGTTCTAGATTGCGATGCATGTTTTCCGGATAAACGGTAAGTCGCTCCAGCACACGGGTCAGACGTGCCAGCATGTAATCCAGCAAAATGGTGGAATCCGGAGCGATGATGCGTTCCACTGAGGAATGGCTGATATCGCGTTCGTGCCACAGAGCAACATTTTCCATGGCGGCCAGGGCGTTGCCGCGGAGTACCCGCGCCAGGCCGGAGAGGTTTTCGCTGGCGATGGGGTTGCGTTTGTGGGGCATGGCCGAAGACCCTTTCTGACCCGCAGAGAAGAACTCTTCAGCCTCGCGTACTTCGGTCCTCTGCAGATGGCGGATTTCCACGGCGATCTTTTCAACCGAACATCCGACCAGCGCCAGGGTGCTAAAGAACTCGGCGTGGCGGTCGCGCTGGATGATCTGGTTGCTGATAGGGTCAGGCTGCAATCCCAGCATTTGGCATGCGCGCTTCTCGGTTGCGGGATCGATGTTGGCATAGGTCCCCACGGCTCCGGAGATCTTACCCACCCGGACGGTGTCTCGAGCATGCAGCAAGCGCTCCTGATGACGTTTCATTTCTGCATGCCACAATGCGAGTTTGAGGCCGAAGGTGATGGGTTCGGCGTGGATGCCATGGGAACGACCGATCATCACGGTGTCTTTGAATTCGTAGGCACGTCGCTTGAGGACTTCCAGCAACCGGTCCAGGTCAGCCAGTAGCAGCTCGCAAGCCTCATTGAGCTGGAGCGCCAGGGCAGTATCCAGTACGTCCGAGGAGGTCATCCCTTCATGGATGAAGCGGGCCGCTGGTCCCACGTATTCGGCCACATTAGTGAGAAACGCGATGACATCATGGTGGGTTTCCTGCTCGATTTCCTCAATACGCTTCACGTCGAAAGCGGCTCTGGAACGGATGTCCGCCATGGCGTCCGCGGGTATCACGCCGCGCTCCGCCTGTGTTTCGCATACCGCGATTTCCACATCCAACCACTTGCGGTACTTGTTTTCCAGGGTCCAAATCCTGCCCATTTCCGGGCGTGTGTAACGATCAATCATGGGATATCCTCGTCAGGGAGGGCGGGAGCACCCGGTTACCTCGGCTCCTGTATGCCGGAACTGGTGCAAGCCTTACTCATTTCTCGGAGACGGCGATCGGTTCAGCCGCTTCACGAACCGTGCTTCATACCATGCCCCTATAGCATACCCCGGATTCTTTGCCAAGGATGCCCCAAGCGCCGGCTCACATGCGGCAGGCAATTGACCTTGTCAAGATTTCATCATAAAGTGATCGAACGCAAATGGATTATGTTCTTGCATTCGGTCTTCGTGAGTCTTCATGGAAAACTTGCAGCCAATACGTTCACCGCTGGCTGATGTTCGGTACGTGTTCTCGCCACCGCTGGTGGCGGGGCGGCTATTAAGGCGCTACCAGCGATTCTTGGCGGACGTTGCCTTAGAAGATGGCCGCGTGGTGACTGCGCATTGCCCCAATTCCGGATCTATGCTGGGCTGCCTGGAACCGCACGCGCCGGTTTACTGCTCACTACGACCGGCACCGGGACGGCGCACCCCCCTGACCTGGGAGATGATTCTGGTGAACGGCAACTGGGTGGGCGTCAACACACTCATTCCCAACGTTCTTGTCCATCAGGCGGCGGGAAACCAGGTGTTGCCCCTCTTCCACGGGGTGCAGCGAGTGCGGCGGGAAGTGCGAATTGATCCGCACACGCGTCTGGATTTGATGCTGGAGCGTGCCTCGGGCTTGCTGTATGTGGAAGTGAAAAACGTGACCATGGTGCGTCAGGGAATAGCTCAGTTTCCCGATGCTCCTACGATGCGCGGTGTCAAGCATCTGCAGCAACTGACCAGCCTGGTGGCCAAAGGACAGGCAGCTGCCATGGTTTATGTCGTGCAACGGCAAGACGCCTCCGCCTTTGCTCCGGCCGGCGACATTGACCCCAAGTACGCTGAGCACTACCTGCGAGCCCTTGCGGCGGGAGTGCAAGTTGTCGCCTTGGAGGCCCATGTCACGCCGCGCCAGATTAGCCTCGCGCGGGTTTTGCCGTTGCTGGACCCATGACCCGGGATCATCACTTGCCCCATCAGCGCCCGGTTACTTCTCTGTTGAGTCCGTGGTGTAGCGCAGTTTTCGCCCTTGTTTCTGCAAAGGCAGGCAAAGGAGTTTGAGGATGGCGATCGATGGATTCGGCCCTGCGGTATACGAAGGGCAGAGGGTCCACCTGACGCGATGATGCTTCTTAACGATCAACAGGACCACAAAGTCGGCAGCAGTCCAATTCCGACCTTTTACCCAACTGATAAGGAGACAGATAGTCATGAGCGAGATTATTGCTGTAAGAGCGAGGGAAATCCTTGATTCCCGTGGGAACCCCACAGTGGAAGCCGAGGTGTTCTTGGACAGTGGTTTCAATGGACGGGCTGCCGTGCCTTCGGGAGCATCCACGGGCACACGTGAGGCCCTGGAATTGCGTGATGGCGACAAGCACCGCTATCTGGGCAAAGGGGTGCTGAATGCAGTGGGGCATATCAATAGTGAAATCGGACCGAAGCTGATCGGTTTTGATGCAATGGACCAGGTGGGTCTGGACCGGCTGCTGATTGCCATGGACGGCACCGAGAACAAAGGACGCCTCGGCGCTAATGCTCTTCTGGCGGTTAGCATGGCGGTCGCCAAGGCCTCAGCCGCTGATGCCGGCATGCCTCTTTACCGTTACCTGGGCGGCGTATCTGCTCATGTGATCCCTGTGCCCATGATGAATGTTCTCAATGGCGGTGCCCATGCTGACAATAACCTGGACATCCAGGAATTCATGATCGTGCCGGTCGGGGCATCCACTTTCAGGGAGGCCTTGCGCATGGGTGCGGAGACCTTCCACAATCTCAAAAAAGTGCTGAAATCAAAGGGGCTCAATACGGCGGTTGGTGATGAGGGAGGGTTTGCACCCAACCTCACCTCCAATGAAGAAGCCATGGAAGTCCTAATGAAGGCCATCGAAGTGGCGGGTTATGAGCCCGGCAAGGACATCTTCATCGCTCTGGATGCGGCGGCCAGCGAGTTTTACGAGGCTGGCCGATACCAATTGGAAGCCGAAACCCCGCCTCAAAAGAGCGCTCCCGAGCTGATCGAATTCTACAGCGCTTGGGCAGGTCGTTACCCGCTCATTTCCCTGGAAGATGGTATGGCTGAACAGGACTGGGATGGTTGGCGGTCGATCACCCGGAAGCTTGGGCAGAAGCTGCAAATCGTTGGCGATGATGTTTTTGTAACCAATACCCGCATTCTCAAGAAGGGAATTGCCGAAGGCGTGGCCAATTCCATCCTCATCAAGCTGAACCAAATCGGCACCGTCACCGAAACCCTGGAAGCCATCACCATGGCTTTCAAGGCTGGTTACACGGCGGTGGTTTCCCATCGTTCGGGGGAGACGGAAGACACCACCATTGCCGATCTGGCGGTGGCGGCGGGGACCGGCCAGATCAAGACCGGGTCACTATCACGCACCGATCGGGTGGCCAAATACAACCGTTTGCTTCGAATAGAAGACGAATTGGGTGATTCCGCGACCTTCCCGGGGCTGGCGGCTTTCAAACGGTAGATTCAGCGCAGGCGGCGGGGCGATGGGCCGGGGGAGGGGTGGTATACCAGATTCCCGAGTATTCCACCCCGATGTCGATTCTGGAACGAACCTCCTAGCGTTCGCAAGAGGTGTTTCACATCACATATGGGCTTCACAGCTTGCCGGCAGAGTGAAACCATTTCGCTGGCAAATAACCTCGCGGACGGTCTCGTGCAGGTCTTGCTGAACCATCTCATGCACCAGGGTTTCAAAGCTGATCTCCGGCTCCCACCCCAGTTTCCGGCGGGCTTTGTCGGCATCCCCCAGCAGTGTTTCTACCTCGGTGGGTCGAAAGTACATTGGGTCGATCAGAATGATCGCTTTGCCCGGTTCCAGTGGGTTTCTGGTCGAACAATGCCTGGCGTGGCTATCAAGAAGGGCTGTTGGCTTAACAGAGGCTATGACTCCCTGTTGTGAAACACCTTCACCACGCCATTCCAAATCGATGCCCAATTCCAGGAAGGCACGTTCACAGAACTCCTTGACGGAATGTTGCTTTCCGGTGGCGATCACATAATCATCCGGTTCCTCCTGTTGCAGAACCAGCCATTGGGCTCGGACATAGTCGCGGGCATGTCCCCAGTCACGCTTGGCATCCAGGTTACCCAAATAGAGCCGGTGCTGCAGACCCAGAGCGATTCGAGCGGCGGCCCTGGTGATCTTGCGGGTCACAAAAGTTTCGCCGCGCATTGGAGATTCATGGTTGAAAAGAATCCCGTTACAGGCATACATGCGATAGGCTTCACGGTAATTTACTGTGATCCAGTAACCATAGAGCTTGGCCACGGCGTAAGGGGAACGCGGATAGAAGGGGGTTTTTTCATTCTGGGGGATCGATTGTACCTTACCGTAGAGTTCAGAAGTGGATGCCTGATAGAAACGGGTCTTTTCCTCCATTCCCAAGACGCGGACAGCTTCCAGCAGCCGGAGCGTACCCAGAGCGTCCACATTGGCAGTGTATTCCGGGGATTCGAAAGAGACCCCCACGTGGCTCTGGGCCGCCAAATTGTAGATTTCATCGGGTTGGGTCTGTTGAATAATGCGAATTAGGTTGGTGGCATCGGTAAGGTCGCCGTAATGCACGAAGAGCCGAACGTTTTCTTCGTGTGGATCCTGGTAGAGCTCATCGATTCGTTGGGTATTGAAAAGAGATGCGCGCCTCTTGATCCCATGCACCAAATAGCCTTTGTCCAATAGGAAGCGTACCAGATATGCTCCATCCTGGCCTGTGATACCGGTAATCAATGCTGTTCTATTGAATTGCCTCATAATGACTCTTCGATTCCCTCTCGTTTTGTTACGTCTCTCGCGAGATTCGAACCTTTTGAAAGATCCGATTCAATTTTTGGCGCAGTCTCAACGCTTGTCTGCCACATGCTTATGGACTGTGTCGCCTCGAAACTCTTCAATGTTTTTACGCCACAGGCAACATCCCTCCTGGTTACTTGCAGGACTGGCGGGAACATAACAACTTATGTCGATAAATTGAAGGGGAAAGAGATCTTCGTCTTGCTTGACATTGTATGAACCTGGTACTAGCTTCCCCTGAAGAGGGGAACCTTATGAAATGCCAATCTGATTTTGAGGAGAATATTCATGAAGAGTATTGAGAAGGGCCATTTTGTCAAACTGCACTACACCGGCACCTTTGGCGATGGAGAAGTTTTTGATTCCAGTCAAGGCTGTAAACCTTTTGAACTTCAGGTCGGTGCTGGGCAGGTTATTAAAGGCTTCGACGATGCGTTGATGGGTATGGCCCCCAATGAAAAAAAGACTTTCACAGTAAGTGCGGCAGAAGCTTTCGGGGAGCGCGACGAGAACCTGAAGCAAGAATTCCCTCGCGCCGACCTCCCGCAGGATTTTAGCCCGCAAGTTGGGGAGATTATCATGCTGGAGAATCCCGAATGCGGCGAAGTTCCCGGTACCGTTCAACATGTGGGGGCTGACAAGGTGATCGTAGATCTGAACCACCCGCTGGCAGGGAGAGATCTTACCTTTGCTGTTGAGGTGCTGGAAATTGGTGACAAACCCAGCCCGTCTGCTTGTGGATGCGGCTGTTCATGCGGTTGATGGGCACGGTGAGCAAGCCCGACAATCGGCAGATGACAACCAAAGGCCGACTGGAACAAGTCGGCCTTTGGTTATTCACGGTTTACGTGTTTCCAGATGAGATTTCAGCTACGGCTTTGGCGTGTGGGTCTTGCCGGGGGCCGAGAAACAAGATTCAATCCTAATCGGTTTTGCCCGGCGTATCGAGCCACTCAGCGCAGGTACGCTCCCAGCTTGCCGGCGGCTTCCAGCGTGGCGCATGCTTCCTGGTCGCGAATCTCTTCCACCTTCCCGCCCATAGCCAAGACCCGTTCCGAGGCTAACCAGATGATATCGTCGACTTCAAGCAAAGCGCTCGAGCAATAAGGACATTGGCCATCGCGTGGGGGATGGTCGAGCAGGATCCCGCAACTCGGGCATTCACAGCCGGCGGCCTTGCGTCCCGCAGGACAAACCAAGCGGTATACCCGTGCCTGATTAATGGCATTGAGGGTCGCCTCCAGGCCTGCTACCGCCTTTTCCAGCTTGGGTTGCGATTTATGGGCGATGGTCACGAGGTCATCAACCAGTTGCCGCTCGATCTTTCGCTCCTGGTCTTCCACCAAAGGCCCGCATATCTCGAGGACTTCTTGGGCTTTGGCATTGATGGGCATGCGCACCGTCCCCACGACTCGCGCTGCTAGAGCCTTGGGCAGCAGGCGCTGTAGTTCAGCGGTGATGTCTTCCTGGCCGGCGAGGATGACACCATGGATGGCCTGGCTGGACAAGGTTTCATCGAGGATCTCGGCCACTTCCTTAAGAAACCACCCACTCCAGGTAGCCGCTCGCCGCTGCAGCGTCATTTGTGAACGGAGGTGATCTGATCCGGCTGTGCGCCGATGCCTGACTGCGGGGGTCTGAAAGGCTTTATCCAATTCGTCGATGGACTGCATGGTAAAAATAAAGAACCGCGCATTCTCTTTGTCCACAAGGACCACGCCGTAGCGTTGGTACTCGTTTATGGCCTGTACCAGCGGGCGTGTGTAGGGGCCGTCGCCATACCAAACCTGATTGGCCATTCGGATGGACAGGTCTTGGCGGTAATGAAACGCCTCAGAAACATCACAGAACAGCACCAAGCTTCGGCCTTTGGGCATGCCGAGCTCGATCTGTTTGCGAGTCCAGGCGGCGTCTTCCTGGAAGTGTCGTCGTTTTTCCTCCTCGGCAAGCTGTATTTCAATCTGTTTGAGCATTTCTTCCAGCGCCAGTCTGTATCCACCCCTCCGATTGGTAGGGGCGGACGGATCCAGGTTGAGATAGATGCTCAACACTGGTGAATCGGGACGCGTGGGGCGTTCGGTCAATTCGCGGAGCGAATCTGGCTGAAGGACCATCATCGTTCTCCTCTCCCTGCATGGGTAAAATTCCCTGACTTTAGTGTTCTTCATGCGGCCCGGCAGGCAAACACCATGGCTCCAGCGTTGCCCGACCGGCTCTTTGGAGAATTGAGAAGACAGTCTACTTCTAATGAAACAGAGATGCGGGGAGTCGGCCTAAGAGCATGACTCCTCCGCATTTTCAGGCGGCAGGGAAGGTACTATGGGCAATGCAACCCTCCAGTTCAGGCCAGAAACCTCTTCTTCAGTTCTTCCCAAGGTGTAAACACCGCAAACATGACTGCGGAAACTAGGTAGAAGGCCAGAATGGATGCGGGGAAAGTCAGGTAAAGCAACGCGTACACTGGAAAGAGGGCAGCCAGTGACAAGGCGAGTTTGACGGCCAATCCAACCCAATTCTTCTTCTGTTCTTGTCTCTCATCCATCGTCTCACTCCATTCCATCATTCTTCTGCGGTTACCGGTTCGCCAAGGCCGAGCAATCAACTACAGGGCAACATTGTTCACAATTTCACTCATCGTAAGACTAGATAAGGGAGTTGCGCATAATTTTCAAGTTGGAAAAAGAGCTGAACCTGATGTGCACGCCTGTGTGCGTCGACCTGAGCAACCTGTTCACTGAATAATTATATCAGCTTATTGAACTCCATACAAAGCCAAAAGATCCTGCCGAATTTGCTGATCTTTTTATTGCAGGGGCAGCTTTCTTTGTGTATATGTGCACATAGGATGACCGGGGGCTTGAAGATAGCCATCAATGGCCCTTTGGATCTCGCTTCAGCCAAACTGAATGACGGGTCATGCTCTGGAAGCAGCGCCCGAACTTTCTGTGTGTGTGTTGGCATATTTCAAATAGCCGAGGAGGATGAACATGGCAAATGGTGGTACGGTGAGTCAGAGCATTTTGGTAGTGGGTGGCGGCATGAGCGGGCTCACTGCCGCGCTAGAAGCGGCGGAAGCAGGCTACGACGTCTATCTCGTGGAAAAGAATCCGTATCTGGGCGGACGAGTGGCCCAGTTGCATCATTATTTCCCCAAGCTGTGCCCGCCCTACTGTGGATTGGAAATCAACTTCCGTCGGATCAAGAGCAATCCACGAGTGCGTTTCTTCACCATGGCCGAAGTGCAGCGCATCAGCGGTGGCGAAGGCGATCTGGATGTTACTGTCAAGATCAATCCGCGTTACGTAAATGAAAAGTGCACTGGCTGTGCGAAGTGTAGCGAAGTTTGTACCATGGAGATCGATAACCCGTTCAACTACAACATGGACAAGATGAAGGCGGCCTATCTACCCCATGATATGGCCTTTCCCTTGCGCTATGTGTTGGATCCCGCCCTGGTGAAGAGTGCTGAGGCGCAGAAAGTCAAAGAAGCCTGTCCCTATGATGCCATTGAATTGGACATGGCTGCAAAAACGGTGGATCTGAAGGTTGGCGCGGTGGTCTGGGCTACCGGTTGGAAGCCCTATGACGCGGCCAAACTGGAATCCTACGGTTTCGGAAAGCACCCAAACGTTATCACCAATGTGATGATGGAGCGCCTTGCCGCCTGGAATGGTCCGACCCAGGGCAAGATCTTGAGGCCATCCGACGGCCAAGCTCCTGAAAACATTGCCTTCGTCCAGTGCGCCGGATCCCGCGACCAGAATCACCTGGCGTTTTGTTCCGGCATCTGCTGCCTGGCCTCACTCAAGCAGACCACCTACATCCGAGAACAGTACCCTGATGCCAAGATCACCATTTTCTTCATCGATATTCGTGCCACTGATCGCCTGGAGGACTTCTTTGTCAAGGTCAAAGCCGATGAAAACCTAACCCTGTTCAAGGGCAAGGTCGCTCAGATTAACCAGGACGAAGCCACCAAGAACCTAATCCTGCGAGTGGAAGACACCACTTCCGAGAAACTCCATGAAATCACCGTGGACATGGTGGTGCTGGCGACCGGTATGCAGCCCAACACCGCGGAAAATCCGCTGCCCACATCGGTGCCCTACGACGATTATGGATTTGTGGCGTCGCTCAAAGCCAAGCCCGGCATTTTTGCCGCCGGCTGTACGCGTACTCCCGTGGGTGTTTCGGAATCGGTTCAAGACGGCACGGCTGCAGCGCTAAAAGCCATTCAATCCATCGTAAGGAGGTAACTCAATGGACAAAAAGATTGCAGCATATCTTTGCAGTGGATGCGGCATCGGTGATGCCCTGGACATAGAGGCGCTGAGCAAGGTGGCCACCAAGGAAGCCAAGGCGGCTATCTGCCGGACGCACGCCAATCTTTGTAGTCAGGAAGGGGCTCAACTCATCAAGGATGACATGGCCAACGAAGGCGTTAACACCATCATCATCGGGGCTTGTTCGCCGCGCGTTATGTATGATGTGTTCAACTTCGACGGCTGTATCGTGGAGCGTGTCAATCTTCGAGAACAGTTGGCTTGGACGCAAAAGCCCAATGACGAAGACACCCAGATGATGGCTGAGGACTATCTGCGCATGGCCGGTGCCAAGATGAAGCAGATGGAGCTGCCGGAGCCGTACAAGCCGGAACAGGAAATCTCCAGGGACGTGCTGGTGGTTGGCGGCGGTCTCACCGGCCTGTCGGCGGCGCTGGAAGCCGCCAATGCGGGCCGCAAGGTCGTTCTGGTGGAGAAGGATGCGGAACTGGGTGGGTTCCAGACGCAAGGTTAGCCAGAAGGCAACCTTCCCCTATAAGGAACTGAAGGCCAACGATATTCAGGATTTGATCAAAGCGGTTACCAGCAATTCCGGCATTACTGTGTATACCTCCGCCAAGGTGGCCAAAACGTCCGGTGGCCCGGGCGTGTTCACTGCTACGATTGCTCAAAACGGCAATTCGGTGGAAGCCAAGATCGGCTCCATCGTCATGGCGGCGGGCTGGGAGCCCTATGATCCGACGCAGTTGGATGCCAAGTTGGGTTTTGGGGCATCTCCCAATGTGATTACCAACACTATGTTTGAGGAAATCGCATCAGCGGGGAACATCACTCGCCCGAGTGACGGCAAGGAGCCTCGTGGCGTGGCCTTCTTGCAGTGCGCCGGCCAGCGCGACCCCAACCACCTGCCCTACTGTTCCTCGATCTGCTGTGTGACCGCCCTCAAGCAGGCCATCCAGGTCAAGAACCAGGATCCCGAGGCCGCCGTTTTCGTGATTTACAAGGAAATGCGGACTCCCGGGCAGGCCGAAGATTTCTACCGCAAGGCCCAGGAATCGGGTGTTCTGTTTGTTCGCTGCCAAGATCCGGAGGTACGGGTGAGCGGCAATCAGATCAGTGTGGAAGCCAAGGATGAGCTGCTCAACGAGACGCTGCTCATTGAAGACCTGGACCTGGTGGTGCTGGCTACCGGTATGGTGCCGAGGACGGCTTTCGGCGAGGATTTCAAGGCCAAGGCTAAGGAAGAAGGGGCTGCGGAAGAGGAAAGCGATGTCCCGGCCGACGCCATCCTGGTCTCCGATATCCTCAACCTGGAATACCGTCAGGGTCCCGAAGTTCCCGGCTTAAGCTACGGGTTCCCGGATTCCCACTTCATCTGCTTTCCCTATGAGAGCCGCAGGACCGGCATCTACCCCGCTGGCTGCGTGCGTCGCCCCATGGGTACGGCCAGTGCCGCCGAAGATGGTGCCGGCGCGGCCATGAAGGCGATCCAGTGCGTGGAACTGACCGCGCGTGGCGCCGCCGTGCATCCACGAGCAGGGGACCTGACCTATCCCGAATTCTTCATGCAGCGTTGCACGCAATGCAAGCGTTGTACCGAGGAATGCCCGTTTGGCGCGATCAACGAGGACGAAAAGGGCAATCCGCTGCCCCAGCCCACCCGATGCCGCCGTTGCGGTGTCTGTATGGGTGCTTGCCCGGAAAGGATCATTTCCTTCAAGAACTACTCCGTGGCGATGATCGGTGACATGATCAAGTCCATCGAAGTTCCTGAAGAGGACGAGGAGAAACCCAGAATTTTGGTGCTTGCGTGCGAAAACGACGCCTATCCGGCCCTTGATATGGTGGGCCTGAGACGCATGACGCACAATCCCTGGATCCGGGTCATCCCCATGCGCTGTCTGGGGTCGATAAACCTGGTGTTCATCGCCGATGCACTGGCCAAAGGAATCGATGGCATACTGTTGCTGGGTTGTCAGCATGGTGAGAACTACCAGTGCCATTTCATCAAAGGCAGTGAGTTGGCCAGTATTCGGCTGAGCAAGGTCAAGGAAACGTTGGATCGACTGAAATTGGAATCGGACCGGGTGCTCTTCGAGAGCCTTTCCATCATTGACTACTCCAAGCTGCCGCAGATCCTCGATGACTTTGCCGCCAGACTGGAAGAGGTCGGACCAAACCCATACAAGGGCTTCTAGGGGAAAGCGAAAGGCTGCAAGGCGCTCTCAGCGGTAACTCGGCTGATTCGGTCACGGGCGCCTTGCAACCCTTGGTTTAGGAATTATGCGGGATCAAACATGATCGAGCAGCGGATGGTTTGCCATTTTGGAGGTTAGACAACGGGGAGGCATAAGGATGAGCATCAAAGTAGATCCAAACCTCATGAAAGATCTGAAGCATTTTGGCTTAAAAGATGCCAGCAAGTGTTATAACTGCGGCAACTGCACTGCCATTTGCCCGCTATCCACACCCGAGAATCCGTTCCCACGGCGGTTGGTGCGATATGCCCAGATGGGTTTGACGGAGAAGATCCTGCATTCACCGGAACCCTGGCTGTGCTACTACTGCGGGACCTGTTCCGACAAATGTCCTCGAGGTGCGGATCCAGGCGAGACCATGATGGTCATGCGCCGCTACCTGACATCGCTCTATGACTGGACCGGTTTTGCTCGGAAGTTTTATACCTCGGAGAAGTTCGAAATAATGGCCATCAGCGCCGTAGCGTTGCTGGTGGGTATTGGGCTGCTCCTTTTCAATACCGGTTTCAGCAACTGGAACATGGTGCATCCAGACCTCAACTCGGTATGGCCCTCCCACAATATTGAGCTGGCCGACTTGGGCATGGCGGCGATCTTATCATTCTTGTTGCTGAGCAATGTCTATCGTTGTATCAAAGCCATCCTGGGCGACTTAACCTTCAAGATTCCCCTCAAGCTATATGCTTCTGAAGTCAAGGAATTGCTTGTCCATGTCGTCACCCAGAAGCGGTTCTCGCAATGTGAAGACCGTATGCAGTGGTTCGTTCATCTAATGATCATGACGGGCTACGCATCGGTGTTCCTTATGGTCGTGGTCTTGATCAACGGTCTCACGATTGAATCGCTAAAATTCCAGCGCGGTTGGCCTGAATATCCCCTGTGGCATCCCATTCGTCTGGTCGGCTACTATGCGACCTTTGCCATCATGTACGGGACTACTTACGCGATCATCGGCCGTCTCAAGAAAAGCAAACCGCCCTACAAGAATTCTCATCCCACCGACTGGATGTTCCTTATCCTACTCCAAGCAACAACGCTGACCGGTATTTTCATTCATTTCACCCGGCTCTTGGATTGGCCCATGCCGACCTATATCCTGTATATTATCCACATGATGGTCGCGGTACCCATGCTGGTGCTTGAAGTTCCTTTCGCGAAATGGGCGCACCTTGCTTACCGACCAGTAGCTATCTACTTGTTGCGAGTAAGAGACCGGTATCTCCAGGAAAATCCCGCCGCGGTGGCTGAGTAGGACAAGGCGAGAACAGGGATTGACTTTGTTCTCGGCAGGACTTACAAGCTATGGCGATGTCCCGAGGTTCAATGATGTGATACAGTGCCGCAGCAGGAAGCCGATTTCGAACCCACAAAGGCTCATGGGCGTCCTTTGTGGGTTTTTTTCTAGAGCTCGTATGCAATGACTTCCTACGCCACACCCCGCGAAAGGCGAAGAAACGGTCTCATTGGTATTGTGGCCTCGGTTATCGGCCCAGCCAGCTGCGAGAGGCACGGTGGAGAGTTCCTTGGTGTACCTCCACTAGTGGCGGGGCGTCGTGACAGGCAGAGCCATGGTGGTGCGGAGTCTACATTGTCCTTTATTGGCTCCGAACAAGTGCGGTGTTGGCTGAAAGGGTGTTCGATATGTTGGGCGCTCCCGAGCCATCTGCATGCAATGACAACCCCAGCAGTCTGTAAAGAGGAGTTGGTGCGATGAATAGCAAGGCGCGATGGGTGGTATTGCGTGGCTTTTTGATTGGGGCGCTGTTTATTTCTGGAGTCGCCCTCGCAGCAGAGGATAAGAAAGTTAGCAAGAAAGATCCCGCGGTTGCCAAAGAGGCAAAACAGGCGAACGCAGCCTCGGTCAACGGGATTGGCATAACCGAAGCAGAAGTCCAAAAGGAGACCGATCGATTTACCCGGCAGGCGACTGCTACTGGTCAGCAAATCAGTCCCGAGCAAATGAAAGAGCTGCGCAAGGAGGTGCTGGACAGCCTGGTTAGCCGGGAAGTCGTGTACCAGGAGAGTCAGCGTCGGGGATTGAAGGCCGCCGAGAAGGAGATCGATGACAAGATTGGGGATCTCAAGAAGGGTTTTCCTTCGGAATCCGAATATCAAGCGGTACTGCAGAGGATGAATGTGACCGAGGCGGAACTTCGCAAACAAGTGAGCCGGCAACTGGCTATGAAGAAACTCATTGATCAGACGATCGTTCCAGAAGTGACGGTAACTGATTCGGAAGTGAAAAAATACTATGACGAGCATCCGGAAGACTTCAAAATGCCTGAGCAGGTGAGAGCCAGTCACATTCTGAAAAAGGCTGACGCCAAGGCCAGCGAAGCCGACAAAGCCAAAGCCAAAAAGGAACTGACCGACCTGCAACAACGCCTCAAGAAAGGCGAGGATTTTGCCGAACTTGCCAAGCAGTCTTCGGATTGCCCGAGTGCTCCCCGTGGAGGTGATTTGGGCTTTTTTCCTCGTGGTCAAATGGTGCCGGCTTTTGAAGAAAAGGCATTTACACTCAAGCCCGGTGAGTTGAGTGACATTGTGGAGACGCAGTTCGGTTACCACATCATCAAAGTGACCGAGAAAAAGGCGCCAGGAACGCTCACTTTCGAGGAATCAAAGGATAGAATCGCTCAATACCTGAAGCAAGAAAAGACTACGGATCAGGTGAGCAAGTTCATCGACGGACTAAAGTCCAAAGCCGATATAAAGATTTCGGCACAATGACGAGTAGTGAGCCGGCAGGTCAGTGGTCCATGAATGATGGGCGAATTGAAGGACTGCCGGCTCCTCCAAACAGCCTTCAGCAGGATGCTGTCTTCCTGCGAAGCTGACAGCGAGTGTGAAAACCAAGCATATCAGACCATTGCCCGATCGAGGCAATCATGTGGCCCACCCTACTGTAGCTCCCGTATTCATGTCCTGTCTGCCACGGAGGAAGACTGAAACACCTTAACCTGTCTGTCGCTGTTCCAGAATCAATGTTTTTTGTCAAACATGGAGAACTTGCGGATAGGTTTTGGTATAGGTTGTTCGGGGCAAATCAGACAGGGAACCACCTTAGTACGCAACCACATAATAAGCTGGCCGAAGGAGTGCAGGTTGGGTTAGCAGCAGCGCAACCCAACGTGGTCTTTCGGTGGATTACGGCGCAAAAAGACGCGCCTAACCAACCCCTGTATTTGATCTCTGCCTAGTCTCGAACGCGTATCTGTGTGGCGCTGCACTTACTGACAACGAGGTCAGGGGTATAGGGATGTTGCCTCACAATACCATCAGTCAGCCGAACAAAGTGACCCAGAACCAGAGGTCCGGATATTTCGTGAAGGCACAGTCGGCCTGCCCTTATTGATACTCAACAACATGCATATCCACGTAGACTCGATCTGGCGGCGATGAAAACCGAAAACAGGCTGTTCTGCCTGGTTGAAGATCGATTATCAGGGGATTGATCTGGATCACACGACCTCCTATTAACCTCCGGGTCTTTCTGTCCTTTATTGATGGTTGTTTTGCAGTAGTTTGGGTCTTGGATTAGCGCTGGGTCCCTTGATACCGAAGTACGAATTCTGCCTGTGCATGATCCTACAGAATGGAATCGATCATCCAACGTTTGACTCGTGTGATAGAAATCGACGTGCTCTCAAAATAGCTCTTGCAAACTTACCAATTTTATACTAGTTTTCAAAACTGCATTGATGTAATCGGCCAGATCCAACGGGCAACCCAGGCTGGTGCATGAGCATGTCTTGATAGGGTTGTCTTGGTCAGCTTCTGTGAGACGGTAGTCTTGCTGAAAGACGTTCGCTCACGAGTATCGATTTATCCCGCTTAAGACTATCCCGCTGGCGATGCAATCTTGAGTCGAGGGGCACCTTGGTTTGCACCCACGGCCTCACATTTAGGTGGCCGTATGGTGCATCACAGTGCATCTTTCATCTTTTGCGGGAGTGCTCTTGTGGGTTGTGAGCATAGATCGGACTATCTGTTGAGGAGATTGGTATGAGGGTCTTTGTGTCGCGGTGGTACACTTGATGAAGTTGCTGTATGTGGTTGTTATCATGGATCTTATTAGCTTTAGTGGTAATGTGGACGCTTGCAGAGAACTCAAGAGGAGGGCACTATGAATAAGAAATTGCTTGAGATTGCGGCTGATTTGGTGCAGGCGCAGGCCGCAAATGCCAGGATGTCAGCCGAAGAAGTGGAAGCAGCGCTTATGCGCACCTACAACACGCTTGTCAAGATGCAGCAAGCTGAGCAGGAAGGGAAGTCGGTGGATTCTGCCGCAGCGCCTGTTGAGAAGGTAGAGGAGAGCGCTCCGCAGTTGCCGGAACCGGCCAAATCAATCCAAAGAAATAAAGTGGTTTGCTTGGAATGCGGTGCCGAGTTCAAGCAGCTGACTGCCAACCACCTCCGTTCCCATCAGCTCACGCCGCGTGAATACAAGCGGAAATGGGGTTTCCCCTTGAAGCAGCCGTTGACGGCCAAGAATCTAACTGCATCCCGGAGCAAGTCAGCAAAAGAGCGCGGGCTTCCACAGAAGCTAAAGGAGTACATTGAAAAACGCAGCCGCGAGAAGGCGAGCCAGGCGTCTAAGGCGTCCGCTACTTCGGCGGCACCATCTAGAAGGCCCCGCAAAAAGCCAGCCTCTGAATAGCACCGGGGGCTTGCAGCAGCAAAGCAAGAGCACAGCCTACAGCTGTGCAGAATTCCACCAACCAACTACCGGTATAGTGTGCTCTCGAGCGCCGCATGGTTCGAGCGTGATTTTTGAACACGCTGATCTGCGGCGTTTCGTTTTTTGCTGTGCCACACCAAGCAATCCCCTCATCCATGCTGGAATCGTTCTTCGTATAGAGCTTCGAGCCGCAAGCGACAGGTACGAATGTGCTGAAAGGTCTTGATAACCTGACGCTGGTATGAGGGTGGAGTAACGTTGAAAAGTTCCATCTGCGGCTCGCACAAGAACCACACGCATATATAAGGTCTTTGCGGCCTTGGCAGAATGCAGCCTTGTAAACTAAGGTAGCGGCAGGGGGCGGAAGCCTTCGAACGGGTTTGCCCGATAGGTAGCGGCATGCTGTTGTGTGCCGTTAGATAGAGAAGGTCCGCCTGATTGAAGAAGATCTCTCTCCCTGTACAGCAAGGATCTTTGCATGAAGGGCAGGTCAACTGGCAGTATTCTGTCATGGTTTGGTCCAACCAGAGGATACCCTGATGGATCTGTTCGGCCAACCACTGCACCTGCTCTTGATCCAACTGACGCATTTGCCCGCCAATGTGCCGGCAAATCGTCTGCCACTCCGAATCTGACAAGGGTTGCCGATATCGTGCTGATTCCTCCGTCTTAGCCAGACAAACGGGTAAGAAAGGATTGGCAAGCAGGGTGGTTGGGCGGTCAAGTCTCATGAGGATTCCCTGTCTCCGAGAAGTATCCCATCATCGGTTAGGTAACGGGGTGTATTGCATGTCCGAGAGGATGGTCACATGAAACAGCCTGGCCAAGGATGCTTGTCAAAACCGGGCTTGCCGGTTTTACCTGCGTGTGAGGGTGGCCCGCCGGAGTTGTGGACCATCCGGCCCAATTCAAAGAATATCCATGCCAAATGGTCAATGGGGTTCCGACGGTCTAAAGGTTTCGAGAGGACACCCGGCACATACTGGTTGGCGGCGGCAGTGGAGATGTCCGACCCGTACAAGCAAAGCATGGTATTCCTTAAATAGCGAAACATCACGGGGGAGGCAATCCATGAAGAAGCCTCGCAAATCGTCATAAGTCAGTTGCTCAGGTACCCAACCGTGGCGTGAGAGTACCCGGTGCGTATAGACATCAACCACAAAGGAAGGCCGTTCGGCGGCATAGAGGACAATGCTGTCGGCGGTCTCAGGTCCGATACCACGCAGTTGCATCAGTTCACTACGGAGTTGGGGCATGTCTTGTTCTAGAAACGCTTCCAGATCTCCTGCCCAATGATTGCCCACATAGCTACAGAACGTCTTGAGCTTGGTGGCTTTCTGGTTGTAGTAGCCGGAGGAACGTATCACTGGGGCCAGGTCTGCTATGGGGAGGTGCAGCAACCCCGGGAAGCTCAGCAGGCCATTGTTTCGAAGAGCGTTCATGGCTTTCTCCACATTCTTCCAAGCCGTATTCTGGGTCAGAATCGCTCCCACGATGACCTCGAAAGGTGTTTCAGCTGGCCACCAATGCTGTGGACCATAGACCTGCAGCAGGGTTTCAAATACCTGCAGCAGCAGAGATCGGCGATCCGCACGGTTCATGGTATCCCCACGCCGGCCACAACCATGCCGCATTGTGAACAACTGCCGCCATGAACCCCTCTCTGCGTTGTGGTAAAGCCAAAGCGCTCCAGTAACAAGGTTTGGCACCGAGGACAGTAAGTGTTCTCACCGTTATCGCCGGGGACATTCCCCAAATAAACGTACTGAAGGCCAGCCTCAAGACCAATATCGCGGGCTGTGTGCAGCGATTTTACCGGAGTGACGGGGCGATCGGTCATCCGATAGGTGGGGTGAAACCGGCTCACATGCCAAGGGATATCACGTCCTAGGCCGGCAAGGAACTGGGCCAATTCGGTCAATTCTTCCCGACTATCATTGAGGCCAGGGATTAACAGCGTGGTCACTTCGAGCCAAACCCCCAACTGTTTCATCCGCTTCAAGGTATTGAGCACAGGTTCCAGCCGGGCGCCGCATTGTTTGATGTAGAAATCTTCAGTGAAGGCCTTTAGATCCACATTGGCGGCATCTAAATAGGGGGACACGGTTTCCAGGGCTTCTTCGCTCATATACCCGTTGCTCACAAACACATTGCGAATGCCCTCGGCTTGGGCCAGTCGTGCTACGTCAAGAGCGTATTCCATGAAGATCGTCGGTTCGGTGTAGGTGTAGGATATGGTAGCGCACGTCGCTAGCTTGGCTTCAGCCACAACCCGTTCCGGATCAATCGTGGATCCGAAGATCTCGCCAGATTCTCGAGGATTCTGGGAAATGTCCGCATTCTGACAGAACGTGCAGCGGAAATTGCAGCCCATGGTAGCTATGGAATAGCTGCGCGTGCCAGGCAAGAAATGGTACAGGGGCTTCTTCTCGATCGGGTCTATGTGTTCGGCGATGAGACGACCATAGACCAAACTCCACAGGCTGCCGTCGCGATTCTGCCGAACCCCGCAAATCCCCAGGCGGCCAGGTTTGATGTGGCAGCGATGATTGCAAAGGAAGCAGTGGACCTCCTGGTCCTTTCCTTGACGATAGAACATGGCTTCCTTCATGGAGCTCTCCTGAAGTTTGGGAGTGAAGGTACCAATCCGGCAAGTGTTTGGGGTCAGGTTTTCCCGGACGGGCGGCCTTCTTATGAGGTTCTTGCTGTGTTACGTGGAAAGGCTCACCCCACGAGGTTTCAAAGATTGGCACAGGGACGTTGATCCTGGCGTTCTCGCCTCATGACTCGCCAGCCGGTTGGATGCGGCTGCGATGCTCCCAGTCCCGTTGGAATCTGTTGGAATAGCGGCTGTTGGATGGTTCGCAAGATATATTGCAGATCGACTACCATGGCGATGAAATGCCCCAGGGGATGCCACTGAAAATGAGGAGACCTTTCCAGTGTCTTCAAGATGTTCAGCGTCCATAATGGGAAAGCCAAGCAGGTACGCCATTGAATTGGGACAGGACCGTTGAGGGCTTCTCGGATCAGGCGCTGCAGCTCAACAACTCCAAAGAAGCGGGCGTACCGGTAAATGCCCGGTTTCCAGAGTCGTTCCACTCGGCGCTGCCAGGCGATGAGCGAGTATTTGTTCAGGACCCCCAGGAGAACTTGCTCGCGGGCAACTCTACAGGCTTCTCGCAGTGCCCGCACAGGATCTTCGACAAATTCCAGCGTGGTGATCAAGGCCACCACATCGAAGCTGTTGTCAGCAAAGGGCAGGTCTTCGGCATAGCCGCGCTCCAGGGACACACGAGCAGGTAAGCGCAGCCGCGCCAGGTTCAGCATGGGCACGGAAGGGTCCAGGCCCGTGACCTGGAAACCCCTTTCGGCAAACCACTGGGTAAACAGGCCGCTGCCACATCCAACCTCCAGGAGGCGTTGACCGGGCCGGGCCAGCCAGATCCGCTGGATGGTTTCCTGCTCGATGCTAATAGCCAGCCGGCCAAGGCGCTCACGCATCCAATCTTCATATGATTGGGCATCTTGCCAGCTGAACACATATCCCACTGCTCTGCTCTCCTCTCCCATCCTGCCAAGACCTGAGTTTGGCGTTGACCAGAGGCAGACCGCTGCCTGTGGTCTACTTCAGGATTGCGCCCTGCGCCCCCGAAGACACTAGTCGAGCGTAGCGGGCAAGATAACCTTCCTGAACGCGCGGCTGAGGCGCACGCCATTGATCACGCCGTTTAGTGAGCGTCGCTTCATCGACCAGGAGCTCAATCTTTTTGTTGGGAATATCAATTCGAATCTGATCTCCTTCCTCAACCAAAGCAATGGGTCCCCCAGCGGCCGCTTCTGGTGATATGTGGCCGATAGCGGCGCCTTTAGTGCCACCGCTGAAGCGTCCGTCGGTTATGAGGGCCACGTCCTTGTCCAATCCCATGCCGACGATGGCCGCTGTCGGAGTGAGCATTTCCTGCATACCGGGTCCTCCCTTAGGACCTTCGTAGCGAACCACCACCACGTCCCCGGCTTGAATCCGGCGCTGCAGAATAGCTGCAGCCGCATCATTTTCACTTTCGAACACCCGGGCCTTGCCGGTGCGCTGCAGCATTTCAGGCGCCACCGCCGATTGCTTTACCACCGCCCCCTCGGGTGCCAGATTACCATAGAGGATAGCGATGCCTCCTTGGCGGTGGTATGGGTTGTCCATGGGGCGAATCACGGTCTCATCGAGCACCGAAACCCGGGTCAGATTTTCTCCCAGCGTACTACCGGTGACGGTCATCACCTGCAAATGGAGTAAATCGCGGGAGGACAATACCTTCATCACTGCTGGAACGCCACCAGCCTGGTCCAAATCCTCCAAGAAATGGGACCCTCCCGGGCGCAGATTACACAGATGCGGAGTACGAGCGCTGATCTGGTTGAACAATTCCAAATCCAGTCGGATTCCGGCTTCATGGGCGATAGCCGGAACATGCAGGACCGTATTGGTGGAGCAACCCAAAGCCATATCGATGGCCATGGCATTTTCAAAGGCCTCGCGAGTGGCAATATCTCGAGGCCGGATGTTTTGCTCCACCAATTTCATAATTTGCATACCGGCGGCTTTTGCCAGACGGATGCGGGCGGCGCTTACCGCCGGAACAGTTCCATTGCCGGGCAGCCCCAACCCCAAGGCTTCGGTAAGGCAGTTCATGGAATTGGCGGTAAACATACCGGCACATGATCCGCAGCCTGGGCAGGCCTGGTCCTCCAGTTCCAGCAGTTCGTTTTCGGTCATGCGGCCTGCCTGATAGGCCCCCACAGCTTCAAAAACCGATACGAGATCTACCTGCTGTTTGCCGACGCGGCCGGCCAGCATTGGTCCGCCACTCACAGCGATAGCCGGGATGTTGAGTCGCAGGGCGGCCATCAACATGCCGGGAATGATCTTGTCACAGTTGGGGATCAGCACCAGACCGTCAAAAGGATGGGCTGTGGCCATGATCTCCACGGAATCCGCGATCACCTCCCGGCTGGCCAAAGAATATCTCATCCCCGCATGGTTCATGGCAATTCCGTCACATACGCCGATGGTGGCAAATTCCACCGGGGTGCCTCCAGCAAGCCGAATTCCAGCTTTTACTGCTTCGGCAATCTTATCCAGGTGGATGTGACCGGGGATGATCTCGTTGACGGAATTGGCAACACCGATGAGGGGACGCGCGATTTCTTCCTGGGTGTAGCCCATGGCCTTGAACAACGACCGGTGGGGCGCCTTTTCCATGCCTTTTTTCATGAGATCGCTACGCATCTTCTTGGGACTCCTACTCCTACGGTGGGTAAGTGGTAGTATCGCTTAGGAGATCACTGGTTCGTGTCACACTAAGGATTGTTTTCTCGCTCGGCGGACCAGATGGCAGCCGGTGCATGTTCCTGAACTGCTCTCACGCTTCTAGGTATAGGGTACTGTATCGCTCCCAGAAATGGCAAGGAAAAAGCCATCTTGAACCTTCAACGGGGCTGACGGGAAATGGTTTGACAATTCCGTATACAACTTTTATAAGCTCTCTCACTCCAACTTACTTTGTTCCGGTATTATACAGCCGGTATCATCTAGGAGAATCACAATGGACGATGTCAGCTCCAGCATAAGAGGGCTTTATCCCATTGGGATCGTGGCCGAGCTTCTGAACATTCACCCACGCACGCTGCGCATTTACGAACAGGAAGGCTTGATCAAACCGGCCCGACGTGGTGGCAAGCGCTTCTACTCCAACAACGACCTCCAGTGGCTCAAATGCCTGCGGCGTTTGCTGGCCGATGACGGCCTCAACATAGCCGGTATCAAGAAGCTACTTACCATAGCGGCTTGTTGGGAGATTCGCAATTGTGGAGAAGAGCATCGGCGGAGTTGTCCTGCGATTCTCAACTTTCCGGTACCCTGTTGGGACTTGGTACCACGAAACTGCACCGAAGGCGGCCGAATCTGCACGGAATGTGACGTGTATCTCCACAAGAAAAACCACGTCATGATGCAGAAAGGCTGTGGGAACAAAACCAATCCCCTCTAGCAGCAGTGCATCGATGAGAACCATCTTTGGTCCGGTCCCGTCCCGCCGTTTGGGGCGGTCCCTCGGGATTGATGTGATCCCACCGAAAACCTGTAGCTACGATTGCATCTATTGCGAATCCGGTCGAACGACCGACCTGAGCCTAAGGCGACGGCTATTTGTGCCCCCCGAAGAGGTACTTCACGAGCTTGACGCATATTTCCGGGAACACCGGCAGGGAGCTGACGTCCTTACTTTTTCCAGCGCTGGGGAACCTACGCTGTATTTAGGCCTGGGCGACTTGCTCAAGGCAATAAAGCGACGCTTTCCGCGCCTGCCTCTAGTGGTCCTGACAAACGGATCGTTGCTGTGGGACTCACAGGTTCGGAGGGAATTGCGCCTTGCCGATCGGGTGGTGCCCTCCTTGGATGCCGCCACTGAAGAGGTTTTCTGCAAAATCAATTGTCCCCATCACGGCTTAGAGCTTTCCAGGGTGATTGAAGGCATTCGCAGTTTCGGTCGCGATTACCCGGGCAGGTTCCATCTGGAAGTCATGTTGGTTGCAGGGCTCAATGACGATGAGGGGCATCTCAGGGCGCTTGCCCGAACGGCCGAGAGCCTCAATCCGGATCGGGTCGAACTCAATACCGTGGTGCGCCCACCGGCCTGCTCCGATGTCCTGGGACTCAGCCGCCAACAAATGCAAACGGCTGCAGGTTGGTTTTCCCCGGAACGAACTGAGATCATTGGGGACTTTTGCAGCCGTGCCCATGGAGAACCGGGATCGGATTTGGCTACCCGCATCATCGAGTTACTCCGTCGGCGACCCTGCACCTCCGAGGAGATGAGGGACTCCCTTGCGGTTTCCCATGAAGTGCTGGAAAAAGGACTGGTTGAGCTGGAGCGTGAGGGGACCGTGCGAGTCGATGTCTTTGCAGGTTGCCGGTTTTTTCGGTTGACTGAGCCACAGCCTTCTTGACCGCAGTCATTGCGCCCTTCAAGGTACTTCTATCTGATCTCCAGATGTGTTACAGAAAGGCACCCGTAGTCAGGCGGTGAAATGTTGCCGTTTTGGCCCTTGTCTTTTCGCAACCTTTGGCAGAAGCCTTCAAATGGTCTCATGAATGAGGGCTTTTGCGGATATCCCGATCAAGTACCATTTTGAAAGGAAGAGGATTATACCATGGTTTATGACGTCGGAATTGATGTGGGTTCTGTCAGCATCAATTGCGTGGTCATCGATGAAGTTGGCCGTGTCCTGTACGAAGCGCCGTACCTGCGGCATTTTGGGCAAGTATACCCGGAAACATGCAAGCTGTTGAAGGATCTACAGCAACGATTTGGCGCGGAAAGACTGCGTTCGCTGGCATTTACCGGTGAGCATGGGCGGCTCCTCAGCGAAGTGTTTGGGGTTCCCTACGAAGTGGAGACGATTGCCCAGGTATTGGGTGCAACCCAGCTAGTGCCCGGAGTGAGGACCATTGTCAGTATGGGGGGTCAGGATGCCGCCCTGTTCCAACTGACTCACCACAATGGCGCCTGGCGCCTGGACGGCTTCAACATGAATGGACCGTGCGCTTCAGGAACCGGTTCGTTCATTGACCAGCAAGCCGAGCGATTGGCCTCATCCATCTACGGGACTGACTATCATGTGGACCAGGAGCGGGTCCAGAAAACCCTGGAAGACTTCATCGCATTGGGATTGAAGAGTAGCAGTCCGGCGCCGGTTGCCTGTCGTTGCACGGTTTTCACCAAGTCAGACATGATTCACCTGCAGAACAAAGGAGAGCCGCTACCCAATATCATTGCCGGACTCCATTTTGGGAATGCAGCCAACTATGTCAGCACCATTGTGGCCAACAGGGAGTTGACCAGTCCCATGGTGTTCATCGGGGGGATGGCGTCCAATCCCCTGCAGGTCCAGGCCTTTATGCACTATTTCCCGGAGCTCCAGATTCCACCGCATCACACCTCCATAGGCGCTCTCGGCGTGGCCCTTCAGAGTCAGAGAACGGGCAGAAGCGTCAAGTTCGATTGGTCTCTGCTGGAGCAGGGGCCACCCCGTTCACAGCTGGAGTTCCCGCGTGCAGAGCGCCTGTGTTTGCAGCTTACCCATTTTGACGTGGAGAATCAGTTGCCACCCTGGCCGGCTGCCTCTGGCAAAGTACTGGATGCATTCTTGGGGATCGATATCGGTTCTACCACCACCAAATATGCCTTAATCGACGATCAGGGGACGATCCTGCACAAATGCTATGTGCAAACGCAGGGCAGACCCATTGAAGTTGCTCAGCGGCTTCTCAAAGGCCTGGCAGGGGAGGTGGGGGAATGCGTCCGGGTCCTGGCCATTGCCACCACGGGATCGGGGCGCAATGTTGTCGGAGATTTCCTCAGCGCCGATCTCGTCATCGACGAGATTACTGCCCATGCCCGCGGCGCTGTGGCGGTCGACCCGCTGGTGGATACGGTATTCGAGATCGGTGGGCAGGATTCCAAATACATCCGCATCGATCGTACCCACCCCCTCGATTTCGATATGAACAAGGTCTGTGCGGCCGGAACCGGCAGCTTTCTGCATGAACTTGCCAACAAAATGAGAATCAACATCGTTGGTGAGTTTCAGGAAGCGGCTCTGGCGGCTGAAGACCCGGTATCTTTGGCGGAGCGATGCACGGTTTTCATGGAATCCGACCTGGTGAGCTATGCTCAGAAAGGGGCCGGTCGTGAGGACCTGATCGCCGGGCTGTGCTACGCCATTGTCCAGAATTACCTGAATCGGGTCGTGGGCAAGCGCCATGTCGGCCAACGCATTATGTTTTTGGGAGGGCCGTCGCTCAATCAGGGAATTGTGGCTGCCTTTGAGCGGGTTTTGAAGCGTCCCCTGGTGGTTCCCAGACACCGCGAAGTCATGGGTGCCTACGGAGCGGCGCTGGCGGTCCGGGAAGCCTGGGAGCGGGGTGAAGTCAGGCCTCAAAACCGCGACTTGGACAAGTTGGCTCAGATGGCTGTCGATCATACCGAATCCATCTGTCGGGCCGATCGGAAATGTCACAACGAGTGCAAACTCAAAGTCTACAGCTTTGGAGGCCGCAAAAGTATTTGGGGTGGGGACTGTGGCCGTTACGAAGTGAACCTGGCCAGGGGTGAGCGCTTGATCAATACGTTTCAGGAATATCAACGGCTCTTCAATGAGGCACTGGAAGGAAAGGCCGAGCGTCTGGGCGAGCTCAGCGAGGTGCGAAGGCATTCCGGATCGGCACCTACTGTCGGCGTCCCTCTGGCACTCCATTCCCTGGAATGGGGGGTGTTGTGGGTCCATCTGCTGGCGGAGTTGGGTTTTCGCGTGCTGCTAAGTCCCGCCACCAACAATCGCTTGGTTCTAAAGGGTGTGGAAAGCATGACCGCGGAAACCTGTTTTCCGGTGAAAGTGTTCCATGGTCATGTGCGCCACCTTCTTGATGAGGCCGAGCTTCTTTTCTTGCCCAATGTGATCAGTACGCCTACGCCTCAGCCGGAGGATCGAGGTTTGTTATGCCCATTGGTAGAGAGTTCTCAATACATGGTCCAGGGCAGCATTGCAGATCAAGGCGTCACGGCTCATCCGTCCGACTCTCCACCTGAAAGACGGTCCGCCCGCGCTGTTGAACGAAATAAGAAATGCCATCCCGGCGGCTCTTCGTCCCAGCCGTGCGAGGCTGGCTGAAGTTGTGGACCTGGCCTGGAGCAAACAACAGGCCTTCCGAGAACGAATGTTGGAACGAGGCGAGGCGATTCTCAGCGAAATTCCTGAGGATGAGCCGGTGTGGATCGTTTCGGGTCGTCCTTACAACCTTTATGACGAGCGGCTCAATCTGCAACTGGGGCGACAGTTGGCCCGCCTGGGCATTCGTGCCCTGCCCATGGACCTCCTTCGTTTGGATGATGAGGATCTCAGCGACTTCCCACGCATGTACTGGGGGTTGGGAGCCAGAGTTCTGAGGGCGGCCAAACGGATAGCCCGGACTCGAGGCTGGTATGGAGTGCACTTGACCAATTTCAGCTGTGGAGCGGATTCCTTTATCGAGCACTTCTACCAGCACATTTTGCAGAACAAACCGTCACTCATTCTGGAATTGGATGAACATAGCGCCGTCGCCGGTTTGCTTACGCGCGTTGAAGCCTACCGCAACGTCGTCAAGAATATTCAGCTAAGAGCCGGTACCGGACCATTGAAGACCATGAATGACGTCCGCGCACATGCCGGTTAGTCCCGATCAACAAGAAGACAGTGGTCTTCCACGGGTTTGCGGGTCCCGCTGCGGAAAGCCTTCTGCCCGTTTGGGCAAAGTCGAAGGAAGCCACCGCTGGGACTGAGCGCGCTTGACTATTCTCCGGACTGACGTGGAGATGGATTGCTGCACGAGTTCAAATAGGGTTTTCTATGACCGTTGACGAAACCTCGGGATCTTTTGATGTTTTTCATAAGAAAGTCGGACGTTTCGATGTATCCGGAAGGACTCTCCTTATTCCCGAAATGAACCCTTTTGCTTCACGTCTGCTGGTGGCTTGTTTTCGAGCATTTGGTGTATCAGCCACGGTTATGGAGACGTATACGGGATTGGTGTGGGGCAGGGAGTTCACCTCAGGGAAGGAATGCTTTCCATGCCAAGTCACTTTGGGGGATATCCTGGAACACCTGCACCAGGAGAAGCGGCGCCTGGGGAAGGCTTTTTCCGCTGATCAGTATGTTTACTTTCCTACCCGAAGCCGACGGACCATGCCGTTTCGGTATGTACAATAAACTGCAACGGCTGGTGTTGGACCGTTTTGAGGAATTTCGCGATATTCCCATCGCCTACATGTCCACTCAGGATTCCTACGCGGTGGCGGGCCTTATGCCGCCTGAAACCGCTCGCTACTTCCGACGAGTTGCCTACGTGGCCAGCATTATTGCCGACGTTCTGGAACGAGTGGTATGGCGAGTACGGCCCTATGAGTTGCGGACTGGCATGACCGATGGCTTCATGGATCAGGCACTCACGGCCATGGCAGCCCTCATTGAAAGGGTCGGCGCTAAACGGCAATTCCATCACCTCTTTGCCCTCCTGGAAGACATTGCCGCAACCACACGCTCTTTTATTGACACGGGGCAGCCGCGCCGGCCGCGGATTGGCATTATCGGTGAGATCTATCTGCGTTGCCATCCCCAGGCCAATCAGCAGATCATTCGAGATATTGAACGATTTGGTGGCGAAGTGGTCAATGCATCCCTGGGCGAATGGATCAACTACGTCTCCTACGAACGCGCACGGAATTTGCGGCGTGACATCCGACATGGCCTGCAAAAACGTGAGCTGCGCTCTCTTCCCGGGTTACTGAATGAATGGTTGGCACAGGAAATCGAAAAGCTATATCAGACTTGGCGCCAGCAGCAGACCTATCGGCGCGCCTGGCATCATCTTGATGTGCAACCCGATCATCAGATTGCAACCATTGAGAAGTGGCTGGACAATAATCATCTTTTTCACTTTGACATCGGTACCGAGGCAGCCCTCAGTATAGGCGGGGCGCTGGAGTATGCTCACGACGGTTTTGACGGGGTGGTCAATGTCTATCCTTTTACCTGTATGCCCAGTACGATCTGTTCGGCAATCCTCAAACCACTTCTCCATCAGATGAGGGTCCCTTACCTGGACGTATCCTTTGATGGTAGCAGCCAGCCTAATCATGAAACCGTTTTGCGGACTTTCATGTACCAGGCCCAACAACATCAGGTCCAGAAAGGCAATGGTAGGACTTCATCATGAATCAGAGCATGCTTATTAATGCACTTCATCCCGAGGAATTCCGGGTTGCCCTGGTGGAGAGCCAGTTGCTGGAAGGCTTCTTCCTGGAGACTGCATCGCGCGGCAAGGTGGTAGGAAACATCTACAAAGGCATCATCACCAAAGTGCAACCCGCCCTGCAGGCTGCTTTCGTCAACTATGGCTCGGAAAAACATGGTTTTCTGCCTCTAGGTGAAATCCATCCCGAGTACTTTGTGCAGGATGTGGATCCCAAAAGTACTGAGAAGCACCGCATTCAGAAACTCATCAAACCGGGGCAGGAAGTGCTGGTTCAGGTAGAGAAGGAAGAGGTCGGCAACAAAGGCGCAGCACTCACCAGCTACGTCTCGCTCGCGGGCCGCTGTGTGGTCCTCATGCCCGGTCAGTCGCAGCTCGGTGTTTCCCGCAAGATCGAGGATGAAAACCAGCGGGAGAGACTCAAAGAGCTGATCCAAGAACTCAAGGTGCCGGAAGATTTCGGTGTCATTGTGCGAACTGCCGCCGAAGAGCTCACCAAGAGGGAGATCAGCAAAGACCTTAGCTATCTCCTGCGCTTGTGGGAGGAGATCCGCAAGCGGGTGCAGGAGACCCCCGCTCCCAACCTCATCTACAAAGAGCGCGACCTGGCCATTCGCGTTATTCGTGACTATTTCAACCCCAGTATCAAAACCATCCTGGTGGATGACAAGGAAGTGTACAGCCGGGTCAAAGAATTTCTGCAGATCATCTACCCCGGCCATAAGCACATCGTCAAGTTACACAAGGACAAGGGGCCCATCTTTCATAAGTATAACTTGGAGAACCAGATCGAGCAGTTGTTCCACAAGAGAGTCCAACTCAAATCGGGGGGGTATCTAGTGATCGATGCTACCGAAGCTTTGGTAGCGATTGACGTCAATTCGGGCCGAGCGACTCGCGAGCAGGCGTTGGAAGAGACCGTATTCAAGGTCAACCTGGAAGCCGCTGCCGAGATTCCAAGGCAATTGCGCCTGCGCGATTTGGGTGGTTTGGTGGTGATCGATTTCATTGATATGCGAGAGGGCCGTCATGTCCGTGAAGTGGAAAAACACCTGCGAGAGGAACTGCGAAAAGACAAAGCCAAAACCACCGTAGGGCGGATTTCACGTTTTGGTCTGTTGGAGCTTTCTCGGCAGCATTTGGGTCTCAACGTCCGCGTGGGATCCTATGCGGATTGTCCGCATTGTCAGGGTACCGGCATGGTTCGTTCCACAGAAGCCAGTGCCATCTACCATTTGCGCAAGATTTGGCTGGCGCTGGCCAAGAAAGACATTGCGGTGGTTAAAGGAACACTGCCCCTGGATGTGGCCAACTACCTTTTGAATCAGAAGCGTCAGGATCTTATCCATCTTGAGGAGACCTACCAGACTTCCATCCAGATTGAGGCGTTAACAGGCATTTTGCCGCAAGAAGCGAATTTCGAATTCATTCCTCGCGAAGCGACTCCTCCTGCCAAGGTCCCGTTTGTTGGCAGCAGCTAGACAATGACGGTTCGTTTGATAATCCTGGCCACCTCGTCGGGATCATCGAGAATAGTGACCAGATCCAGATCCTCAGCAGAGATCAGTTTGCGTTTCAGAAGTGTTTCCTTAACCCAGCTCCAGAGGTCGTTCCAGTAGTCCGTTCCCACTAACAGCACCGGGAAAGGCTTGATGCGTTTGGTCTGGATCAGGGTCAGAGCCTCGAAGATCTCATCCAAGGTTCCGAAACCTCCCGGCATGCCAATATAGGCTTGAGCATATTTCACAAACATTACCTTTCTGACAAAAAAATACTGAAAATGGAGGCTGACGTTGGAATACCGGTTGGCTTCCTGTTCCATGGGCAATTGGATATTCAGGCCAATGGACTTTGCTCCTCCCAGCTTAGCCCCCTTGTTGCCCGCCTCCATGATCCCAGGACCGCCACCGGTGATAATATGGAAGCCGCTTTCCGCAAGCTTGCGAGCGATTTGTACGGTCTTATCGTAGGTCTCGTCGCCGGGGCGGACTCGGGCAGAGCCAAATATGGATACGCAGGGGTAGATATCGGCAAGTTTCTCAAAACCATCCACCAATTCCGCCAGGATTTTGAAGAGTCTCCAGGTGTCCTTTATCGTAATGGCGTCGATGACATACTGGTTCTCGGGCATGAGCGTCTACCTCATCTGCGTTGGTTTTGAGTGCACACCAGCTTCCTATCATACCTGGGAAACTCGCTGAGCTCAATGCAAGCTGCAGAGAAAACCAGCGCTCAAGGTTGGTGGAACCCCTGAATTAGTGCGCGACCGGGTTTGAGCGTCCGAGAAACTAATTGAATTCCTTCAGAGAATAAGATATAGGACGGAACATCCTGGCACAATTGGAACGCTGTGGTGACTTGAATCTTAGGAAATCCCTCTTCTCACTTCCTCGCCGCCGTGCAGGGGAACCCCAGAGGAGGGTTTTTTGTTGGATGGAGGCTAGTCGTTATGGAGATGCAGGAGTTCCTACGGTCTGCGGTGAAGAATGTGGGAAAGAAGCTTTCCAGAGGCATCCTGGATAAGAATGAAGAAGGGTATAGCTACGAAGAAGAAATGCTCTTGGATTGGATCTGGATTGAGATGAAGGAAGTGTCGCCCGACAAAGACGCGGTCATCAATATGGATTTGGATGATGTCTATGAATTGATCGAAAGTTCCGCAGAGCTTTACGATGACTATCAGTTGCTCCTTGATTCCATAAAGGAAAAGGACGCATGAAGGCGACCGGTTGCCCTTCCTTGGTAGGCGTCCTGGCACAGGGCGCTTTTTTTATTGGGTAGTAGACTCCATGGATCGCATTCGTCTTCGGCCCGGTGCCGAAAAGCGCTTGTTACAAGGCCACTGCTGGGTTTTCAGCAATGAAATCGCCGATGGCCTGAAAGAATCTGAACCTGGAAGCTGGGTCCAGGTTTACAGCAGTAAGGGCACACCCTTGGGAAGCGGCTATGTGAATCCGCATTCTCTCATTGCCGTGCGGTTGGTCTGTCCGCCTGGTCAAGATCCCGACCGTTCCTTTTTCGTAGCCCTGCTGCGCAGGGCCGCTCAGTATCGCCAGCGGGTCTATCCAGGATCGCGATGTCACCGGTTGATCTACGGCGAAGCGGATGGTCTCCCGGGATTGGTGGTGGACCACTACGAAGAAACACTGGTCTACCAGATCACCACTTTGGGAATGGCGCGCTTGGAGCCCTTGGTCCAAGAGATCCTGCTGGAGGAATTCAAGCCCCAGGCGCTGGTCTATCGGCACGATATCCAGGTGCGGGACCTGGAAGGACTAGACCAAACCGCAGGTGTTGCCTTTGGTCAAATCCCGCCTCAGCTATGGGTAGAGATCGATGGGTTGGAGTTCTGCGTGGACCCGCTGGCTGGCCAGAAAACCGGCTTGTACCTGGACCAGCGTGACAATCGTAAGGCCCTGGCGAAATGGGTCGCCGGTCGGCGGGTGTTGGACCTGTTCTGCTACGATGGTGCCTGGTCGCTGGCTGCCGCGCAGTCGGGAGCCAGCGAAGTGGTGGGGGTGGATCGCTCCGCCAGTGCGTTGCAGCGTGCCCGCCTAAACGCGCATCGCAACCGGCTCGACGGCTGTTGTCGATTCCACCAAGCGGACGTGGTGACCTTTCTCAAAGAAGTACCGCGGCATTCCTTCGACGTGGTCATTGTCGACCCACCCGCTTTTGCCAAGACCAAGAAGGCTTTACCCGAGGCGCAGAAAGGCTATATCGATCTCAATCGACGCGCCCTGCTGGCCCTGTCAGCGGGTGGATTGCTGGTGTCCTGTTCGTGTTCGCATCACGTCAGCGAAGAGCTTTTCCAGATACTTCTACTTCGGGCAGCTCGGGCTAGTGGCCGCCGGTTACGGATGTTAGAAGCCCGCGGTCAGGCCTTGGACCACCCGATCCTATTGGCCATGCCCGAGACGCGCTACCTCAAATGCACCTTCTTGGATGTAATCTGACCCTCAGAGCCGTGGCAGGAAGCTCTCTTCGTCGGTGAACTCAAAAACCGCTTCCTGCTTGCTGCCGTATTCCAACTTGTTCAAACCGTTGATGAGGGCTTTGGCGCTGGCCAACACAATGTCGGTATCGATGCCGCGCCCATTGGCTTGCCGGGAACCTTCTTCCAGCCGCACCACCACTTCACCCAGAGCGTCCGTGCCGGAGGTAACCGCATTGACTTCATAACGAACCAGTTTTGGCGCGCGTTTCACCATTTTGTAGATGGTCTTGAAGGTAGCGTCCACCGGACCGTGGCCGAATCCGGCATCCTGCATCACCTGACCATCGACTTCCAGTTGCACCGTGGCATTGGGTACCGAGATGCTGCCGGCAGTGACATTGAGGTACAGGAGCTTGTAACGTGCCTGGTCTTTGAGGGCGCGTTCGTTCACCAGCAACTCCAGGTCAGCGTCAAAAACGATTTCCTTTTTCGCGGCCAATTCCTGGAAAGCCTGGTAGCACTCGCCCAAGTCTTCAGAGCTAAGATCATAACCCAACTCCTTGATCCGTTGTTGGAACTGTTCCCAGGTCGCTGACGGGGTTAGACGGTAACCAGCGGTGTAGATGCCCAGTTGCTCGGGATTCATGATTTCGTATGGGGGTGCCTCGGTGCTGTCGGACAGTTGTGGCACCAAGGTTTCGAAAACGAAGGCATTGTCACCGACAATAGGTTTCTGCGGAGCCATGCCAATGCCTGAAATCCTGCGAACCAAACGACTGGTGGGGTAGACCTGTTCCAAATGGATGCCTGTTCGCACTCCCAGCTGGCTGCTGTGGGTGGCCAGCACCATAACCAGCTCTTCCAGGGCGGTGTTACCGGTCCGTTCACCGATGCCATTGATGGTGCCATGTACTTGACCGGCCCCTTCCATAAGCGCCACCAACGAGTTGGCCACGGCCAACCCCAAGTCATTGTGGCAGTGGATGCTGAAAATCACCCGGTCAAAGGTATCCACATCCTGGCGCAGTCTTTTGAACAGTTGCGCAACATCCTGGGGAGTGGCGTATCCAACAGTATCCGCCAGGTTGACGGTGGTCGCGCCGGCATCGATTACCGCGCGGACCAATTCCACAACTTCCCGGGGATTGGCTCGGAAGCTGTCCACCAGGGAAAACTCCACATCCGCGGTGAAATGCTTGGCAGTTTGCACGGCCGCCACGGCCAGTTCCTTGGTTTGCTGGGCATTCTTCTTCAAGAAATGCTCCCGATACTGACGTGATGCCGGTACGAAGGTGTGAAACCGTGGCTGAGCGGCGTCCTTAAGGACTTCCCAGGCTATCTCGAAATCATTGGGATTGGTGGCACGAGCCAACGCTGTTATCACGGGGCCCTGCACTTCCTTGGCAATGCGCCCAACGCATTCGTATTGTTCCCCTGATGCGGCTGGGAATCCGGCTTCCAACACATCGACGTGCAAACGTCCCAGTTGCTTGGCGAGGCGAACCTTCTCAGCCAAGGTCAGGATGGTGCCCGGTGACTTCTCTCCATCTCGAAGTGTCGTGTCAAAAATGAGAATCGAACGCATGTGGGGGTCCTCCTTAGGCTCAGGCATTGGTCTCTTCCTGAATGGGTTTGTACAACGGCACCTTGGGCCATCTCGGCCCGGTCACGGCTTACCATCAGCGGGGATGGCACTAGGACGTTGTCCATAACTGTTGGAGACAATTACAAAAGCGGTATTCCTTGTCAACTCTTTTCGCTGAACAGTAGAGGAGCTAAAGGCTGCGGAGTGGCGTCGTTGCCTTCGAGACAGAATTGGACAAAGGGAGAGAATCCTAGGTCTAAAGGGATAACTTAGGGTGCCTGTCCAGCACCCGTCGAATCACGCTCGCCAGTTCTTCCATGGCCAGAGGTTTCATAAGGAACTCCTGAATCCCTATCGCCTTGACCTTTTCGGACGTGATGTCCTCACTGAATCCCGAATACAAAATAATGGGCAACGTTGATCGAATGTGTAGCGCTCTATGGGCCAACTCAGCACCGGTCATGCCGGGCATGGTTTGATCGGTGATGAGAAGGTCAAATAAATCTGGTTGAGTCTGGAAGCGATCCAAGGCCTCGACACTGCTGGTCATGATGGTGACATCATAGCCCAGCTGCCCCAACATGGTGCCGGCAATGGTTGCCAGAGCTTGTTCATCATCGACGAACAGAATCCGCTCGGTGCCGCGGGGAGAATCACCGCCCAGGTATTTTGCCGGTTTGTGCCCAGGGAGCTCCACGCGCGGAAGGTAAACGTGGAAACGGCTGCCTTCACCTGGTTTGCTGAATACCTGGATGGCTCCGGCACTATGCTTGACAATCCCGTGGACTACGGCCAGCCCCAAGCCGGTACCCTCGCCACTACCCTTGGTGGTGAAGTAGGGGTCGAAAATCCGCTCCAAGTCCGCAGTGTCCATGCCATGACCGGCATCCCGTACCACCAGCTCCAGGTAGGAGCCCTGAGCCACGCCCAGCTGTGCGGCCATGGCGCCATCCACGGTGACGTCCGTCAGTGCCACCTCAAGGACTCCGCCTTTCGCGCGCATGGCATGGTGAGCGTTGGTGCAAAGGTTCATGATGATCTGATGAATCTGAGTGGGGTCGCCAAGGATCACGCCGTCGCTGCTGATATTTTGGCGAATATCGATGGTTGTGGGCAAGGAAGCCCTAAGCAGCTTGAGGGCTTCCTTCACCACCACCCCCATCTCCATGGGTTTGCGTTCCTGTTCGCGCTGACGGGTGAAGGTAAGGATCTGTTTGACCAATTCCTTGGCTCGGTTCGCGGCGTTGATGGCTTCCAGCAGGAAACGGTACTCGCGACTTTCCGGGGGAACCCCCCGCAGAGTGAGTTCGGTGTAGCCCATGACCGCGCCGAGGATATTATTGAAATCGTGAGCGATACCTCCAGCGAGCGTGCCGATGGCTTCCAGTTTCTGAGCTTGTCGCAGTTGTTTTCCGAGTTCTTCCTTTTCAGTAATGTCCCTGGTGATATGGACTGTGCCGATGAGTTGCCCCTGGTCATCCATAAGGGGGGTCGTAAAAACGTCATAAATGTGGTGGGAAAGCGGATCTTTCAGTTCATGGTGGGCAGGCTCTTCGGTGGCCAGGGTCCTGACGTGAGGGCAGTAATCAGGGGGGCTGTCAGTGCCGTGCATGAGCTGGAAGCAATGCTGCCCGATAGCTTCCTCGGGTGTGGCCTTGAGCAGGTTGGAGGCCGCCTTGTTGATACGCAGTATCCGGTTTTGCGTGTCCAAGAGATAGATGGCATCGGAGACCGAATCGAAGGTCCGGCTCCAATCGCGCGCTGAAGCGCTGAGGGACTGCAAGGTGTTGTTCAACTTGTCCACCATGTCCATGAAGGCTGTCGTCAAGTCACCGATTTCGTCTCCGCTATGGATAGATTCGAGTTTGCTTCGCACTTCATCTTTGACTTGTTGGGCCGGAGTCTTGCTCTGGTCGACCAGATGGCCGTAGCTGAGGGCGGCGTTACGGAGCTGTTGTAGCGGCGCGGTAATCTTCTGGATGCTCAAGATGCCGATGAAAACCGCAAGAATGATGGCCACAACGATGCCGAAGATGATGCGATTCCTGGCTTCCAGGATCGGGGCATAGGCCTCGCGTTGCTCCTGTTGCGCAGCGAGGATCCAGTCGGTGCCCGGGAATCTGTCGAAATGAAACCAGCATGGGAACGCCACGGGAGTTGACGGTTTCGCCGACACCCTCGAAGCCCTCCAGGGCTGCATCAAACATCTTGTTGACACCAGGCGGCACATCCCGTTGCAGAGTCCGTTCGTCTTGTGGATGCATTATCATGAGCCGGGAACGATCGAAAATGTACAAATACCCAGTTCGGCCCATTTTGGTGTTGCGGATACCCGCTAGGGTGTTGGAGGAGAGAAGTCTGATGGAACAGCCCATGACCCCCAGGACTTCGCTGGATGAACCACGGATCAAAGCCGTGAAAGTCACTACCAAGGCGCCCGTCCGCACCGATCGATAGGGTACGCTGATGACGCCTCGACCTTGTTCCATGGTGCGTTGGAAGTACTCCCGATAGGCAAAACTCTGCCCTCGGGTTTGAGGATTGATTGGATAATCCGCCCAAAGATTCCCCGAAGTATCCAGGACGAAAATACCGTTCTCGAATTGCGGGAACACCTCCACCATCAATTTGAGCCGGTCTTCAATGGCCGAATCATCCCAGTTTACCAGAGCGTCGATAGGCAGGTCCAGAGCCACTGCCTGAGCGGCCTGGTGGGTGCTTTGCAGGAACCTGGACACCGCGTCGGTGGCTGCGTAAGAGACACCTTCCAATCCGGCGTATATGGAGTTTTTCAAAGCACGTTCCAGGAAACGCAAATACAGAAATCCCATGATGGTGAACGAAGCGGTGAGGATCAGAGCAATTAGCAACGAGGTCTTGATTCGCAGGGTCATTCCAGGCCTTCTCCAAGTAGGTTGCTGTATCCTAACTGTCGGTTGTTATAAGGATAACCTCAAATGGTTTCAGTGCCAATTGAAGCGGTCCATTTTTGGTGTATGGCCCCGCTGGGTCATCTGCTGAACCCATCCCATGATGGGGTGTGAACTATCCCCGTCCCATCAGTCGCTGGCTTGTGCACCAGTGCCGTTTTCGGTTGGTTGCCGAGTTTTGATCTGTCTCCGGCGGCTACGGTTTTCCTTCGGAGAACCGTTTTGCATAGTCGAGGTAGTGTTTGAGAAGCCACATTTTTTCAAGAAATTCGGGCCAACCGCACTGCGGACAAAACCCCTTTTCCGCTTGAGGAAGAATCATAACGTCGTCCGTGACCTCACCCTGCAATTCTTTCCATAGGTCGCCCCATGTGTCCTGCGCATCCTGGAGGACAACTCCCAAGATGTTTTGAAAGTGCTTGAATTTGCCTTCAGGCAACAGCACCTTTCGTTCTGTATCCGGCTTATCGCACGAGATGACGGTAAGTTGTGTGGCCATGCTGATAGCCCTCCTTTCTCATGAGACTCATTCTCGATGATGCCGTCACAGATCCCAATAGGATGGTCTTTTGGGCGTCTCCATCCGCGTGACCGAAACTTGGCTTCAACTTGTGGTTGCTGGGTTCGAGTTGAAGGGTTTCCGACATCATCGGCCTTCCCCGGGAAACACGAGGATTCTGGGCGTTCCACAGCCGGAAAGATTTCGAGAACAAATAACATACCGAAATCGGCCGATGGATGTACTCTGGCGTCAACACAAATACGCGAGGAACAACGCTGGTCCAAGAATCTGATTAGGTCGGGATTGCTCGATGTGTTGGGGAGTGGGTAGCGGATGATGCCTTCCAACGGTGAAGGCCTCAAGAATCCAGCGGCGACGACATCCCAATCCATCCATGGGCATCTCGTCCTTGAGACGCTGACCTTGTAGCAGTGGAGTCATCATCGACCCTTTTATTACTTGTATCGAATGTGCCGGTGAATGGCAAGGAGGCTTTACAGATTATTCAGTGTCAGGAAAGCCGGCAGAGGTAGTCCTCGTAGCCGAATTCGCGTATCAGACGAATCCTTTTGTGGGGATCGAGGATAGCGATGGAGGGGAGACGGACACCGTTAAAGGTATTGTTTTTCACCATGGTGTAGTGTGCCATGTCCAGAATGACCAGTCTGGTTCCTATTTCCAGCGGTTTGGGGAAGGAGTAATCGCCGATCACGTCGCCCGCCAAGACAGGTCAGCCCGCCAAGTCGGTACAGGTGAGGGTATTCGCCGGGCTGACCAGCCCCTACAATTTCCGGTCGATATGGCATTTCCAGAACGTCGGGCATATGAGCGGCGGCAGAGGTATCCAGGATGGCAATCTCCATCTCGTTGTGAATGATATCCAGAACTGAAGCCACCAATACCCCGGTGTTCAGCGCAATGGCTTCGCCTGGTTCCAGATAGACTTCCAGTGGGTATCGGCGCCTGAAGTCTGTCAATGAGCTGCACAGCAGATCGATATCGTAGTCAGGGCGGGTGATGTGATGCCCACCACCAAAGTTTACCCATTGCATGGTTTCCAGGAACTCGCCGAATTTGTCTCTCGAACACATGGAGGGTCCGCGCCAGGGAATCGGCATTGAGCTCGCACAGGTTGTGAAAGTGGAGTCCGCTGATCCCCTCCAGGAGGTCATGGTTCGAAATTCTCGTCGGGTGACACCCAGCCGGGAGAAACGGTCCGCAGGGATCATAAATGGCGGTACTTTCACTTCGGAATGCTCCGGGTTCACCCGAATGCCGCATGGACATCGGTCTATCAGCCGGCTGTAACCATCGGTTTGAAACGGTACCACTGGGAAAACGAATTGAACACCACATGGTCGGCAGTAGCGGAGCAGTTCAGGGAACTGAGAGTCCTTGTAGGCCGGCGCGTAGACGTGGACTTCCTTACCGAACTCCTTCAGCTCCAAGACGCGCCTCATCCAGAGAACTGGCTGCCACGCCGTGAAGGTATTGCGCGAATCAGCGGAAATACGCTGAACATGGCGAAACCCTTGAGCGCCATGAGGATCTTGCATCCGGTGCGCCGCTGAACGCCGTCCAGAACCTGCAGATTGCGTTCCAAGGCCGCTTCATCAATCAGGTAGCAAGGAGTCGGCAGTGGGGTTAGGTCGAGTCCATGGTTCCTCATGTTGACGTGTCCGCAGCGGTGTCTTTACATTGGTCTCGAGTCTGGAGTCTTGGTTATTGCGCCTGCGCAATTTCGCTAACAGAATGCTTCCGTCCAGGGGAGTCCGTAACCTCCAATCTCGGCCATGAATGGATCCGGGTCGAGTTGCTCCACGACAAAAGACCCCAGCGCTTTTCCAGACGCCGGTGAGCATCAGCTATGGCGCCCGATCATGGCGGGCACGCCGGTGGTGTAGGAAATGGCCTGGGATCTTGACTTCCCGGTAGCACTCGGCATGATCGCAGACGTTGTAGATGTAGTATTTGCTCGGTTTGCCATCCTTAATCCCTTCAATCATGCAGCCAATATTGGTCTTTCCAGTGTAATTGGTCGCCGAGTGAGGAAGGATCGGGTAACAGCGCCTTCAGAAACTGCAGTGGGACGATGTCTTGGCCCTGGAAGTTCACCGGATCGATGCGGGTCATGCCCACATTCTCCAAAACACGCAGATGGGTCAGATAGGCGTCGCTGAAGGTCATCCAGAAGCGCATCCGTTTGATTCCGGGGATGAACCTCACCAGCGACTCCAGTTCCTCGTGGTACATGAGGTACATTTCCCGTGGGCCGATCTCGGGGAAAGTCGAAGCTCTTGTGCACCGCCAAGGGATCGGTTTCGATCCATTGGCCGTTTTCATAATACTTGCCACGTTGGGTGACTTCGCGGATGTTGATTTCGGGGTTGAAGTTGGTGGCGAAGGGGTGGCCATGGTTGCCGGCATTGCAATCCATGATGTCGATGGAATGGATTTCGTCAAAATGGTGCTTCTTGGCATAAGGCACAGTAGACATTGACCACACCCGGGTCGAATCCGCAGCCAAGAAGAGCCATAATGCCGCGTTCCTTGAAACGATCCTGGTATTCCCATTGCCATTTGTAGCTGAAGGTGGCCATGTTTGGCGGTTCATAATTGGCGGTGTCCAGGTAATGGATGCCGGTGGCCAGACACGCGTCCATGATGCTCAAATCCTGATACGGCAACGCCACATTGATAACCAGGTCAGGGGAGACCTTGCGGATAAGGGCGACCAGTTGTTCGACATCATCCGCATCTACCTGGGCGATTTCGATAGGTCGAGCAAGCTGGCTTCGGATCCTTTCACACTTGTCCAATGTGCGGCTGGCCAGGACGATTTCACTGAAAACCTCGGGAACCTGGGCGCACTTGTGGGTCACCACGCCTCCGACTCCTCCTGCGCCAATAATCAAGACTTTGCTCATGATGGCCTCCTTTGGTACTGATAGCTTACCCCAATGGACGTGGATGGATGCTGTATCACGCTCCTTCCACGGAGTTGGGGAGCACAACCTCTGGGTTCACCGTCAGTTGCCGGAAAAGGCGATACCGTGCTACACCAGGCGGTGCCCACTTTCCAAGGGTTTTCCTATTTGACGGGGGTGTTGCAGGCAGAGCCTACTTCTGGCACACTTGAAGGGTGAACCTTTCACCCTTTCATATACCAGCATTTTTCCAGCTTTTGCAATGGGTGATTGCACCTCGAATTTGCTGAAGAAGAGGAGCCATAATGCCAATCTACGAGTTTCGCTGCCGGAGTTGTGGCAAAAAGAATGAGTTCATAACCCTGCGAGTGTCGGAACCGGTACCCGATACCTGCCAGCACTGTGGCCAGCAAGATATTCAACGGTTGCCGTCGCGGGTGCGGGTGATTCTTTCCGAAGAAACGCGGATGGAGCGGATGGCCGATCCTTCCCGCCTGGGAGGGCTGGATGAAAACGACCCGAGGAGCATGGCTCGCTGGATGAAACAAATGAGCCACGAAATGGGCGAGGATCTGGGAGAGGACATGGATGTGGACCAGATGGTGGAGGAGGCCATGGAAGAGCAGGCCGGCGGTGGCGCAGACGGGGCATCCATGGGCGGCATGAGCGATGATGACGACTTCTAGCAGACACCTGAAGCCGGTCCGGCAACCCAAGGCGCCTTTATCCTTGTGTTGGCAGGTCCAGGCTTCCGAGGCGGGACACCTGTTGGCCGACTTCCTGACGGACAAGCTTAAGCTGCCGCTGGATCAGGTCATGGATCTCATCGATTTCGGATCAGTGCAGGTTGACGGCCGTCAATCCAGAGATCCACACGGTACCCTGGCAGTGGCTCAGCAGATTACCGTGCACCTGCCCTGGTTGGGAGTGCATCGGTCCTATGAAATCAGCACGCAACGAATCCTCTATCGGGACCCATACCTACTGGCCTATGACAAGGAAGCCGGTATTCCCAGCCAACAGACTCCGGCCGACGCCTACAACAACCTATTTGCAGGCGTGGTTCGTTATCTGGCAAGCACCACTGCCGAACCCTATGCCGCTTTGCATCATCGGTTGGATCGGGAAACCAGCGGGGTGATGATCTTTGCTCTGGACCGCGGCAGTGAATGCTCGCCTGGGAAATGCCTTTCAACAGAGAAACGTGTATAAGGATTACCTGGCTTGGATCAAGGGAAGCCCCAAGGACGAATTCTGGGGGGTGTGCGAAGATATTGGTCGCAGTGCCGGGCGCTACGTTACCTGCCCGCGAGGCACCGGGAAATCGGCCGAAACCGTTTTTCGAGTGTGCCGGTGTGATGGCGACCGCACCCTGGTATGGGCTCAACCGCGGACCGGCCGCACGCACCAAATCCGGCTCCACCTCCAGTGGTGCGGCCATCCCATCATCGGTGACCGCCTCTACGGCGGCCCACCCGCCTCACGCCTTTTCCTGCACGCCTTTCGGTTGCGTCTCATCCATCCTGTGACCCATTCTTCCTTAGTGCTGGTGGCTCCAGTTCCGCCTGACTGGCCCGAAGTGACCATACCCGACGACCTGCGTACAAACGGTTAGGAGATTGTCCAAAGAGCCCTTCTGCCCGTCGCGCCGGCCTCACGATCTTCCCTCAGGAAACCGGAAAGGGTTGCGGCGGTATCCGCCAGGTTGCCTGCCAACATGATGGCGCGATTCGCGGCGTGATTCAACAATGCCTGTTGGCGGTGACGATCCAGCTGTAGGGTCAGGGCCTTCTGAAAGGCCGAGTAACCGGCTTCGGTGACCCCGAGCCAAGGGGTTCCTTTACTGCAAGCTTCCACGCGTCTTCGTTCCTGCGTGGTCGCCTGATCACCCAGCTGCTCGATGAGGTGATACCGGCACCGCGCTTGAGTAGATCGCGGGCCACCAGGGCGTTGATCAGGGTACTCTTTCCGGATTTGACGGCACCCACCACGGCAATCTGCAGCGGTACGTCCTGCAGAGATTTCCGGGCATGTCCCAGATGTTCGCGCCATCGAGAGATCTGCCCAGGATCGATGAACCGTCCGTCTGCCAGTTGTGCAACGGTTTCCCGCAACTGATCCAACCAATCTTCCAGATCCAGCTTGAGCTGTGGGTAGTCCCTCATGGCAATCAGCTATTCTAGCGTTTATCCTATGTTTTCAGACTAGCATCGAGGCTGGACCATGTTATACTGGTTCTTCTGAGCCTTCTGCAAAAGTCCTTCCGTTCATGGTTCGATACCTCACCACGAACGGAAAATCAGTCACTTTACAGGCAACTCTGTCCGTTCGCGGTGAGGTATCGAAGGCCAAGAATGGAAATAGTTTTGCAAAAGGTTCTTCTGAGAGACAAAATGGGGAATTCGATTTGAGGTTTTTTCTCACCTCGGTGTCGAGCAAGATACCAAGGACTTGTGCCCAAACGAGCCACTCGGATGAAGCAACTGGACCTTTTCCATACATCGGAGCAAAATCTTGGGGGCGTTTTTGCGCCGCTGGCGGAACGGATGCGGCCGACCGACCTTGAGGAATTTGCCGGTCAGGAGCATCTCTTGGCAGCGGGCAAGATCTTGGATCGAGTGCTTCGTTCGGAACAGTTCCATTCTCTAATCCTTTGGGGACCCCCGGGTTGCGGCAAGACTACTCTGGCCCGGCTGGTGGCCAGGCGCACGGGCGCTCATCTCATTTCCCTGTCCGCCGTGATGGCGGGCACCAAAGAGATCCGGGCCGCGGTGGAAAGTGCGCAAAGCGTCTGGGCGCAGGAGAAGAGGCGCACCTGGCTGTTCATGGACGAAATCCATCGACTCAACAAAGCCCAGCAGGACACCTTGCTCCCTCACGTGGAGCGCGGTACCGTGCTGTTGCTTGGGGCCACTACCGAAAATCCTTCCTTTGAAGTGATCCGTCCGCTGCTGTCGCGTGCCCAGGTTTTGGTTTTGGAACCGCTTGGTGAACGGGAGTTGCGGTTCGTGATGGATCGAGCCCTGACTGATGTGGAGCGAGGTTTGGGGAGATTTCCGGCCAGAGTAAGCGATGACGCCTGCCGGCACCTGCTGGCCGCCGCGGGTGGAGATGCTCGGATCGTGCTCAACACCCTGGAATTGGCTGTGATGAGCACCACTCCCGGCGTGGATGGCGTGCGGATCGTGGATTTGGACGCCGTCGAACAGGCTTTGCAGCGCCGTGCGGTGCACTATGATAAGGCCGGTGAGGAGCATTTCAATCTGATTTCGGCACTTCACAAGAGCTTGCGCGGCAGTGATCCCGACGCGGGTCTCTACTGGCTGGCGCGCATGCTGGCAGCCGGTGAAGACCCAACCTATGTGGCACGACGTCTGGTGCGGTTTGCCAGCGAAGACGTGGGACTGGCAGATCCGCAGGCCCTGGCACAGGCGCTCAGCGCTCAGCAGGCTTACCATTTCTTGGGAAGCCCCGAAGGGGAGCTGGCGTTGGCCCAGGCGGTGGTATATTTGGCTTTGGCGCCCAAGAGCAATGCCGTCTATACTGCCTTCGGAGAGTCCACAGCGTTGGCCCGGGTTACCGGGGCCGAAAAAGTGCCGCTCCACATTCGCAATGCCCCAACGGCTCTCCTCAAGGAATTGGGCTATGGCAAAGAGTACCGTTACCCTCATGATGATCCCAGCGGCTGGGTGGCGGCCACTTACCTGCCGGAGCGGATCGTGGGGACGATCTTCTACCGGCCCACGCCGCGAGGCTGGGAGGGCAGATTCAAGGGACTTCTGGAGCGCCGCCGCCAACAGATGAAGGGGTAAATCCACACGGTTTGAAAACCACATGGTAATATTTCAAAGATCCAGAAGCACGGAATCAGTGAAACCCTTCCGGCTCGTCAAGTATCTTTCGTTGTCCAGCCTGGTGGTGGTTCTCGTCTACACGGTGTTTCTTTCCAGTTTTATTTCCCAGCGAGCCAAGATCATCCTGGCGAAGAAGACTGAACAATATGCCTACCTGTTGACTGAAAACCTCAATCAACAAGTTTTTTTCCAATTCACCCTACCGACTGTCATGACCGAGGGTGAATTGCGGCTGAGTCGTCCTTCGCAGGCGGAGCGTCTGAACAAGGTGGTACGAAACGCCATTCATGGATTTACCGTCGAACGGGTCAATATCTATAATACCCAGGAGATCCTTGCCTACAGTACAGAGCCGGAGAACCTCGGGGAGAAGGTCGACCTGGGCGAGCCCTTCAAGCGTGCCATGGAAGGGGAATCGACCTCATTCTTGGTCGATGAAGGTGATTCCTTTCTGGGATTTGCATGGGGGAGCGGACCGCGTCGACTGAAGACCTTCATGCCCATGTGGGTGGAAAAACCCGGAACCTGGAAGCGCGGCACCGTGCTCGGGGTATTTGAAATCATCCAGGACGTCAGTGAGGATTACCAAACGATTCAGCGTTTTCAGTGGATCGTGGTGGGCAGTTCGGCGCTGTTTGTGGGGATTGTGTTTATCAGCCTGCTGCCTATAGCCAAGCGGGCCGAGCGGATCATCAAGGTGCGCGCCCAGGAAAGCGAGAAGCTTCAGGTGCGGCTTCACCAATCGGAACGCCTGGCTGCCTTGGGAGAGATGGTGGCGGGCGTGTCCCATGAGATTCGCAACCCGTTGGGAATCATCCGCAGCACCGCCGAACTCCTCGATAGCCGCATCGATAACCAACGGCATAAACGCTTGACCGGCATCATCGTTGAGGAAGCCACGCGGTTGAATGATATTTTGACGGAATTCCTCGATTTCGCGCGGCCCAAGACGCTTCGGCTGTCGAGTTGTCGGATCGAGGAGCTGGTGGAGCGCAATCTTCGAAATGTCGAGGCCGAATGCCAGAAGCGCCGCATTGTCTTGGAAAAGCAATATCATACGGGGGATTATTGGTTACAGGCCGATGCCGATCTGCTTTTCCGGGCTTTGGTCAATATCGTGGCCAATGCGCTCCAGGCTATGCCGGACGGTGGTGTGCTGCGAGTCCAAACAGAACTCCGCAATGCCAAAGGATCGCCTCAGGTGGAGCTGCGCATTCAGGACACCGGGCCGGGGATTCCCGAGGATTTGCGGCAGAAGGTTTTCAATCCATTCTTTACCACCCGGGAAAAAGGCACGGGCCTGGGACTGGCGATTGTGCAGAGCATCGTTGCCGGGCATCACGGCGTAATCGAGGTGGACAGCCGGCCTGGTCAAGGCACCGCCATTGTCATCCGGTTGCCCTTGTCTCAGGACGAGTTTCAGAAAGACCAGGACACAGCGGCGGATTAGCATGGAAACCATCCTGATCGTTGATGATGAAAAGAACTACTTGGTGATCCTTGAAGATCTGCTGACCGATGCAGGGTATCAAGTAATCACCGCCGACCAAGCCCTGAAAGCCCGGGAAATCTCACGTAGCCACGACCTGGACCTGCTCATCACCGACATCAAGATGCCGGGCATGGACGGCATGGCCTTGTTGGAACAGGTCCATGCTGTCAATCCGGAGCTGCCAATCGTGATGATGACCGCTTTTGGGAGTGAGGAAAAGGCATTGGAGTGCATGGAGAAAGGGGCTTACGATTATATCTTCAAACCCTTTCAAAATGAGCAGCTGAAACTCACCATTCGCAAGGCCATAAACCATTACCGACTGGTTCGACGTAACCGAGAACTCAGCGAAGAGCTCCAAGACCGATATCAATTTGACAACATCATTGGCAAAAGCGCTGCCATGCGGCGTATTTTTCAGCTCATCGAGAAGGTCGCACCGAGCAAGGCCACGGTCTTGATCACCGGGGAGTCCGGTACCGGCAAGGAACTCATCGCTCGTTCCATTCACTACAACAGCAATCGACGATCCCAGCCGTTCATCTCGGTCAATTGTGGGGCGTTGCCGGAGACCTTGTTGGAAAGCGAGTTGTTCGGGCATGAGAGGGGGGCGTTCAGTGGGGCGGTCAGTCAGCGCAAAGGCCGTTTTGAACTATCCCATGAGGGGACCCTGTTTCTTGATGAAGTCAGCGAAATGTCGGCGCATTTGCAGGTGAAATTGTTGCGAGTTTTACAGGAAATGGAGTTTGAACGGGTTGGCGGTACCAGCACCCTCAAGGTAGACGTCCGCGTGGTCGCTGCTTCCAATCGTGATCTTAAGGAGGAAGTAGCCGCCGGCCGGTTTCGCGCCGACCTCTTCTATCGGTTGAACGTGGTCCATATCCATCTTCCGCCGCTGCGAGAACGCACCGACGATATCCCCCTGCTGATGAACCACTTCCTCGCCAAGTATGGTGGGGGAGATCGTCGGGAGCACTTGGCAATCGGCCCCGGGGCGCTGCGGGTGCTGCTTGACTATTCCTGGCCCGGCAATGTGCGGGAACTGGAGAATGTCATCGAAAGAACGGTCATTCTGTGTTCCGGCGACCAGATTAGCGAAAACGATCTGCCCATGGAAATCCGCGAGAGACCTCACCCAACGGAACGCCGGGTGGCCGGAGGGATTGAAGTCCTTGAGCGTGACGTTTCGGGTCTTGCGGATGACCGGCTCAGTATTGACATCGGCGACCGGGTCCCGCAATGGAGCACCACCCAGCGCCAGCAGCGGGCCCTGAGCTTCGTCCAAAGCAACGGCTTCATAACCAACAAGTATTACTCGAAACTCAACACTATTTCAGAACGCCAGGCACTGCGAGAATTGACCGACCTTGTGGATATGGGCAAGCTCAGCCGCGAAGGCAAAGGTCGGGCATGCCGATACGTGCTGCCAGGTGGAGGGGAGTAAAACTGACAGGATTGAGCCGGAGCCTTTTGCGGAAAGCCCCCGAGCATTTCAAGGAGCGGGGGACGGTGGGCTCAGTGATGGTCCCAAGGCAGAATGTTTTGTGCCGCCGGTGGGGTACTATTGCTCTGTCTGCTTGTTTTACTGGGTTGATGATAAACCGTATTTGTTTTACTGGGTTGATGATAAACGGTAGGATGGGTGGAGCGGAGCGAAACCCATAGGGTTGGGATAGTAAGTTCCGCCATAGAGTGTGGGACTTCACCCACCCTGCAATTCCATCCCCGAGAAAGACAATTGGCGAAGTACTAGACTTTGGATGGCTTGGCAGAAAATGCTGTGGATTTGAATGGTTATGTAGTGATTCTGGGTGTGATATGCAGAGCATCAGTAGAGTGAATATGGTGTTGACCCCGGCTATATTTCGGGATAATGACCCATTTCACATAGTCGAATGCAGCTCGGTTGGTGGCTATGAGTCCAGTGGGGAGAGGATAAGAATCTATGATCATTAGCCATGGCCTTCTTGAAAGGACATGCATGCGCATGATCGAAACCATCCTCTTGTGCCTAGAAAATGCGACTCGTGGGACCATTTACCGGGTAGGTCTGATGCCTCAACTGCAAGCTGTGCGTGTCACTTCGGGAGAGCGGGAAAACGGTAACGGTGAAATTCGCTGGGGACTGCCCGAGACCTCGGACTACAATCCTCCCGGGAAACGCTGGGAACAGTACCGTGACCGTCCCGGAAACGTGCTGGAAGCCATGGCTTGGTGTGTGGAGCGGCAGAAGAGCTGGACGGCCGACGACCCCAACGAAGACATCCGCAGTGTCCGAAAGCAACTTCTAGGCGAAATAGAAGACTATCACCACATGGAACCGGTGTTGGTGAGGAAATCTGATTTCGCCGAAGGTTTCCTGGACAGACTGGAGTACCCAATAGACTGGCAAGGCCATCCCATTTGGCAGGCCAGCGACTACATTGTGGTTGCGGTGGTCAAGATCCATTTTCAGGCCGGCACCATTCGACGAGGCGACCGGTCCACCAAAATCATCAAGAAACTGTCGCGCAGTTTGGGTACGGAGTTGCTCTCCCTGGCAATGCGGGACTCTCTGTCCAATGCCCAAAAAGGTTTGGCGCAACAACGGCTGCAGACCTGTAATGCTCTAGCTCACGAGATGCGCAACACCTTGGCCAAGCTGAGTTTCATCTTTTCGGCGATCAATGCGGAGGTCAGCTATCTTCGAGAGCAATGGGAATCGCGCCTGTTTGAGGCGGCCCCCGAATTGGTTGACAAACGGCAGATCCTGGCACAGTTGACTGAGTTGTTACGGGCCGGTCTTCCCAAGTTGAATGGCGATCAGGAGCTATTGCGCATTGTCAATGAATTGCTGAACCAGCAAGAACGCTTTGCGAATCTGACGCCCTTGCCCCAACAGGGTATCAACTGGATCAACAATCAGCTGCGTCAGCGCTGGTTCCGGCTAATGTCCAAATCCCGCGCATGGGAGGAAAACCAGGTCGAGATCTGCGATCTCCTGGATCGGCTGGAGCAGCTCATGTGGGTGGGGCTGGATCAGAACATCGCTGACAACCTGGATACTCTGCCGGAAGATCTCAAAGCCACCTGGAAACAGATCGCCTATAGTCATTTCTCAGCAGATCGTCTGGATCTTCTGGACGATATCCTGCTGTTGCTAGACCACCCCGCCCTGGACATCCCTCACAAGCACCAAACCAAAAAGATCCTCACTTCTCTAAAAGCTCTAGTCGACATCATCCCGGAAATGGAAGAGCGCGCAAATCGGATGATCCTCTCGATCCGTGACGGTGCGTTTGACCATCCAGCCCAATGATCGGAACAGTCGGATCACGCCCATATTCATCAGGCTTTGCAGCCAAGCTGCGGTCACCGACCATACCGGCAAGGCTGGTAGTTTGCCAGGGTTTCTGGTGTATGACCATTTCAACTTGACGTTCCACAGTTCAACCCCGTAAGGTTGCCAATGGGATTCGCAGGATTTAGTGAGGCATCTGGCGCAGGAATGCCTTGTTTTCGCCCCCCTTATCCAATCATGGAGGTCATTATGAGAAGATCGCCCCTGCTTGTCTTGGCGATGGTTCTGGTCGGGTGTCTGAGCTTTGCAGTGGGTATCTCCTTGGCTGCAGGGGATCCCATCAAAATCGGTGTGATCTATCCGCTTACCGGTGGTGCCGCGGCTGAGGGCCGGGAGCTCCGAGCCGGTGCGGAACTGGCCGTTGACCTTGCCAACGAGAGCCACCCGGATATCCAGATGGATATGGCCAAACGGGTCGGGATTGCCTCGCTGGGTGGCGCCAAAGTGGAGTTGATCTTCAAGGACCATGAAGGGAATCCCACACTCGGCGCTGACCTGGCCAAGAAACTCATTCTTGATGACAAAGTGGTGGGCATTCTGGGGGCTTATCATAGTGCCGTAACCAAGACCGTGAGTGCTGTATGCGAGCAATACGGGATCCCCATGATCAATGATTCCTCGACCTCGCCGGCTCTTACGGAACGGGGTTACCGATGGTTTTGGCGAACAACTCCTCACGATGTGACCTTTACAAAGGATCTGTTTGAGTTCCTGAAGGGGTTGACCGAAGGTAAGGCTAAAGGTGTCCAGGCGGTGCCCAAAGATGGGCTCAAGGTACTGGCTGCTGCCTGCGAAAAAACCGAATGGGGTTCCCAAGTTTCTTTGACCATTGAGAGTTTTGCCAAGGAATACGGCTATGATCTGAAGAAATCGCTCTTGTATGCGGCCAAGTCCGCGGATTTGTCTGGGGAGGTGCGTTCCCTGGCGGCGGCGAAACCCGATGTGATGCTGTTTGCCTCCTACGCGTCGGACGCCATTCTCCTTATGAAAACCCTCAAGGCTGAAAAGGCCAGTGCCAAAATCATCTGGGGGCAGAATGCGGGTTTTGAGGCTCCGGAATTTCGCAGCACCCTTGCTGATGATGTGGTGGGTGTGCTGACGCGGACGGTATTCGCCCCCAAGGTTGCAGAGGCCAAGCCGGTGGCTGGACAGGTCAATGCACTCTATCGCAAGGCTGTAGGCCATGATTTGAGCGGGGCTTCGGCGCGGGCCTTCACGGGTGTTCAAACCTGGGTTGAAATCCTTCAAAAAGCTGGCTCCACCGAACCCGCCGCTATTCAGAAGGCCGCTAACAGCATTGTGATCCCTGGAGACCAGTTGATCGTGCCCTGGTCCGGGATCAAGTTTTCCACGGAAGGCAGTCACCTCGGCCAAAATGAGAAGGGCTCCGGGATCATCGGCCAGTACCAGAAGGATAAGGACGGCAACATCGTACTGGAGATCGTGTATCCTTTCGAACTGGCAACGGCCGACATGATCTATCCGTTCAAGGGGTTCTAGTAGACCGCTCCAGTGCTTCGATCAGTTCTGTTTCTCCGGGATGGGATACAAGGGTGGGTGAAGTCCCGCAGTGTAGGACAAAACCCACCATCTCAACATGGTGGACTTCGCTACGTCCTACCCACCTACGGCCTATTGCCAACCCAGCAAGTCTACGTGGACAGAGCACTAGTAGGCGGCGGTAGAAGTTATCACTCAGTTCCTCCCCCTGCCCAAACATCCTCTGAGAAAGGGGGGAACTTCTCGTCCAGTTGACGTTCAGGGGGCTTCTGCCGGAATGACGACAAAGACAGTGGCAACAGGGCACCTGTGAATGCAACCAAGCACTTGAATGGATAGCATGTCTGACCGAGGTCTTGGCCATCGTGTCCTTCTCTGCGGTGATACGGGCGTCAGTATCGAGTTTGGCGATGCCATCGACCCTGCCATCAACATGCGGGTGCGGCAGCTATTTCAGGTCCTGAAGTCCCTCCGGCCGGTCGGGATTGTGGACCTGATTCCCACCTATCGGTCCTTGTTTATCGAATACGATCCCTGGCAGTGTTCTTTTGAGCAGCTCCTTCTGGTGGTGGAAGATGCTATCCGGGAAAGGCGGGTCTTGCCGTCTGATGATGCATCGGTGCTGGAAATCCCGGTGTGCTACGGTGACCACTTTGGCCCGGATCTGGATGAACTCGCCGCAACCCACCGGTTGTCCGGCGAAGAGGTGACCCGGATCCACTGCAGTCCCGTCTACACCGTTTATATGATTGGTTTTAGCCCGGGTTTTCCCTATTTGGGCGGCCTTGATGAACGGCTCATCACGCCTCGCCGGAAAGAGCCACGCCGGATGGTACCGGCAGGAAGCGTCGGGATTGCCGATCGGCAAACCGGCATCTACCCTCTGGAAAGTCCCGGTGGGTGGCAGATTATCGGCCGCACCCCGATGCGGCTGTTCGACCTGACCAAGCCGGAACCCTTCCTCCTCAACGCCGGTGACCGGGTGCGGTTCATCCCGATTACGAGGGATGCCTTTGAGCGCCATTAGGATCATCGAAGCGGGGCCGCAAGCCACTATCCAGGATTGGGGCCGATACGGCTACCAGGATCGAGGAGTGCCGGTCTCCGGGGCCATGGACCGGGAAGCCCTCCGTATCGGCAATTTCCTGGTGGGAAATGCTGCCGGCGAAGCCGCGCTGGAAATCACTCTGGGAGGCTTTGCCGCGGAATTTCTCAGCACCATCCGCTTCACCGTCACCGGTGCCGACCTGGGGGCCTGTCTGAACGGGTCACCGCTGAATCGGTGGGTGCAACACCAGGCTGCACCAGGTGATGTGCTCACCCTGGACCACCACCGGAGCGGTTGTCGCGCCTATTTGTGCGTCGCCGGGGGGATCGATGTGCCGGTTGTCATGGGAAGCAAATCCACCTACCTGCGCGGTGGATTGGGGGGGTATCAGGGGCGCAGGCTCCAGAGCGGGGATATCCTGCAGTGCGGGAAGCCACAGGGGCGGGGTGTGCCGGCCTGGCCCGTCGAGCTCATTCCAAGTTACAGATCCAACCCGGTTGTACGCATCATTCCGGGACCGCAGGACGACGCCATAAGCGAGCAGGGCTGGGAGTGTTTTCTTGGCGGCGAGTACCGCTTGACCGAACGCTCCGACCGCATGGGCTGCGTCCTCGAAGGTCCGGCCATCAGCACCCGCCGGGGGGCCGATATCATTTCCGATGGGACCCCTCCCGGGGCCGTGCAGGTGCCGGGCAACGGTCAACCCATTGTGCTCCTGGCAGATCGCCAGACCGTTGGCGGCTACGCCAAAATCGCTACGGTGGTGTCCTTTGATCTACCTTGCCTGGCGCAACTGGTGCCGGGGAACACGGTACGGTTTACCGCCATCGACCTGTGGCGGGCCCGGAAAATCCACCTTGACAGGGAATATCGGCTGCGGCTGGTTATGAACCGCATGCAAAACCAGTAATGGAATTGCTGAGGACAACCTATGCGAATTGATCTCAATTGCGATATGGGAGAGAGTTTCGGGGCTTACACCATCGGCGATGATGAGCGCGTCATGCCCTGGATTAGCTCAGCCAACATCGCCTGCGGGTTCCATGGCGGTGATCCCATGGTTATGGAGCATACCGTGGCGATGGCCAAAACGCACCAGGTGGCGGTCGGGGCTCATCCCGGATACCCGGATCTGCTTGGGTTTGGCCGCCGCCAGTTGGAGACGTTTTCAGGTGAAATCCGAGGCTACATGGTGTATCAGATGGGGGCTCTGGCGGCTTTCACCAAGGCGCACGGAATCCGATTGCAGCATGTGAAGCCGCACGGTGCCTTGTACAATCTGGCGGCACGGGACGAACATACAGCTCGCGAAGTGATTGCGGCAGTACGGGATTTTGATCCTGAAGTGATTTTGGTCACCTTGGCGGGATCGTTATGCGCTGAAATGGCGGTTGCTGCCGGATTGCGCGTGGCGCGCGAGGCCTTTCCCGATCGGGCGTATCAGAGCAATGGGCAACTGGCGCCGCGCCATCTTCCCGGCGCCGTGATCCATGATCCGGGAGTCATTGGAACGCGGCTGGGAAAACTGGTGACATCTGGCCTTCTAACCAGCATCGACGGCCAAGAAGTCGCGATTCAAGCCGATACCCTTTGTCTACACGGCGACACTCCCGGTGCTTGGAAACTGGCCAAAATGATTCGTGAAACACTGATGGCGGCAGGTGCGGAAGTGATGCCGATGGCAATGATTTGTAACGGCTAAGGACATGATCTTGCGAAAGGAGTGAACCCATGTTCTCGAAGAAATGGCAATCGTTGGTGATGTTGGCGTTGATGGCTCTGGCAATCGGAGTACCTCTGGCCCATGCCGATCTGTACTGGGAGACGGAACAGGTTGCCCAGGGGGTGCAGGGACAGCCACCAGGACCAACCGTTATGAAACACTATTATACCAGCAAGGCATCCCGAGCGGATCTTGCCGACGGCAAGATCATGATCACCGATTTCGAAACCAAGAATGTCTACCGAGTCGATCCCGCCACCAAGACCTACGGCGTGATGAGCCTGGATGAAATGGGTGGGACCAAGGAAATGGCGAGTATGCCCGCTGAGCAGCGCAAGATGATGGAATCCATGATGGGGAACATGCAGATCACCCCAACCAATGAGACCAAGACCATCAACGGGTACAAGTGCAACAAGTACCTCATGAGCTTCATGATGACAACCGGCGAGTACTGGGTTTCCAAGGATGTGAAAGGCCTGGACGAACTGAAGAGCATTGCCCAGAAGACACGCAAACTCTACGAAGGCAATCCCATGCTCAAACAGATGAATATGACTGCGATGATGGATCAAATGGACGGGTTTCCGGTCCAAACCATCATGCAGGTTATGGGTGGAACCATCACCAATACCCTGGTTAAGATCGAACAGAAATCCTTGAGCGACGATTTGTTCAAAGTCCCATCAGGCTTTACCCAGAAGGCCATGAATGGGCCATAAGGACTGGAATTTCTGATATGTCGGCCACCACAGCAACGGTTAGATGCCCATGACCTTTCTTTCTCAGATTCGTGACTCATCCCTGGTGACCCCGCGAGGCCAGGGATGAGAAAACGGGAACTGGTCTTGGTCCTGCTGGCGAGTGTGCTGATAGCCATGGTCAGCGCGCGTCCCTACGCAGGAGGGTGGAACGACACCAGCCGCCTGGCTGCGGTGGAGTGCCTGGTGGACTATGGCACGCTATCCATCGATCAATCCGTTTTCGTCGATCCGGCCCGTGCTCGCCAAGCCGCGGTCAAACCCTACGCACCAGACGATCGAATCCTCACGGCCTTTGGCACCCTGGACAAGGTCATGGTTCAGGGCCGCTATTACTCCGACAAACCCATGGTTCCCGCGGTGCTGATGGCGGCGGGTTATCAACTCCTGCAGTGGGCCACCGGGCTGAAAGCCAGTACCCGTCCGGATTGGTTTGCGTACGCCATGACCGTGCTTTCGTCTGGACTCGCCTATGTGGTCGCGGTCCTCGCCGTTTACATCCTGGGTCGAAAGCTGCTGCCCCAGAGACATTGGGCCTTGGCGGTGACCATCAGTTTTGGGTTGGGATCGGCGGCGCTCACCTACGCGCGCCATACCAATAGTCACGAATGTCTGTTGGGAATAGCGGCAGCCCTTCTGGTAGGCCTGCACGCTCTTCCCAGAAAGATCGAGGAGGGTGTTTGGCCCTGGGGCTTGGTGGCGGGCTTGGGAGTCCTTGCCGGCCTTGGCTATACCATGGAATTTGCCGCCGGTCCCATTCTGTTCCTCTCGGTTACGCCGCTCATCGGCTGGCGTTTGCGGGTTTTGCGCGGCCAGGGCGTGGCTCTGGCGGCAGTCTTTGTCTTTGCCGCCGTGCCTTTCGTGATCTTGCATCATCTTCTCAATTTCGCCATCGGTGGCACCATCCTTCCCGTCAATATGGTCCCTGCCTACCTCGCCTGGCCGGATTCTCCCTTCGGGCCGACGTCGGCCACGGGGCACTGGCATCATGGAAGCCTCGCCCGTGGAATGCTCTATGCCCTCGAGTTGCTCTTTGGCAAGAAGGGCTTTCTGCTGCATCAACCCGTTCTGATTCTGGCCCTGGTGGCAGCCATCGTGCTCCTGGTCCGGGAGCGGTCACGGCTGCGGGAATGGCCCGAAATGCTCTTTTGTTTGCTGTGGAGTGGTGCCACATGGTTGATCTATGCGTGGGGTTCCAGTAACCAGGGTGGACTCTGTGCCAGCATCCGTTGGTTCGTGCCGCTGCTCGCTCCCGGCTACTACCTGCTGATGGTCGTGCTGCGCTATCTCCCCAGTTGCTACCGGCAGTTTCTGGTGCTTGCCGCCAGTGGCTTGCTGCTGTCCGCCTTGATGTGGTGGTACGGCCCCTGGATGCCACATATGGTTCCGGGTCTCTGGTTTATCCTGGTAGGGACCCTGGCGGCCTGGTGTCTGGTGGTGTTCAAAGGAGAGCGTGTTAGGGTTTTGGAGGTTTCGGAAAGGCATAAATGAAGTGGGTCATGGTACGCCCCACGGGTTGCAGCGCGCGGAGGATAGCTGCGGTGCGCTGGAGTGGCGCATGACTGGAACCACCGTAGAGGAGCGTGGTCCCCACCGCCAGGTAGCCGGTTTCCAGCAGCGGGCCGATGTCTTCAGGGCCGGCGATTTCCTTCAGATGCAGAGGCATGAAATGAAAGGGTGGCCGTGCCCGCGCTGGATCAGGCGAAAAGTGCCACAGGTCCATAGCCGCCACCCCGTGATCCCGGCACCATTGGTCCAGTTCCTTCAATCCCTGCCCCCAATCGTAATTGGAATCGCTCAACCGCAGATAGCCTTTGCCGGTCCCCCCCCAGAGTTCGTTGGTATAGCACAGTCCGTGCGGCCAGACCCGCACCGCTGACAACACCGCCCAAGTCGTCCCGAGAACGATCCCGGTCATCACCAGGTGTCGCTTCCAACCAGCCACGCTCCTAACAGTTTCGGTCAGGGCCGCAGCCAAACCGACCATCAGCAGGGCCACCAGGGGCAGGATCAGACGGATGCCGATCTGCACCCGGTAGGTGATGCTGAAGGCCAGAAGCACCAGAGCGCAGACCAAAACCCAGTTAACGAGGCTCCTGGGATGAAAGGCCAAAACCAGTAGCGGCGCCAACAAGAGCGACAGCGTCAACTTGATGCTGAGCACCACCGGAAAGTAGGTCCACACCGCACGCGGATACACATGACCCAGAAGGAACACTCCGTGCCCACGAACGTTGTGCTTGACCTGCTGGACCAGACCCTCACCGGCATTGGTAAAAATTCGCAAATGGTGCGCGAGCCATTGCACGGTTCGATCCCAGCCACTGTCTCCCAAGGTTTCAGCCCACTTCACGAAGGAGCCTTGGGGCTGGAAATCGCTCCTCACATAGACAAAGGTGATCAGCATGGCGACCAGGATGATGTGGACCAGATCCCGTCGGAAGGGCCGCATCGACGACCACAACTCGCCCACCTGCCGTCGCCGACCGGGGTGAAAGGGCTTGGACGGTTCGAAACCCTGCGCTGGATTGCCTATCAGCCGGACCAGTTCGATGCTCAACAGACACAGTGGGGCAAACACTATTGCCGAGGCTTTGCTGAGGATCGCCAGGCCGTACCACAGGCCGGGAACGGCCACCCGCTTGATCCATGACTGCTCACGCCCCCGATCAAAATGATACACCAAAGCCACAATGCAGGCAGTGACGGCCACATCTGTGGTAGCGAGGGCGGAATGGGCCAGGATGGATGGTTCCGTTGCCAAGAGCAGGGCCGACAGCCGTCCCCCCCAGGCTCCCGCTAACCGCCTTCCCAAAAGCCATCCATAGCCGATCAAAAGCCAGACAAAGACCAGGGTTCCCAGTCGGGCCCAGGGCAACAGCAACGATAGGTCGTCCAAAAGAACGGGGTTGCTCCGCTTATCACTGCCAATGCGAAAAGGCGTCCCGCGCCATTTCTCCCAGAGGTACAAAGGCAGGCTGATGACATCCACCGGTAAGGGCATGGTGCCTTGGCGCATCAGCAGTTCGTAGCTGCCGGAACGCCAACCTTCGAGGCCGTTGCTGACATAATTGGGTTCATCAAAGGTCGCGCTCAGTTTCGTCGATGCGGTGACACTCCAGAAGGTGGCGAACAGCAGGCAAGTGATGAGCCAAGTTCGATCCAGCCACGGGCGATGAGTTTCCGGAGCAATCGTCGAGCGGTTTTGGGTGACCACTTTATTCGTGCCGTCCTTCGGTTGTCTGGTTGATGACGGAGCTTCGGCCCCAATAAGAGCCGTAAGTGATAAGTCGCAAGCCGTAATGGGGTACAACCCGCACTGAGTCCCTGTCTCCGTGTCTCTGTTTCTCCGCGTGTTGCCCTCGCGCCCTACAGCCGTCCTTCGCTTTCGAGCGTTCGGAAGATGTCCCCGAGCTGCAATCCCGCCTGCCGGAACCCTTCCAACCCGTAAACCATGTTGGCCTCGATGACGTAGTAACGGCCATCGACGTAGGCGATGTCCAGCCCCACCTCATCGAAGCGACAGCGTGTGGCCACCTCGGCAGCGAATTCCAGCGCTTCGGCAGGGATGTTGTCATAGGAGATGCCGGCACCCTGGGAGACATTGGTGCGGAACTCCCCGGGCGCAGCAATCCGCCAATAGGCATGGACCACTCGCCCGGTAATAAGCACCACCCGCAGGTCACGATCCATGGGGAGATATTCCTGGATGTAGGCCGGTCGGTATTTGGCCAGATACACATCCAGTTCCCGGCGCGATCGGATCAGCCAAACATCCTGCCCCATGGATGATTTCAGAGGTTTCTTGCCCACGAAAGGGATGGAGAAATCTTCCAGAATCCGTTGCGCTCGCTTTCGCCCGTAGTACAACCGGGTGATCGGGTGGGGGATACCCAGCAGCTGAAACAACGCTGTTTGTCGGATCTTGTTGCCCATGAAGCCATAGTAGTTGCGCGGGAATACCTCTTTTCCCAGCGAACGAAACAGCTCCTCGTAAAGCCGGCTGGGATAGTAAATCTTGTCTGCGTCCCGGATCAGGCCCTGCTCTTCGGTGGAATAGTCCTGCCAATTGGTTCGAACCCCCAGGCAACGGACCGTGGCACAACCGCGCAGGCGCTTTCCGAGAGCCAGGAGGGTCTTGTTCGCTTCCATCAACGGAGCAATTCCTGCAAAGGTCGATACGGATAGGCCAGATCCCTTGCCACGGCCGGGTGGGTGACGTGCCCGGCATAGGTGTTGACCCCGAGCGTCAGGACCGGATTGTGCATAACGGCGGTTTCAAAGCCGCGATCGGCCAATTCCAGCCCGTAGCGCAACGTGGCATTCGTGAGTGCGAAGGTGCTGGTGCGCGGCACCGATCCCGGCATGTTGGCGACGCAGTAGTGCAGCACCTCGTCCACCAGGTAGGTTGGATTGTCGTAGGTGGTGGGCGTGCAGGTTTCACAGCAGCCGCCCTGATCCACGGAAACATCCACAATGACGGTCCCCGGTTTCATTCGGGAGACCAATTCGCGAGTAACCAACTTAGGAGTCTTGCCACCGGGCACCAATACGGCACCAACCACCAGGTGGGAATCGGTTACCGCTTGCTCGATATGATCGCGATGGGACATGAGGGTGGTGATACCGTTGCCGAAAATATCATCCAGGTAGGCAAGCCGGCGCGGGTTGTTGTCGATGACGACGACATTAGCCCCCATCCCCATGGCGATCTTGGCGGCGTTGGTGCCGACCACTCCGCCTCCGATGATGGCCACCTTGCCGCGGCTCACACCCGGCACTCCGCCCAGCAGCACGCCGCGGCCGCCGGCCGGCTTCTCCAGGTAATGAGCGCCGACCTGAATGGCCATCCGCCCGGCGATCTCGCTCATGGGGGTGAGCAGCGGCAGGACACCGTCTTTCTCCTGGATGGTCTCATAGGCTACGCCGGTTACCTGTTTTTCCAGCAGCACCCGGGTCAATTCCGGGGCCGGCGCCAGATGCAGATAGGTGAACAGAATCAAGCCGGGTCGCAGTAGATCGTACTCGGCGGGAAGCGGTTCCTTCACCTTAACCACCATCTCGGCCCGTTGGAATACCTCCCGGGGGCTGCCCAAGATCTCGGCCCCGGCCAGCCGGTATTCATCATCGGCAATCCCGGCACCTAATCCCGCCCCCTGCTCCACCAACACCTGGTGGTCATGAGCCACAAACGCACGCACTCCGGTAGGTACCATGGCCACTCGGTATTCATGACTCTTGATCTCCTTGGTGACGCCCACAATCATAGGAATCACTCCTTTTCAAAGGGAAGGTTGGGTTACCCGGCCGCGGCCGTCAGTTCCCGCACCGCCAGAGACGGGTTGTCGGTAAAAATCCCGTCCGCTCCGGCGGCAACCAGTTGATGCATGTGGTCTGGGTCGTTGACGGTGTATATGTATACCTTCACCCCAAGATTCTGGAGGCGATGGATGCCTTCGGCACCAAGGCCGCGGTGGTTGATGCTGACAAACTGCCATGGATGGTCGGACAGCCTTCTCGTCCCTGCCGGAGACCAGGCATTGATCACCGGTCCCATGGGCACATCGGGTCTATGGCGACGAAAGATGTCCAGTTCCTCCAGGTGCTTCGATGACACCAGCAGCGGTCCGCGGTAGGCATCACCGGCGAGAGATTCCAGCAGCGCCCGCGCACTGCCCGGGGCTTTCAACTCTAAATTGACGGGAACCCGACCGTTGATCAGCTCCAGAAGTTCCGCCAAAGTCAACATGACCTCGCCGTTGGCATACCGCAAGGCGCGGAGCTTCGACAAGGGCTCGCGAGCAATAACCCGCCGGGCGTTCATCAGCCGTTTGGTGGTGGCATCATGATGGATCACCAAATGGCCGTCCAAAGTCAACTGCAAGTCGGTTTCCACCATGTCGGCGCCGCTGCGCAGTGCCGCCAAAAACGCTGAACGGGTATTCTCCACGGCTTCGGCGGATGCTCCCCGGTGGGCGATGATCAGCATGAGTCCGCTCCCATGGCAACCCTTCTCGCAACGGTATTGGATAGCACTTGCACTAAGACCTAAAATCTACGACAAACAGAAGGAAAATGAAAGCGAGAGGAGGTTCGCTCATATGATTCTGGCCATCTATGGAAGTCCGAGGCGGCGCGGCAATTCAGCCCGCTTGCTGGATGAAGCCGTGTTGGGCGCCCAGTCTGAAGGGGCGACCGTGGAAAAGATTGTGCTTCGGGATCTCAAGATGTCACCCTGTCTCGAAATCTACGGCTGCAAAAAGGAAGGACTCTGCGTTATTCAGGACGATTTCCAAACCGTCCGCGAGCAGCTCCTGACCTGCAGCGGGGTGATGCTGGCGTCCCCGATCTTTTTCTATACGGTGAGCGCCCACACCAAGATCCTGATGGACCGCTGCCAGTCCCTGTGGGTGAAGAAATACTGGATCGATCAGTTGGACCGCCACGAACGGCAGATCACGCGCAAGGGGCTATTCATCTCCGTAGGCGCCACCCGTGGGAAGAAGCTTTTTGACGGCACCCTACTGACGGTGAAGTACTTCTTCGACATACTCGACGCGGAGCTGTGGCGAAGCCTTCTCTATCGGGGATTGGACCTGGAGGGCGATGTGCTCCAACATCCGGGCTATCTGGAAGAAGCCCGGATGGCGGGAAGAGACCTGGCGAGGGCGCTGGCCGGATGATCAAGAGATTTGATTAAAGAGCGGCTCACGCCCCCGTCTTTTCCCGCCCTTTTTCAGTCTTTTCGGGCATACGATCCAGATACCAATCCATCGGGTTGAGCAGCTGGAACCCGAGCTTTTCCAATTTGCGCTTCACATGGGCGACGTTGCTCGACAGGAGATACGGGAATACCGCCCGCTTGCCTTCTTCCCAGTGTCTGGCCACCAGAACACTGCCAAACGGGATGCGTTCTTCACTGATGGCATCCACAATTCTTTTCATGGTCCCCAGTTTGTCCTCGGCCAGAATGCACAGCAGGGTTCCGGGCTCATGGAGCCCCAGCACGTTGATGAACGCGCGCATCAGGTCCCGAACGGAGATGATACCCTCCAATTTGCCCTGCTGGTCCACAACCGGGAAAGCCCCCACGGGCGTCCTTTCCATGAGGAGCAGGGCGTCCTCCAGGGTGTGCATCGGGGACACGGTGATCACCTTCCTGGTCATGATGTCCGCGATGGTAAGCTGTGCCAGACGTTCCCTCTCCCGCTCGGCCTCAGCCTCGTTCAACAAGCCCGATGGCAGAGCTCGAAGGATGTCTCGGTCGGTAACAATACCGATGAGGGTATTTTCCTGGTCGACCACCGGAAGGTGATGAATTCGATGCCGGTTCATGAGTTCTCGGGCTTCCAAGATACCGACATCCGGTTTAATGGAGATGACATTCCGGGTCATGGACTTGTCAATGAACATAGATTCCTCCAGGGTACACTGAGTTCCTATTGATTGTCGGGTGCTTGCAGCAAGATCTTGATGTGGTTGGCGACCAGTTCCGGGAGTCGCTCCAGGCAATACCCGCCTTCCAGAATGGAGATGATGCGGCCCTTGGCATGCTTGTCCGCCATCTCCATCAGTCGCTGCATGATCCAGGAGAATCCCTGGGTGGACAGATTGATGTAGGACATATCATCGTCCGCGTGGGCATCGAAGCCGGCCGACACCAAGATCACTTCGGGTCTGAAATCATCGAAGGCCGGAACCAGGTCTCGCTCCAGCGCTTCCTGGTATTCCTTGTCCCCCTGGCCGGGCAGCATGGGCGTATTGAGGGTGTAACCGTGGCCGAGGGCCGAACCTCTCTCAAATTCTCGTCCGGTGCCGGGGTAGGAAAAGGAAGGATGCTCGTGGATGGAGTAATAGAAAACCGTCGGATCGGTTTCGAAGATGGCCTGGGTGCCGTTGCCATGGTGAACGTCGAAATCCACTATGCCGACATTCCGGATGCCCCATTGCATCTGAAGATAACGGGCGGCAATGGCGACGTTGTTGAAAAAGCAAAACCCCATGGCCTTATTGGGTTCGGCGTGGTGCCCGGGCGGTCTGACCGCGCAAAAAGCGTTGTCGAGTTTTCCTTCCATGACCATCTGTACCGCCTCAAGCACCCCGCCAACGGCCAATAATGCCGTATCAAAGGATTCGCCGCACAGTTGGTTGTCGACATGGCCGTATTCCGCGTAACCGCACCGACAGGCTTCCTCGAAACGCCGGATGTGGCCCTCGGCGTGAACCGTCCTGACCCATTTCTCTTCCACTCGGCGGGCCGGAATCAGGACCAGCTTGGGCAGCAACCCGGCCGCTTCGATTCCCGCATAGATGACCTTGAGCCGCTCCGGAGTTTCGGGATGGTCGGGGCCGGTGTCATGAAGCAAAAATCTATCGTCGAATACCAGTCCTGTTCGTCTCATACCTGCGCCTTGTCAATTCAAGTCCGGGGTCAGGGGGTCGGGGTCGCTGTTCCGGTGCCCATGGGGAGGTGCACCAGCGGATGCTGGAGGAAGTGGGCAAAGGTGTGACTGTGTCAGGGATGCAGCCGATCGCGATCTGAGGAGAAGAGGGATCATAGCGTCATCGCCAAGTTGCATTGGGAGGTGGAAAATAGTGAGCACATTCACACACCAACATAACATGGCCGGCTTTGAAATGGTATCCTTCAGAACTCCCTTGACGGAGCACTAAACCCAATGCTGTTCACTTAAGGCGATGAAAGCTCCCCTCCCTTGATGGGAGGGGCCAATGCTGCTGAATTAAGCCCCTTGAACATGAGGTGGAAGCGCCTGAGCGTCATTCCGGCGAAAGCCGGAATCCAGTCTTTTCAAGCTCCTCTGGACCCCGGCTTTCGCCGGGGTGACGATGAAGGCCAACGGGATTTTCCTTAATTCAGCAGCATTGATGGGAGGGGCAGGGGGAGGGGGCAAATCATCGAATGACACCCCCATCCTGTTCTGCCATAGACAGGACAAGGCAGGACAGGACCTCATCAAGGGGAAGAAACTGGGACATGACTTCTGCCGATCACGACTAGTGGAATCCGCGGCGCGCAGAGCGTCTTTAGTGAAGGCTGAAGCAAAAGTCAATTGTACCGAGCCTGGACAGACGTGTTGGGCCCTACCGCCGGGGTGCCGGCGATCCCGCACCTGCTGGTTTCACGGCAAACCACAGCTGGCAGTCGAAGGGCAGCTTGTCATCGGGTCGAACTCCGTGGGTCTTGAGGGCAGGGTAGCAGGGCAGGGTATCGGCCTTGGCGACCAGTACCTTTTCCACACCGGAAACGCTCAACTGCCTGCCGTGGCGACTGAACAGGTCGGCGAGTTCGGGATAGATCTGCTGTTGATCGGCAATGAGCAGAACGAAGTGGTTGGAGTGTCCCTTGGTGGGCTTGCCGCGCCTTTTGTCCCAGGAAGGGGATTGGAAAGCGGCCCGGGAGAGCCGCAAGGACATGTCGGTGCACCCCATGAAGTCGGGAGCGATCCGGCCCCAGGAGAGATCGCGGAAGACATCCTGGCCGGGGTGATCCGCCAGTATGCGCTCCAGGAGAGCCCCCATCAGGGTTGCCTGTTCGCCCCGGGGAGCCTTGCAGCTTGCACGGTGTGTCACCACGCCCCGGTTGATCTCGCTGGTATGAACGGTCCATGTGATCTTGCACTCGCCGTCCGCGACGCTGTACGAGATCTCTTTCAAATGGGATTTGAGTTCCACGACAACTTCTGGTTTGCTGGATACCGCAGCCGAGTTCTGGTCGTCGGCCCTGCCCGAGTTGACCATGACCGGCATCAGGGTCAACATCAGCAACAAGGCGGCGCCAGGAATCCTGGTTTTCAAAGGGCGTCTGCGGCTCATGTGGATCCTCCTGGGTGGTGAGCGGTCCTACTTTTTCTATTATCTCTTAACGGGGGGACAATGGAAACGTCCAATGCGCATGCGACTGTGGAAGCCAACACCCGGTGGCAGGTCCCGCCGCTTTGCCCGGAGTTGCTTCTGCGCCTCTTCGTGTCGGATGGCCCCATGGCGACGACCTGGGGCGACGCGCTATTCCACCATGACGGTCCCCGGCCGTATTGGGCCTTCTGCTGGGGCAGCGGGCAGGTACTGGCGCGCCACATCCTTGATTGGCCGGATGTCGTGCGCGACCGGCGCGTCATCGATCTAGGAGCAGGTTCCGGTGTTGCAGCGATTGCGGCCGCCAAGGCTGGGGCCGCCGATGTCCTGGCGGTGGATCGCGACCATCTGGCCCGCACGGCAGCCACCATGAACGCCGTCGCCAATGGTGTCCATATCGGGGTCGCCGACCTGGATCTTGACGGTGTAATGGCCTGGCGACCGGACCTGGTATTGGCTGCGGACATCTGTTACGAGGATTCCGGCGCGCAGTGGCTCAATACGCTAAATGAAGCAGGGATTGCCGTGCTAGTAGCCGATCCCGGTCGGCCCGGTCTGCCTCGTTTGAACCTGGAACCACTAGTTACCGTCCCCGCACTTACCTTTCCCGAACTTGAAACCCCCGAGCTGACCTCGGCAACGGTCTATCGATTCAAAACCCGCCCATGACCGGTGGAGAACGGATAGGCCGGGAACGATTCATTCCGATGGTTCGGTGACTTAGCACAATTGGCCATTCGCAATCGAGAACCGCCTTTCCATCAAAATCCTCACACATTCCATGGCTTGGCACATCGTGAATCAATGTGGTCCACCTCGATCTACCACAAGGTAGCAGAGGATCGGGACCTTTTCTTTGATGGTCCGGTATGTGCGCATGTCCAGGAACGGGGTATCGGTGGGTGTCACGCCAACGTATGCGTCGCGAATGCTTCCATCGGGGCACGCTTCCGCGCGCGGGCGTGGTTTTGGCAAGAAAGGTGAAGACGGTTTGTGACTTATTGGAGGGTTCCTGTGTAAATGAGATAAATGAGATTGGTGCCTTGGGTCTGGGACCAATCTGGGGAAAAGAGAAACCGCTCGTGATGCAACCAGTCAATGCTGCCAGCCGGCGTGGTTTCGATCGGGTGGTCTCCGGGAAAAGGGACGGCATGTGCGAAGGCATGCGGTCCCAAGCCGATGCCCCTGGCCATCCGGGTTCACCATCCGGATAAGGTTGGGCAGCAATCAACAAAGTCAGTTTGAAAGGAGAAATGTGTATGAAACCAACGGCAATGGTTTTGAGGAAAAGATTTTGGTTAGCTCTTGGGTTTGTTGCCATGGTGACCATCATGGCTGCCGGCCAGCTCTTTGCGGCGGCATTGAGTCCCGCGGAAGAAGAGTCCCTGCTCTACATTCGTGAAGAGGAAAAGGTGGCAAGGGATGTGTACATTGCGCTGTATGATAAATGGGGCCTGACCATTTTTAACAACATTTCCATCAGCGAGCAGACCCATATGGACGCCATAAAAACCCTGCTGGACCGATACGGTTTAGAAGACCCGGCATTGGGACCAGGAAAATTCAGCAACCCGGAACTCCAGAAAATGTACGATGATTTGATTGCCATGGGCAATTTGTCAGCGAGCGAGGCGCTCCAAGTGGGAGTCATCATAGAGGAAACCGACATCCTCGACCTGCAGGAAGGTTTGACGGCCGCTGCCCATAAGGACATCAAGCGCGTGTATCAAAACCTAATGGCCGGGTCTGAAAACCACCTTGCAGCATTTCAGACGGAGCTCGACAAGTATTAGGGCGGTTCCCTGTTCCTCCCCGAAAACAACAAGGTGCAGTGGCTGGCAAGGTTGCGTTCAGCAAGGCGGGAATCCCACTTTGTCGAATTCATCAACCAGGCACCTGTTTTCGGTTCAGCCCCCCATCACACTGCTGCCGCCCGGGCCGCCCCGATTCGTCACAGTCGGCCCCATTTCCGAGGGCCTGGGCGGCTCGGCAAACGAAACACATGTATGCCCCGACCAGTGTGCGAGACTTGCCGCGCACAACTGGAGCTACCACGCTAGGGACGTAATGAAAACGTCAACGGTTTCCATGGCTTAAATGGTTCCGTGATGATGATGTCAACCAATTGTAGCCTGAGTCGACTCCATTGAGCAGGGTCCACAAGACACTCAAAAACCGATTTCTGCACCCGTTGACCGAAGTTCTTGCACGCTTGGCCACTTGATGCAGGCGCTTTCGCCCTTCTGCCCTCTGCGTGCTTACGTCGTAGGTAACCAGTACTATTATAGGTAAATCACTTCCACAGGAACGGGGGATAGGCGTCCAAATCCCCGCGCGCGGGGCGACGTAATCGTCTTGTTCGGCCGCTGGGAAAGCCAGGTTGGGACAGCTGGCACTACCCCGAGTGCCGGTTCATCCCCGCACGTGCGGGGAACGCGGGCTGCCGAAACGGTTCATCCCCACACGTGCGGGGAACGCTGTTGTGAACTTCCAACGGACATCCTTTGTTCACCCTTGGAATCAGAGGAATCCCATACCATCAGGCTGCGGCGACCTCTTCTCATCTTGAATGAGGATTTTGGGCGCAAAATCAGCCTGGGGTACCGGAAGCCCTAGGTTCATCAACAGCTTGACGTGTTCTTTCATCCCCCACCTTGCGTTGTACAGTGAATCCTCCAGGGAATGGCCGATACCGGCAAATCCTTGCGCATCGGGGGAATAGAACCCGAAGGTGGCAGGTTCCGCGGTTGCCTCAATGACCAGCGAGCATGCCAAGGCAATCTTGACGGTTTCGTAAATAGTATGAAAACGCTTATTTTGTCATTCCGACCGAAGGGAGGAATCTAGATTTTACAGTCACTTATAAGATCCCTCTCCGTCGTTCGGGATGACATTCGGGACTTTTTGCGAGTGCATCAATCTTGGATTGTTTCCCATTACCGTCGTTTGATTCCAGCTGACTTCCGTATCTCATGACAGATTCACTCGGGCACATCCTTAGAGCGTGTCGAAAAAGCCGTCCCGAGTCACATTTGCGTCATTCCGGCGAAAGCCGGAATCCAGATTTTTCAAGACTTCCTGGACCCCGGTTTTCACCGGGGTGACGGCAGAGGCAATTTGCCACCGGACTTTTTGGACACGCTCTTAGAGATATGATAATCGAAGTCCCGCACCCGGTTGCACACAGTTCTGTCAGTTGATGTCCTGCGCCAGTCAGACCTTACTCATTTCTCCGTGCAAAGCGCACCTTAGTCTCAGTGACAACGACAAAGCGGTCCGCTATGCGTCTGGCATGGCTTTGCAGGAGAGTTTCCAAGGCAGCGATCTTGTTTGACGGCCGTTCATCCGCGAGTCGCAGGAGAATAACACCTGAGTGTGGATAGCGTTCGCGGTAGATCTTGACTCCGAAGTCCTTGTCATTTGTGATGAGAATCCGGTTCTGAGCAAAAGCGGTCTGGATCACATGTTCGTCATCCATCCCTCTGGCTTGTTCATACACCGAAAGGACATCGTGGCCCTGTGACCGGAGCCATTGCGCTACTGCAGAACCGGTGCATTCGTCCACCAGGAAGCGCATTTACGCGGTCTCCATGCTAAGTGGCATGAAATCGGTGTTTTCTAGAGACTTAGTGGCAAACAACAGACATGCCTGAAGGTCCTCTTGAGTCAGGCCCTCGTATTCCTTCAGAACTCCATCAAAAGTCATCCCATGCGCCAGCAGATTGAGGATGTACTCGACAGTCAAGCGTGTTCCTTTGATCACCGGTTTGCCGCTCATAACCCTGGGATTCATGGCAATTCGTTCCAGCAGTTGTTGGTCGTTCATAGCCATTGTCTCCTGTTACACGGTAATGCATTCTGTCAAAATTCTACAAAATATGGGTCTACGTCTTTATATACGTCTTTATGAGCGGGCGTGAGCGCATTCCAGTTTCGTTAGCATCAACAACACCATTTTAGGATAGCAACTTTGCTAGACCCAGCAAAGAGGAAGGATACTCGTTCCTTCATGGCGCGAGGATAAGGGGAAGAAGCCTATTCACACACTCGTATCGGTTTCAATCCACGCCCCCGCGCGGGGGGCGACCACTGCCGACCGCAGGGTCATCAACATTCTACATGGTTTCAATCCACGCCCCCGCGCGGGGGGCGACATGAGCCAGGCCGCCCTTGCCGACACGGACACTGGGTTTCAATCCACGCCCCCGCGCGGGGGGCGACACACGTAGCGCGCGGTCATGTGCTGGAGATGATGTTTCAATCCACGCCCCCGCGCGGGGGGCGACCGGTCACGCACGTCGACGATTACACACGCATCTAGAGTTTCAATCCACGCCCCCGCGCGGGGGGCGACCGGATGAGCAACGCATCTGGTCAAGTCGATCGATGTTTCAATCCACGCCCCCGCGCGGGGGGCGACCATGCGTCGCCATGTGACAGATGAGTCCGCATAAGTGTTTCAATCCACGCCCCCGCGCGGGGGGCGACCCGTCGCCATGCATGCCTATCTGGCCATCGCCATGTGTTTCAATCCACGCCCCCGCGCGGGGGGCGACCTGCAAGTCGAGCCTATCAGCGGTGGCGACTTGCAATGTTTCAATCCACGCCCCCGCGCGGGGGGCGACCCGTACCATGACCGAGACAGCCGGCAGCGAGCATGTTTCAATCCACGCCCCCGCGCGGGGGGCGACCATGCACAGCTGATCAGCGTCGGCCATGTCATGCTCGTTTCAATCCACGCCCCCGCGCGGGGGGCGACTCGCTGGATACCTGAGCACACCGGACACTGCAACTGGTTTCAATCCACGCCCCCGCGCGGGGGGCGACTGCGATTGGCCCGACGTGAGTCTCGACGAGTCATGATGTTTCAATCCACGCCCCCGCGCGGGGGGCGACTCTGACGATCCGACCAATGTGGATGCAGGCACCTGTTTCAATCCACGCCCCCGCGCGGGGGGCGACACCATGCTCAATCCGTCGATGCGTCGATCATCGGAGTTTCAATCCACGCCCCCGCGCGGGGGGCGACTCAGGCACGATCATGCGAGCGGCAGTTCACGACGAGGTTTCAATCCACGCCCCCGCGCGGGGGGCGACCAGTCGACCTGATGGCGTTATCGCGGATGCAGTTGTTTCAATCCACGCCCCCGCGCGGGGGGCGACTTGCATGGACCATCATCCGGCGTAAAGGCGGTTGTTTCAATCCACGCCCCCGCGCGGGGGGCGACCTGAGCATACTCGGCATGGCCTACTGGTACAAATGTTTCAATCCACGCCCCCGCGCGGGGGGCGACACGTCACCAGTGAGCCGTGACGCGCCGGTGCTAGTTTCAATCCACGCCCCCGCGCGGGGGGCGACGCAGGCTTGGCATAGCATCGGCAGATTTCATCAGGTGTTTCAATCCACGCCCCCGCGCGGGGGGCGACAAAGCTGGGGTTCGGACATCTCAGGGTTTCAATCCACGCCCCCGCGCGGGGGGCGACCGCTTGGCCAGCCATCCCGACGTCTCTGGTTTCAATCCACGCCCCCGCGCGGGGGGCGACTGCCCCGGGACAAAGTCCCAAGGTAAAACAGACTGCAAGAGGAGATCCGCGAACCTCCCCGATTGTGAATGGCTGTGCTTTGAAACGCGGACCCTCACCAGGGCTCCTCCTGGGGATCATGGGCCTTGGCAGCGACCGCGAACCCACCAGGGAATTGGCGGCAGCTTGGGGTTCGCGGGGCCGCCCTCAGACCACCAGGGGGCCTTCCTGATCGAGAGTGGGCTTGGCGCCCACGTGCTCAACGCGGCCGCGCCAGTTGGCTCCCAAAAAATAGAACCGCAGACTGTCCTCTTCGGGGTTGATGATGTCCACCAGCTTTTGCTTGAGCGCGGTCCACTGTCCGGGATCAACAATGCACTCAAAAACAGACAATTGTACGCGCTGCCCATAGTTCTGGCACATCTTGGCGACCCTTCGCAGTCGGGCGCGCCCAACTCTATTCAAGGTCGATACATCGTAGCTCACCAGCACCAGCATGATCGTCTCACTTCACCAGGTAGGGCGGATATCCGTCGAGGTCCCCCCGCAGGCACCTTGCCAGCATCGCTGCCTGCACATGAAAGAGCAGGCCCATGGGCATCTTTTCCTTGAGAAACGGATGCTCAACCACGTCTTGCTTGCGCTGCTGGTAAGTCACCAGCACCGTCTTGCGGGTGGCATCGTCCATAAGCACTCCGCCTGCACCACTGATCTGAAATCCATTGGCTTTGACTTGCCCCAAGTTGATCAGAGAAAGCACCATACGGTCGGCAAGGACCGAGCGAAACTCCTCCATGAGGTCTAGAGCCAGACTGGGTCTGCCGGGCCTATCCCGATGCAGAAAACCAACCTGAGGGTCGAGTCCCACGGATTCGAGAGCGGATCTGCAGTCATGGCAGAGCACAGTGTAAAGGAAGGAAAGGAGACAGTTCACGCGATCCAACGGAGGTCGGCGTGAGCGACCGGTGAAGGTGAACGCCTCGGTGTCTTTGGTAATCATTTCGGAGAATACATTGAAATAAGTCCGCGACGCATCTCCTTCTATACCCCTAAGTAGGTCCAGCGATGCGCCCTGCATCTGGCTTAGACAGCCGGTCAGCCTGTCTGCCGCTTTACCGAGTGCATCGGTATCAACTCGTTCGCTGTGGTCTCTCGCGGCGCGACGCACTACGGTTCGAGAGTTGGCCAGCTTACCCGTCAGGAAAGCGCGCGCGAGGTTAGCCGAGGCTTCGGGGTCATCCGCCCGGCGGTATTGCTCGCGCCTCAGGAGCACGTTGCCCGAAACCGGTCCTCGGACGCAGGCCAGAAAGCGACCTCTCTCGGTGAGGAAGCTCACGGCAACATCGCGTTCGGCGCAGGCTCCCATCAAGAAAGGGCTCACCGAAACCTGGCCAAAACAGGCGATCCCGTCGAGAGTGTGCAGAGGCACTTTGAGCTTGGACGATCCATCAACCAGAACGTCCACGGTTTCCCCGTTCTTGGAAAGATACGCTCCTTGAGTGGTTACATAGAGGGTGTTGCCGTGCTTTTTCACGTCTCCTCCAGGGCTGCATTCAGATAACGAGAAACCCGTGCCTTCTGGGCACACGGCTTGGGCAGGCAAGCCTCACGCAGCGAGCAGCTTTCGCACTTCTTCCCATATTCAGGGGATGGCGTGATGCCTGCCGCCACGAGATCGTGGAGGCGCCGCGCCGTGTCCTCGGTACGTTGCCTAAGATCGACCGTGAACTCCACTTTGTTCCTTCGCCGTTCCCGGCCATAGAAGAGGGCTCCCTCCGGGACCGCGACATCGAGCATTTCCTCCAGGCACAGCGCTTGAGCGCACAGTTGCACCCGGTCCCAGTCCTCCGGCTTGGGTTTGCCGCGCTTGTATTCGATGGGATAAGGGATTTCACCAACCTGCTCGGAACCGGGCCGAGGAGGGTGGAATTCCACGACATCGGCCACCCCGGCCAAACCCAGACGCAGCGAGCGTATCGCCAGGGCATACTCAACCCGGACACCCCGCCGCTTTTCGACATCCGGCGTATGCACCCGCTCGTGCATGATCCGCCCTTCCGCCGTGAAACCGGTTTTCCAGCCAGATGCGCTCGACATGAATGAGGGCACACTGGCGTGGACAGTAGAGCAGGTGCTGCAGGGCCGAGAGGGGTAGGAGGTCGTCTTCTGAGTACATCTCTACACCTTTTCCTCGATCGTTATGCCGTCCGGTTTGGCGGCTTTGTCCAGGTTCACCTCATAATCGGCAAACGTTCTCGCCGGCCCGGCAGCGCCATTGACACGCTCCACCTTGACCAGATCAAACAGTCTGATGGGCAGGCGCTTTCCCCATCTTCGAATCGTGCTTGAAAACAATCAGCTTGCGGGTCGCCATCTGTAAACAACCCATGCCCAAGCTGAGATTGATTTGAGTTGGGCTTCGGGATACATCAAATGACAGCTCCTCCAGCGGAAATGAATTCCTCCAGCTTCAGCACGCCCTTCATGTACCCGAGAAAATCGGGATCATACTCGTATTCCCATGACATACATGTCCGAATCAGAGGATCGGCTTCTGTGAGTTACAGGTTCCAAGGCAAGCTTATCGATCTTGTTGGCCCATATTTGAACGCTGTACCTCATGAGTTCGACCCTCGATACCTTCTCGCCTTTTCGGACAGCCTCAGCCAAGGACTTATCAATAATCACCATCCGTGTATCCGTATCAATCACCCGACATTCCGTGGAAACGCTTGGGTATTCCATTCCCTCCTCGTATTTGATCAGTTGCCTGGCTTTTTCTTCAGCGCCGGATGTCCATTCCCGTCTCATGGCACAGGTCGCTAATTCAGCTGGATGCATGCGGTTTAACTCGTCCACTGTGAAGTAGTCCAATGCCCGGCGCGAGATGGATACGGCAGGATTGCTGCGAAACCGGTCGTCTAGAAGACGCAGGTCCCAGACCTCGGCGTCATTGAATTCGTCGCCTCGACTGACCCTGCCTCCGATTTGGATTAGGCTCGCCGTGGATGCACGTTCTCGAAAGCCCGTGCGAAAGGAGAAATTCATCCCTGCCTCAACGCAACTGGTAGCGACAAGCGTCCAGTTTTCCATTCCCAGTCGCAGTCGCTGTTTTACTCTCTCCACAATCAAGTCCCGATGAACCGGAGCAAGCGCTGTTGAAAGATGCAGGACATCGTGTCCTGATTCATGCATTGTTTGCGCGATTACGGCGGCAGTGTGCACGGTATTCACGATGAGAAGCCGTGGTCCCGGTTTCTTGCTAACGACAAAGTCCACAAGACTCTGACAATCCAATGCATCGGAATCTTCGGGCCGCCGTCGATAGCGGATCCGCCGTTCTTCAGTTTGCTTCAGGTCATCGCGAAGGGAATCGTCCGTAACCAAATCCGGCACTCCGGGCATGGGCGTCTGACCATTGCCGCGAATGACATCTTTGTATTCATCCAGTTCCCAGAACCGCGGCAAGGAACCGCTCGCCAGCACCAGATGCCCACCCCAGTCGCGGGTCCAGGTTTCGAGCCACCGCCACATCTGCGGCCATAGATGCGATGGAATCGCCGCATGCATTTCATCCACAAATACCGCCGAGCCAGGTAGTTCATGCAGCTTCCGCAGCCTTGCTGGATGGTGGCTGCCTATCGTCTCAAAGAACTGCACAGCGGTGGTGACGATAATCGGGGCCTTCCAGAGGGTGGCAAGTTGGCGCAGTTCCAAGTCAGCGAAGTCCGCCCGATGATGATGCTCCGCCACCACGTCCTCAGGGCGTTCCCCCTCCAACACCAGCGCCTTTCGATAAGTTTCAACCGATTGGGTGATAATGTTTGTGTAGGGGAGAACTACGATGATGTGCCGCAGTTCGGGCTTTCGTTCTGCCGCAACTCGCAACAGGTGGGCCATCACTGCCGTCGTCTTGCCGCTGCCCACGGGAGCGTCGCAGGCACGAATCGGTGGATTGAGTGGAGCGTCACGGCACGCATCGAACAGTCGCTTGCGCAGGAAGTTGCGATTCCTCTCAGGCTCCGTGTTACCCTCCGGCAGTCCATCCACGTATCGCTGCAATGCCGCGAGTCGCTCCTTCCATCGCGGTTCGATTTCTGGAATCTCGACCTCGTTACCGTAATGACGAGCGGTATCCCCGTGATCGGCATCCACGAGGCAGGAAAGGGCAATGCGGCGGGTGAAACCACAGCGGTGGAGTTCTTCATTGCTCGTTTCGGTCGGCCCTGCAAAGACCGCTTTCTCATGGAGGCTCACGTACTCCTGGAGATGAACATCGACATGGTCGGCCACCTTCTCACCGGTCAGGCGATGTTCTCGTCTTGCGAAACAGCCGCTCTTGTTTGGCGGAGTTTCTTCGTCTAAGGCTGAACAGTCCATCATGATGAGCCACAACGAGAACTGCTGATTCTTTCCGCCGAGCTTCCCACAGTGCGGCCACGCCTGCGTCTTCGTGAGCGATAGGCAAGGGCTTTCGTGAATCCTGTTGGAGGACATCCTGATTTGCGTTATCGAGCTTGCCCAGATCGTGATACAGGGCAGCAGCTTCGACCCAGCCAACGAAACGCTTCGCGGTCGCCGGTATAGAAAGCAGCGGCTCTCCACGCATTGCGGATTGCTTCACGGCGGACGTTCGTTACGTGCTCAAAATAGGTCTGCGCAGGGACTCCTCGGCGAGGACTATGGGCCAAAGGCACATCTCTGTCGCCATTGTCATCTCCCTCTGTCATTTGCGCTGATCACACCATTCCGGCAGTTCCACGCAGAGATCATACAGCTTGTCATTTTTCAGCTTACCTCGAAACTTGTGGTCTCCTTCCTTCGGAGAGCTCAGTCGGCACGTCATACTGCTCATCAAGCGGCATACCACTCACCGAGGACTTCTCCGTATCTCCGCCCTTACGCCTTGGTGTTAGTTTTTCGATGAACTCAAACTCAGAGAATGAGCCCAAGGTCATCCTCATGCTCGGCATACCAAGCGTGACGAACCTCTACCAACGGACGAATGTCAGATTTGGTATGAGGATAGGCATAACGGATGAGTTTCAGAAGCAGTGCGATGTCAAGAAGCGTGCAGCCTGTTCCGCGTTTTCCTTGGGCGCCTGTAGGATTAATGAAGAAGGGCATTCCATATACACCATGCTCCACAACTCGATGAGCTAGCGGCGCCATTCCGCGCGATGGCCCTTGTTGTCCTTCGCGGGCACTTTGGGCAGGCGCCATCTTAGTCTGCGTCAATCGGTGCACACGAACGGGAGACACGGAGACTGCCAGTCCGAATTGTGCTACCCCTGATCGGATAGTGTCTGGACCGCCTTCCTCCAAAAACGTGTTCCCGAAAACGCGAGCGTCCCAGAACTGCGACTTGAATTTATCGAACTGATTATTCAGCAGTTGGTTTATTTCAGGCCGGTTGATATCGCGGCGTTCCAAGATGTCGAACTCGATATCATCCTTGATCCACGATCCATTGTTGTTCTCAATCCCCAGTGCCGTGGCAACCTTGGGCCAGACCAACTCATCTTTGCGGAGAACCAGATCCCGAATTTTGCGCTTGAAGGAAACACCGGTAATCATCCCACGATTGTCATGACTGCGGCGTCGCGGATCGCTCTCTTGATCGGGGTCGCCATTCGGGTTGCTGTTTTCAACTACGATAACAAGAAGCCCTGTTGCTCGATGGATGGGAATTGGGTTCTGCGTTTTGTCTGTACTCATCAGTTCTCATCCTTTCTTACGTCATTTTGTTTTTCAGTGGGTGGTGATGCCAGGAATCCCAGTAGCAGCTGAGCCTTCATCAAGTCATTACATTCGGTTGGCAGGTCGTAAGCGCCAAGCTTGTCCGCTAGGAACTGGTACTGCCTCAGTTTCTTCCGAGCTTCGTTTACCGCAATCCTCCTCCGGTCGTCTTCGGGCCATTCCTGAGGTGCCTGGGCCACCTTAGCCCAGCGAACATACTCCATCATTCGTTCACTCAGATCCGCCAATGCTCCAACCGGACTATCGAGCGCTCGCCGCATGAGCGATGTGCCGATAAGCGAATTGGGCAACTGCCCCCTGCGAACCACAATGCAGTAGTCCTTGTGTAACGTGTCGGCCAGCGCCAGGAGCTTGGCCGACCAGATAGGGCGCGTCTTTCATATACTTCTCCTTTCCGGACTCAAGTGCGTCCAATAGAATCCCAATCACCGCTACGGCCCTCAGTGCAGATTTTCTTGATTCACGCGGGTAGTCAAAAGAACGGTTCATGCCTGCCTTGCGCGTGTCGTGGGCCATAAGCGTGTTTGGCCCCGAAAATGCCGATTAACAACGGTGCAACGCGATGTATCGAGCAGATCGAGCATCCGCCTCGCTGTCGGCTCCCGCTTCCCTTCCCTCGGAACATCAGGGCAAGCACCTCGCCCAGTCCCGGGCCAACGACCTCCTGCTTGGCCTTCTGCGGCTTTCCGTTTGCGCCAATTGGGGACGATCCATCCCGAACCCACTGATTTGACAGCAGGCGCACGATCTGATCAGGATAGGGCGCAATTGGTCGGGCATCCCTGACTTCGGGAATCTCTTCTGATCGAAAGTTCATCCCGGTTGCAGATAAAAGCGTAATCACTGGTATGTTCTGCGAGCACGGCTCGTTGCCAGCTTCCGCTGCCGCCAGAACATCATTCACTGTTGGGGATTCGGCTAAGGCGACTTGGGCTTGTCCATCCGATGCCTTTCGGATCAGAAACAGGTTGAGTTTGGAGTTGGGGTGTTCTTGCACTACGCTCGTTCGAGCGTCACTCCGCTTTCGCGTCGACTTCAAACTGGGCTTCAGTGATCTCGATCGCCAGAACCGAAATAACTCGCCGTCTTTGCGTGCCAGTTCCGGCTTCTCATCCACATATACGATCAGAAGATTTCGCTTCTCTTTCTTCTTGTGAGTTCGCGAGTCCATCTCGAAATTGCCGCTAGCAACCCCCTCCATGTTGACCTTTCGTCGCGTGTTACAAGCCATTTCAAAGCACCGGCCATACGCCTGCTCTGTGCTGAAGTCACCGGACACACCGTATACTCTGTCAGGCCATACCGTTTGTTGCACTTTGCTTTGTCAGTATCGCTCGCCATCGAGACAAGCGGGAAATAGGAGCCAAGAACAGGCAGCTTGACTTGAGGAAACGGTTCCATAAGCAAACCACCCTCGCCACCGAATGCTGAAGCAACAGAGGGATGTTTATGGCCTCTTTCAGTAGCAGACAGATTAGTCGGCAGGACGGCAGCGATGCTTTGCCACACTTGCCTTTGGTAGATTGACCCGCCCTTGTCCAGTTCAAGAACAAGCAAGACAGATATCTTCTTGTCTTTCCCGCGGTTATCCTTGCCTTTCCCAACAAGTAATTCCTGCACGGTCTTTAGCGCGCCAAGACTACCGGTTCTCAGCTGCTTCAGAGCAACTGAGGCGATCTCTGAGACGACTGCATCTTTACTCTGTAACGCTTTCTGAAAGCGCTGAGCAAGGCTTACAATGTTTCCGACTTGGTCATCGCCGCTGAGGATTTCCACGAGCAGATTAGATTTCTCCAGCGAGTTGCTCCATTTCCAGCCGGCATCTGCCCACGAGCTGTGAGTGCTCCCAGCAAGTGCTTTGTCCAGTAGACTGATTCGCCCGATTTCTTGCTTTGCTTTGCCCAATTGATCCCACACAGTTGATTCTGCGGGTAGATCAAGGAACGGTTGATTCACTTTGACAACCGGGAAACTCCCGTCGCTTGTCTGTACAATCCTCCTGATCCCACTTCGCTCGTCATCGGCAATATCTTCTACAGAAACGACACCGCCATTCTCATCCAAACGAACACGGAGTAGGTTCTTCTCAGAAGTGGGCAAAGGCTTGATCAGCGGGTGGGGAATATCTATCTTGATTTTCGCATTCTCAAGTGCCTGCCATACACGCCAGGTTTCATTCAACATGGAGTTCTTCCTCCGTTGGGATTTGATGCGAGTAAGACATTACACCTTTCACGATTCGCCAATCCTGCACGTATTCCGGTTTCAGTTGGCGATGATCCCACATGGAGCGTAGGAATGAGGGAATTACGATGTCGTCAGCGCTCGTTTCCCTTTTGGTGCCTTCGCGAAACGGACCGAAGTAGCTGGGCACGAACTCCTTCCAGCCCAGACATGGTGTGTAGAAGGTCTGGCCGCGCTCCAGTCGCTCGTCAAACAGATCTTTGAACCGTGGTCGCCAATCCTGACCACGTCGGCGACGCAACTGCGCCTCTCCCTTGCCGCGCGTGCTCATTTGTTTCATCCGTACCTCGCCGTGGATGCGGTAGCACACCTCCACGAGGATGGTGGCCATGAGTTGGTAGCTGTTTTGTTCTTGATCTGTTCCCTTTGCGGAGCGGCCCGCCGTAGTTCGTAACGTATCGCTCAAATCGGATAGGCCTGCAGATCTCTACCCGTGTCGGTTGGACATAGACATGAGGTCGTCGCAAGACTGCCTCAAATATCCCTTTAGCTGCTGAGCAAGGTGGGAACTGGATAGGAAATGGGTGTTGATCCCGTATCCGGCCGAGCAAACATTGCCGCCGGTCCCTCAATTTCAAACTGAACTTCGTAGGGTTTAGGCATGCTCATCTCCTTTCTTCTAAGCCTCATTAGAGAATTTGTGCGGTCGCGTATGATCCGTTAGGTCAATAAGCCGAGATCCATGGCCACGGCAAAATCAATCATGAAATGATCGTAATCCCCATGCAGGCTGTTGGTCAGAACACACGCTTCACTCACCACAGTTTCCCGTTTCGGGATATCCGTCAATGGCGCATGCTTGGGCATGGTCTTCATCGAGACATCGATCTTTACGGTCAGATACAAGCTCTGTTGCCCCACGACTCATACCAAGTGCTGCAACGGATGCTCATGGCTCGCCCGGCAATGGGCCGCGTGATATCGGGGAGCGGCGGATTACGGATATTTCGCTTGGTGATTTTCGGCTCGGGTAAGAGGAAGGTGCACGAATCATCTACAACTGGGATGCTCTGCCGATACCGTAACCATGCTCCCGGCATATGCGAAATGCAAGCGCGAAGGAACTGTCACAATTGCTGCCACTAGTGATTTGGAACCGATTCAGAAAACGCTTGTCTGGTTGTCCGTTGTCATCTGAAAGAATTCGAGTTTCAGGCGCCTGCCTTTTTCCTGTAAGGCGCTTTTGGTTCTTTGACTTCGAAGCCGATTCTTTTGGTTGGCTTATCAGGTGGAGTCATGAGCTGACCGATGGCTTCAAAGACTATCCTGAATTGCTCATCGTATTTGCTTTCCATTTCATCCAGCTTGTTCAGCAGATTTTTATGCGAAGAGATCATCCGGCGCAGTCTGACAAACGCCCTCATGATCAAGATGTTGACCTCAATGGCCCGGTCACTGTTCAAAACCGAAGAGAGCATGGCAACACCTTGTTCGGTGAAGGCGCAAGGGGTGGCGGATGAATGCTTGAGGGGTTGAAACCGGTCACAATTTGTGACCAGTTCATCCCTTTCCTCTTTGGTGAGCCGAAACATGAAGTCGGAGGGAAACCTGCGGGCATTTCTTTTGACCGCCTGGTTCAGAACCTTGGTCGGCACCCCGTAAAGTTCCGCCAAGTCGCGATCCATAAGCACCTTCTCTCCCCTGAGAATCACAATCTTGGTGACAATCGAGTCAATCGGCACTATTGATTCTGATGTTTTCACCTGACACCTCACTTTGGTGGACGCTTCCGAGGAAGTGGGAGATGGTTATGTTCTTCGAAGGCTGAGCTCTTCATTTTGTGTGATCTTTCGGGGTGCCGGTGGTCGCTCTCGTGACGAATTGTTGCCGGACGCCGCTTACCGAGAGCTGCAACAGGCACTGCTGGTCCGCCCGGCAATGGACTGCGTGATATCGGGGAGCGGCGTGCCCTCGGGTTTCTTGCCAAGCGGCTCAGTTCCATGCCAGGTTTTTTGGCGTCTTGACATCAAAACGCTATAACGTTAAATTGCTACCATGAAAACAGCGCAAAAAAGAGCCACCGTCTATTTTGATCCCGAGCTGCACCGCGCATTGCGCCTCAAGGCCCTGGAAACGGAACGATCCGTCTCGGACCTCGTCAATGAGGCGATCCGCGTGCAACTTGCCGAGGATCTCGAAGACCTCGAAGCGTTTGCAGCTCGGGTTGAGGAACCCAACCTTGCTTTTGAAGACGTCGTGAAAGATCTTCGGCAGCGTGGCAAGATATAACCTCCTCATGAAACCCTCAGCCGTTGAGGAAATCGAAACGGTCACCGGCAAAGCGGCGCGACGGCGTATTATCGAACGGATCACGCAACTTGCCGACAGTTCCCCGCCCGCCAGGTTGTGAGAAGCTCTCCGGGCAAAACAGGTATCGTGTCCGCCAGGGGACCTATCGCATCCTCTACACCATCAACGACCAGGACCTGACCGTGTGCGTGGTGAAAGTCGGTCATCGCAAAGATGTCTATCGGTGAATCGGCTCAGAGCACTGCCCCGCCTGGCGCCAACGCTCCAGAACTGAGCATCCATTCCACCAAAATCGACCCATGTTGCGTTCCCAAGCGAGAAAATATTTTTGAACGCCCTGATGACCCTGAAAAGGAGTCCGTCAGAGCATGCAGGATCGTGTCAACAGCGAGGAAGCGGGGATTTGTGCTTGCGCAAGCGTGCAGCGTGGGGAGCTAGAGGCTTATTGCAGCTTGATATCGGGGACGTGGAGTTTTTTGCAGATTTTGCGGACGAGTTTATCCGGAATTTCCGTATGTCTTGGAACGGCTTCCACGGCCCCGTTGACGGGACTCGCCCAAAGGGAATGCTCACTCCCTTCGCGGGCATCCATATCGGCGCGGTGTCTGAGCAAAGCCTGGCGCTTCACGCGACGCTCACCATCGCGGATGACATCAGCGGGCGCCGCCGCGCCGATCCTCCAAAATCAAAGTGATCGCCGTCGCCAGGCTCTGTTTGCATTCCTCGATGGTCCTGCCTTGGCCGTTGGCTCCCGGTATCTCAGGACAATAGGCGATATACCAGTCCCCATCCCTTTCGATGATGGCAGTGAAGTCTTTCATGACAAACCTCCAGTTGTTGATGGCTGTAGAGGCTATACAGAATTCTATCGGTCACTTTCACACATTGAACCGAAAATTGATGACATCACCGTCCTGGACCGGGTAGGTCTTGCCTTCCAGACGCACGGTACCCAGTTTGCGGGCGGCGGCATAGTCGCCGGCGCGGCGCAGGTCATCATAGGCCACCACTTCGGCGCGAATGAAGCCTTTCTGCATGTCGGAATGGACCACGCCGGCCGCTTCCACCGCTGGGAGACCGCGGCGTATGGTCCAGGCGTGGACGTCATCGTCTCCCACGGTGAGGAAGGTGGCCAGGTTGAGCAGCGCATAGGAACGGCCAATGACCCGGTCGAGCGCCGATTCGCTGATGCCGAAATCCTGTCGAAAGGCCTCGGCCTCCTCATCACTCAGCTGGGCCATCTCCATTTCCAGTTTGCCGCGAACCACGATCGCTTCAATGCCGTCAAAAGAAGCGTCAGGCAAGGCCTCGTCTTCATCGGTGTTGTTCACCACCACCAGCAGGGGTTTGGCGGAAAGGAAGGTGAAGCCTCGCAGTTCCGGTGCCGTTGCCAGATCCGGACGGCTGCGCAGCGGTTTTTCTTCGTTGAGTAGGGCCGCGGCGGCTTCCAGCTGCTCCTTTTCGTTGCCGGGGAACTTCTTGCCCTTCTTCAATTCCTGGGTGAGCCGTTCGAGCCGCTTCTCCACCGTGGCCAGATCAGCCAGCAGGAATTCATCCTGCAATTCACGAAAATCGCTCTGGGGATTCGGTGGAGCCCCGGAAGGGTCGGGAAAATTCCGCACCACCATGAGCAGCGCATCTGCCGGCCGCAGGTGGATGAGCAGTTGCGCCATGTAATCCTGCTTGTTCTCCAGTGCCCCCGGCATGGCCTGCAGATCGATATAGGTCACCTGGGCAAAAGTCTTTTTCTGGGGCTGATAGAGATCGGCTAGCCAGTCGACGCGACCATCCGGCACCGTCACCACCCCCTGGATCGGGACAATCTTGCCGCCACCGGCGGCGGGTTCCCCGCTCCGATGGGTCAAGGCACTGAAGATGGTGGTCTTTCCTGAATGAGGCAGGCCCACAATTCCCAATTTCATGGTACACTCCATTACTTGCGTGGCTCCGCCGCCCCTGCACCGCAGGGCTGTACACTCATCGTCCGATGATGGCCGGGACTGGGATGCGTCGGTCGTGTTTCTATGCGGCGAGAGGTCGTGGAGCCATGAGAAATCGGCCGGGACATCGGCAAAAATCGTTTGAACGATGCGACCTTACTCAAAGGAATGATTCCCGTCAATGCCGGTTTTCGATGACGACGTTGCAGGTGGTCGGAGTGCTCAGATCAGCCGCGGATACACACGGATGAACACGGATTGGCCTTCAGAAATAAGAACTGACATATCAAACAATGGTGGCAGTCTTGTGGTCACAACCGCATGAAAAGGACGGATAGTCGCTCGAAGGTCACGAAGATGGAACTGCCTTCACTACCAACGCCATTGCGGGCTGATCCAACGCTGAGCAGACTCGATGACGACAGGGCGCAGGCGGTCTTGCAACTGGCTGCCCGGCTGGGGCAGGCGGCGAAATGGCCTGGAACCGCATTCCATGCGGTATTGGCGCGATGGCTCGAAACCGGCCTAACGATGGAAGCAGACCTGCGCGATTGGTTGCGGGAACAGGTGCCGGTGATTGCCGTTGCGTTCGGAGTCGCGCTGCCGGCAACCAATGCTGGCGATGGGGCTCGCTTCGACCAGGCGCTGCGGCATGCGGACGAGTGGCGACGGCAGGGTTGGAGCGTGTACCACTGGAAGACGGGTGAATGCCCTCCCCCCGGGGACTCCATCAATGCCTGCCCTCAGGTCTTGTTCGGTCGGGGTGAGGTCCTGAGCGACCGTTGCAGCGTGGCCCTGTTCAATTCTCGCAAGCCTCGCCGGTTCCATTGTCAAGAGCCGTGGCTGGCGGCATTGCGTGACGTGCTTGCGGCGGTGGCGGCGCTGCCTATCAGGTTGGTCAGCAGCCGTGGGACCATCAGCTATGACTTGGTGAGCTGTTTTGCCGAGATCCGAGGCGTGCCTCTGGGCCTTGTTGCTACGGATGAGGTCTCCAGTGAAGGAGATTGGGCGAAGCCCGCAATTGTGGCGGTGACCACCGGCGATCCACAGCCGGCAGCCGGTCGTGGGTGGTCGGAGGACTCGATCGTCCTTACCTGCGCTCTCCACCCGGTGGTTTGTCCGAAACCTCGGCGCATGGTGTGCCGTGATCGGCTGCTGGCCCATCTGGCGGATCTCCATGTGGTGCTGGCGGTCCGCGATCAGGGCAATCTGCTGGGTATCCTTAGGGCGCAGCAGCAGTACCAGCCCAGGTGGCAGTGGATTTTGGAGCACTCGGAGGAGTCTGAGTCAATGCGAGGCAATCGGGTGTTGGTAAAGGAATTCCCCGAGTGGTATCATCCGCTGATGGTGCCGAGCGCGACCGGCTCCGCCCGGCTTTTTCCGATTAACCCCCATGCCCTGGCGGGCACAACGAAGGATGAATCCCCCCCTTTAGAAAGGGGGCTGGAGTCTGGATTCACCCCCCTTTGGCAAAGGGGGGCAGGGGGGATTTTGATTTGAACGGGGGGAAACCTGTGCCGTCGGCATCGACTCCTGCGGAATCGGCACCAGGATTCGGCAAGGAATCCCCACGCATCGCCTGGGACTGTTACCTGTATCACTACACTCGGGCCTGCCCCGGCCCGTGGCCGGGGCAATCGGAATTCGAGTACCTGACAGTGTGCTTGAAGCTGAACTCACCTGCGGGCACAGTGCTCTGGATACCCTGCTGCGGATTCTCGCGGAAGGCCGTATTCGCGGCAGTCATCGGCTGGTTCGCGGTCTGGAGGCGGTGATTTCCTGGACTTCGCGGCCACCCCAGGAACTGGCTGCCATCCGCCATTGGAACCGGACCCTTGGGCGCTGGACCTTCGAACCCTACGGCATTGCGGTGAATCGGCAATGGCTTCGCAACCTGGGGGCGAAACCGGCTATCTACGGGGCTGATGCGGTTTTTGAGCGCCTCCCGCGGCACGAGCGTTTCCGTTTCCAGGTTGGGGATTCGATCCGCGCCTTGTGGCGGCGTGAACGGGAGTGGCGGCTGCTGGGGGATCTGCAACTCGATCCGAGCATGGACGTGCTGGTGCTGGCACCCGACGCTGCGGCAATGGAACGTATTGCCGGCGAGGTGACCTTCCCCTACCGAGTGGCGGTTCCATGAAGCCCCGTTTCACCGGGTCAGCATGCGCTGTCGGGGGTTGACGTCAGGCGTTGTTCAGGGAAATTGGTCTGGAGTGGTCTTCAGTTGAAAGGATTGTATGTGAGAATTGAGAAAGAGAGTAAACGGGTCTCAAAGCAAGGCCCGAACTCCAGAGCATCAACCCGGGATTCCCGATTGGCCGATGACAAGGAGCTTTCCCCCGCAGGGAACGACAAAGCCTTTCGCCGGCATGTGCGGCGGCAGGTGCAGGCCCAAGAACATGATTTCGTAGCTGTTATACCTCAAGAAATGGCGTCGCTGTGTCGGCAGGAACTGATCGAACTGGGTGTCCAGGACCCGCGGATTTCGGAAGCGGGTGTGGCGTTTTCTGGTCGGCTGACGGTTTGCATGCAGGTCAATCTATGGTCGCGAACCGCCAGCCGGGTGCTGTGTCGGCTGCCGCATTTTCGAGTGGGAGTGGTTGGCGAGCTATTCCACAAAACCGCAGCGGTTCCGTGGGAATACTGGCTCAACCCAAGCGTGCCCTTACTGGTGCAGGCTCACGTGCTTCGGTCGCGGGTGGATCATGAGGGCGTGATCACCGAAACCGTTCTGCGGGCCGTCCAAAACCGCTTCCACGATCGTGGTGTGGTGATCCCGACGCCGTGGACACTGCCACGGGAAGGCGGCGAGGACACCGATAAGCAGTGGATTCAACGTCTCCTGGTACGACTGGAGAATAACCGCTGCGTGATCAGCCTGGACACCACCGGACGCCACCTGCACCAGCGCGGCTACCGGCGGCAGCATGGCGGGGCCCCGATGCGCGAGACGCTGGCGGCCGCGATTCTGCACCAGACGGGCTGGCGTGGTGACCGGCCGCTGGTGGACGGTCTATGTGGCGCCGGGACCATGGCCATTGAAGCGGCGCTGCTGGCGCGGCACATTGCACCGGGCATGGGGCGCGAGTTTCTGTTCGAGCAATGGCCGGGACATCAACCAAGGACGTGGGATTATCTGCGCCGAAAAGCGCGGGAGGAAATTCTTCCCTCCAGTCCAGTCCCCATTGTGGCGATCGATCGAGATCGGCGCACTGTACAACTTGCCCGGGAAAATGCCGGTCGAGCGGGTGTAACTGATGATATCCGTTGGGAAATTACCGATTTCCTCACTTTTCGACCCGAGGTATTGGACCTGGCTCCCGGCCTGGTGGTTCTCGATCCCCCCTACGGGGTGAGAATGCAAAAGGACACGGATTTGGATGGTCTCTATCGACGTCTGGGCGCGCACCTGCGGGAAGCATTTCGGGGCTGGCAGGTGGCGGTCGCCGCGCCAGCTCCGGAACTGGCCAGAGGCTTGGGTTTCCGGCGCAAACGTCTATGGCGCCTTCCCCACGGGGGAATATCGCTCAGTGTCTGCCTGACCACCATCTAAACCGTGAGGCGGGAGAGCGGGAGAGCAAGACACGGAGACACGGGGACCCGGCGTATGATATATCCCCTCACGCCTCGCGCCTTGCGACTTACGGCTTTTCATGTGGCAAATTTGTGGTAGATTCCTGCCAGAATGTATTATAACTAAGTCATCAGAAGGGTTCGCCGGGTGGAGCACCAGCAAGACTAAGATGGTGAAACCACAGCGACCAGCAGGTTGGGCATCGGATCCCCTAACAGTCAATGGCCAAGGCATACAGGAGATGAGCTGATGCAGGTTTCTTGTCAGAAATGTCAGGCACAGTTCGAGGTCGCCACGGAAGGTCTGCCCCATGATCGAGAAGTCTGGTTGATATGTCCGGGGTGCAATTCTCCGTTTCCGTGGCAGGGTCATCACGAAGCCAGCGCTGGTGCGGAAGGGCAGCCTCGCGGGGAGGAGGCATCCGGGGCTGGAGCCGATGGCGCCCATGTGCCGTTGGAAATCCTCACCGAAGGGATGGAGGTCGCTTTGATCTGCGCCACGAACCAGCAACACATCCAGGTGTTCGAGCAGATCCTCAAGGGAATGCATTACTACGTGACTGCCGCCCATTCCGCCAAGGAAGCCCTGATCAAGCTTCGCAACGACGACTTCAACGTCTTTGTCATGGATGAAACCTTCGAGGGGGAAAGATCGGAAAAGGAGATCCTCATCCAGTTTATCCAGCAGATGCCGATCTATTTGCGGCGAAACTGCTTTGTATGTATCCTCAGTGAAGACTTACGTTCCCTCGACAACATGGCTGCTTTCACACAATGCGCCAACCTGATCATCAATGTACGAGATCTGGGCCGTGCGGAAACCATTATGCAGCGAGCGATTAAAGAGTACAAAGGGTTTTACAAGGTCTTCTGGCACGAGATCCAAGGTGTGGATATGATGCAACCCTCCTGAGAGGGCAGGGGTGAGAGCGATCGGCTTGACTATGCGGCAAAGCGTGAAATCCATTTTGCGGCGCTTGCAGCCAAAGAGGAAAACAGAGCACATCAGATTGCGCGTGGAGAGTTGCGTCGATGTGATTCTGGCAATCGACAGGAAACTGGGAGAGGGCAAGATCAAGCCGGAAATCATCAGCGAGTTTCAGCGGCTGAAGGAGCATATCCGCTTTGTGGACGATGAATTGGTGGACGAGAAGGATATCGACCGCATCGAAACCGCCACCAATGAGTTGATGGCGGAAATCAGCGCGGTTTATGGTGGAGATGTTATCGGTTCTCTCTGCAATGGCCGCATGCATTGACCTGCCTGGGTTTGTCCTGTGCTGATTGCACCATTCCTCGGTGACCCCTGCTCCCAGTGACCACCAATCTGTCATTTCGAACGGAGTGTAACGTAGCGCGAAATCTTTGGATGGGGCAGCATTAGGCCAACAAGTCTTCTCGCCTGCGACTCGAAATGACAGTTTCTAAGAGGGTGTCCAAAAACGCAGTGTCACACCTCTCCCGTCATTCCGGAGAGAGTCGTGAATCCAGGAATTTTAAATACTTACAGTGGCACTGGACCAGGCTTTCGCCGGGGTGACGACTTTTTACGAAACCATCAAGTTATTTTGCCACGTGCAGTTTGGCCTTGGGGTGGCTATATTCAAGACGAGGAGATGAAGCCGGTGGCACGTATCGATGACTATAAGGAATCCTTTCGATTAGCGGCTCAGCAGCTTGTGACCGCCAACCTGCATCACCGGGCTCGGCATGCCGGGGCTGAGATCGTCGAGATCGAAAATACCGGGGTAGAAATCCGATTGCTGCTGTTGGGGGAAGCATTTACCGTTCGGGTGAGCGACCAGGTGGAAGTGATTGCGCATGGCCGCGATGGTGAGGTGTCGTTGCCCGAAAAGATCCTCCTCTGCCATTACTTGCTGCGAGCTTCAGGCGACCCGCCGACTGGGAATCTGATCACGTTCCGCCAGATTCCGGACGGGCATTTCTACTTCGATGCGTTCCAGCGCCGGACCCGTGATCCCTTCTTGGCGACCTTCGGTTCCCAACCGGATCTATTTGACCGCTGCGCCGAATTATTAGGCGGGACAAGAATGGACACGGCTGATGTGGCCTGGTCTTTTCAGGTTTTGCCGCAGGTAGCCATTCAGCTATGTCTCTGGAAGGGTGATGAGGAGTTTCCGCCGGAGGCCAATGTACTGTTGGACGAGAGTATAGTGAACTACCTTCCGGTTGAAGACATCGCGGTGGTGAGTGGCATGCTGGTCTATCGACTCATGGCCCTGGCTCGCCAGCAGCGGTGATCCTGCGATCAGGACCGACGGTATTGGGTGCAAATTTGAGTGTTTCAGACGGGGATCACCCCGCCTTTTCCTGGGTCGGTTGTTGCGCGGAGAGAAAACGACCTGCGGTACTTGGGAGGTTCAGTCGTGAAGATAGCAGTAAGTGGCAAGGGCGGAGTCGGTAAGACGACGCTATCGGCGTTTTTGGTGCGGTATTATGCCGGCCAAGGCAAGAGTGTGCTGGCCATCGATGCGGACCCGGATGCCAACTTGGGGCATGCCCTGGGCGTGACCAACGCCGGTGACATCACCCCCATTTCCATGATGAAACAGCTGATAGCCGAACGCACCGAGTCCACCCCCGGGGCTTTTGGAGGTTTCTTCAAACTCAACCCCAAGGTGGACGATCTTCCGGAGAAGGTCGCCTTGTCCGTGGGGGAGCGCATTCGCCTGATGGTCATGGGCGGAGTCAAGAAGGGTGGTTCAGGATGCGTGTGTCCCGAGAGCGTCCTGCTCAAGAACCTGGTTCAGCATCTCATCCTGCGCCGTGACGAGGTGGTGGTTCTGGATATGGAGGCGGGGATTGAGCACCTGGGAAGGGGCACGTCAAAAGCCGTCAACAAGCTGGTGGTGGTGGTGGAACCGGGGCAGAGAAGTATCGAAACTGCCATGAGGATCAAAGACCTTGCGCACGACATTGGTTTGAGCCATATTGCACTGGTGGGCAATAAGATCCGTGGCGATCGGGACCGGGAATTTCTCCAGCAGAAACTGTCAGGAATTTCGATTTCTCGGGTTCATTCCCTTTGACGACCAGATCATCGAAGCGGACTTGCGGGGTATCTTTCCGGAAGACATGGCAGCGCAAACCCGGTTAAGCTTCGAGGAAATTGCCCGCAATCTGGGTGACGGGTCGGAGTAAGGTCGGGCTACCGAGGAAATGGGTGTTCATGATCGACGTCCAGAACCAGGCTGACTATCGGAACATCAATATCGACAAGGTCGGGGTAAAGAACATCCGCTATCCCATTACCGTGTTGGATCGGGAAAACGGGCGTCAGCATACCGTCGCATCCATCAATATGTACGTCAACCTGCCGCGGAAGTTCAAGGGAACTCACATGAGCCGCTTCATTGAGATTCTCAACGACTTCCACGGCCATATCGATATCCGTGAATTCTCTAAAGTCCTGGAGGCCATGCAGCAGCGCCTCCGGGCCGAATCAGCCCACCTCGAGGTTTCCTTTCCATACTTTATCAAAAAGAACTCACCGGTTACCGGGTCGCCAGGACAGATGGAGTACGGCTGCCGGATCATTGGGGCACTCACTGCCAACAACGGTTACGACCTGATCCTCGAAGTCAACGTGCCCATCACCACGGTTTGCCCCTGCTCGCGGGAAATCAGCAGCTACGGGGCCCACAACCAACGCGGACTGGTGCGGCTGGCGGTGCGCTTCAAACGGTTCATCTGGATTGAAGACTTGGTGCGCATGGTGGAAAATGCTGCCTCCTGTGACGTGTTTTCGGTTTTGAAACGCCCCGACGAGAAATACGTGACCGAAAGGGCCTATGAGAACCCCAAGTTCGTCGAAGATGTGGTGCGAGACATCGCCGCCGAGCTGAAAACGGATCCCAACGTGATGTGGTTTCAGGTGGATGTGGAAAACTTTGAATCCATCCACAATCACAGTGCCTACGCCTACATTGAACGAACCAAGGAACAGCCGGCGTGGAGCGGTGCTCGGGAAGCCGAGTTGAGCCGTAAGTGACCGGCATTAGGGCCTTGGAAACCGCGGCTAGGGGACCTTGGGATGTGAGCGGCGATGGATGATTGGCAGCAGTTCGAAGAGGTCTGCCAGGCCATGGCAAGTCCCCTCCTTTTACCCCCACCCGGTCAACTCCGTGATCCGACGCGATACCCATATCTCAGCCGTTTTCCTGACCGGCGACTGGGTGTACAAGCTTAAAAAACCCGTCGATTTCGCCTTCCTGGATTTTCAAAACCTGGCTGCCCGCCACCATTTCTGCCAACAGGAAGTCCGCCTCAACCAACGATTCAGCCGCGACATTTACCGAGGTGTGGTGGCGGTCCGCCGCGAGTCCGCAGGCAGGCTCTCCCTAGATGGGCCGGGGCAAGTGGTGGAATATGCCGTTAAGATGCGCCAACTGGCCGACTCCTGGTGCCTCAAGGAGCGGCTTAAACAGAAGTTGGCGACTCGGAGCGACATGAAGGCGTTGGGACGTTTTCTCGCGGTGTTCTACGATGGTGCGGTGCGTTCCCCCGAGATAGATCATTTCGGCCGTCCGGAAGTGATCGGATTCAATGTCGAAGAGAATTTCCGTCAGTTGAAACCCTTTGAGGGCGACCTGCTGGACGCCGAAAAGCTGGCCATGGTTCGGGCCGTGAGCGGTTCCTTCCTGGAACACCGGCAGGCCCTGTTCGAACGCCGCGTGGCGGCGGGGCACATCCGCGACGGCCACGGCGACCTGCGCTCCGATCACGTCTATTTCCATGATGGAATCCAGATGATCGATTGCATCGAATTCAATGACCGTTTCCGCTACGGCGATGTCAGTTCGGATCTGGCGTTTCTCATCATGGACCTGGACCACCGCCGGCGAACAGTTCTCGGCCGTGCGTTGCTGATGGCCTATGCCGACGCGGCTGGCGATCCCGAAGTCTACATCCTGCTGGACTTCTATGCGGCCTATCGTGCCATGGTCATGGTCAAGGTGCACTGTCTGCGCTACGCTGAGGTTAGCCCGGACGATATTGCGCTCCGTTCGGCCCTGCGGCGGCAGGCCCGGCGCTACCTGGAGCAGGCCTACCGCTATGCCGTCCAGTTCAGCCGGCCGACATTGTGGGTCTTTTGTGGTCTTCCCGGCCAGTGGGAAATCCACTCTCGCGCGTGAATTGTCGCGGGTTTTCGGTCTGGCTCAGTTCCAGTCGGATGCAGTTCGGAAGGAGATCTTCGGCAAAGGTCGTTCAAGAGGGGGCGGTGGTTGGTTTCGGGGATGGGATCTACCGGCCGGAAGTCACCGCGCTGGTCTATGGCCGGCTGCTGGCTCTGGCGCAGCAAGAGCTGAAACACGGCCATTCGGTCATCCTCGATGCCACCTACGGGCAACGCAAATGGCGCCTCGATGCCCTGCAGTTGGCCGATGATATCGATGCTGATGTGATCGTCGTGGAATGCCACTGTTCCGAACAGACCCTGCGACGGCGGCTGGCTGCCCGCGAGAACAAGCCGGGGCTGTCCGATGCCAGGCTGCGGCATCTGTCGGGATTCCTTGGGCGCTTCGAGGCGCTGGATGAGATCCGCCGGGACCAGAATCTGCGGATCAATACCGATGGTCGGTTTCCATCCGCCTTCGCGCGGCTGCTCGCGACCGCCTACGGCAAGAAATGCGCCCAGGTACTCAAGCGCTTGCGGGAAAAGCGCTGAAGCCAGTTATAGGGGGTAAACCGTGTGCCTCCCCCTTTTGCAAAGGGGGACCGAGGGGGATTTTCACGGTGCGATCACTGATCAGGCCAAGGCGCCTGAAACCGGGATCGCGATCCGAAAGCCCCGCCTCTACCTCAATGCCCACAGTCCGGGCAACCGCCGCCGCCGTTGTCGTCTTTCCGGCCTCTGCCCTCGTCGTCCTTGCCGAAGGCCTTGACGATTTCGGCGATGGCCTTGAGGCGATCATCCACCTTGCGGAAAAGCGTGCCTTCGGGGTAGGTGCCGTCGGCCTGAAGGGTTCCGGCTTCCAGGCCGGTCAGGATCTCGATCCCTTCTTCAATGGTGCTGATGGGATAAACATGGAACTGATCAGCCTGGACGGCATCGACTACTTCCTGCTTGAGCATCAGGTTGGCAATGTTCTTCGCGGGGATGATCACGCCCTGCCGCCCGGTAAGACCCTTGTGGCGACAGATGTCGAAAAACGCCTCGATCTTGCGGTTCACACCACCAACAGGCTGGATTTCACCTTTCTGGCTGACCGAGCCGGTCACGGCAATTCCTTGCTGAATGGGGACGTCAGCCAGAGCGCTGAGCAGGGCAAACAGTTCGGTGCTGGACGCACTGTCGCCTTCGACCATGCCGTAACTCTGTTCGAAGGTCAACGAGGCGGTCAGGGAAATGGGTTTGTTATGGGCGAACCGCTCCCGGATGAAGCTGCTGAGGATCATCACCCCTTTGGTGTGGATGCTGCCGCTCATCTTGGCTTCCCGCTCGATGTCGACTACCCCTTCGCGCCCCACCGAGACGATGGCGGTGATCCGGCCGGGTTTGCCGAATTCATGATCGCCGGTCATGAGGATGGAAAGCCCATTGACCTGGCCGACCTTGGCGCCTTCGGTCTCCACCCAGAAAATGTCCTTCTTGACGTATTCCTTGACGCGCTCCTCAATTAAGTTGGATCGGAAGATGCGTTTCTGGATGGCCGTCTCCACATGCTCGCGCTGGATGAATTCGGCCCCGTCGCGCCCGGCGAAGTAATTGGATTCCTTGATCAGGTCACTGATGTCCCCGAGTTCCAAGCTGAGTTTGTCGCGGTCTTCGGTGCGTTCCATGCTGTATTCCAGCACCCGTGCCACGCCGCTGCGCTCGAAGTGCCGAATCCGGTTGTCTTCACAGAAACGTCCGATCATCTGAGCGCATTGAAAGACGGTGTCGTTGGTGCGCTCCATCTGGTCATCCATGTGGGCCTTGACTTTGAACAGTTTCTGGAAACGGTCGTCATAGATGTAGAGCAGCTGGTAAATCCAGGGGTCGCCGATGAGAACGATCTTGATGTTGAATGGGATCGGTTCCGGTCGGATGGTACGAGTGCTGAACAGGCCGTAGAGTTCGCCGAGGTCCTCGATTTTGATCTCCTGGTCGCGCAGGGCGCGCTTGAGCGCCTCCCAGGACAGGTACCATTTCAACAGATCCAGCGCCTTCATGACCAGGTAGCCGCCATTGGCTTTATGAAGAGCGCCGGGCTTGATCATGGTGAAATCGGTGAACAGCGCCCCGAACCAGGCCTGCCGTTCGATGGTCCCGAACAAGTTGGGATAGGCCGGGTTGGATTCGATCACCACGGGCGCACCCTGGGTCTCGGAATTGTCAATCAGGATATTGATATCGTATTTCCGAAAGAGAGCCTCCCGCGGAGGAACCGGAAAGGGTCCGGTCTGCTGCTGAGGTTCGGCTTTCTTCTTAAAATCATCGATATTTTCCAGAATATCTTCCTGAACCAGTTTCAGATGTTCCAAAACCTGCGTTTCGTTCTCGTATTTCTCCGCGTAGTCGTCCATCACCTGTTCCACCACGAACATGGCGATTTCACCGTCGAGCTTGACATGCTTTTCCTTGAAACGGCCCTCCGCTTCGCGGATCTTCTTGATGGCTTCCTTCATCTTGGCGTGCAGAGTGTCGCTCTTTTCCCGCAGTTCCTTCTTCTCCTCGTCACCTAGCTGGGTCAGCTCCTCCTGACTCATGGGCTGGCCATCCTTAGCGGCGGGAATGATCACCATGCCGACCTGGGAGAACTGCAGGATGAACCCCTCTTCCTTGGACTGCTCCGACAATTCGTCAATGATCTCTCGGCGCAGGTGTTCGAATGCATGGTGGAGTTCGCTTTCCTTGGAACGGTAGTCGTCGCTATCGAAAACCTCCGGGATCTTGGTTTGGAATATATTGATGAGCTCTTCCATATCCTTCTTGAACTCGCGGCCGCGTCCAGCCGTAAGCTGCAGACTCTTGGGTTTATCCTGTTCCTTAAAATTGAACACGTAACACCAGTCGGGCGGTGTCGGTTCCTGGCGGGCCTGCTCCTGCAGAAAGGTTCTGGCAATATAGCTGAGCCCCGCTTTGGATGGTCCAGCGATGAAGATGTTGTACCCTGGCTCTTTCATCCCCATGCCGAATTGGATGGCATCAATGGCCCGAAGCTGACCTACGACATTGCCTTGGAGCGGTTCCAGCACCGCCGTTGTATCGAAAGGGAGTGATTCCGGATCAATCTGAGTACGCAGTTGACTGGCAGGTACCTCCGGAAATTGTTTCAACATAAGCTCGTATCCTCCATCCACAAACCTGAGTAGCGTTGATTAACCCGCTGCACACGGGTTGATCTTGCCGACTGGTCCCATTTTGATTCATGCCCGCCACCTTTGGCTGACATGGGTTCATCCACATTGTTCAGTCGTCTGGATCACGGGGTGTTTGTTCCCTTCTTCACTACACCCATGATCGCAGGAATACCTTAACACTACTATTAGTCCCGCTGGCCGAACCGGTCAACGGACCGGGCCGATTCTGATGGCTGTTGCCAATCTCTGGTGCCTATTCCAAAACCTCAAGGTCCGGGGTTGACGGCAAATCCGTGGCTCCAACCACTTCCAATTTGGCCCGCAGTTTCCTGCTGCTGGCGGCCGCTTGGAGCACGTTGCGGATCGCATTGATGGTGTTGCCATGTTTGCCGATAACCTTGCCCAGATCGTCCGCTGCAACTCGGAGCTCAAGCGCCACCGTATTGTCCTCCCGGATTTCCGCCAACAGCACATCTTCAGGGTGATCAACCAGGGATTTTACCAGATACTCAACCAACTCTCTCATGCCCATGTCCTCAGGAAAAAAACCAGATCCTTCATTTACCGATTTGACCTCTCGATCCGGCGGGATCGTGGTGGATTTATCTCATGAATACGCCGGCTCAGCAATACACCGAGCTTCACCTGAGTCGTTACATCCTTTTTGGTACGGGGTCAATACCGTACCGGCCCGATACCGGGACCCGATTCTCATTCCGGCAGTTTCTCACCCTTGTCAAGGGCAAGAAATGGACTTTGCAGATAGGCCGACGCTCACCGCCCGGCCGTGATGGATCATTCCGGGTTGGCCCACGCCCTCCAGCTAGTATACTGCGGCAGGAGTCTTTTACCAGTTCCGTCCCCTCGACGGAGGAGATTAGGTGGGGGTGAAATAGTGTTCAGATCAACCCCCTCCCCCAGCCCCTCCCGCAATGCTGCTGAATTAAGGAGAGCATCATCCCCCTCGCCCCCGTTTCGGGGGAGAGGGCCGGGGTGAGGGGGCTTTCAGAGCGGATCTTCCCTCACCCTAACCCTCTCCCTGAGGGAGAGGGGACCGTAATTCAGCAGCATTGAGCCCCTCCCGCCAAGGGAGGGGAGTCTTAAGATGGTCTTTTAGTGCCGGCCTATACGTCTTCAGAGTCCGTCAGCTTGTCCAGGACTGACTTCACCTTCTGGGTCGGACTGGCCGCCCGGTCCCGACGATCATCCACTTTGATCTGGGTGAGCACCCGTACAACCTCACCGGTAGCGAAACAGCTTTCGTGCATTTCCCGCAAGACCGGCCAGATATCGTCAAGGTCACCGGTAATGATGGTACCCATGGCCGTCAACTCATACTGGAGCCGACTTTTCCGCAGGACTGACCAGAGCCCTCGCCACATAGGGACTGAGACTTGTGGTCGGGAGCCCGATGGGAACGATGCTGACTTCCACAATCGCCATGGTCTGCTTCCTCGGAGAGCATTCCGGAACGCTCGAGAATCTCGGTGAGCGCGCGCAGGCTCTCAAAAAGGTGCCGTTCACGATGCGGCTCCAGGGTGAGTAAAGGCGCCGCGTGTCGCTCCTTGATGAACCGGAACAAAGCATGAAAGTCAATAGTTCCCTGGCCCACGGGCAGGTGAGTGTCGCCGCTGCCATGGTTGTCGTGGAGGTGGATCTCACGCAGTTGCACTATCAGTGCCGCCAACCAGTCCATCAGAGGTGTCCGTGAAAAACTGTGCTGGTGTCCCACATCCAGACAGAAGCCCAAGTAAGGGGAAGGTAGCCGCGCAAACAACGCTTGGTGCAGCTGGGGGCCGTATTCCCAGACATTTTCCAGCAGCAACCGTACCTCCAGTGATTCTGCCCGTTCTAGAATCGGTTCCCATGTGGCCAGGCTGAGTTCAAGAAAACGATGCCAGTCCTCGCCGTGATGTCGCGGATCATAGCCGGTGTGGCAGACCACTTGTACCGGATTGAAGATCGGAACCAACTCAAAGAACTGCTGCAGTCGGGCACGAGTCACCTGCCGAATGAGCGGATCAGTGCTGCCTGGGCACAAGTCCCAGAAGGGACCGTGCAGGGAGAGGCGAATCCCCGCATCATGCAGTTTCCTCACCGTTCTTCCGGCTTCCATCTGGGAGAGACCATCCAGATCCAAGCCGCCCAAGCCGATTTCGAGGTGGAAACCACATTCCAAGACCGTATCCAGATGCCGCGGAAGATGTTGCCAGGGCATGTTGATATGTACCTGCTCAATCACTTTGCGCATCTGGGGGAGGAGCTCAGGTCTCGCCATCCAATGGGTCCCAAAAGCTGCTGCAAGCCTCAAAATCTTCGTCAGTTAAGCCGGAGTTGCCACGGGGCAAATCCATGGAAGCGCTTGCCACGGGAAGTGGTCGCCCGCCATGATCCGGCATAAAATCCCGCTAGAGCGCAAGGCGGCAGAGCGCAAGGGGAGGAGCCCCTTTCCGACTCACGCCCTAACGCTCTCGAGCCCTCACGGATCTTGAACCTCACCAAGCCCACGATACTAAAGGATGCCTCGACTAAAATCTACCCTTTAGTGTACGAACGTGCTAAGCAGAAAGGCCCGCGTCACGGCGGCTCCGGCCACAGCTGTCATTGCTGCCATTGGCCTCCAGATTCCACGGAAGGAGAATCAAACTCATGAAGCAGTATGTCATCGACCAACTGGACGAATCGGATTTCCATCGTCTCAAGGAACATCTGGACCAAAACCTAGAAACCACCATGATGGATGGGGTTTACTGGGTGGACTTGCCGGCCCATTTGCACACTGAGATGCAGCGCGAGCACGCCACCTGCCAGCCATACTATTTCGCCATTCATCTGGATTTCTGTCAGGTTAGCTTCGAGCTGCTGGTTCGGAGTCGGCAGACGCTTCATTGTCCTTGTATGGGACATGCCGACCCACGGCAGCGTGATTATTTTCTACAGTATGCGGATCGGCTTTTAGAAGAACTCGATATTCGGGCCTGAGGCGGACGCAAACGTTCAGCCATTACCGGTCGGCTTTTACGAAAGCCAGCACCTATGGCCGTCAGGGAGCCAGTGGGCTGGCATAGCCCCAGTCACAAAAAGTTGGATTTGCTTCTGTTGCTTCATTGCTTCATGGGCCGGTTTGTTCAAGAAGTCGCTGGTAGCGCTGAATGGTGGCCAGGTTGCCCAGGAACCGATGGGATTGGAGTTCTCGGTGCAAGGCCTGGGTAGGGTAGGGTAGCCGGTAGAGCTTGACGGTTTGAGCGTCACGGTCATAGAGGGCGCTATTGGCAACCGCCACCTGGTCGCGATAGGGGCCGCCGACACTGCCGACCTTAATCCAATAGCGGCGGCGCGGTTGCAGTGACACCGTCAGGGAATCGGCGGCGGTGGGACGATGGCTCACCACATCCGGTCGCCCGTCATCAGCCAGTTCAAACACCGCCGGCAGATGGTCGTGGCCACTGAAGATCAGCTGTTTAGGGTGATGCCGCCAGGGTTCGATGGCCTGCTGCAAGGAGACTTCATTTAGATAGGCAAAACACTCGATGGTGGGTGCTTGTTCAGGCCCGGGTAGGTCAAAGGGGCTATGATGAACCACCGTGAAATCTTCCCCTTCAAGGCTGAGGGGGAGGCTGCTCAGGTAGTCGATGGCACCCGGATAGGTGGCTAGCAACCCGGCATTGAAAGCGGTCGCCTGGATGCGATCCAGCTGTTTGGGGTCGTCGGGAAAACCGCCCGCCACCAACAAGTCGTGATTGCCGGCCACAGTAGGAATACCCAGAGCGCGCATGCGCCGCCATGACCGATCCCCAAACGGCAGCCAGCCGACCACATCCCCCAGACAATAGACGCGGTCCGGTTTCACCTCATCCAGGTGGGCCAGGACGCGTTCCAGCGCATAACCATTGCCATGAATATCACCAAAAAAGTAGCAACGCATACCCAAGCCCCCCATTCAATCACGGGTTGGTTCTTGCCCGGTCGGCAAACCCAGGCGCCATGAATTTCCATCGGAAACCGCCCAGACAGCACCCTCGAGATCGGTTCGGCGGATTGTCACAGCGTGATCCTGGAGTCTCTGTAACACGGATTCGTGAGGGAAACCGAACCAGTTCCCATAGCCACAGGAAAAAACCACCAGTTCCGGGCTTACCGCATCCAGCAAGACGGCGCTGGTGGCATGGCGGCTGCCATGATGGGGCGCCGCCAGCAACACCCTGCCAGGCCGCCGGAGGTCGCCGGCCAACAGCTTTTCCACGCTCTGATCAATGTCGCCCGGGAGTAACACCCGGGTGTTTCCATGAACCACTTCAAGCACCAGGGAGGCATTGTTCAAGTTCTTCTGGTCCCATTGAGAGGCGAGGTAATCGGATGATGGGTGGCGGATGGAAAGACCATGGGCCGCCAAGGTGCCATCAGCTGAACCACTATCCAGGGTCTTGTGGGGTATGCCGCGCTGTGCCGCGATCTCTGCCAGGGCCCTTGCCGGGGATGGGGTCGAAGGGTCTCGAATCCCGCTTTCCCAAAAGCCCCCCACCCGAAAATGCGAAAGGATGAACCGCAAACCATAGCCGTGATCGGGGTGATCGTGAGACAGGATCACCGCATCCACCGTCTTGATACCAAGATACCACAGTAAGGGTGCCACGACATTGCGGCCGACGTCGAAGGCGTCGTCATGAAATCCGCCCCCATCGACCAGGATCGTGCTGCCGTCGGGGCACGCCAGCAGTGTGGAGCTGCCTTGACCAACATCGATGAACATGACCTGCAGGTGACCCGCCAGCCGGTTCCGGCGCCACTGGCTCCGTTATCTGTTCCCGCTGGTCCGGTAGACACCAGGAAGGCCCCCAGGTGGTGATGCCGGTGATCAGAACCATCCCCGCCACCAGCATCCCTTTGCTTCGCCACCGCCAGGTACTCAACATGGTCCCCAGAATGCCATAGATGAGAACCAAGAAAGGAATTCCCAGATCCCCCACCCAATGATAGGCCCAGGAACGATGACTGAAGAATTCGATGAGCGATTCGCTGAGTTGTACCGACGCAGCCTGCGGGCACCAGCACCCAGTTGGCCGGCGTTTGGTTGACGGCAAACAGGGCCAGGCTCAAAAGACCCAGTGGCAAGACCAGGAAGCCGGTCAAGGGCACCAAAATGGTGTTGGCCACCAACCCCACCAGGGAAATCCCGTGGAAGTGATGGATCACCAGCGGCAACACCATGAGATTGGCTGCCAGGGAAACCCAGAAGGCATCGGCGAAGGGCGCCAGCCAACGCCACCTTGAGGGGCTTTCATGGATGGGACGATCCTCGGTCGGAGTTCGCGGGATTAGGTCCGCGGCCCGCTGTAACGCGCGCCGCAGCCACGATCGCATTGGCCACAGGCGTGGGTACACCAGGAAGATACCGGTCATGGCCGCAAAAGTGAGCTGGAAGGAAGCTGTCCACAAGGCATAGGTTTCCAGCAGCAGCATCAGCAGCGCTGCCAGACTCAAAGCCGATGCGAAATCGGTTGGGCGACCCCAAGCGATGCCGGCGAAGAACAGGCTCAACATGATGGCGGAACGCCAGGTGGGCAGTGACAATCCGCCAACGGCGGCATACAATAACGCCAGCAAAACCGCCCACCAAAGCGCCAATCGTTGATCTGACCAGCGTTCCAACAGCGTGGTGCGCAGGCGAAACAAGGTCCGAAGCAACCAGAAGGTGGCCATGGCCACCATGCCCAGATGCTGGCCGGAGATAGACAGGAGATGAGTCACTCCGGCGCGGTTCCAATGCTCCTGCACATCTCTCGGAACCTGGTTCTGGAAACCCAACAGCAGAGCGGCGTAGATCGCTGCTGTATCGGGGGGCAGTTGGGTTTTCAGCCAATCGAGTGCGTCCAAGCGAAAACGTGCCACCACCCCCGGCCAGGAACTGCCGTAACGCCGGGCCTCTTCCAGGAAAGGTGGTGTTGCGGACAGGGGAATCAACGTTCCATCATCCGGTAAGAAGGCGCTGACAAAGAAACCTCGTTCTGCCTGAGCCCGCTCGTAATCATAGGCGCCCGGATTGCGAAAGCCATGAATGCGTTTCAGCTGCAGGCGAGCCAGGAGCAACTGCCCGGGCAACCAAAGCCCCCGACAATTACGCACGGTAAGGATCACGCCGGTGTCGAGCGGCACGCCGCCTGGTGATGAATAAGCACCGAGCAGGTGAAGAAACAACCGGGTCTTATCCGGTTGCGGATCGGGCGTGGTCATGACCTCCGCCACAAAAAGCGTGGAAGATTTGTTTAGAAAGGCTTCCACGGATGTAACGGTGCTCACGGGCGGTGCGGTGACCCGGTGGGCGAGAAGACCCAAGAGGAAGAAGAGTAACAGTGGCAGGATGGGCCAGCGTACCGGGGCTTTGACCCATAGCAGGATCCATAGGGCTGCCAGCAACACCACGGTTGTCAGGATAACCACAGGGAGGAGCCCGCCGGTCGGCGGATAGGGGCCTATACGTTCTATCACCAGAGCCAGCACGAAAGCCAAGGTCAGCGCCAACAGCGGTCGTGGCCAGGTCTGTTCCGTGAATTGGCTGGGCATGGTTTGCCGCCTGTGGTTGTGGCATGCGACCGTTTGACGGTAGAGCTATGGTAGAGCCGCAAGTCGCAAGTCGTGAAGGGGAGAGAACCAAACCACGACCCTTCCTCGCGCTCTCACGCCCTCCCGCCCTACTGACGAGCCCTTTGAATGCGTGCCCCCACAGCCGCAAGCTTGGTCTCTATGGCCTCGTAACCGCGATCCAGATGATAGACCCGGCTGACTTCGGTGACACCTTCAGCGGCCAACCCGGCCAGCACCAGGGAAGCGGAAGCGCGGAGGTCAGTGGCCATAACCGGGGCTCCGGACAGATTTCTGACCCCTCGAACCAAGGCATTGCGACCGTCCACTTCAATGTCTGCTCCCAACCGCCGGAGTTCACTCACGTGCATGAATCGTTTCTCGAAGATTTGCTCGGTAATGAGGCTGACGCCGTCCCCCAAAGCCATGAGCGCCATAAACTGGGCCTGCATATCGGTGGCAAAACCGGGGTAGGGCCAGGTTTTCACATCCACACTGTGGATCCTCTCCGATCCCCAGACCTCGATGCTGTGATCGTGCGATTCAATACGCAACCCGGCCATGCGAAGCTTCTCAACAATGGCTTCCACATGATCCGGTCGGCAATGGGTCAGGCGCAGATGGCCACCGGTAATGCCGGCCGCCGCCAAATAGGTGGCCAGTTCAATCCGGTCGGGAATCACCTCATGGCCGACAGGAACCAGTTCAGCAACCCCTTCCACGATGATCTCCTGGGAACCTTCTCCGTGAATGCGGGCACCCATTTTGCGTAAGTACTCTGCCAAGTCAACCACCTCGGGTTCACGGGCGGCATTTTTCAAAACCGTGATGCCGTCGGCCAGACTGGCGGCCATCAACACATTTTCCGTGCCGGTAACGGTGACTTGATCGAAGGTGATGGTACAGCCGCGCAGCCTGTCGGCTTTCGCCACCACATAGCCGTGTTCCAGGGAAATGTCCGCTCCCATCTGGGCAAGGGCCTGGAGATGCAGGTTGATGGGACGGGCGCCAATGGCACATCCGCCCGGCAGCGACACGCGCGCCCGGCGATGGCGCGCCACCAGGGGACACAACACCAGCACCGAGGCCCGCATTGTCTTGACTAGTTCATAGGGTGCTTCCAGACGGTCAATTCGGGAGGTATCAATGGTGAGATGTTGGTTGTGGTCACAACTTGCCCCCATGTGGGCCAGCAGGTGCTGCATGGTGCGAATATCACGCAATCGCGGTACGTTGGAGAATTGGTGCCGGCCATTGGCCAGAAGTGATGCCGCCATCAACGGCAGAGCGGAGTTTTTTGCCCCGCTGATTGCGACCTCCCCCTCCAAACGAATGCCACCTTCAATGATGAGTTTGTCCATAGCAACCTTTCAAATTTGCGCTTAGCAAGGGTTGACCTGAGTCCTGGGCGATGGGTCAAGGTCCCGAACGATGCCGCAGGTGAAGCACTCGCGGGATGCCGGCATAGTCGGCAATAATCTCCATGGTGTGGTAGGCTGGGTGGGTGGCCAGTTGGTGTCGAAGGGGTTCGGCCTGGCCTGGCCCGATTTCCACCAGAAGCGACCCCGGTGGCATCAAATACCCATGGGCCTGATCCACGATGCTCCGAATCACGCCCAGTCCTTGAAAACCGCCATCGAGAGCGTTTCGAGGTTCAAAGTGAGCGATCTCGGGAGCCAAGCCCGGGATGTCGGATGAAGCAATATAAGGTGGGTTGCTGACGATGAGGTCGAAAGCCGCTAGTTCAGCGGACAAGGCCTGAAACAAGTCCATGGCCACCAATTGAATGCGATCGGCGACGCCGTGTCGGCGAGCATTGCGCTGGGCTACCACGAGAGCTGCGCTGGATACATCGGTTGCCAGTACCCGCACCTGCGGATTTTCATGGGCCAGGGCAACGGCAATGGCACCGGAGCCGGTTCCCAGATCCAGAACCCATGGAGCAAGGTTGCCGTTTTCGCTCAAGAGCGCCAGCGCCCTTTCCACCAGAATCTCGGTTTCAGGACGTGGAATCAGCACCGATGGAACAACCTCCAGATCCAAAGACCAGAATTCCTGCCGTCCGGTAATGTACTGCAACGGCTCATGGGTACCGCGCCGCCGAACCGCTTCCCGGTATTCAACCAGCTCCCATGCCTGTAAAGGTTGATCGAAGCGAAGGTAGAGCTGCAGGCGTTCCGTCTTCAAGACGTGGGCCAGCAGCACCTCAGCATCGGTGCGCGGCTGGGCGATGCCTTTGCTGCTAAAATACTGGGTGGTCCACTGGATGAGCTTGAGGATGGTCCAAGGTTCTTCCATCCGAGCGAGGTTACCTCGTCGTGCGTGGATATTAGCGGCCGCCCTGTCGATTGCACCGCGGGCCGGGGGTGCCGTTGGGATTACAGCGGTTGCCGACAGGATACCAGGAGCTTTACTAGGCCTTCGACCCTCCGGCCGCTCTCAAGGCTTCCGCTTGAAAATGAGTGATCAATGGATCGATGATGCCGTCCAAATCCCCCGTCAAAAACTCTTCAAGACGATACAGGGTCAGGTTGATGCGGTGATCCGATACCCGATTTTGCGGGAAATTGTAGGTACGTATCCGTTCGCTCCGATCCCCCGAACCAACCTGGCTCTTGCGTTCCTGGGCGATTCTGGCTTCCTGTTCGGAGCGTGTCTGGTCCAGCAGGCGCGCCCGCAGGACCTTCATGGCCTTGGCTTTGTTCTTGTGCTGGGATTTTTCATCTTGACAGATCACCACCAGGCCCGAGGGAATATGCGTGATGCGTACCGCCGAATCGGTGGTGTTGACGCTTTGTCCGCCGGGCCCCGAAGAGCGAAAAACATCGATGCGGAGATCGTTGGGGTCAATGAAGACATCAACCTCTTCGGCTTCCGGCAACACCGCCACGGTCACTGCCGAAGTATGGACCCGGCCCTGGCTTTCGGTCGTGGGGATGCGCTGCACTCGATGCGCGCCGCGTTCGAATTTGAGCCGACTGATAGGCCCCCTTGCCGTTGATGGCAGCGGTGACCTCCTTGAAACCGCCAATGTCGGTCGGGTGGCTGTCCAGCAGCTCCACCTTCCAGTGGCGTTGTTCAGCGTAACGCACGTACATGCGGAACAGGTCGGCGGCAAATAGAGCCGCCTCCTCCCCGCCAGTGCCGGCTCGGATTTCCAGAATGACGTTCTTGTCGTCATTGAGGTCCTTGGGGATCAGAATCAACTTCAATTCGACTTCGGAGCGTTCCAATTGATCGCGTAGCTGGGCGATCTCGTCGCGGATCAGCTCCCTCATGTCACTGTCCTGCTCCTCTTCCAGCAGGTTAAGATTGTCGTCAATGTCCTGATTCAAGCGCTTGTAGCGCTGATAGGCTTCCACAATGGGAGCGATTTCCGCATGCTCCTTGGCGAGCAGCAGGTATTCCTTTTGCCGGGCGATAAGTTCCGGATTGCTCAGGTCGCTTTCCAAAATCTGGAATCTTTTGACAACATTTTCCAACTTGTCGAACATGGTTCCTGCTCAATAAGGATTTCAGCGAAAGGCGGTGCAATGTCACCAGCGGTGGACATCCAACGCAGCCCCTGCAGCCGCGACCGCAGGCGTGACACATCCATCGCCAACCACAGGGGTTAGCACATGCTGGCAGAAGTTGTCACCCGACGAACAACCCCCCACCTCCCCGTTTTCTAAAGGGGGATTGAGGGGATTTTGGATGTCAGCCTTTGAAGATCCCCCCGCCCCCCTCATGTGAACGGGGGAGCTCAAGAGCCTAAGACAGGTTCCTGATTTCTGCCGTGCCGTACTAGGGATTTGACTCGGGGAGGCCACACACCATTTGCTTGCCACCTTCCAGGGCGAGGGCACGGCGCAGGGCCTGCAAGGCCACCTCAAGCTGATCCGGGGATGGTTCTCTGGTAGTGAGGCGCTGCAGCCACAACCCCGGCTGACTGATCCGTGATACCCAGCGACTGGTGCGATGTTTGCCGCTCCATTTGATGAATTCATAGGCCATTCCGGCTATGGGGAACATCAGCGCAATCTTGATGAGCACGATAACGGCATGCCGAAACCAGGCGGCCCAGGTGTTGGGTATCGGCAGCAGGGGGATAATCCAGGTGAATAGAAGAATGCTCAGTACCATTACCACCAGCAGAAACGCCGTACCGCAGCGTGGATGAAGAACCGAATACTTGGCAGCATTGGCAACCGTGAGATCCTCTCCGGCTTCATAAGCATGAATGGACTTGTGTTCGGCGCCGTGATACTGGAACACCCGGCGGATGTCCGGGAGCCAGGAGATTCCCGCCAGATAGGCGATAAACAGGAGCACCTTGATGATGCTGTCCACGAGATGAAACCAGAAACTGCTGACATCGTAATGCCACGGTCCCAACTTCCCAAGGACGATGCTGATCACATGGGGCAGCACCACGAAGATCGCGATTCCCAAACCCAAGGCAAATGCGAGAGTGAAGCCAATGGCCCAGCTCGAAAGCCCCGAAGACTCACCTTCTTCTTCCTGCATGGCTTGGGTTGCGGAAAAGTTCAGGGCCTGAATACCATTGATGAGGGTCTCCACCAGGACCAAGCCGCCGCGGATGAAAGGCTGACGGGTAACCCGCCAGCGCGTATACCAGGACCGCCAGCAGTCTTCCTTGATGGCCAAGGTACCGTCGGGACGGCGCACCACCACCGTAAAGGACTTTGGTCCACGCATCATCACGCCTTCCAAAACTGCCTGGCCGCCGATGGCTAGTCGCGCAGCAACGCTGCTGTCCGAAGTCTGCATAATGGTCTGTCTTGCCCTTAGGGTTGAGATCAAAAACGCTGGCGATCTCAGGCCCGAATTCCCAGAAATCGAGGGAACCCTCTCAGGCCTTTTTGTTCTGCTGATGGTATTTTTCGTATTTCTTCATGAATCGTTCGATCCGACCCGCGGTATCCACTAGTTTCTGTTTGCCGGTATAAAAAGGATGACACTGCGAGCAAATTTCAACCCGGATGTCCTGCTTGGTGGAACCGGTGGAGATTTCCTGACCGCAAGCACAACGAATGCTGGTTTGATGGTATGCGGGGTGAATGTCCTTCTTCATTGATCGTTCCTCCTCAAGATGTTACACAGGTTGATGAAACTCCTTATTATAGCGGCCAATATCCCCAATTCAAGCATATTCTTTGTCATAAAGTCATGATCGGCGCTTCGATGTAATAACGTGCTCCCAAAACTGCCATCGCCCTTCCATGTCATCACGAATTCCCGTATCCCTCTTGACTTCAGCGCTGCTTGAGACGATCATCAAGACCGCATGAGAATCCAATATCCTGAGGTCCGTTAAGCTCGTGCAGGGTCAATTCCTTCGTTTCTTGGGTGGAGCGCACGAAGCTGTAGATGTGAGGGCGGGTGCAGCGGAACGGAACCCATCAAAAACCCTGACCAACAAGGGTGACCCATGACCGGCTTTCCCCACTTCGTTTCCCTCCATCCCAGCATCGCCCTGGATGAGAACCTTTCCCTTTTTGCGGATTTGACCGACCCTCGCGTGCAGCGCTTGCTGGTCCACGCGGTGGGGGTTCTGTTTCCGACTTATGTCACTCCCCGGCGTTACTATAGGATCACTCAACTAGCCCGCGCCTGGTTTCCGCGCCTCGAGGTCCGATTCCAGTACCTCGGCAAAACCAGGCAGATTCAGCTGTTTCGCGAGCTGGGCATCCGCCACCCGGAAAGCCTGCTGTTCAACGATCCCCGTGAGTTGGAGGAGTATTGCACGGTTCACGGTTCCCCTTGGGGTTTCCCGGTGGTGATGAAAGGGGATCTGGGTGGGGGTGGCGTGGGCGTCTTTCCCGTTTATTCGGCGGTTGATGTGAACCGCCAGGCGCGTCGACTGCCGCCTGATCAGCCGGCATTGTTGCAGCGCTGGGTGGATCACCAGGGCAAAGACCTTCGGGTGGTGGTTTATGGTGATCTGGCGGTGAGCTACTTTCGATTGGGTGCCGGCGGATTCTACAACAACGTCTGCCGTGGCGGCCGCATCGACCATGACCTCAACCCTGAACAACAACAGCAGGGGATTGCGGCTGTTCAGGCCCTATGCCGACGGGTCGGTGTCGATATCGCCGGTTTCGATCTCATGTTCCCGGACCATGGCGAACCGGTCTTTGTAGAAATCAACCACCATTTCGGTCGCAAAGGGCTAGGCGGGACCGCAGGCCACCAACGATACTTCCTCAAGGCGGTTTGGCATTGGCGGCAGCGCCTGCTGAGTTCGTACCCGGCGCCGACCGAATGTCCCAGAGTTCTTCAGGCTCGGGACCTCTAGGCCGCTTGCTTCTCTCCTCAGCAGGGATCCTAACGGTTCATGGATCCCATAAAGTCGGCGTTATTCTTGGTCCCCTGCATCTTGTCGAGCAGAAACTCCATAGCATCCACCTGGTTGAGGGGCGATAAGAGCTTGCGCAAGATCCAGATGCGGTTGAGGTCTTCGGGAGGCAGCAGTAACTCTTCCTTGCGGGTCCCCGAGCGGTTGATGTCGATGGCGGGGAAGATCCGGCGATCGGCCAGCTTGCGATCGAGAATGATCTCCATGTTGCCGGTCCCCTTGAACTCTTCAAAAATCACTTCGTCCATACGGCTGCCGGTCTCGATCAAGGCGGTGGCAATGATGGTCAAGCTGCCGCCCTGTTCGATGTTGCGCGCTGCGCCGAAAAACCGTTTGGGTCGGTGCAGGGCGTTGGAATCCAGACCCCCGGAAAGGATCTTGCCACTGGGTGGCACCACGGTGTTGTAGGCGCGCGCCAAGCGGGTAATGCTGTCCAGCAAAATGACCACATCGCGCCTATGTTCCGTCAACCGCTTGGCCTTCTCGCTTACCATTTCCGCCACCTGCACGTGGCGCTGGGCCGGTTCATCGAAGGTGGAGCTCACCACTTCGGCGCGCACGCTGCGCTGCATGTCGGTGACTTCTTCCGGTCGCTCATCAATCAGGAGCACGATCAAGTAGACGTCCTTGTGATTGACCGTAATCGCATTGGCGATGTTCTGCAACAGCATGGTCTTTCCTGTGCGCGGCGGGGCAACGATCAGACCGCGCTGGCCAAATCCCACGGGAGTGAGCATGTCCATGACGCGGGTGGAGTAATTATCCGACCGGGTTTCAATCTTAATGCGACGATCCGGATAGATGGGCGTCAAGTTGTCAAATAGGATCTTGTCCCGGGCGAATTCCGGGTCTTCGTAGTTGACCGCCTCCACCTTGAGCAATGCAAAGTAACGCTCATTATCTTTAGGCGGGCGGATCTGGCCGGAAATGGTGTCGCCGGTGCACAGATTGAACCGGCGGATTTGCGAGGGCGACACATAAATGTCATCGGGGCCGGGAAGGTAATTGTAACTCTGTGCGCGTAGGAAACCGAAACCGTCGGGCAGGATTTCCAGAACCCCTTCACCATATATGAGCCCGTTCATTTCCGCTTGCGCCTGCAGAAGGGCGAAGATCAGTTCCTGCTTGCGCAGCGAGCTGGCACCTTCAATGTTCAGTTGCCTGGCAAGGGTGACGAGTTCCTTGATGTTCTTGTTCTTCAGCTCCACCAGGTTCATTTCTTCGCGTTGGCGATTCCGAACATCCGGACCGCTACCCGATTTCTCCTGTTTCTCGGCCACTTCTTGAGTACTTTGATTGCTCTCCGTCATACTCGTCCAATACCTCGTAATGATTCTGGTTGTTGATGGGAATCACCGACCATGTGCGACAGATCCACACCCTTCAGGGAGGGGATCCTTTCTTGTTCAAGTCGTGCCCAATGGGCAATGTCCGCACAGTAGGTCCGATTCACGGGATTCCAATGAAGAATGAGGGGATGATGATGAAATAAGGGTCAATTTGTTTGATCGAGCGTCGCCTTGCGAGCAAGTATGGCTGCTGAACAGTTGTGGGCGTTTCTCGCGCAGCAGTTTTCAGACGAGTTACGTCTAACCTTATCTCCCGGTCGGTGAGAAATCAACCCACCGGCAATCGGTTTTTACAACGGTTCGGCAAACCAGCCCCTGAGCCAGCTGGTCCATCCAGCCGCTGCCCACCCCAAGTCTGGCCTGCAATCCTTAATCACCTTCGCAAGCCCGACTTTTTGGTACTTAGCACTTACATTTTCCAGGCCGGGGTTCTGTGCGGACCGCAACCCGGAAAGCTCCACATCCAGCAAATAACCAGATGAACCATTCCCTGGTACGTCCTTTGTCGTTGTGCCCCATTCGAAAACCGGTCCCTCGCAATCCATTGCCGATGATTGACCCCGTCGTTGCAGCAACGCATGACCTACCAGCTGGTTCAGCTCACTGGTGGCATTGCCGCTCACGGGACAGATGCAGCTCTTCAGAGTGTGCACTAGCGGGGCGTTGTACGACTCTCCTGCAGGTTGTTTCGTTGGGCAGGCATAATTCTTCTGGCGATTGGTGGAGCGCTTCCACGACTACACCTGATCCTTGCCGATGTCAAGAGGATTCGCTTCAAGCCTCGAAGAAAGCCCCATGAACATTGAGGGCGTTCATCTGACCGCTCGGCAGGTGGTCAGGCCCCTCATCGGAAGCAGTGTGCGGATGTGCCGGATCTGAACCGGGCGCGGAAGCAAAACCGTCTGCCTGGAGATGAGCCGCCCTGTGGAGCCCCTGGCCGGTCTGAGTTAAACCGGATCTCGTACTCTGCCAGCTTTGTTTTCCAGGCTTGGTGACCAGGCCGTCATGCTCCCGCCGCATGGCGGGACGGCTATCCAGGCGTTTTCAAAGTTCACTGGACCCCCGCCTTCGCGGGGGTGACATACTATACCCCTCGAGACTACTTTGACAGAGTGCTAGAAACCCATGCGCGTCCAGACACTTGGTTTCTCCGGACCAGCCGCGATACGACGCTCACAGGTGGCCAGCATCTTGTCCATATCCTTTTGGAGGCCAAGGACCTGAGCTGCATCGTGGTATTCGGCGCTGACTTTGCTGAGCCGATTCTTGGCGGCTTGGTAGTTACCCTTATTATAGTAGAACTTGCCAATTCGGTACTCGTGGTAGGCGATTCGCTTCTGACATTCGAACAGCTGCTTATTGGCCCGCAATGCATATTCGGTATTCGGGAAGGCCTTGATCAGCCGCTTGAACGACTCGGTGGCGACCCGTGTGTGCTCTTGGTCGCGGTCGGTATCACGGTAGGACAAGAAATGACACATGCCAATCTGGTACAGAATATAGGGTACGATCTCATTGCGCGGATGGAGGCGCGCGAATTCTTCATAGGCCACGGCAGCTTCGGGATACTGGCCCTTGAGAAAGTAAGCGTCGGCGACTTTCAATTCAGCCAGAATCGCGTATTTGCTGTAGGGGTAGCGTTCTTTGAGAGTCTTGAACGCTTTGAGGGCATCGCCATAATCCTTCTTCTGCAAATTCTGGACACCCTCGTAGGCCAACTGTTGTGGGGGTTTGTCAGGTTTCTTGCCCTTGCCGAAGAGGTCTCCGAAGTAGTATTCCAACAGAGAGAAGTTGCATCCCGGCAATAGCATCAGCCACAGGACGACCAGTAATGCCGCCCAAGCCCTACCCCTGACCAACCCAGCGGTGTTTTTCTCAGTAACCATGTGCACTCCTAGCAAAGCCCACTGAGCTTGCTCTAACCGTGAGCTTCCAGATAGCGTTCCGCGTTGTAGGCGGCGGTGGCGCCGTCGCCGACCGCGGTGGCGATCTGCCGCAGGCTCTTGGATCTCACATCACCGGCAGCGAAAACCCCTGGCATCGAACAAGCCATGTTCTGGTCAGTGACGACGAATCCGGCGGCATCACGCTCCATATCAGAGGGCAAGAAACCAGTGTTAGGATTCATCCCGACGAAGACAAAAATGCCGCTAACGGGCAGGCGTTCTGTCTTACCAGATTTCTTGTCATTCATGGTGAGGGCCTCAACGCCTTGAGGACCTCCGTGGATTTCGGTAACCACCGAGTTCCACACCAGCTGGATCTTGTCATTGCGCAACGCTTGTTCCTGCACGACACGCACGGCACGCAGGCTGTCACGACGATGAATGAGATAGACCTTGCCGGCAAAACGGGTCAGGTAAATGGCTTCCTCGACCGCCGTGTCTCCACCGCCGATCACTGCCACCTCTTGATCCCGAAAAAAGGGCCCATCACAGACAGCGCAATAGGACACGCCGCGGCCGGTCAATTCCACTTCACCGGAAACTCCCAGTTTCTTAGGGGCGCACCCGGTGGCGATGATGATGGTCCTAGCCCTTAGCTGGTCGTCAGCCAAGTGAACCGTCTTGATGGGATCGGCCAGGTCCAGCCCCACCACTTCGCTGTTGCGGCTTTCCAGTCCGAAGCGAAAGGCTTGAGTGGAAAACAGCTCGATGAGTGCAAAGGCGCTGACGCCTTCGGGAAAACCTGGATAGTTTTCCACCTTTTCATAAGTGAGCAGCTGGCCTCCAAAGCCCATGCGCTCCACCAGGAGCGTTTTCATGCGGGATCGCGCCGCATACAGGCCCGCCGTGAATCCTGCCGGACCTCCACCGATGATCACGAGATCGTATAGTTCGCTTTTGGACATCGCTAGTGCGCACCTTCACAACATCAACTTAGGAGCACGGCCAAAGTCGGTTCGTTTCGAGCCCGGCAACGTCCGGCCATTTCTTGGAGTAACCCTCGGGTCCGACGCGGGCCCGGGCGCCATAAGCCGCGATTCCGGTACCATGGCGCAACAGGCCGGTAGCGATCGGCATAACCAGCCGCTTCAGCAGCACAGCGTCGCGAGGGATAAAGGAGTCAGTGCTTCCCTGCATGGCAAAGGAACCGTGGGGTGTCGGTGTGCAACATGGGTATGCGGCAAGCAGGGAAGCCACGGATGGGCAAAGCTCGTCTCACTAGCTGAGGACCTTGTTGATGGCGGTGGTGATTTGCGACTTGGAAACAGCACCCGTGATCTGTTCGCTGACTTTGCCACCCTTGAAGATGATCAGGGTGGGAATGGCGCGAATTCCATAATTCCCCGGCGTCTTGGGATTGTCGTCGACGTTGCACTTGGCTACCTTCAACTTGCCGTCGAACTCCGTCGCCAACTCATCAATGACTGGGGCAATGGCGCGACAGGGCCCGCACCACGGCGCCCAGAAATCAACGAGGACCGGCAACTCGGATTTGGCAACGTCCTGATCGAAACTGCTATCACTAATCTCGATGATATTCTTACCCGCCATGTTAACACTCCTTATTGGGCGTTTGTCTGCCCGAATCCAGGTTGGATTACTCCATTCCGCACGACTCAGATACGCACAAATGGGTTTTCACGATAACCAAACAATTGAGCTTTGTCAATCATAGCAATGCTGCCGTGGCTCTCGCCATACGCGTGTCGGTTTCGGCGAGCTCAGCCCGGTAGCTGCGGCTCCGGGATGCTCTCGCTCGCGGTCCGCCATGGGCAGACAAATAGTCCCAACAAGACGGCGCAGCCGGCAGCGAAGAACAGGGCGCGAAATCCCAGCCAATCTCCAACGTAACCCAGAAGAAGGGATCCAAGGAAGACCCCGGCTTCAATACTTCCGGTGAAGAAACCGGTGACCTTGCCGCGAATGGCCATGGGTTCATCCCGAACGGCAAGGGCATTGAGCGACGGATAGAGAAAGCCGTGACCGCAGCCGCTCAGCAGCCCGGCCAATGCCAAGATGGCGCTGCCGTGCAGCAAAGTCATGAGCAATAATCCGGTCCCGCTGAGTACCAATGCGTAGGGAAGCACGCGACGCTCGCCGACGCGGTCTCCCAGGCGGGCTCCGCCAAATCGAGTCAGCACCGCGGCTAAGGAGTACGACAAATAGTAGAGGGCGACGAAGCGTAGCTGTAGTGCCTTGGCATAGGGTGCCACAAAGCTTCCGGAAGCAGCCATGGCAATCCCGAAAAGAGCTGCCAGGGCGGCAACCATCAGCAGTTTCTTGCGCCGGAACAAGCCAAAGAACGAGGGTGATACCCCCCGCTCTGATTTCACGAACGATTCCCGGAGGCTCAGGTGGCTTGCCACGGCCAGCAACCCCAGCAAGGACGCCAGCAGGAAATGACAGGTGAATCCCCAATGGGTGATGACTAATTCGGCCAGGAAGGGGCCGACGGCTAGACCGATGAGGCCGGAAACACCAAAAATACCGAGTCCTTCGTTCAACCGTGAAGCTGGAATGATATCAGCAATATAAGTAAACGCCGCGGTGGAACATAGGGCCAGTCCGATCCCGTGAACGATTCGAATCAGCAGAAGGAAAACATAGGTCTCGTGCAGGTCGCCTCGCAGACCGACATAGGCCAGTGGTACCGCGGTCATAATGAGGGTGCCCACGGTAAGACTGCGTTTGCGCCCAAAACGGTCAATCATGGCAGCAACCCAAGGGCGGCAGAGCACCGCGGAAAGCGAGAAGGCACCCATGATGAGGCCGACGTCGATCTGGGAAGCCCCCCGATCGACAAGAAAAAGCGGGAAAAGATAGAAACAGGCAAAACTGGCGATGCTGGAGAAATTGGCCAAACCCATCAGCAGGAAGGGTGCCGTAAATAGAGACGTCATGAAAGCTTATCCAAAGAGCTGCGGAGCTTCGCTGGGCAATGCCATCGCGAGCTGTCGATGGTGGGCAGGCGGACTGGTGCTGCACGCCTCAAATGGATTGGTCGCCATTGACTCCATCACCGATCTTTGACCGCCACGGCCAGGATGCCCAACGGCCCGATGTTCCTTGGCGGCTCGAATCCGAAAATGGAAGTGTTGCAGCGCCGCATGGAGGTCCTGACTCTGGAAGCGGTTCTCGCTGGGGTGCAGGAGCAGGTGGCGAGTAATGGGGTTCAGGTAGACCGCCGGATAGATTTCTTCCAAATAGAGCACACCCCCCGGTTTCAACACCCGGGCGAGTTCGCCAAGGGCAGCTTGCCAGTCGGGGACATGGTGCAGCACCCCGAAACAGAACACGGCATCCATCACCGCAGGGCGGTAGGGGAGATGAACCGTATCGCCGACGATACAGGAACATCTCTGGCGCGTGCTTCTCGTGACAGATAGCGCTTGGCCTTGCGGATCATGCGTTCATCGAGGTCCTGGGCGTGGAGCCTTGCCGGGCGGAAATGGTCACGGATCAGCTGAGCTCCCGCGCCGCGGCCGCATCCCACCTCGAGAATGGTTCCACCAGGAGGGAGCTCCAGCACCTTCTTCAACCAGCGGACTTGAAAACCTTGCTCCAGGACCCGTATCGGGTTGTTCACCACCCATCGTTCCGCCCAATTCAGTTTCATGACGGCCTCTCTAACAAAAGCTGAAATTCCCCCCAAGCTATTTCACCGCCATGTGGACCACGGCGATGCCGTTGGTCAGATTTCGATAGCGAACCTGGCGGTAGCCGATTCGTTCCAACTTGGCGGCCAGTTCAGCCTGCATGGGGAACAGGCGGATGGATTCCGGCAAGTAGGTGTAGGCCTGGCGGGACCCCCCGAAAATCCTGCCAACCCAGGGCATGATGTGGAACGAATAGAAATCGTAAAGGGCTCGAAACCAAGGCGTCACCGGCCGGGAGAACTCCAGGCACATCATTTTCCCGCCGGGCTTGAGGACCCGGTACATTTCCTCGAAGCCCTTTTCCATCCGTGTCAGGTTGCGGATGCCAAATCCCACCATGGCGGCATCAAAGGTGTTGTCAGGGAAGGCGATGCGCTCGGCATCGCCTTGGACATACTGGATTTGGTTTCGGGCCGGCGATGCCATGATTTTGGGGCGGCCGGTAATCATCATCCGCCAGTTGATGTCGTAGAGGACCACCCGGCCTTCCGGGCCGGTTGCGCGAGCCGCCAGGAGCGCCAGATCCCCGGTGCCGCCGCACAGGTCAAGGATGCAATCTCCCGCCTGCAAGTCCATCATGCGGATGGCATAGCGCTTCCACCAGTGGTGAATGCCGAAGCTGAGCAGGGTATTCATGAAATCGTAGCGGGATGCCACCGTATTGAAATGCCGCCGGACCCAGTGGACCTTGTCCTCGGCGGGTACTTTGCGATAGCCGAAATGAGCCGTATGTTCCTCGTTAGTGGTCTGCTCCACCGTCCATCCTCTTCTCAGTGGCTGTCTGAGAGCGGGTACCAACAAATGTCCCTGGGGTTGAGTGCCCACGCTTCCCTGCCATTGGCAGCCGCAGCAAGCGTGTCGATGAGTCTCTTCGCCTTCTTGCCTACGAAAAGCTGCGAGTTTCCCTTGCCAGGGGCTCCTAAGACCCTCAGGTTTCGGCGTCGGTTGCGCTTACCTTGCCGAAATTCAATTCATTCCGGGCAGTCTCGTCGGTCGATTCGAGTCGAGCCTGCCCGCGCAGAAGCGCCGCCATGAAGTTGGGCGAAGCGATTCGCTCCAATAGAATCCCATTTCAATGTGGCAGATCCCATCAGCTACTACGCAGCTGAGTCTATGAATGGATTATCAGCACACTACCGGTGCCGCCGGTTTCCAGTCGGCCCGGTGCCATAGAGCGCAGCATGTAACCGGGCTGGAGCGGAGCGCACTATACACTACTTCTCTGGGTGTAGCAGTCAGTTTTTGGAGTGGTTCTCTTTAAAATAAGGACGAATAATGCGAAAGTTGATGGAAACAGGCCGACATCAGTCCTCTTATTATGGATGCTGAGGTATTCGGCCTGCCGTAGACTCGCTAACCTCCAAAAGAATGGGGCGAAGCTGCGACTAGAGACCGCGATTGTCACGATGGCAAGGCTAAGGGAGAACCGTGGATAGTGGAAGTTCAAATGTCGCCCAGGCGGGGGTGTGGTCGCTGGGTTTTTCTCGACCGCGCGGCACCATATCCACCGCACATTCGATGGAGGCACGGGCCAGCGGTTCGGTCACCATGATGTGGTCGATACGCCAGCCGAGGTTGCGTTGGAAGCTTTTGGGGAGACGGTAATCCCAGAAGGTGAACTGCTTGTCGTGAGGGTGGTGTTTGCGGAACAGATCGGTGAAGCCCCAGGCGATGACGTCTGCCAGGGCCTCGTGTTCGGCGGGATGGAAACCGACCTGCCCGGCCAGCCGTTTGGGGTCATAAACATCAAGGGGGGCAGGCGCCACATTCAGATCCCCGGTCCAGACAAGTGGTGTGGAGGGGTCAAAACGGCTGGTCAGCCACCTGCGGATGCGCGCGAAGTAATGGAGTTTGATCTGAAAAGCGGGGTGTTCCGGATCACGGCCTTGCGGCACATAGCTGTTGACCACCCAAATCCCGTCCAAACGAGCGGCAATCAATCTGGCTTCATCGTCGTTTTCACCATCTCCAAAGGAGTCCAAGACCTCGCCTGATGGTCGCCGGGCGAGAATGGCCACGCCATGGAAGCCTTTCTGACCGCGAACATGCGCGGCATAGCCGGCGGCCTGAAAAGCATCGGCGGGAAACTCCTCCGTCCGGCACTTAATTTCCTGGAGGCACAGGACATCCGGTCGGCTGTCCTGCAACCATTCAAGCACCGCGGCCAGGCGGGCCCGGATGCCATTGACATTGAAGGTGGCCATCTTCCAGACCATGATTACCAGCTCCCCTATGCGGATTCTTCCAACTCGGCGAGGTCAGCTCCCAGGTTTAGGCGATCCACATCCAGCACGATTTTGATCCCACCGGTCACTTTGGCCATGCCCAAGATGTAATCGCCATCGAACCTGGTGATGATGTCAGGGGATTCATCGATATCCTGGCCTTGAACAAACACAACCTCGGAGACGGAATCGACGATCATGCCGATGTCGCGGGTGCCCTGCCGGTCCTGGGACTCTACCAGCACGATGCAAGTCCGTTCTGTGGGGGGGCTATCCTCCATCCCCAGTTTCAATCTGAGGTTCACCACGGGAATGACCTTGCCGCGCAGATTGATCACGCCGCGCAGATAGTCCGGTGTTCCAGGAATCGGGGTAATGGGTGTCAGTCCAATGATTTCCCTGACTCTGATGATGCTGATGGCGAACTGCTCGGATCCGAGCACAAACATCAGATACTTACCGGTCAAACGATCGATCCTGAGCTGGACTTCTTCCATGCGTTTGCGTTCGGTGATCTCGAGGAGAACGCCGAGCACCGATTCCACCTGGCCGGCTGCGTCGCAGATGATCTGTCCCCATTCCTGGAACCAAACCAGGCTGCCGTCGCGATGTTGAACGCGGTATTCCCGCATGTAGGTCTTATCGCCCTTGAGCGCACGGACGAAGGATTGCTTAACAGATTCCCGGTCCGCTGCGGAGATCACATCAGTCCATCTGAGGCGTTTGGAATTGAACTCATCCTTACTGTGCCCGGTCAAGGCTTCTACCTGGTTTCCAAAAAATTCCACGGTTCCGTCCTTGTAACCGCGATAGGCAGCATTCAAGGCTTTGTGCGACTGGGTCTGGTTGGTGTGTGTGGCCTCTTGCTTGGTTTCCATCGTGGAGCACCCCCCTCTCCCGCATGCGGTTTCCAGGATCAGCCATTACATCCCTTAGATACATTGCGGTTCATCTAGAGCCCCTCTGACCTGAATGTGGAAGGCCACCGGATCGGGTCCGGGGCAGGCTCTGCGGGTCATCCCGGCTGTCGCCTGGGTGACGACTTTGTGCCAATACATCAAGTATCACTTATCACTCTAAAAAATGGTATAGCCCAAACATCTGCAGTCCAAGAGAATAATCTTGTCATTCCACCAACACCGGTTCCCGCAAAATGATGGTGATGGCATGATGGGCACTGGCTGCCAGACGCGGGTGGGTGTCCATGAGCGATTCAATCTGGCGCAAATGGTCGGCGGTGCGCAGGATCACCATAGCCAGGTCACCTTCATCCATGCCGGTGAGCTTCCTTAGGGCTTCCCAGCTTTCGCCGCGAGCCCAGTGATACACAATCACCGTAGACCAAAAGGGTAGCGGTGGCAACTCGAAGCCCGCTTCTTCAAGTCGTTGGCGCAACGACTGCAAGGCCTGCATCATGCGAAAGAAAGGTCCGGCCAGTTCCGGATAGCGGAAGGTCAATCCACCCGTGTTGGTGTCCCCGGGGCGATCCCGATCAAAAACAAAAGGTGCGATCATTGCTGCCAGCAGGGCTGGCTGATCCTCCGGGAACGCCTGCTGCCGAATGACCTCGGAAATCAACAGGGGCTGGTCAAGACGCAGCTTGGACGCCCACAGTCCATCTTCGGTGAGCCGTCCGTCCGCGTTCACATACCCTTCATTTTGGAGCAAATGGAAATGGTGCAGGAAGGACCGCCAGAGCTGGTCCTGGACGGTGCGAAGCTGTTGCAGGCGGTCAAAGTAGTGACGCAGCAGTGTCGCGAACGGGTGACGGTCAGACTTGTGACAGGGGCCGAAAAGCCCACAGTCACCGCAGGGCAGACTGGCTTTGCGCCAGGTCAAGCTACCCAGGTGGGCCAGTTCCGGTGGCTGGTTTTCCGCTCCTAGGGCAGCCTGAACAGCTTTTCGTGACAAGGGTTGGAAGGGGTGTTCGGCATGGTGAGACACCAGAGCTTCCCAGGCTTGGCGGTCGTGACGGCCAGGAATGGTGGTGAGTTGTTCGCCGAGTTCTTTGATGCGGTGCAGTCGTACCGCATGCAGCCTTACTTGCCCGTCACGGAAACGTAGCGGTGGATGCAGGCGTACTGCTTCGACGGCAACGCCGTCCGCCGCCACCGGTCCGAGCGCCACATAGGGCGTGCCGCGGCGGCTTAGGAAGAGCCGTCCGGTTTCCAGCAGCGTCTGCAGTGAGTGGGCGCTGCCTTGCCGCCGCACATTCCGGTAGCTCTTGCGCAGCTGCTCTTGGAGCAGTGTGTACTGAGGGCGCACTTCCGCCAGGACTTCCATGCTCCCGCAAGCCATCTCGGGGAGCCATTCCTGCAGTGCCAGTTGGATACGCTCCATATCCTGGCTGACCGCAGCGTGTCTCGCTCAAATTCTGGTAGGTGGCGAGGCAGACGGTGAAAATCTGGCGAATCTCGTCGGGTTCATGGGACAGGAGCAGATTCAGGACCATGGAAAAGTTGATGCGGATCTGGCTATGGATGGGGTCTGGAGATGACCGCAAGAGGTCATGGATGAGTTGCGCATCCTGATAGGGCCCGGGCACCACCAGGACGAATCCGATTTCATCCATGCCGCGGCGACCGGCCCGCCCGGTCATCTGCAGGAGGTCGGTGGCGGATAGATCGACGAAATCCCTGCCGTTGAAGCGATCGCTTTGCAGGATCACCACCGTCCTGGCCGGGAAATTAACCCCGGCAGCCACGGTCGAGGTCGAGAAAATAGCTTCCAGCAGCCCTTCTTGCATGAGTTTTTCCAGCAGCAGCTTCCAGTGCGGGAGTTGTCCGCCATGATGAGCCCCCACCTGGGATTTCTTGAGAATCGCTAGATGCTGGTGGTGGCTCAGGAATGGATAGAGGTCCAGAAGCTTGCGGAGACGGGAGCGGAACGCTCGGCTCCGGTGCTGGGAGTCCCCGGCGGTGGGAGCAGGGGCTACAAAGGGTGATGGCCTTTTCACAGTCGGCCCTGGATTTGAGGAAAAAAATGGCCGGCAATAGATTCGCCTGGCGAAGTACGGTGAGGAGCCCGGCGATATTGGGAAAATCGCGACGAGAAAAGCCTTTGGAGGTCACTCCGCGAATGGGTGCGAACAGTCCTCGACGCGCAGACAGCGGCACCAGTTCACCGGACGGAAACAAAAACAACGGGAAAAGAGGCACCGGTCGCTGGGTGGCGACGACGAGCCGGCACGGGCTTTTGCGCAGCCAGGTGAGCCAGTCGCAAACTTGCTGGGCATTCTGGATGGTGGCTGAAAGCAGCAGAATGCGAATCCGCTGGGGCAGATAGATGAGGACTTCCTCCCAGACCACGCCGCGGTCCATGTCGCCCAGGTAGTGGGCTTCGTCCAAAACCACCAGGTCCACGCCCAGGTCCTCACCGCGGTGCATGGCATCGTAGAGCTGGTTGCGAAGGATTTCAGTGGTTCCCACAATGATGGGGGCATGTACGTTTTCCTTGCGGTCTCCCGTAAGGATCCCCACGCTCTGGCGGCCGAAAAGGTCCGAGAACTCCTCAAACTTGGCATTGGACAACGCCTTGAGAGGCGAAGCGTACCAGCAGGAGCCCCCAGCGGCCAAGACCTGCCGGATGGCGGTGATGGCGATGTAGGTCTTACCGGCGCCGGTGGGAGCGGACACCAGGACATCAGCGTGCTGCAGGGCTTCCAGCGCTTCTACCTGGAAAGGATCCGGCTGGAAAGGGCGGGCCTCGGGTATGCCGATCTGCCCAAGAACCTTACGCACCCGCGGATGAACGCTCAACCTGGTTTCACGCTGGACCGGTGTAGCGGTGGCAGAGGGCTGAAATGGGTGACGGTGAGAAAAGGGCCGGTTTCTTTGATCTTGCTTGCGGGAAGGTGGTGTTTTCAAAGGATGCGTCCACAGGTTCGGTTCGCCTGCCCGGTGAAAGTGCGCTATACTAGTGTTTTGCAGCCCGGCTACTGGGGCTGGGGCAGTTTGGTCCGATAAACCAAATGCCAGGAGGCAGAGTGAGAGACTATGGCGACGTCAGCACATCCTCCGGAATTGGCCACACCCAACCATCGCACCGAGCTCCGCGTGCCTCTTTTTGAAGTGGACCTGGGTCAGGCTGTCTACCATGGAAACTACTTCCATCTCCTCGAATTGGGCCGTGAAGACTTCCTCCGATGGCTGGGCTATCCTTACCGGTCCTTCATGGATCAACAACTCCATCTAACCATCGTGGAATTGAGCTGCGCGTATCGAAAGGCTCTCCACTACGATGAACGCATCGAGATCCACAGCGCCGTCACCTGGTGGCGAAGTCGCAGCCTGGCCTTTGAACAGCGGATCTACCGACCAACCGACTCAAGTGATTCTGAGCTTTGTACCAGCGCCACCCTCAACATGGTCTGCGTACGATTCGATGGCCGTCCCGCGGTACTTCCGGCTGATTTTGTCGGCCTGCTTCGACAATCGACCGGCAAAGGCTCCAGAGATTAGTGCATGCGGTTAATAGTCCGTAGCCTATTTCTGGGCCTCCCTTGGAATAAGCCACAACTCTCGGTTCGAGGCAGGAGGGTTGATCCCCTCCAGTAGATTCCCGGCTCAACGGCTGTGATCGCGATCCAGGTGTTACAACGGACTCAGGATGCCCGACGATTACTGGGCGCTGGTGATTTCGTAACGCTTGATCTTGGCGTCCGGTCTAACCACGGCCATCACGGAGAATAGTGACCCGGAAATGCCAAGTTGCCGCAAGGTCTTCTTATCCACGGACAGCTCAACGATTTCACAGGGTTTTCGTTCAATGATACTGCCTTGGGCGTCATAGAGATTCAGGGTGAAGCGTTTGCTGCGCACATTGTCGCGGGTGCTCATAATCTGTTTCATCACCAGTACCGCGCCATTTCCCTGCACCTGGGCAAGATCCGTCAGGTCGGCTTGTTGGCTGATGGTGGTGCTATGGATGCGGACTTCCTTGCTGGTATCTCTAAGCTCTGCTTGGGGGCGCGCCGCCATCAGTTGAGCCACCTCTTCCTGGGTCAGAGGTCGGTAGGTCGACTTTGATGGTGCCTGTTTTTCGACAATGGTCTCGAGGGTCTTGCTTTTCTCGCTGGATCGAGCGCCGGCGATGCTTTTCACCATTATGTCAGGGGCAAACTCCCCAGCAGTAACGATCTCCTGAATGGATGCGACATTACTCTTGGGGATGCCGGCAGTTCCGCCCGCCATTTCAAATTTGATCTGTCCTGCCTCTTCCCAACAGTAGGGAACTTCGAGAGATGTGCCGTCGACCATGATGATCCTCAGGTTGGCCGCGTGCACTTGTGGCACCGGTGCTGCAAAACACATGATGACAGCCAGTACCAGGATGATCATAATACGGTGTTGTTTACCAGCATACAGCATGTTATTCCTCCCGCAAAAAAGTGAGTGTTGCCTCAAATACCCTCACGGCATGATTAGAAAAGTGTTTTCGATTTCATTTGCTATATGTGACGAATGAACAATCACTCGACCAATACTTATGATGAAAATGCAAACAGGCGATAGGCACGTCGATGCTTGAAGTCGTTCTACCCTGGAAAGGGCAATCCATCGTTTATATTATACTTGTAGAAGGCTTCAAATGTTAAGTGAAATTTTCCGTTTGCAAGAAATGCGTAACCGGTTTATGGCATAAGCGAAATATCCGGCTACAAGTGTCTACTGGTCTGAGTCTGCAGTGTGGCGACCCATTCGGCGTGGGTGGCGGTAAAATGCCGAGCAGCCGTAGTTTTGTACGATCTTACAACTACTTCGAGTCTCCGGAAATTATGAGTTGGCCAAAATGGTTTCCCCGCGTTTGGGGAGTATTCAAGAAACTATCCTCGATCGCCCTGTCCTTCTTTTCGAGAAGTCCTGTTGAACCCGACATGCCGGCACCCCGCGCGGCCGTGAAAGACATCGCCACGGGGAGTGATTTCCAGTCCTTCGACTTAGCTCCTCCGATTTTGGGAGGGCTTAAGGAGGCCGGGTTCCACCGTTGTACCGAGATTCAGGAGCGAACCCTCCCGTCGAGTCTTCGCGGGCGCGATGTTGCGGCGCAGGCGCAGACCGGCAGTGGCAAAACCGCCGCGTTTCTGATCACTATTTTTGAACGACTGATTTTGTCGGCGCCGAAGAAACCCCACAAGGAACCCCGGGCCCTGGTACTGGCGCCCACCAGGGAACTCGCTCTGCAAATCTACCGTGACGCGCAACTCCTTGGCAAACAAACGGATTTGCGGTTCTCCGTCATCTATGGCGGTGTACCTTATCGGTCGCAATTAGACGACCTGACCGCCGGTGTCGACGTGATCGTCGCAACACCCGGGAGATTGATTGATTATATTAAACAAAAATCGGTCGATCTGCAAAGGATTTCCATCTTGGTGATCGATGAAGCCGATCGGATGCTGGACATGGGCTTCATAGCCGATCTGCGCTATATTCTGAGACGGTTGCCGCCCTATCAACGCCGCCAGAGCATGCTGTTTTCCGCCACCTTGTCGGCGCGGGTGCTGGAGCTCACTTATGAATACATGAATGTTCCTGAAGAAATCACCGCCAACCCGGAAAAGCCGGTAGTGGAGACCGTGGAACAACGGCTCTACCATGTGAGCCGGGAGGATAAGCTGTCCCTGCTACTAGGGTTGCTCCGTCATGAACCGTGGGAGCGCGTGTTAATTTTTGCCAATACCAAGTCCACGGTCACGCGACTGGCCGAACGCCTTTTTCAGAACGGTTATGCCGCCAAAGGACTCACCGGCGACCTGACGCAGAAACAACGTACCCAGATCATGACTCAGTATCGTCAGGGGAAGATCCCGATCCTGGTGGCGACCGATGTGGCGTCGCGAGGCCTCCATGTTGAAGACATCTCCCACGTAATCAACTACGACATCCCTCAGGATCGCGAGGAATATGTGCACCGCATCGGCCGAACCGCGCGTGCGGGCAAGGCCGGCAAAGCCATTACCCTGGCCTGCGAACAGTTCATCTATTATCTGGAACCCATCGAGGAACTCCTCGGGCAGAAAATTCCTCTTGCCTGGGCCGACGACAGTTGGTTGTTTTCGGCTTCGGGCCAGCCATCCGGAGTCAAAGCCGGTGGTCGACAGACGGCACCCCGATCACCTCGTGGTGGTCGGAAGGGGCGCGGCACGAAGCATGGGGTTAAACAACCTGAACCTTCGATCAAGGAGTCCGAGAAGTCTGTTGGTGCGTCGTCTGGACAAAGGGCTGGTGACCCGAAACGACGATATCATCGTCCGTGAAATATCGGCAGATGGATCAATTTTTGACTTCATCGCAATATGAGAACAATGAAGGAGCGGTATGAAGATTTTCATCTCCGGTTCACTGGCCTATGACCGTATCATGGATTTCCCCGGGCACTTTGCCGACCATATCCTACCCCACAAAATCCACGTGCTCAACGTTTGCTTCAATATCAGCGGTCTGGTGGAGAAATTCGGCGGCACTGCGGCCAACATCGCTTATTCCTTGGCTCTGCTGGGCGGGTCTGCGGAGATCGTAGCTACCGCTGGGGATGATTTTGATCGATATGAGCGGTGGCTTCAGCACAATGGCCTGCCCAGCAACTGGATAAAACGGATACCTGGAGTGCTCACGGCGGGAGCCTACATCACCACGGACCTGGATGACAACCAGATCACCGCTTTCAATCCTGGGGCCATGGCTCACGATGCCGACCTGCCGACCCTCGATGGCAACAACGACCGAACCCTGGTATTCCTGGCACCGGGCAACAAGAATGACATGCTTGAGCTTGCCGCTCGCTCGCGTCAAAACGGGGTAAAGTTCCTATTCGATCCAGGTCAGAGCCTCAACATCTGGCAGGGTGAGGGGCTGCGGGAAGCGGCTCGTGGAGCGCTGTGTTTTATTTCCAACGAATATGAGCTTTCGCTTTTCCTGAATATGACGGGATGGCATCTTGAAACACTCTATCGCGAGGTTCAAGCGGTGATCACCACCCATGGTCCGGAAGGCTGCATCCTGGATTTGTGCGGCGAAAAAACCCTGATTCCCGCTGTACCGGTGGCCCAGGTATGTGATCCCACCGGGGCCGGGGATGCGTTTCGCGGTGGTTTGCTCAAGGGTTTGGCCATGGGTCTGGATTGGCTCAGTTGCTGCCAGATGGGGAGTGTGACCGCTGCCTTTGCCGTGGAACATTACGGGACCCAGGAACACCGCTTCGGTTGGCTTGATTTCCAGGAACGCTTCGAAAAGCACTTCGGTCCACTGCAGAGTGCAGCAGAGCCGCAAGTTGCAAGTCGCAAGTCGTAAGGGCGAAGAGGCCAAACCAAAAGCCAAACCTACGCCCTTGCGCTCTCTCGCCCTCCCGCCCTCACGGCAGTCGGAGCTGCTCCTGGCGGAGTTGCTTGATCTGGTCTCGTAGGGCAGCCGCCTTTTCAAAAGCGAGTTCCGCCGCAGCTTCCCGCATGGCCTTTTCCAGTTGACCGATGCGTTCGTCCAACTCAGCCGCACCTTCGGCAAGGTAGATCTCCTGGGGCTGCTCCAGCATCGTGGGATCCGGAGTAAATCCTCGATGGTCCTGAAATTCTGCTAGAATATCGGTGATGTCCTTCTGAATGGTTTGGGGTGTGATGTGGTGTTTCTCGTTGAAAGCCAGTTGGGTCTGGCGCCGCCGCTGGGTTTCTCCGATGGCCCGCTGCATGGATTCGGTCATGTGGTTGGCATACAGAATCACCATTCCATCGATGTTGCGTGCCGCACGGCCGGCGGTCTGGATAAGGGATCGTTCCGACCGCAGGAAACCTTCGTTGTCCGCATCCAGAATGGCGACCAAAGTGACTTCGGGGATGTCCAGGCCTTCTCGGAGCAGGTTGATCCCGACCAGCACATCATATTCGCCCAGCCGCAGATCTCGAACCAGTTCGATGCGTTCCAGCGTGGTCACATCTGAATGCAGGTAGCGTACCCGAATGTCGAGTTCCGCCAGATACTCCGTCAGGTCCTCTGCCATGCGCTTGGTGAGTGTGGTTACCAAGACGCGCTGGTTGGCATCCACCCGTTTCCTGATCTCCTTGATGAGATCATCCACCTGATAGTCGGCCGGGCGAACTTCGATGATCGGATCGACCAGACCGGTGGGGCGAATGATCTGCTCCACCACATGTCCGGTGGTCCGCGACAGTTCGTATGGACCGGGCGTGGCCGACACGTAAATAACCTGACTCACCTTGCCCTGGAATTCGTCGAAGGAAAGAGGTCGGTTGTCCATTGCCGACGGCAGTCGAAAACCATAGCGGACAAGCGTCTCCTTGCGTGATCGGTCGCCGCGATACATCCCGATCAATTGCGGTACCGTGATATGGCTTTCATCGATAAACAGCAGCCAGCCTTGAGGGAAGTATTCGATCAGGGTTGGGGGTGGTTCCCCAGGTGCGCGGCCGGTGAGGTGTCGCGAGTAGTTCTCGATTCCGGAGCAATAGCCCATCTCCTGGAGCATTTCGAGGTCGAGGCGGGCGCGTTCTTCCAGACGCTGGGCTTCCACCAGCTGGTTTGCGGTGTAAAGTTCCGCCAGACGGGCCTTGAGTTCCACCTGGATGGCGCTGATGGCCTGCTCTAGATTGTCGCGGCTGGTGACGTAGTGGCTGCCAGGATAGATCGCCACCTTGTCCAGGTGCTGCATGGTTTTCCCTGTAAGCGGGTCGAACTCCCGGATGGCATCGATGAAATCACCAAAAAACTCGATGCGAACCGCACGGTCTTCTTCATAAGCAGGGAAAACTTCAAGCACATCTCCGCGGACGCGAAACGTACCCCGATGGAAGTCGTAGTCGTTGCGTTCGTACTGGATCTCCACCAGTTTGCGCAGCACTGCATCGCGACAGGCTTCCCGGTTCACTTCCAGATGGAGCAGCATACCCTGGTAGGCTTCCGGCGACCCAAGGCCGTAGATGCAGGAAACACTGGCGACGATAACCACATCATTGCGGTCCAGCAGGGAACGCGTCGCGGAATGTCGCATCTTGTCAATGGTTTCGTTGATGGAAGCGTCCTTGGCGATATAGGTATCGGTCTGCGGCAGATAAGCTTCCGGCTGGTAGTAGTCGTAGTAGGACACGAAGTATTCCACGGCGTTTTCCGGAAAGAATTGCTTGAATTCGCCATAGAGCTGCGCCGCCAGGGTTTTGTTGGGGGCGATCACCAGCGTCGGTTTGTGCACCTCGGCGATCACGTGGGCCATGGTGAGGGTCTTGCCGGAGCCGGTTACACCCAACAAGGTCTGTTCCCTGACGCTCCCGCGGACACTTTTGACGAGCTGATCGATGGCTTGAGGTTGGTCACCGGTGGGTTGAAAAGGTGCACGTAATAGAAATGGCTTCAAGTGGAAAACCTCCCCCTGAGCAAGCAATTATAGGGCTGCGGCAGCAAGATTTGTGGCCTTACGACCTCGGCGGCGAACGGTGATCTTCGGACCTGCTGCCTAAGCAATCTGGAACGGTGTTCGACAACATGGATTCGATAACCTTGTCGCATCGTCGATTCAATGATAAATTTCATGAAATCGCGGCAACACCGGAAGTCCCCGCAGAAGTCCTTCAACGTCATTCCGGCGTAAGCCGGAATCCAGGTTTTTCAAGGACTTCCGGACCCTGGCTTCGGTATGAAAGCCGGCCGGTCATACCTGCGATAACGGGTATCCAGGCCGTTTTTCTGGATTCCCGTCCCGCCGCAGGCGGGAGAATGACGACTTTCATGCTTCGTTGTGGCCCCCATGGCCATGGCGGTTCGCCGGGGTGGCGGTTTTGTTGAGTTTTACAGGAGGCTCGCCAGAATTGTCAAATGGACCGCAAGACGCAAGGATGGTCGGATGTAACAGGGATGTTCCAGGATTGATTGGAGGTTGCTTGGAACCATCCTTGAGGTTGTCGGGAGTTCCCGTGCGGGCAGAAGATGTGCGGGAAGGGAAAGGACGCAGCGGCAAATTCAACTGAGCAGCGAACAAATCTGGAAAAGGAGGAGAATCATGGCCGGTAGCGTGTACAAGATCATCGAGTTGGTAGGCACCAGCGAGGTTTCATGGGAGGATGCGGCCAAGAGTGCTGTGGAGACAGCCACCAAGAGCCTGCGCGATCTGCGGGTGGCAGAAATCGGCAAGCTCGACCTCAAGCTCGAAAATGGCAAGGTGGTAGCCTACCGAGCACGGGTCACTATTTCCTTTAAGTATGAATCCAACTAACATCGATTAAATCCCTTCGGCAGGGAAGACCTGATGTCCAGGCCTTCCCTGCCCATGGTTTTGCTGGGGCGGCAGGGAGAGCACCGTGTCCCTTGAGCCGGCGATGGCAACCGCCACTGTCGGCGCTCGCCGCTGCGGCCGGCAGAAGTGGTGCCGGCGTTTGAACGGAGGGGACCCGGTAGAATCCGGATTTCGCTACCGTTGTGGCTCGATTCTCTCTTAGGGAAATTGCACATGAACAATGATGCCGGAATCAACGAACAGGCCGTGATACTGGTGGTGGATGATGACGACGGGATGCGCGAGCTATTGCGTGATGCCCTGTCGTTTTTCGGTTTTACGGTGCTGGACGTGGAGAATGGCAGGCGGGCACTAGCGTTGTTTGAGACGGCCAATCCGGATGTGGTGTTGTTGGACGTGGTGATGCCCGACATGAATGGTTTTGAAGTATGTCTGGCTTTGCGGCAGATGCGAGGAGGTGAACACGTTCCCATTGTGATGCTCACCGGCATCGACGATGTCTCGGCCATCAGCCGCTCATACGAAGTAGGCGCCACCGATTTCCTGACCAAAGGAACCAGTCTCGACACCTTGCGCGAGCGAATCCGTTACGTCTTGCGTTCCAGCCGTGCCACTGCACAGCTGCGCATCAGCGAAGCGCGACTTTCCAAGGCGCAGCAAATTGCCCAGTTGGGGAGTTGGGAGTGGCATATTGATCGCGATGAATTCTTTTGCTCTCCGCAGGTGCGAAGCATTTGTGGCATGGATCAGCGCGAGGATAGTATCGGCTTTCAGGACCTGTTCCGGTGCATCCACCCGGATGATCGGGAGCGCGTGAACCTTCTTGTGGATGAGCTGATTCAACAGCGGATTTCCTTTGAAACAGATCATCGCATCGTGTTGCCGGATGGCACGGAACGGGTGGTGCTCCACCATCTGACCGTGATCGACCAAGATAACGAGCGGACCCGACGGATCGCCGGCACCATTCAAGATATCACGGCACGGAAGCAAGCGACGCTGCTCGAGGTTGATCGTAATCAGGCACTGGAGATGGTTCTTCGCAGTGAACCACTGGATAACATTCTGTCTCATTTTGTCTCCATGCTGCAGCGACAACGCCCCCATGGACATTCGATCATTTCACTGGTCAAAGGCAATCAGCTGCACGTGGCCGCGAACCATGATTTGCCCGAGAGCTTTCTTAAGGTCATCGACGGCGTCAGTATCGATCCCAAGAACACTAGTTGCGCGGCAGCAGCCTTTTTCCGAACAGCGGTGACAGTGGCGGATATCGAAACCAGCCCACAGTGGCAAAACCACCGCGGTATGGCATTGGCACACCGGATCAGGTCGGCGGTTTCCGTCCCCATCCTTTCCGGCAAGGGGGCCATTCTCGGGACCGTGGCTCTTTACTATCAAAAGATTTCGGCGCCAAGCCAAGCCGACCTCGAATTGTTGGAAACGCTGAGCAAACTGGCTGCGGTTGCACTCGAGCAACGGTTGCTCAGCGATCGGCTGATACATCAGGCGCACCACGACGCTCTCACCGGGCTTCCAAACCGTCTCCTCTTGGCTGATCGCCTAGAACACTCCTTGGCCTGGGGTGACCGCTTCGAGCAACGCATAGGCGTGCTCTATATCGACCTGGATCGTTTCAAACACATCAATGATTCCCTGGGACACCACATTGGTGACCAGTTGCTGCAGCAGGTGGCCGGGCGCTTACGCGCGTGCATCCGAATGAGCGATACCTTGGCCCGTATGGGCAGCGATGAATTTGTGGTGGTGCTGAACGGCCTTGAGGACGACCGCTATGCCACCAGAATGGCAGCTCGTTTTCTCGAGGAATTGCGCGCACCGTTTTTCGTGGATCAGCGGGAACTGTTTGTCAGCGCCAGCATCGGCATCAGCATTTATCCGGATGACAGTCAGGATGCCGTGGTACTCCTGAAGAATGCCGACATGGCGATGCACTTTGCCAAAGACCAGGGAGGCAGTCGTTATCAGTATTTCAACACGGAAATGCACAACGTGGTGCATGAGCGGCTGGAGCTGGAAATCGAGTTGCGAAGGGCGCTCGAACGGGGCGAATTCGAGCTTCACTACCAGCCCCAGTATATTTTGGGAAGCAAGCGTCTGGTGGGGGCGGAGGCGTTGATTCGCTGGAACCATCCGGAGAAAGGGCGCATTCCTCCCGGCAAATTCATTCCCATTGCCGAGGAAACCGGTCTAATCAATCCTATCGGCAGTTGGGTGCTGCGCGAGGCTTGTGTCCGGAACGCCGCCTGGCAGGCGGCAGGATACGCCCCATTCAAGGTGGCGGTGAATGTGTCCGGGGTCCAGTTGCGGCATGCCGACTTTGTCGATGAGGTGGCGACCGTCCTAAAGGAAACCGGTCTGGGCGCCAAGTGGCTGCAATTGGAAGTGACCGAAAGTGTGGTCATGAACGATTTCAATGTGATCACCAAACGGCTGGCGGAGCTGCGTTCCCTGGGGATCCATATTGCCATCGATGATTTCGGCACTGGCTATTCGACCATGGCATACTTGCAGTGGTTGCCGGTGGACTGTTTGAAGATTGATGGCAGTTTTGTGCACGATGCGGGTGCCGCAGAACCGAATTCCCATCGTTCCCGTGGCTTGATCAAAGCTTTTGTGGGGTTGGCGGAGAGTTTTGGTCTTGATCTTCTGGCGGAAGGGGTGGAGAGCCAGGAACAGTACGATTTCCTCTGCGAGGTTGGCTGTGAAACGGGCCAGGGCTTTCTGCTCGATGTCCCCATGTCGGCCACCGAGCTGGAAGCCCTCTGTGAAGATTTCATGAAGTCCCTGGGCTAGAGATCATTGGCAGAGCATGAACGAGGTAGATGGGTCCCAGGGAGGCCGAAGAGGCGGGCATTGAGACAACCGGGCGCGGAGCTTGGAGGGACTGCGCCAGGTCCCGCTGATCCTCGAGATTTTCGGTCGAACCTGGTACCGTTGCTGCTGTTGGCGGGCACCTTCTTTTTGAATTTCCTGGCCAGGATTGTCTTGGCCCCTTTCCTTATGGCTGTGGAGCGTGATCTGCAGCTTTCCCATGGTGAGGCGGGAAGCCTCTTTCTGTTCATTTCCTGCGGTTATTGCATCAGCTTGTTATTGTCTGGTTTCCTGTCTGCACGGCTCCATCATCACCGGACCATTCTGGTTTCCGCCATTAGCCTGGGTTTGGCGCTGTTCATGGTGGCATTCAGCGGTTCTCTGACGACCTTGCGTGCCGGATTGATTTTTGTCGGGGTGGCCGCCGGATTCTACTTGCCCTCGGCGATGGCTACCATTACCGATCTGGTCGTGCCGAAGCACTGGGGTAAGGCCGTGGCCATTCACGAATTGGCTCCCAACCTCGGTTTTGTGGTGGCTCCTGTCCTGGCTGAGACCTTGCCGGCCTCGTGGTCCTGGCGGGGGGTGCTGATGATCTTGGGGGCAGGGTCATTGATCATGGGAACGGTGTTCGCTCGGTTTGGAGTGGGCGGGCAATTCGCCGGCGAAACGCCCAACCCCAAAAATTTGCGGCAATTGGCGGGCTCATCGAATCTGTGGATTATGACCGCTTTGTTCAGTCTCTCCATTGGGGCCAGTATGGGGTTGTACACCATGATCCCCTTGTACTTGGTTGTTGGGCGGGGATGGGAGCAGGGCTGGGCCAACACGGTGGTTTCGGCTTCGCGAATTGGAGCTATGCTCACCGCCGTCCTGGGCGGCTGGTCGGTGGATCGCCTCGGCAGAAAAACCGCCATGGGCTGTTTTCTGGTGGCCACCGGTCTGAGCACCATGTGGATGGGGCTTGCTCCCGACGGCTGGATGCTTGTGGCGGCTTGCTTGCAGCCCATGCTGGCGGTTTGCTTCTTTCCCGCTGGTTTTGCGACGATTTCCCAAATTGTGCCGGCACGCCTCCGTAGCGTCTCGATATCACTGGTTATCCCGGCCGGCATCCTGATCGGAGCCGGTTTGATTCCGAGTGTCCTGGGTTTGTTGGCTGAGCGCCAGGTTTTTTATCTCGGTTTTGTGGCACTTGGTGCTCTGATTCTAACCAGCGCAACCCTGTTGACCGGTTTACGTTTCCCTTCGGAATAGCCGGGGGAAATCCCGATTTGACGGGCTTCCGCCCCGGCCGGGAAGTCGTTGGGCTACAGCACGGCAAGAATCAGGAATTGGCAAAGGGGGAGGGGGGAGGTTGTTCGACCAGTGCGAGACTTCTGCCGGCCAGTACTAGAATCTGAGGCTGCCAGCTCCCCACTTTGTGAAACTTATTTTCTTGACCTGAACGCTCATTTCTCTTTTTGGTAATCTACAGCGATGTGATTTGGTTGTGTGTCGACTCCGGCGGCGATGGTCTCCAGCGTACAGCCCGTGCTGATCTCCGGTTCCCTTTTGCCCAGCGATCCGTTATTGATCCAAGCGTCCGCTCCCCACCTTCCACGTGTCTCACACCATTGGCCCCGCGGTTACAACCGTTGATAAACCCACCAAAACGCAAGGGTTGGTGTGATCCCCGAGAGGATGTGCCATGGCTTTAAAAAAGGCATCGTGGAAACCGGAGCAGACCCGAGCGGTCCTGGAGGACGCTATCCTGCGGTCAGAGCCTGCGGGGGCCGACTGGCGGGTGCTGGAGGAACTGGCTACGGCTCCGTCGCTGGCAGTCATTGGGGATAGTCTCTATCGCGTGCTGTCCTTTGAAAGCGTGGGTTCCGGTTTTGTGTTGGGTTTGCTGGGAGCTCACTACGAGAAGGATTGCCTCCAACGATCCTGGCCGATATCTCTCCAATCCCTGGTCAGGTCCGAACGGAGCCAAGGACGATACCATCTTCTGGCATTGAGAACCAACCAGCCAGCCCGGCCCCTGTATCCCCTGACGACGCTTCTGGAAGACCATTTGGGCGACTTCCATGTTCTGGAGACGCGTTTCATGGATGATACCGGGTTCTGGGCGTTGTTCACCATGGGTGCCCAGCTCTTGGTGGAATCAGCCAAGGACCCGGCGCGGTTTGATGACTTTGGTGATTTCCAGGTGTTGGGCGCCCCCTCGGTGGTTCAACGGCATAGCACCGAGCGGCTGTCCAAACACATTGCCCAACGAGTGCTCCACGATCCGCGGTTATGCAATCACTGTTTGCGTTGTGTAACCGCTTGCAGCGAGATGCGGGCTCTGGTGAGCGACCAAGGTGCCCGGCTGCTTGGCCCCAGTGAGGATTACTGTACCAACTGCGGCCTCTGTCAGAAGCGTTGTGCGCTTCTCCAGGCGCAACCCAAGGAGGAGTTGAATCAAACGCGGGAGCCGCGCTGGCCTATCCATGAAGGGGGTCGGGGCGTTCACCTGTACGGGCAGGTTGCGGCAGATTTCAGGTTGGCCCTGGAATCCCTGCATGATACCGACCCATTGTGGTTCCCGTATGTTTTTCAGGCAAGCCTGACTATTCCGGACTCCAAGCGGGCTTCCTATCCAGTTGATCAGCAATGGGAGCTAAGTCTGCGCGGGGTTTCGGAACCGACCGGGGAGCGCCCTATGGTGGTGACCAGCAGCAATGGCCAAGACCCCGATGCGCTCAAGGTCGTAATCCGGTCCCGATGCCGGATAGCCGTGGTCCTGCAAACCGCTTCGGGGTCCATCGAGCGCGACCTGATGGAAGCGGCCATGCGGTTGGGGATGAGTGTGATCGCGGTCTTGGATTGGGAGTCCGAGGGGGCTTCAAGCAACCTGTTGGCCAGCAATGAAGCCGGGCGTTTGCTATTCGAGATCGGCCATTTTCGCCAGGACACCCTGGAGGGACTTTGGGAAAGCCGCACGGTGGATTTGTTTGTCGCGCCCTATGCCCAACGGCTGCCGCTCCGCCTGCAGCAGCGCATCCTGGAAGAGACCGGCCGCCAGGTGCAGGTGATCGCCCCCCATATACGCCAGGCACTGCCGATTACGCAGAGCCCGCTTCTGACGAAATTCAATGAGAGCCTCCTGGGCATCTTCGAAAAACACCCGGAGTTGCTGGAAACGGAAGCTCAGCTTGCCCGCGAACTGCTTGAGGACATCCCGCGCAACCATGCCTTGCTCCATGCACGCTACCGGACCATGGCGGTCGCCAGTGGCCATACGGCCTGTCCCACCTGTGCCGAGGTCCAGGTGCTTGCCATCCCGGCCTATATGGCCATCGCCATGAGTCTGGCCCGGGGTGAAGTACCCCACGTGGCGCTAACCATGGAGACCGGCTGTATGTCGGAAACGCTGAATAAGGCCAATGAAGTGGCCCAGAAGGTCCCCGGCGGTCGTACGGTCTTCGGTGGGGGGTTCGCCTTCGGCGAAGCCATGACCATGGCTCAGGATCGCTCTATCCGGTTGGGCCATCTTCCGAAAGGGCGGCGCTACGTGGTCAGCCAGGGCGGCGATGGTGGCGCCGTCATTGGCCTCCCGGCCTGGCTCAATGCGTTGCGCCAACAGGCCACCCTGATCCGCCAACGTCACCCCAACGTTCTCCATTTCATCAACATCACCGATACCCAGGTGTACTCCAATACCGGTGGTGAGAGTTCCGCCAGTTCGCTTCTGGGGATGGGTACTCTTACGACGCCCATCGGCAAGTTCCTGATGGGTAATCAAAACGTCCAGTGGACCCTGATCAATCTGGCCGCCGAATTTCCGGGTGTGCTGGTGGGGTCCGGACACAGCGCCAACCGCGTCGCTATCCAAGAGTTCTGGCATCTGGCCGATCAGTTGGGGCAGTCCGGCATTCGCTGGGATGTTACCCCTTGTCCTGAAACCGGCAAGTTCTTCGGCGAAGACCCCGACGACTTGGCCGAGGTGATGGCGCATGCCGGCATGCTTCCCGAAGTAGTGTTCGTGGGGCGCATGCGCAAACGGGTTGGGCCGTATCATCCGGATGACCGCGGCAAACCGTTTGATGCTTGGCGCCGCACCCCCAAGCCGATCCTCTATTGGCTGGAACGTGATCCGCGCTATCGAGCACTGTTGCAACGCAACCGCATCACCGGTGTGGTGGAGCCGCGTAGCCTGGTGGCCAGTTTCCTCGTCACGCAGCTCGAGAGCTTCCGAGATCAGATGAACTGGCAGATCGATTTGGAAACCCGGCTGGTGCTCAAGGCTGAACAGCGGGTGAGAGGCATTTCTGGATGAAATCAAGAGATCGTGGCAACCGTATCGCTATGATCTGGACCGATTCCGCTACGCGACCCTGTTTGACGGCAAAGGGGAATGGAAGCCACTTCTGGCGGTGAGTATCGAGCATGAAATGGTGCGGCGCATTCTCGGATGGGATGCGTTGCAGCGCTACACCGTGGTTCGCGATCAGGTGCTGAACGATCAGCAGTCCCATCTGTCCACCTATCTTCAAGCGATTGGCGATTTGGAGAAACTGCTGGGGCCTGTTGGGAAGGAATTGGAGCCGCGTAGTGATGCCGTCGGAGAGGTGCTGGGAAAGGTTCAGCAACTGCAACACGCGCTCCAGCAGGAAGTGCTCAAGTTGGAAAAATGCCATGCGGCGCTTCTTGAGAGAGACGCGGTGGAAGAGGAGGTCTTTCGTCCCAAGATAGAGGATCATCAAGGAGCGGGTGAATGGCAACGTCGGCGACTTGAAGAGCTGTTGGACCGTATCCTGGCTGAACGCGCCCTGGCCCAATATGCCGAGTTGCAGCAATATCGGCTGGCACAACAGCTCAAAGAAGATTTCATTCGGACCGGCGGAATTATCCGCGCCCAACATGTAGTCGCCGGCGTTCAGGGGCGTGCGGCTTTGCGCGCTCGCATCGCCGCCATGGGTCCATTTGCCATTGGTGTTGCCAGTCTGGCGGGGGACCGTGGCATTGCCATCAATCGTGTTTTTGCCAACTTCTTCACCGCCAAAGGTGCTTGGGCGGGAATGGCCTGGCAGTTCGGCTCATCCAAACGCGGTACGCCGGTGCTGTCGGCGACTTTTGTGGATTCCAAACCCTTGCAGCGCAAGGATGCCATGCACAGCTTCCCCATGGCGATCCTCACCGTGACCAACTTCGAAGAAATGAAACGCCAGCCCGACTTGTTCTTTGGGCAGCTTCAGCCTAGGGGCTTTCTGATTGTCAACCAGCGCAAAGACTCCGATACCCTCTGGCAGGAATTGATGGAGCAATATCCTGCTGAGATCCGGCAGATAGCGGTGGAGCTTCGCACCGAGTATCACAGGAGCCAGGCCAGTTCACCGTCGGCCGATCCTGTGACCGAAACCAGCGGCCATGCGGACGCAACCCGGGACACTGTTTTGGCGGCGTCCGCGAAGCGATTGCACAGCGACTCTGGGGTCAGGCAGAATCCCGCTTGAATCCTGACCAGCAGCGGTTGGTCAAGAAGATGACCGTGATGGTGTGCGCACGTGTCGTCAGTGTCGACATGGACGGGATTATGCGTGAAGTGAGCGGTTCCGGCGCCGTGGTTTCCAACCTGGTGGCCGTAGGGCCCATGTTCCAGGTGCTGCAGGCAATGGGCTTTGACCTTGACTGGTCGCGAGACCTCCAGGTGCTGTCCCAGGGCTTTCCCGACGCCGTCCTCAAAAATCCCAAACTCCTCAATCAGTATTACCAGGCTATGGAGCGGGCTCGGGAGCGATCGGGACTGGGAGAACCTGCAGCTTCAAGCTGCAAGCTTCAAGCTGGAAGCGGTGTGGCTCAAGAGATCAGATCCCGGACCCAGGAAGTCGAAAGAACTGGTCGAGGACCCCGGTGAGTACCTGATGATCATGGGCGGGACGCTGGCGGGGATGGTTCTGAGCCAGGTGGCACTGCCCGAGCATCCCCTGTTTTACGTGGGTTTTCCCATTACGCCTGCGGGCAACCCCTTCTACGCCATGGCTGAAGCCTATGCCAACGGCCATCCTTACATTGTGGTGGACGAGGTCAATCCTTCGGAAAAGGTGGCTGCGGAGAAACTCATCGGGATTGCCCGTGTGGGTGGATTTCTGCCGGTCACGTTCACTGCGTCTCAAGGGTGGCGGCTGTTCACAGAAATCATTCCGCAGTTTGTCGGGGCACGTCTGGAGGGCCTGTTCCTGATCACCAAGCGCGCCCTTGCGGCCCCCAATCTCAATATTGAAGAAAGCCACACGGATTTTATGAGCTTCCGTGATGATGGCGGCATTATGCTGGCCCCCAAGGGCATTCAGGAATACGTGGCGACGCTGTACCTGGCGCGTCTGCTGACGCACTTCGCGAAACTGCCGGTCATTGTCTCCATCGGCGGGATCACCGATACCCACAAGATCGGTCTGGTGAAAGTGCCCACAGATGAACGGGTGCGTACCTGGCTGCAAAAGACCCTGGCAGGCTTCGATTTCCTCGAACACAAGATCATCAATCGCCAGGGAGATGTGTTGGTGCACGGTCCCAGCGGTACCTCGGCGGTCTACCAGGAAACCCAGTCGGAGATCGAGAAGGCTCACATGACCGCGACACGGATCTATCGCTACGCCCTCCGGGCTGTCCACGAGCTTACCGGAGACTGGATCGAGGAACTCGAGGTTCAATATCAGGGTGATGCCGCGCAGGGAGGCCGGGAGCGGTCGGTGATGGGTTGGAGACAACCGATCGACGAAACGACTTCGGCTCCTGAAACGTTGTTCATTCTTCAGGGGTCGCTCTATCCCAACGCCGTTGAAGCCCTGCGAAGTCTTGAAAGTGCAGGGTGGACGGGAATGGGTTGCCTTTCGGTGCGCTGCTTCAACCCCTTTCCAGAAGAACCATTGGCGTTTTGGCTGAATCAGTCGCGGCGAATCGTGGTGCTGGATCGCTCCAACAGCTTCGGTTCGGTCCCGCCGGTGGCCAGCCGGGTTTTCACTACGTGCGCCAGGTGCTGCAAGGGCGATGGTGGTTTCAAGCTGCCGATTCTGAGAACACTGGTGGGAGGTCTTGGTGGACGTGAAATCACCGTCGATGAGATGAAGGATATCCTCTTGTCCACGCACCTGCTGTTCCGTGCCGGGCAGCCATGGGAGGGACCAATCGTTGCCCAATGGCTTGACCAGGATGAGGTCCTGCGCACCTTGCTGGCGGAGGCTGCAGCCCTGGATTGGCGCAGTGTCCAGCGGCATACCCGGGTCCCGGAGCACCTGCTTTCATTCACCGCGGAACAGGAGGAATACCGCAGTCATTTGGAGCGCCTCAAGCAGCTGCTGATCCGCAAGGAATACCCCGCCTTCCTGGCCAACTATCACCAGGTGGAATTTGTTGCGCCGCGAGAAGTATTGCAGGAAACCACCCTGCTTCAGCAGATCGTTATTCACCTGGAAGTGCGCTTGGCCCGCCATGCTCTGGCTTCCGAGCTGGGAGATTGGCGCCATGCGCTGGTGTTGCTCCACTACGGTCGCGAAGGACGTGAGCAGGAACCTGTTGTAGCAGCGCTCCGTGGCGGCATCGAGGCGGGCAGGATCAAACCCGAGCTGCTGGAACACTATGGTATGGATCTTGTCGCTATGGGTCATGCACGCCAAGGTGACAGCCAACGGCAGGAAACTGAAGCGGATGCGGGGGAGCACGTGGAGGGTGAGGGGACATCGGTGATTGTTGAGTCGACTGCAGGTGAAGACGGATGCCAGATCTCCTTTGATGAGGAGGAGGCGGGCCGTATAGAAGGAATCATCCACGAACTGGTCCAATTCCAGAGTGATCGAGCTTGGTTCTTCAACCCCGAGGACTATGAACACGAACTATTCGCCCGGCTTCAGGCCATTCCCGCATCACCTCTGTTCGCAATCCGCGAGTGCTGCATGCCGCTGAAGCTGCAGACCAGGTCTTGCGGGCCTATCAACAGTGTTACCGGGACGTCTTCCATCGCGCTCTGCAGTGGGAAGTGTTGACACAGCACCATGCCCCGGAGCTCAAGGGACTCTTTGCCGGGGACGGTTTGTGCCGTCTGCAAGCCTTGGCGGACAAGTTCGCGGCCGCGTTGGCCGCCGATCCCAAGGAACATTTGGCGGCCGCCGTCCAGGCGGAACTCGAACGCTATCTTATGGAACGCTGCATTCCGGATTTCCCTCACAGCCCCATTGTCTACCTGGAATACTTCCGCACCTGGATGGCGCCGGAACTGATACGGAAAGCCGTAACGGCACAAGAAACGGCACAACCGGTCTGACGGCCGGCTTGATCCTCCGACACCAGGGAGCTGTTGCCATGATCAACGACAGCACGAGGGAAAGCATCTACCGCGAAGTGGAATCAAGATTTCCATTCCCGGGCTGGGGACGCGGGGCCAGCTTTGGGAATTCCCATCTCCAGCCCATGGCTCGACCGGTTGACCGCCAGCAACTCGGCGATTTGAGCGCGCTCTGGCAGACAGAGATGCAGGCAGTTCAGGAACAGGTCAAGGACCAAATCCTCTTTCAACTCCATACCCTGTTTGAGATACCGTTTCCGACCAGTGAGATCCAGGTGGTGGTGAGCGAGGCCCTGGCTGCCATCTACGCGCTCGATCGCAGTTGCGCCGGTGACGGCTCCTACAATGCGGGACAATATGCACGATATTTGTTTCGCCGTTGCTGGCAGCAAGACGCTCCCGGGTATCCGCCGCCGAACGGGGTCGCTCCACTATTGAACGGGCTGAGACATGTTGAAACAGCCCGCTTCTTCCAAAGGATGCCACAGGAAATCGCGTCATGGACCAGGCGTTTCCTCCAGGTGGAGCGGTATCACCGTCAGGATGCCGTTCGAACTGAGCAACGCCTCGACCGCTATCGCGCTCTCCAGCGTGGTCCCACTCAGGCTGGGCCGCGCTCGTTTGACGACTTGCTCATTTGGCTGGAATTTCGTCTCTTGGCCGGACCCGATGGTGCCGATGCCGATGTCGCGCCCTTAAGCCATCAACTGGTTGAGGAAATCGAAACCGGAGGCTGGGGTGAACATTTTCCCGGGATGCCCCTGCAGGCGGTGGCCTACATCCTGTTGCGCTGCCATCAGATGTGCCTTTCCGAAACGATCGAATTCCGGGAACAGCGTCGCTTCCAACAGATGCTGGCGACCCGCCAATTGGCCACGGTCCTGGACCTGATGCGCCTGGTTATGCACCGGACCATGGGCGAACCACGCCTTCCTGAAGCCGCCGCGATGTTGGATCAGCTCCAGGAGGAAGGTTTCAACATAGAACACCAGCGTTTTCGCGATCCCTATGAAGCGCATCTGGTCTCAATCGCGGATACGGAACGTTTCGAACGCTCGCGGTTACCGCTATTCGTCTCTCTGGACGATGTCGGAGGGGACTTACACCCCGATCTGGAATTGAGTGAAAAACGGTTGGGCGAATGGCATCGACGCATCGTGCAGGAAGCCTGTCGAGAGCTTGTACACTATCTTCAGGCCAGACGGCAGCCTTTGCCGCGCGCCCAATTGCTCCACCAATTGGTGCGGTTTGCCACAAGCTGGGTGTTGGCTCAGTGTCCGTGGCCGTTATCCCACCCACCGGACAACCTGGTCGAGGAAGTGCGTCAGATCTTGCCGGAGCATGCTGTCCGGCATTTGGTGCGGCCGCGAAAGGGTTATGAACTCACATCGAAGCAGGCTCTATCGGCTCTCATCAGTGAACGAATGCCGGCGTCAGCAGGAGGCGCTCCAACGGATTGCAGCGAGCTCAAGAATTCAGGGGCTGCATGACTTTTCTCACTTTGTCCGATACCTGGTCCACCAACGCTGGCGCGAGAAGCTGGGGCTGGATCTGGGCGACGAAAACCTGCTGAAGCGGTCTGAGCAACTGTTGACGGAGGAGCTCCAGACGCCTGAGTGGACGGTGGGTCTAGCTCGCAGATGGGCCATCGACCTTGATCAGGCCAATCCGCACAGCCTGGAATCGGTGCGTGATTACCTGCGGGAGGCATGCCCGGCAAGCCAACTCGTTGAACAGCTAGAAACCGGTTTCGTGGCTTCTGAGAACGAGCGCCGTCGTGTCTATCATGGTCTGATGGAAGAAGTGCTCCCGGTGTTTCACCGGATGGTGGTGGGCCATGGGCGCACGCAAGCGAATTTGCCACGCCTGCGTCTGAACAGGCGGTTGCAGGAAGAGATCCCGGCTCTAATAACGCTCCTGGGGCCCACTCTGCAGTATTTGGAAGAGATGGTTCGCGATCGCATCCATGGGCATCTAACCAACTCATCCGGGGCCATGTACCGTGAAACCTTGCAACCTCATCTCCACAACGTGGGTGAGTGGCGCGCCTACCTGGCCTGGGAAGCGCGCCGTCGACTTGATGGCAACGACGACCTACGCATCGAGGATGTCGACGTCGAGCAGTTGTTGCTGGGTCTCGAAGATGCTGCAACCCGGGTAATGCTGCCGCCTCACGAGCTTTTTACGGAAACCGTGCAGTCTACGGTGTTGGAACTGCTCCAACCATCGCAGGCCTTGCCCGAGCTCCCACCGGAGGTTTTGAGCGAGGTGCTGGCGCTGCTTCCCAGGGTGGACTGCGGAGTCTGCGGTCAGTCCAACTGCCGAGCTTTTGCCCAGGCGTTGCTGTTTGGTCAAGCATCTGCAAAGGCTTGTATGCATCTTTCCACATCTGGAACAGAAGCCCTCCAGAGAATGGTTGTCAAGCATGAACGGTCAAGCAGCTCCACAATCGGTACCGACACTCTTTGGGATGTTCTTCGGGATCACCGGAAATGGCAGCGATCGAGCGAACGTGTTCACTTTCAGAACGTGCTTTCTGCTTCGGTGCAGAAGAAACGGCAATTACTGATGAACGCGGCTGCGCACGATCTGGGAGCGGCTCAGCCCCAAACCCCGGATTTTCAAATGGCCGAGTGCCGAGGAATTCTACCAGGGCCTATGTCTATACCTGGGTTACGAGGCTGCGGAACGGCTGCAGCGCGATGAACGACGGTTGCTCATGGAGCACGGCGATGCCCGTCGCCAGGTCGAGTGGCGTGCTTTCAAGGAGCGTCGAGATTGGCTGGCATTGGCGCGCCGCCAGCGGCAAGGTCAACCGACGCTGCGCCATCAAGATTCGGCTTCGGTGGCACGGCAAGCTTACCACCAAGTGTTCTTTGTCCATCAACTCAGCCAACGCGATCGAGAATTGGTGCTGCGACAGCGGTTGGAACGGCACCAGGACGGTTTCAGCCACTGGTGGAACGACGATCTGCTCACCATGAACCTGCCCAGTTTTTCCATTCGCGACTGGGAGGATTTCTCCAAGATCATCAAGAACGCCTACTGGCACCAGGAAACATCCCTGCCTGGGGGCAAGGTCTTGGCGGTGCTGCGGGAAGGTGGTGGTGGCAATCAGGAGGCGCTCCCATCGGAGGCCAATCCGGTGCATATGTTGCACGCCTACCTCGAGCGGTTGTTGAGCCAGGAACAGGCGGCTCAGCAACGTCGGCAACAAGTCCTGCAGCAGCATTACCAAGGTCGAGTAGTCTCCGACACCGAGCAACTCCGCGAGTTGCTAGAGGCCTTTGTAGACGACCGGGGACCCGATGGCGAGCCGTTGTCGGGGCAGGCCGTGGGCGCAAGCACCACGGCATTTTCGCACTGGGCGGCCGATGCCGACATTCAGCAGACTCTGGAACTTGAACACATCTGGAAACAACTTCAAACAGCCGGATTTGCCGTCTCACCAGGTTATGTGTGTCACTGGGAAGAGTTGACCCCTGAGGAACAGGAAGTCCTCGAGGTGGAGATGACCCGGACTGGCGGAGGTTTCGTTCGGCCCAGGGAGCGGACCGCGGTGATCTGTTCCTGGGACCAGCCTCTGCAGAAGCGGGTGGGGCTGGTGCGCAGCATGCTGCTGGCGACTATCACGAGGCGCCAGCGGGAAGATCTGGAGTGTGATTGGCTACAGGCCAAGTTGCGAGACCGCTCGCCCGGGCGGCCGCCTCTGGGATCCATTCGGCTCTTGATCCGACAGCGGCTCCGGTCAGGCCTGGATCGCCAACAGATACAAACAGAGATGGTCGCGTCCCTGGCGGGGGCCAGTGCCTATCCGGGACTGATCGATGATTGGTGCGCGGATCTCCTGCAACACCTGGCCTGCAAACGGCAGCACCAGCTTTCCGACGGTTCTCAAGGGGTGGCATTGGGTTTGTTCAGTGATACAGACGAAGAATCGGTGTTGTATCGTTTCCCGATGCTGACTTCATTTCTGGATCGTTTGCTGGACCGCCATCTGATTCTGGACCGCCAACGGCTGCTCCACTACCTCTTTCTGCTGGCCAAGATGGAGGGCAATCTTGATGCGCTAACCGCGCTATTGCGGGAAATCCGTGAGACCTCGGATATCATCGAAGCGGCTTGGCTACGCTTCACTGAGGAACGTGTTCTGGAAGGCCCGGCACCCAGAGTGATCCCGGGCGCGTCCCTTGGGATTCCCTTGTTGGCCACGCATCTGAAAGACAAGGAGGCCATCAATCGAGGGCTGCGTGAAGGCATCGGGCGCCGTGAGAAGCGCAATGTGGCATCGGCATATAGCGAGCTGGTAAGTTTCATTCGCTACCATGTGCTGGTCCAGACGGACCACCATGGCCAGATGGAGGATGTTATCCGGGACCTCCAGCATGCCGGTTACGATTTGCAGGGAATTGACGAGGACGCCCTGTCCGCGGCGGTGGCGAAAGAATGGCAGCGGCGTGAGCAACTCAAGGAACAGAGAATCTGGACCTATGCGACCGTTACCGCTCGGCGGCTGGGCGCTCAGCACGCGGAACTGCAGGAGGCTGAGAGGCTCTTTTATAAGGCTCGCATGGACCTGCTCAAGGATGCCAAGGGGGCTATAGGTGATGTAGCGGCGGGCGCCGACGCGGGAACCGGGGGGCAATGCCGCCGCTATCGGGGGCGATGGCTGCGGCCGACGTCTTGAAGGATGTGGTCAGCCGCCGTGGTGTGGCGCTGGGGCAGATCAAGGAGGAGATGTACCGTCAGCTGTCGGACCTGCTCGAGGACGAGCGCCTAAGCAGTTTTCAAAAACGCATCCGGCAGATCGTCGAAGAGCTGGATCGCAGGCGCTGGGAGATCCACGAAGGCTGGTATCGGGGTCGCATCGATCAGCGCACGGTATTCTACCTGCTCCGCCAATGCCAGAAGGGCGATGCGGAACCCACCTGGGATGATTTCCACCGCTTTCTGGTTGATCATTGGTTCACTCCGGTGGAAGCTTTGCGTTCGTCGCCAAGGCCTGATCGTGAGCAGCGGCTTCTGGACTTGGATGAACGCTTCCGGGCCTTGCTCGGCGTATCCCTCCTGCAGTTGGAGCAAGAAGCCGATGCGGCTGCGCAGTTTACCATCCGTGAGTGGTTGAACCAGCAGAATCAGTACATCCAGGGCATGATGGGAGAGGAATCATAGATTTTTAGCGGTTTTGTGGGCGATTTCGATGAAGGCGGGAGGTCAAGTCATGAACAGCACAGCCCATTTCTGGTTGCCAACGGCGGAGTTGAGCCCAACCGAGTGGCTGGAACGACACCAGTCAGCCCGGCAAAGCTTTTGGGGGCCACGGGATACCCGCATCCCAGCCTATCTTCCCAACTTGGTCAAAGAGGTGTGCAGTCTGCGTTCCAGTTTGGAGCTGTTGTGCTGGAGCCACCCGTCCCGTTCCGAAAAGCTGCGGCAGTTCTGCCGGGACTTGTTGCACACAAACGCCACGGGCAATCAAAATGCGGAGCTCCAGGCGTTGGCGCACCTGGTGGAGAACTGTCTGGCCAGGGTGGACTGGCGCGAACTGGACATTCTTGAGATGATTCTAGGGTGTCTTAAGGACTTGGCGAGCCCGATAACAGACACTGCTGTGTTGGGACCAGACAGCGAAGTGTTGTTGGAGGAATTCGAGGCTCTCGGGCGTCTTCGCCAGGAGCAGCGTCCGGCTTATGAGCGCGCCGTTCGCGGGTTGATTTCAGAAGCTCGGGCCGGTTTCATGGGGCTGAACTGGGCCTTCCAGCATCTGCGCAACTGTCCGGAGCGGCGGCCGCGACTGGATAAAGAGGCACTGGGGCTGCTCATCAACGTCTTGCGGCTGGTGCTGGGGCTGCAACCAGACGCACCCGATGCTGTGGCCATGGCCCTCGATGCTTCAGCCTCGGTCTGGGCCGGGATGCACGGGGAAGCGCAAAACCGTTGGCGGCAACAGGGTCTCACGGTGCCTCTCAAACCCTTCGAGAAGGCCTCGCTGTATTTGCTGGAAGGACTACCGCTGGAAAATGCCGGTCATGCCGGCTTTGTCCGCTATGTTTGTGAGCACGATGATGCCTACTGCCGGTTGCTGGCCGGGTGCTATGCGGCACCGGTCCTGCAGGTCAAACGGCTGCTGGAGGAGGTGGAGCGCTACAATCGCCTCCCCGAAAACGCTGCTCGCAAGGTGTGTTATGATGACGAGGAGCAACGGGTGTTCATGGCAGCGCTGCTGCTGCGACCCGATGCCGTGGCCGCCATCGTCGATCGGGAGCGGCACAAGGACATCTACCTGGTGATTTCCGGGCTCAGGCCTAAAGCGTACCTCCCCCGTACTCTTCACGAGGTCCAAAACGTTTTTGGCTATGTTACCCCCGAGGCTTTCCAACAGGTAGTCACCTGCCTGCAATTAGACCCGGTAGACGTCATCCGCGTGATTGCCAGCTATAAACAATACAGCGCCGACCCCGGCGGCGACATCATCATCTATGTCTGTAAGGGCACAGCGTGTTTCCTGCGGGGCCAGCCGGAGTTGTCACGAAGGCTTTCAGCCGAGATCCGGGCTGACGAAGGCGAAGTGGGTCGTCACGGTATTCAGTATATCGAGATGGATTGTTTTGGAGTTTGTCATCTGGCGCCGGTCGTAAAGACCCAAGAGACGTTTCTGGGCAAGCAACGGGCGGACGATATCCCATATCTGTTGGAACAACTGCGGAAAGGTCCCAGCTACGAGAATCGGGTGATGTTTTTGGATCGCATCCGCCGCATGCTGGCACCTGGACACCGGAGCGAGCCCCTGGAGGATATGCGCATTGTCGAGGTGATCGAGGATGGTCCGGGGCGGCAACTGTTGCCTAACGTATCTGGACAGACCTTGGCGATCGATGCCGCCGGCCAGGTTTATGCCCGCGACAATGGATCGAGCCAGTCTCTCGGACGAATGCACCCGGAGGCGTTGGCATTCAGCTATTCAACCCCGGACGGCCACACTTGCTGGGGAGGCGTAATCCTGGATGAAGCAAAGCAGCTCAAAGCCACTGTGAGCTATCCGGCACCACATCTGCACATGGACCTGACCTCGACGGTTAAACCGCAGGCCTTTGTTGACCAAGGCGGGGTGTGGGTGGAGCGAATCGATGGTGCGATGCGACTGGGAACCTATAATGCCAATGCCGTGATCATTGAGGTCGAGGGCGGCGGGTATCGGCTGGTGCGGTTGAGTGGCGCGCCCAGCCAAACATTGCCTGAGAAAGAACGAGGGCTTGCGGCAGGGGGCGCGGTGGGAAGTGGTTCCGACCAAGCCGATTTCATGCGTCGACAGGACCGGCTGGTACTGGGATTTGCGGCTGAGACTGATCCCGACGAGATTCAGTCCTATCTGGATCAAGGCGGATATGAGGCGGTCTGATCGGGTTCTCGGCAAACGCGAGCGAGCCGGTTTGGGAATTGCCGGCCATCATTGAGGAGGTCACTCGGGCGCGGCTGCGCGGGCGCGGTGGAGCAGGTTTTCCCACCGGTCGCAAATGGGAGGGGATGAGGCTGGCCCGATGCATCGTTGAGCCTGGAGACGACAATCAGGATGACGTGAAGCTGCTGGTCGCAAACGGCGATGAAGGAGATCCCGGAGCGTTTATGGACCGCACCCTCATCCAGGAACGTCCTCATCAAGTGATTGAAGGGATGATTCTGGCGGCTATCGCCGTAGGCGCGCGCTACGGTGTCATCTATGTCCGCAAGGAGTATGAGGACGCCGTTCGGCGGCTGGAACACGCCTTGTTTCAAGCTCGGCGTCGGGGGTTCTTGGGAGAGGACATCTTCGGGGTAGAGGGTCTTCAATTTGACATCGACATCCGTCTGGGAGCCGGCGCTTTTGTGGCAGGAGAAAAACGCGCCATCATGCGGGCGATTGAAGGAGAGCCGGCGGAGCCCACGCTTAATGCGGTTTCCAATGCAGTGCGAGGCCTCTGGGGCAAACCCACACTACTCAACAATGTTGAAACCTTTGCCAACCTGCCCTTGATCATCCAACGGGGCGGCGATTGGTACGCTCAGCAAGGATCGGAGCGCAGCGGCGGCAGCAAGATCTTTTCAGTGGCCGGGATCGTCAATCAAACCGGGCTGGTGGAGGTACGTTTTGGTCGCACCTTGAACGATATCATCGCCATTTCCGGTGGGATTCAACAGGGCAAGGCGCTGGCCGGAGTCCAAATTGGCGGCCCATCGGGGGCGATTCTCTCTCTCACGGGAATCAGGTCCTATCTGTTGCATACGCCTCTGGACTTCGACGCCTTTGACCAGGTGGGAGCCATGCTCGGGTCCGGAGGGCTGGTCTTCATTGGCGAGGATGACGACGTGGTGCGTCTCGCTCGGCATTTCACCGACTGGTTGGCCGAGGAATCCTGCGGTCAGTGTCCTCCATGTTTGCAAGGTACGGTGTCATTGGGTCGGACCCTGGATGTGATTCTGCAGGGCGAGGGGCTGAGCGAACATATCCACGCTCTGTGGGCCAAGAGCGACGCCATCAAAGCCGGGAGTCAGTGCGGGCTGGGGATGACCGCCGCCAACCCGGTCACCAGCGCGCTTCGGTTCTTCCCGCAGGCTTTTCTCCATTACCTGTTGGCCAATCCCCGCATGGATCAACTGGAACTGTTTGCCGGCCTGGAAGCGTTGCGGTTGCTCACCCGGGAGAACGTCGAACGAGTTGTGGCTCGCCGGAGACAAGTGATCGGTTATAATTTTACTTTAAGGAGGCATCTGTTGCGCTATCTGGTATCGGAATTGGAGCGTCTGGATCAGTACCGGCCCCCTCATGAGCGGCAGGCGGGCCGCCTGCTGGAACTGCTCCAACTGCCCGGCCATGAGGTCGGGGTCCGGGACGTTCACCTGGAATGCTCACTGGAACAAATTGCGCAGCATCGCTTGGCGCTTCGGGACATGAACTACGATCCTGCATTGACGTTGTCGACGTGACGGTACGGCGGTTTGGCCAGGGACTATTCCAGAACTCCCCTCCTCCTGCCTGCGGCAGGAGAGGGGCATGGGGAGGGGGTGAAGCATCGATTGACACCCCCAACTAGCCTACATCCCCCATCAAGGGGGAGGAACTGGTGATAATTTCCGCCGACATAATCCCATGAACCACTGAGCGAGAGGAGTGAGCCGATGACTGACCGAGAGAGAACCTATTTCGAGTCGTTTCGGAGTGTGGCCAAAGCGATCTCGTCGACCCTCGAAGTTCAGGAGGTCATGGATCTGCTGGTCCGTCAAGTAGCCGAGGTCATGGAACTCAAGGCCTGCGCCATCCGCCTCTTACATCCCAAAAGGAGGACCTTGGAATTGCTGGCTTCTCATGGATTGAGCGAGAGCTATGTCCAAAAGGGACCGGTGGATGCGGATCGGAGCATTGCCGAAGCGATGCAGGGCAAGACCGTGAGCGTCTATGACATTACCCAGGACCCGCGGGCCCAGTATCCCGAACAAGCCCGCGCCGAGGGTATTGCCAGTATGGTCTCAGTGCCGGTGGCCATCAAGGGTCGAATCATTGGAGTCTTGCGGCTGTACACCAGTTCGCCGAGGGAATTTGGCGAGGATGAACTCAATTTTGCCGAAGCACTGGCTGAAATGGGTGCCATTGCCATCGAGAACGCCCGCATGTATGAAAGGATCAAGAAAGACTATGAGAGCGTCATGAGCGATGTCTATAGTTTCGTAGGCTATCGCCGTAGTTTCTAGTTCCCCTGCCGGCCACCACCCACCATGGCTATTACCTTGCCACCCGGTGCCGCGGGTTCGTCGGTCTTCCGGCAACCGGACCGCATTGCTGGCTCCCAAGTCCTTTCAGCACATAGTCTTTTGACTCTGCCGACATCCTGGTTCCGGGGTGTCGTGACAAGAATCTGCGAGGTAGGTTCATGGACTGGCTTTATCAAGTTCTGGCATCCGTTGGTTATCGACATCCTCTTCACCCACCGTTGGTTCATTTGCCCATCGGCATGGTGATGGGAGCACTCCTTTTTCAACTACTGGCGATTCTCAATAGGGCGTCTTATTATGAAACTACAGCCCGGCATTGCATCGCTCTGGCCCTGATCGCCTTGCCGGTGGCAGTCATAGCCGGGCTATTGGACTGGCATTAATTCTACGCCGGGGCCTGGTTGCTCCCGGTCAAGATCAAGATGTTCCTGGCCGGGGCGCTCCTGGGGGCGCTGGTTGGTTGCTTGATGGTGCCGCGCCGGACGGCTCTCAAATCGCAGTACTTGATGGTCCTCTACGGCGTGCCCCTATTGTTGGTGGCCGGCCTTGGCTATTTTGGTGGGGAACTGGTATACGCCAACTCCCGGCGGATTGACGGGGTGCGGACGGCGAGCCAAGTGGCTGGCGAACAATCGTTCCGCACAAACTGCGGCTCGTGTCATCCCGATGGAGGGAACACACTCAAACCGACGCTGCCATTACGTAGTGCCCCGCAGTTGGCGGACGAACGCGTTTTTGGGGAATACCTGCGCAATCCCAAGGCACGCGACGGCGCAAATACCCTCATGCCGGCTTTCTCCCAAGACCGGTTGTCAGACGGAGAGGCTTTGCAGATTCGCCGGTACGTGATAGAAGTGCTGCGGCCTCAATCGTGAAACGCCGTGGCCACAGGGCGATGTTGTGCTAAGGACCTTTGGGTGAAACCCACCAGTGTGGGCATAACGATTCAGCTGGGAAGAAGGAACTGGAGATGGTTGTACGGAGGAAGCTTCATCTAGCAAGCATACTGGGGCTGTTGGTGTACCTGGGACTGGTTTGGACGAATGTCGGTTGGGCGGCGGAAGGCACCCGGAGGGTCCCGGCGTTGCCCAAATCTTTGGAATCGTCGGTGGATCAGGTGCTGGCATCTAAGCCCGGTGATGTCTTCGTGGTGTTGAACAATGGACTGACGGTTTTAGTGCGAGAACAGCACTCCAGCGAGGCGGTATCCGCCAGGGTTTTTGTGCGTGCGGGCTCCATGCTTGAAGGCAAGCACCTTGAAGGAGGCTTATCCCACTACCTGGAGCATGTGGTGGCTGGAGGAAGCACGCGTTCGTTCACCGAAAAGGAAGGCCGGGAACGACTGCGGCGTATCGGTGGTGCCAGCAATGCTTACACCAGCCATGATCGGACGGTCTACTACATCGACACGGTGAGTGCTCACTGGCAGGAAGCCTTGAAGCTCTTGCTGTCTTATGTGAGCGAATGTCAGTTGGACCCTGCCGAGGTGGAGCGGGAAAAGGGCGTGATTCAGCAGGAATTCAAGATGGGCGAAAACAATCCACGCCGGCAGCTCTGGGAACTCTATGCGCAGACCGCTTACCAGAGCCACCCGGTACGCAACCCGGTGATCGGTGTGGAATCGGTGTTTGTACGTCAGGATCGCGATGCCCTGCAACAATACTACGCCCAACGTTATCAACCACAGAACATTTTGTTGGTGGTTGTGGGGGCGATCACGCCCACGGATGTGATCCAGTATGTCACCGGTGAGACCAAAGATTTTTTGCCCACGTCGGCGGCGCCACCATTTGACGCTGGCGAACCGGCGCAGTTGAGTCCCCGGTGGCGGTCCAAGGAATTGCCCCTGGCCCGGCTGACCCAAGCCACCATGGGTTTCCCCTCGGTTTCGCTCACCCACAAAGATATGGTTGCCCTGGATGTCTTGTCCATGATCCTGGGAGATGGCCAGACCAGCCGTCTCTACCGGCGGCTCAAGGACCAGGAACAAAAGGTGCTCAGTGTCAGCAGTTCCAATTGGACACCGGCGTTTGTAAATGGTCAGTTTATGATCGATCTTGCCCTTCCTCCGCAGAACTGGCCCGGCGTGCTCGCCATCGTTGAGCAGGAAATCGATCGTTTCAAGACCAGCCCGGTCACCCCCAAAGAACTTGAGCAAGCAAAGAAGCAGGTGATCGCGCAACACATCTTCAGTAAGGAAAAGGTGGCGTCGATGGCGGCTTCCCTCGGGAATTCCTTTTTCGACACCGGCGATCCCTATTTTGATGATGCCTATGTCGAAGGGGTCCGACAGGTGACCGCAGCCAAGATCCAGGACGTGGCCAAGCGCTACCTGATGATGGATCGAGTCAATGTGGCGGTGATCCAGCCGTTGAGCAACACTCACGAAGCTGCGCCGGCAGCTGCTCCAGCCGTATCCGGTGGGGCCGGACAAACTCCCACTGCGTTCTTCAAACTGCCTCAAAATGGCCTACAGGTGTCCTTGAAGCACGATGCTTCCTTGCCCTTGGTAACGATCCAGCTGTACGGGCTGGGTGGGTTACTGCTGGAAGATGCCGAACGACCGGGGTTGGCTAGATTCACCGCCTCCTTGTTAACGGCGGGAACCAAGAAGCGCACCAAGCTGGCCATTGCTCAATCCATTGAGGGTGTGGGGGGGGCCATCCACGCGACCGCGGCCAATAGCACCTACACCGTCTCCATCAAGGTTCTCAAGGAAGACCTGGATTTAGCGCTGGATATATTGGCCGATATTGTACAAAACGCCCAGTTTCCTCAGGACGAAATCGAAAAACGGCGCAAGGATTTCCTCCTGGCTATTCAGCGTCAGGATGAAGACTGGCAGACCGAGGTGGCGCGACTGTTTAAGAGGAACTACTTCCACAAGCACCCTTATGGCCATGATTCCCATGGGACCATGGAATCTGTCAGCGCTTTCAGCCGTGACGACGTCCTGAATTGCTTTCAGCGCATGGTAACCCCTGGCCATTCGGCTCTTGCGGTATATGGCGACGTGGTTCTCAGCGAATTGACAGGCAAGATCCAGCAGAAGTTTGCTACCTGGAAGGGTGGCGACCGCAAGCTGCCCGACTGGCCGGATGAAACCTCGCCAATGGGGGCGAACCGAGAGGTGGAGGTCAAGAACGATAAAACGTCGGCGGCCTTGTTCGTCGGGACTCCCGGCCTTACCCTCGACGACCCGCAGCGCCCGACTCTCGACGTGTTAGCCGCGGTTATTTCTGGGGTCGGCTATCCCAGTGGACGTCTGCATCAAGCCCTGCGCGGAGGTGGTGAAGACCTTGTCTACGCGGTCCATGGATTCCCCTTCTATGGCTTGAAGGGCGGTTTTTTTGGTGTCATTACCCAGACCACCATGGCCAATCTAGCCGGGTGCAAGAGATTGTGCTCAACAACCTGGACCGGATGGCCAACGAACCGGTCCCGGATGATGAGTTGAAGGCTGCCAGAGATTTGGCCATTACCATGCAACAACTGCGCATGGAAAGTCTGGATGCTCAGGCGCAGAGCGCCGCGGTCAATGAAGTTCTTGGTCTGGGATGGAACTACGACGAACGCTATCCGGATTTGATTCGTTCGGTTCAGGCGGCCGATGTGCAGCGACTGGCGCAGCGGCTCTTCGGTCAGCGCCTGCTGGTGCGGACCATTCCGGAAAAACCGGTTGAAGCCATGATCCCCCCGGAAATGCAAAAGCGGGAGCATGTTTACTGAAGCCCGGCTTTGTTGTCATCTTTCCCTGCTTTGGAGGATTGGGGCCGGGCGCGATGCCCGCCCCTATCTTTTTTGGAGACGGTTGCATTGGCGGAACAGTTCTACCAGGACGAAACTGAAGCTTCCGCTTCGGAGGTGGATTTCGGTCTCGAGTTGTTGGCGGCTAGCCAACCCGTGGTAACCACGAGAAATAGGAACAGAGTGACATGAGTGGATACATCTGGTCTTTGGCGCAATTGCAGGAATTAGCGGCTCATCCCGATGCCGCGGTGCAGGAATGGGCGATTAGGAAATGGTTCTTGCTCTATCCGGACAGCGCCCAGTCGCAGCTGCCCCAATTCTTGGGCGATTCTCGACCGGCGGTGGTAAGCGCGGCGTTGTTGCACTTGGGGGCGAGCCCGAGACCGGAGTTGGTTCCATTGCTTCGAGACGTCTATCTGCAGGGGGTCCCTGAGTCTTCGTCACAAGCTATTGAGGTTTTGGAAATTGGCAGGTCGAGGAAGCGGTTGCCTGGATGAAACAGCGCATCCTCGAGGGAAATGCTCTGCAAGTTGGTCAGGTTGGCAGCATGATCCGGGCGTTGGGGCAAATCCCCACCGAAGAGGCCTGGGACTTGTTGAAAGGCACGGAAAGTTCGGTGAACGAAAGTGATTCGCAACATTGGGGTGAGTTCTACGTGGCTCTCTTGAACCACCGCCGTGCCGAGGACCTTGATGCTGTGCTTGGCTGTCTTGCCGAACCATCCCGGGAACAACGGCGGCTGGAAGCGTACGGAGTGTTGCTCAGTCTCATCGACCTCCGCCTCAACCCCACCGAAGTATACTATGGTGGCGCTGCGGTGGCGCAGAAGCAGGTTCTGCGGCGATTAAACGAGCTCGCTGGAGGGTTGCCCACCGACCAAGCCACTGCCCTGCAGGAAGCCGCCGCCTGGGGCTGGACCGAATCAGGTGCTGAGGGGCGTTTGGCGGCCGTGTCCGCTTTTCAACACTTGTTGGATGTATGGGAAGAGCGCCTCGAAGATTCCTTTCAGTATCAGTTGGCGGCCAAGACGACAGCGCTGCTGAAGGTGTCGGATGTCGAGGGCGGTCTTTGCCACCCTCTGCTGTTCATGGCTTGGGTTGCGCTGCTGGCTGCGGTTGGCGCCGCTGGGATGGCTGAACAGGAGGGCAACGGCTCCCCGCAAAAGACCTTGGACCCCTTCTTGCGGGATGAACCTCCGCGGCCCATGGATATGGCATTGATAGAACCGATTCTGACAGCGGCGGATCGGCCCATTCTGATTCGGACGCTGCAATCTGTGCTCACAGAAGAGCCTGAGAGCTGGCGAGCGGTCAAAGCCATGTTGCTGCTGGGTGAACTCAAGGGTGTGGAGGCACTGCCGGAACTCATCCGCTGTATGGGCCGCGGCCAAGATCAGTATGGTCAGGAAGCGATCTATGCGGCTCTGTGCAAAATGGGCGAACCTGCGGTGGAGGCGTTGCTGCCGTTGCTGGGTAGTGCCGATCAGAACACGCGGCAGCTGATCTGGGATATCCTCAGTAGTCTCCCTACCCAGGAGGGGGTTCAAGCACTAGCGGCTCATGTCACGGAGGCTTACCTGGAGAATCCCGAGCGAACTCTGGATCGGATTCGCCTGTCAGGCGCTAAGGAGTTCCTGCCGTTCGTGGAGACCGAGTATCGACCAGGAGAATTGGACCTGGGGCGGTCCCTTATCTTCCTTAGCCGACTACATGGAATCCAGAGCGACCGACTGGCTGAGGTGGAGCGGGATGTCAAGCGGCTGGAAAGCCAGGCGGTGGAACAGCATGAGTGGCCACGGGTGATCTCCCTGGAACTGGCCTGCACCCAATGTCGTAAGCGTTACCACTACGAGGTTCGAGAAATCCACCTGCATCCACCGGAAGGCTCGGATGACCGGGCCGGCGATGAAGATTTCGTACCCTTTCACCATGGTTTTGTGCTTCGCGATGACATCCGGTGCAAACATTGCGCTACCACCAACGCCATGGAATTGACACCCGGTTCAAGGGACCGTCTGGCGGCTGAATTCATCAGAATCCTCGCTCATGCCAGGGCCGGCAACAAGATTCCCGCTTCGTATCCGATTGCTTTAACCAACTGGTCGGATGACCAGCACAAGCAAACCAGCTTGAGACAGATCGAGCGTGAGCATTTGAAAGCCATTGACGAGCATCCGAGCAAACCGGCTGCGCACCTGGGTGTGGGCAAGTTTTACGAATATGTGAAGCAGGACGGAAAAGCTCGCAGGGCCTACTTGCGCGCTTTAGATTTGGATACCCATTGCCTGGAGGCGCTCGCCGGATTGGCGCGCATCGATCGTGCAGCGGGCCGCCTCAAGGAAGCCTTGGAATGGATTGAGACCTGCTATGATCAGTTGGAGACGGGTCGTTTCTATCTGGTCAAGGATCGGGCTGAGTTCAAGAAAGCCTGCCGCGATGCCCGCCGCCAATACTCACAGGAGCTTGGAGTCAAGCCCAAGGAGGCACCGGTTACAATCCGCTATCACCTGGAGAGTAGTGATCACCCCAAGAATAGGCCATGCCCGTGTGGCAGCGGGAAAAAATACAAGCTGTGCTGTATGAGTCGGCCGGAAAGGGTGTGAACTATCCCGCTCTCCTGGAACACGTGGTTAAAGTACGGCCGACGCTGCGGGCACCGGGAGCCTCGCCTGACGGGCTAGTTCCTTGAGACGCACCAGATCCTCATAGGTGAAATCCGGTCGGCGGCAGGCAAAGAAACTGTTGTTGTGGTAGAGAGGTTCTGCAGCAATGTCATAGGTGCAGGTGCTCCTGGCCTGGGACCACATCGAGGTTCCGGGGAGGGGCGAGTACTCAGCCAGATAGGGCTGTCCGCCGGTTTCTCGAACCACTCCAATGGAATCTTCCACTTCGGCAGGTGATTGCCCGGGAAGACCACAGAGCAGATAGACCCCAATCTGGGTGGATGTAAAACCGGCTGCCTTGAGGTTGCCCATGGCTCTCGGAAACATTTCGCTTTCCACCTTGCTGCCCCATTCTTTCTGGTGGTGTGGTTGTGTGGTTTCGAGGCCGAGGCGCAAAGTGGTGAAACCGCTTTCTTTTAAGAGCGCGCACCACTCAGGGGTTAGCGCCCGGATGTGAAGCGCGTTGGGTGTGTGAAACCGCACCCGCAAACCTTCCAGGCAGACTCGTTCAAGGACGGGGCGGAGTGTGGATTCCGCGTCCAGCAGCAAGGCATCGTCGTAGAATGCAAAGTCCACGATCCCATGGTTCTGATGCCAGTGTATGATTTCATGGTAGATAGAAGCGGCGGTGCGCTGTTCTCGGGTCGGAGCCAGGATCCGCGAAGCACAGTAGGGACAACCATAGGGGCAACCGAGGCTGGTAAGCATGGGAGCGTATCGGAAATCGGGAATGGCATCCAGTAACGGAGCTGGGTGGGCTTGGTAACACTGCCACTGGTGTAGATTTCGAAACGTGAACCCGGTGGCGGCGTTCACCATGGCTGGGAGCCTGGCTGAGGGGGCTGTCACAATACGATCGGCGCCGCTATGTTGACGTGCATGCTGGGGACACAATCGCACATAAATACCCCCCAACCAGATGGGAACCTCCGGCAACAGCGCTCGCAGCTCCGCTATGGTTTGCTGCACACCAGGGTACCAGTGAGTCATCATCGATGTGACCCAGATCAGATCAGGTCTTGGAAGGGAGTGGATCAGGCTCTGCAGACTTTGTGGATGAATGCCGTACCGATAATAGTAGCGCGGAAAATCACCGTAAACGCTCGGCCTGCGCAACGGTATCCGCGGGTATTTCCCGGTTCCATATTGGCGGTCGGCACCCGGGAGTACTTCTGGGTGCGAGGCTGTGTCGGGATCATGACGGTTGAGACAATCCACGAAAGACACTTGGCAGCCGCCTTCCCGCAATAGCGAACCAAGTAGCAGAAGCCCGAGGGGTTTGGCCCAAAGGTCGTAAGCAGCAAAGTCAGTGATCCACGGATTGACCAAGAGGATGTGTAGTCTACGGGGCATGGTGACTGGTCCTGACCGGGTCAAGATGAGGATAAATCGCCCCAGCGTCGGATGGAGGTTGCCTGTTCTTACTTATTTTTCGGGCTTTGTGCATCAATGGTAGGGACTCTTATATCCTGCGTTGCCGAGCCGGGTCAACGGTATGGTTACGGTAATGGTTATCAGATGCAAAGATAGGATTCTGAAATGCGGGCGGTGGTGCAAAGAATCAAAGAAGCCGCGGTGTATGTCGATGGGCAGGAAGTGAGTCGCGTGGGCAACGGGCTTCTGGTATTCCTTGGAGTGGGGCTGGAGGATCTGGATGCTGATGTACAGATGATGGCGGACAAGGTGGCCAACCTGCGGATCTTTCCGGATGCCGATGACAAGATGAACCATTCGGTGCTGGATATCCGCGGGCAAGTTCTGGTGGTTTCACAGTTTACTCTCTGGGGGGATTGTCGCAAGGGTAGGCGACCGTCTTTTACCGGCGCAGCTCCGCCAAATAGCGCCCGAACCCTCTATAAATCCTTCGTGGAGCGCTTGCGTGGCCTGGGACTATCGGTCCTGACCGGCAAATTCCAGGAGATTATGGAGGTTCATTTGGTCAACGATGGTCCCGTGACTTTGCTGCTTGACACCCGGAAGTTGTTTTAGGCGCGTCTTAAGATAGGAATGGAACCCGCCATCTGGACGGGCCTGCTTGCTTTTTGGGCGAAACTCTCGAATGGGGTCTATGATGAGATCGTTTTTTGAGGGGATTTGACGTGGAAAAGAATATTCTGGAAGAACAAACGGGCAGTGTGTTGAAAACATTCGATTCCGGCGAGATCACTGTGGATTCCGAGGGGGACTGGTTTTATCAAGGCAACCGAATTACTCGCGAGGATATCCTGGAATTCTTTTACGATCACCTGGTGGCAAGTGATGACAATTCCTATGCGGTTGTGTGGAAGAACCAACGATGCCCCGTGAGTGTGGATGACACGCCGTTTGTAATCTCCCGCGTGGATCGGCATTCAGCCGATGAGCAAATGGGTGAGCAGTTTGTGTTGACCTTCAAACACCTGTCTGGGATGGAGGTACTGAACCCCGCGGCCTTGCTGGTTGGCAAAAACAATGTGTTGTATGCCAAAGTCAAGTCAGGTCGCTTCTCGGCCCGGTTTTCGCGGCCGGCATACTATCAGCTGGCTGCGTATATCCAGGAAGATGCCGAAACCGGGCAGTTCTACCTCGAGGTCAATGATGAGCGGCATCCGGTCCTTTTCTAGTGAGCCTCTCGCGGAACTATTTCCGAGCATGGCTCGACACCTCGCCGCAAACGGAAATACAGCACGTTGAGGATGCTGAAGCCCGCTCGCCCGGTAGTACCGAAAGGTGGCAAGGGCTTTCGCAAGAGGTTCCAGGGTGACTTCAAGGTGTGGCTGAACCTATAATTGCTGAAAAAGTAAGGCAACTTTGTGCCCTAGGCTAAGTGACGAAGGACCTGGGCCGATCAGGTTTGGATTGTGCTGTTGCCGTGTCAGGAATAGGTCATCACCTTTTTGACATAACCTTTTGTCTCCCGATAGGGGGGGATCCCGCCGTACCGATCGACCGCTCCCGGGCCCGCATTGTAGGCAGCCAGAGCCAAATCAACCTTGCCGTCATAGCGGTCCAGCATCTCCTTGAGGTATCGGCTGCCAGCGTCAACATTTTGCTGAATGTCGAACGCGTTTTTGACACCCAACTGGCGAGCTGTGGCTGGCATCAGTTGCATCAGGCCCCGAGCTCCTTCCGAGGATACCGCCCGCGGGTTGAAGTTGGATTCAACTTTGATGACGGCGCTAAGCAGCTTCTCTGGGATCTCGTACTTGCGAGCGGATTCCGCGATCACTAGTTTTAGATTCTCGGGTACTTGGGTTTCTGTTTTGACCGATTGCGTCCATGTGGCTTCGGTGCTCTTCTGGCGCAGTGTCCGAGTGCGCGAGGGCGAGGCCTGCATCCGGTAATCGTCCAAGGTTTTTGCTTTGCTGGAACGGGCGGAGATCTTCTTGCCAGCTTGTGTCCCTTTGGTGGTTTGTGATCCCTTGGTAGCTTGTGCCCCTTGGGATTTGTTATACTCCGACAGAATCTTTGAAAAATCTTGGTTTGACGCTTTGCTCGTGGGATTCTTTTGCATGTTCAGCAAAGATGAGGTCGGGGCTGAAATGACATTCTTTATCATGCTCAAGGTCTCACTCCTTGCGGCTTGGCGGTTGATGGGCCGTGACTATCCCAGTGGTTCCAGATGACCATATCTTTGAGCTGACTTCACTTTGCATCGAGCATCTGCACCCGCCAACCGGCATCGTGCTGACCGGAACGGGTCTCTCCACGACGACTGAAAGCCTACGCCTTTTCCAGCTCCTGCATGGCAGGAGGACATTGGACCTTCAACAATGGAGGAGTCACTCAGGTCAAGTCTAGAGCAATATCTGTACCATTCCAGTATTGGTGGATCGGTTTAGGCACGCTAAGGGGCCGTGCTCTAGGCCAGCCGTAGAAATGCTGAAACGATTTAAGTTTAACGTGTTCTTGGCCGAGTATAGGGAAGAAGCTGTAAGAAGGGTTCTGTTGCGCGAAAAGGGAGACCTCAAAATGGACAACAAGGTATTGGAGATCAAGCCGGTGTCCCTGGGCCCTTGGATTAGTCCGGAGATCAAGGACAACCAGGAGCCTCAGGTCTCCAAGATAGTGAAGGTTGAGGAAGGGCTCCTTGGGAACCCCGGGCGTGAATCGGCGGCTCAATCCGGCCAATCGCAACAACTGTACAACCTCGAGCAGACCAGGGAAGTGGTTAACAACCTGCAAAGCTTTCTAAGCGCTCTGAACTCAAGCTTAAGCTTCGTGATTCATGAGAAAACTGGCCGTGTGATGATCAAGGTAATTGATCGGAATACCAAAAAAGTCATTCGAGAGATCCCTCCGGAAGAGATCGTCAAGCTGCAAGAGAAGTTGCAGGAGGTACGCGGGGTCCTTTTCAACGGTGAGGCATGACAAACATGTTTGGGTTCAATCCATTGCACATTCAAAAAGGGGGCATGCCGTCGTCTGAAGCCGGCAGGTCGGAATTGGATGCAGGAATCACCACATGGGATAGGGGATTTGAGGTGGAATCACCTGTAAAAATACTGATCGTTGATGACGACGAGATCTGTCGAGAAATATTGCGAGATTCCATCGAGCAACCGGATGTGGAGGTTACGTTAGCCAGTGATGGCATGGATGGTTTGGATAAACTGGCTGCCGGGCCTTTTGACATCCTGATTACCGATATCAATATGCCTCGCATGGATGGATTGACCCTTCTGCGTGAGGCAAAGCAGCGCTATCCGCACATCCTGACCATCATCATCACCGGCTATGGTAGTCTTGAGTCAGCCATTGAAGCCATTCGCCAGGGTACCTACGACTACATGCAAAAGCCGTTCAAAATCGAAGAACTGGCCGTTACCACCCGGAATGCTATCGAAAAGGTCAAGATGCAGAAGGACAAACAGCGCATCCTTGAAGAACTGGAGTCCGCTCATCGCCGCCTGCGCGAACTGGAGGAAGAACAGCGTTTGCTTCGCGAGGCCAACAATCCCAAAACGGCTGAGCGGCCGGCGGTGGCGCTGAATCCATATGGCATGCTTGCCCGGCGCAGCGTGCCCCTGTCCGCCTTTGAACGATCGCCGGAGGAACCGGCCCATGTGTTGAGTGAGTTGGAGCGGCTGAAGGATCTCAGGTTGAAGGGCATCATCAACGACAAGGAATTTGAGAACCTCAAGAAGGTGATTCTGGACCGCCTGGCGACAACAAAGCTTGGTGCGGCATGAGAATCCTGATCGTCGAGGATGACGAAACCCTTGGTAGTCTTCTCAGCGATTATCTTAGTGTGCTTCAGCATGAAAAAGTTCAGGTCTGTTCCACGGGAAGGGAGGCCAGCGAGGTCATAGCCAGCGAGACCTACGACTGTGCTTTTGTAGATCTGATGCTGCCTGATACAAACGGTCTGGAACTCCTTCAGACCATCAAGGAATACCAACCCAACACCCCCATTATCGTCATGAGCGGCCATCCCACCCTGGAATATGCCATCCAGGCCATGCGTGGGGGCGCATCGGAATTCCTTAACAAACCGTTCAGACTTCAAGATCTCGCCCTAACGGTAGAACGAGTGGCCAAAGAGCGGCGGTTGTTGCTGGAAAACCTAGCCCTGCAACTGGAACAGCAGGACCTGGTGAGCAACGTCTACGGCATTCTGAAATCCCTGGTCAACGCTTTGGAAGCAAGGGATCCTTATATGGGAAAGCACTCGGAGCGGGTCACGGATTACGCAGTGGGCATGGCCGAGAGTCTCAACTGCACCCCGGCGCAGATTGAATCCCTGCAGACGGTTGGGTACTTGCATGACCTCGGCAAAATCGGTATTGCTGACTCGATCCTCAACAAACCTGGAGCTCTCTCCATCGATGAGTACGAAGTAATCAAGAGGCACCCCACCATCGGGGAATCCATCGTGAGTGAACTGGGTCTGAGTGAGGAACAGCGCGCTATTATTCGCCACCATCATGAACGCTGGGATGGCCGTGGCTATCCCAGCGGCCTGGCGCAGGGGGAGATCCCTCTCCTGGCACGTATCGTCGCCGTGGCTGATGCCTTCGATTCCATGACTTCCAAGCGCGCCTATCGGGGAGCGATGATGGAGTCGACGGCAATCCAGGAGCTTCTTGATAACGCTGGAAAACAGTTTGATCCTGAGGTGGTCGAGGTGTTTGTTGCAATCCGAGGTGGTCGGCCGGGGGACCATGAACGTTTCGATGAAAGAAAAACCGAGCACTAAATCGATTGTTTCCGACGTTGGTGATCCGTGGGGGTGTCTGCGAGATCAAGCGCAGCCATGCTTTCAGGCTTTGCTATACAAAGACCAACGGGGGTATCTGGGAGAGTTCATTCAGGGGCTGATCCACAATATCAATGGGCCCCTCCAGAATATGTCGATGCTGGCCGAACTCATCACGGTTGGGCAACAACGGGCGAATGACTTCGCCATGATGCATCTTTCCGAGCATCAGGGCGAGTGGAAGTTGATTCACGAGAAACAGAATCAACGGCTCAGTCAGGTCTCGGACCAGATCGGCAAGTTCGTGGAGATGCTGAGGGATATCATATGCGTCTTGGAAATGGAGCGTACCGAGGGTGGTCTCGATGTGAACCATGTCATTACTCGATTGATGCAGATCCTCCGGGCTGACCTGTTCTTCAAACACCAGGTGGCTATGGAACTACGTTTGGCTTCAGGGCTCCCTCTGGTGAGCGTTCCAGCCGGCGTTCTTATCTTGGCGATGGTGCACTTGTTTCGAAACGCCATGATTGCCATGCGCGATTCAAAGGACAGACATCTTATTGTGGGAACTTATTGGCGGGACCACCAGGTTTGGCTCGTTTTCAGAGATTCAGGATGCGGTTTCACCCCTGCGCAGGCTGATAGGTTTTTTGAGCCCTATTACAGTGGCTGGGGGATCAAGCAGAGCAAACAGGATAAGCATGACAAACACCTCGGCATGGGTTTGTTCACCGTGCGAACGGCATTGCTGCCCTATGGGGCTGCGGTGACCATTGAGAGAGAGCACCAAGAGACTGCCGCATACTTGAAATTGCCAGTGTTCCGACGCGATTTCTAAACGGATTCCCACCTTCCCGTTGCTCGGAAGTGGCAGCGGGTTTTCGTCACCAGGTCTATTGGACGGCGTTCCACTCAACCTCGCTGTCCCCAGGTCATCAATGGGATAATTGCTGAAAGCGTCGGCAAATTTTGCCCCAATGCTGGACCATATTTTCCTGGGACTGTTGCTCTGAAGGGGTTGTCATGTCCTGGATCCAGCCCTGGCTTTCGACACAATTCCCCGGTAATTGGTTGCTTCTTCACCCTTCGACGAGAGTCTGATGGTGTGCTGGCAAGAGTTTTGCTGCAGTTGAGATACGAATGGAATGATTACACGCTGAGGTCACTTGGCGAATAGCCGGATGCATTGGCGGATAGTGTTCTGTAAGGAGGGTTTTCTATGAAGGTCACGCGAACAACGGATGTCGGCTCTCCAGCAACCACAGAGGGGGGTAAACGACTGACTAAACCGGAAGAGGAGTTTGGTCGCGTGTTTGAGGATCAACTCAATCAGATCGCTCCAGCAAGTGAGCAGGCCACGCCGATGGCTTCCGCTATATCAACGCTGGAGAGTGTTTCGGCGATTCCTTATGGGCTGGGGCAACTGCAAATCGCTGAGTCGGGCAATGTGGAACGATCCATTGAATCCACTATAGACGGATTGGATCAGGTGGAGCGGCTGCTTGGCGATTCAGCGGTGACCCCAAAGACAGTCAGCCGGGCCATTGACCTGCTTGCCGATCAAACAGAGGAATTGCGCCATACCATGGAAGCACTGCCATCGGACCATCCGTTGCGGGAGATTGGTGACGAGGTCTCAGTGCTGGCCACCGTGGAGTCCATCAAGTGGAATAGGGGCGACTACCTGTAAATGAACAGCAGGTTCAGCCTATGGGTGCAACCGGTGCTGTGTGGGTTGCTGCTAGGGCTGCTGTTGCCGATGGCCGGTACTTGGCCAACCAACAAAAGTCTCCTGGAAAACAAGCTTCAAGAACCGATGCCCATGGACCTATCCTGCGGGGGTTTCATGGCGAAACGACCTGAAATGCTTTGGGCGACCGTGATAGACAGGGAGGACCGTGTCATCTATGGTACGGGTAGTAGCCGGCCAAGCGGCCGCGAAGCTTCCCAGCCTGGTAGCGAGTCGGAGCACCATCTGGACCAGTCTTGGAGACAGTTGAGGGACGCGGTCCTACGTCAGCGATACAAGAAAGAAACATCCCTGCCATTTCCTGAAGAGGGTCACTCGCAGGCCCAGCCCTAGCGTCATGCGCATGCGTTCCCGGTATCCCAAGCCTCCTGCCGGGTTTTGCCTCTGCCGCCGTTGTCCACGCATGGTAAGCCTCCTCCAAGCACCCGCCTCCAGGTCAATTGCAGTACATTGACATTTGCCTAAAGAAAACTCCGCAGCTGGCCGATTCTTTACTGGAGGAAGAAGTATGCGGTTTGGAACGAGAGGGGCTCCGACTAGAGCTAGAGGAGCCTGCAGTATCGAATGTTGCCGCATCTCGGGGAAGGATTGTGAAACGTGGCAGGCCAGATTATGTCCGCTCAGTTGTTCCGCCAGTTCAGTCAGTTGGTCTATCAGCAGTGTGGGATCAACCTTCACGAGGGTAAGCGCGAACTGCTTCAAGCTCGATTGAACAAACGTTTGCGTGCCACCGGGATACCAACCTATCAAGAGTACTATCAATACATTATCTCTCCCAACAACGATGCGGAGATCATCCAGTTTCTAGACTGCATCTCTACCAATCTGACTTATTTTTTTCGTGAGCCCAAGCACTTCGAATTCTTGGAACAAGTGGCTCTACCGGAATTGCTTGCGACCAAGAGAAAAACGAGGAGCATGCGCCTCCGCATATGGAGTGCAGGATGCTCGACCGGTGAAGAGCCTTACAGTTTGGCAATGTGCTTGCTGTCCCGCCTGGAAGAAAGGGAGCAAAGGGATTTCCGCATACTCGCCACCGATATTTCTACTCGTGTTCTAGAAATTGCCCGCCGAGGAGCATATACTAAGGACAGAATTGACAAGGTGCCTGCCGGTCTCCGGCAGAAGTACTTGCAGAGAAGAAATGGCATCGATGGTGAAGGATTCTATGAGGTGATCCCGTTGCTGAAGCAAGTTGTGGCATTCCGGCGCCTCAATCTGAAGGAGCCTTATCCTTTCCGGGGGCCATTCGATTATATTTTTTGCAGGAATGTGATTATATACTTTGACAAACCAACGCAACAGGATCTCATTCAGAGAATGGTTGCCTACCTTGCTCCTGACGGGTATCTCTTCGTTGGGCATTCGGAGAGCCTGACAGGGTTGCAGCACCCACTTCATTATGTCCGTCCGTCGATATATCGAAGGTGACGCCAACGAGATGAAGACGACAGTTGATCAAGACTCTTGAATCACGACCACCATCACCGGACAGGTTAGTTGCATCGCTGCCATTATCCTACCGTTGAATGAAGAAGAGCGATGACGAGAATCATAGGCGTTGCGGACATGGCGATCAGCAACAATGCTGATGAAACCTTGATCACTTACTCGCTTGGGTCGTGTATTGCCGTGGTGATCTATGATCCTGTGGTGCGCGTTGGGGGAGTGTTGCATCTAATGCTGCCGGAAGCCAGCATGGATCTGGAGAAGGCCAAGCGAAAGCCGGCCATGTTTGCAGATTCCGGCATACCGGTTCTGTTCAAACAGAGCTACCAGTTGGGAGCGAGCAAGAAGAACGCCGTTGTCAAGATTGCCGGGGGCTCCCAGATTATGGACGAAAACGGCGTCTTCAACATCGGCAAGCGTAACCATTTGGCTGTGCGCAAGATCTTCTGGAAGAACAATGTGGTCATAGCAGCCGAACATGTTGGAGGCAACGTGAATCGGACGGTGCGTTTGGAGATGGCGACCGGTCGCGTATGGGTCAAGGTCTCGGGGTTTGGTGAGGTCGAGCTATGACGGTTAGTGAATGGAGAGGCGGCTATGCCCTATAATGTTCTCATTGTGGATGACTCCAGCACCATGCGCAACGTCATCAAGAAGGTATTGCGCTTGACCGGCATATCGTTCGGCAGTTGTCTTGAGGCCGGTAATGGCCAGGAAGCAATGGACGTCCTTGAGAACAATTGGGTAGATCTTATCGTTTCCGACATCAATATGCCCGTCATGGATGGATTTGGCCTCTTGCGAGCCCTCAAGTCACAGCCGAGTTTTCAGGACGTGCCGGTGGTACTTATCACCACGGAATCCAATGAGAAAAGGCTTCAGGAGGCGATGCACCTTGGGGCCAAGGGCTATATTCACAAACCATTTACGCCGGAGACGGTGCGTTCTTTGGTTAGGAAGGTCATGGGGGAAACCGATGAATCCGCAATGCCAGACAGCGATGAAGGATGCGATTTTTAGGGTCCTGGAAACCATGTTTTTTACCACAGCGCTGTTTGAGGACGCTGATGAACCAAAGATTGGCGAGAATCTGCCATACCAGTACGAATCGCGCATCAAGATCCATGGTGATCAAAAAGACTTCACGCTGTTCTGTTTGTCCTCCGATCGGTTTGCCAGAATGATCACAGCTGATTTCCTGGGAGTGAACGAAGATCAGTTGTCCCTTCAGGAGATCGAAGATGCCATGAAGGAATTGGTTAATATGGTGGCAGGGGAATTGGCAAGCCAGCTGGGCGAGGGGGCATGGCGACTCAGCATCCCAGCTTTCGAGGAGACAAAGCTCTCAGCGAAACACTATCCTGGTAAGAGCATGGCTTCCATTCGGCTGCTCGATGATGACGGTCCCTTGGCTTTGGCATTGTGTCGTTGGGACGACGCTGCCAAGTAGCTTCTTGAGGGCTCCAGTTTTCGTGTATGCGGCAGAACTACCTGGATCTACCAAAGTATTTTCTGCGACCCGGCTACATTTTTGTGCCGGGCAAGCCGACTCTCATTTCCGTGGTGCTGGGGTCTTGTGTGGCCGTATCACTTTGGGACAGGAAGCTGGAATACGGGGGAATGAACCATTTTCTGTATCCGAGGGTTGCGGACCCGGACAAAGGCACTGCTCAATACGGTAACGTGGCAACCCGCACCTTGATCGGGCTGTTCTTGGGAAGTGGCAGTCGCGTGGAAAACCTTGAAGCTCAGATCCTGGGCGGAGCCAGCCAGGGAGACGGTGGTGGGGATAGAGCCGTCATCCCTCAACAAAACATCGATGTGGCCAGGAGCTTGGTACAGGACAGAGGAATTCGCATTGCATCCCAAGATGTCGGCGGCAACAAAGGTCGCAAAGCGATCTACAACAGTCAGACCAACGAATTGATCGTCATCCGTGTCGAGCGGCTCAGAGAGAGCGACTGGTATCCATACCGAGGGGAACGCTGAAACAGAGGTGCACATGGGCCCCATCAAGGTGCTGGTGGTTGATGATTCGGCAATTGTCCGCAAGATCTTCACGCAGGAACTGTCCAAGCACATCGACATAGAAGTCGTCGGAACTGCCCCGGATCCATACGTGGCGAGAGACAAGATCGTCAAGCTGCAACCTGATGTCATCACCCTCGATATCGAAATGCCTCGCATGGATGGGCTGAGTTTCCTGCGCAAACTTATGAAGTACCATCCTGTCCCCACCATTATTGTCAGTTCGCTGACTCCAAAGAACAGCGAGATGGCCCTTGAGGCGCTGGAATGCGGTGCCGTGGAGGTTCTGGCAAAACCCGGGGGAGCCTACTCGGTTGGAGACATGAGCATTCAGCTGGTGGAAAAGATCCGGGCCGCTGCCCAAGTGCGGCCTAAAGCTTATGTCTCTCCGTCCGCCTCGCCCAAAGCCGAGGCCAAGCCGGTTGGCGCTCTGTTGAGCAAGTCCTTGACGCAAACGACACATAAAGTGTTGGCAATTGGGGCATCCACAGGTGGTACGGAAGCGCTGAAAGCCGTCTTGACCCAGTTGCCGCCAAACAGTCCAGGTATCGTCATCGTGCAGCACATGCCACCGCGATTCACCACGGCGTTTGCCAACCGATTGAATACCCTCTGTCAGATAGAAGTTCGGGAAGCAAAAAGCGGTGATAGCCTCTATCCGGGGTTGGCGTTGATCGCTCCAGGCAACTACCATATGCTACTGAAACGCAGTGGCGCTCGATACTACGTTGACATCAAGACCGGGCCTCTGGTTTGCCATCAAAGGCCGTCGGTGGATGTGCTGTTTCATTCGGTTGCCCAGTATGCCGGGGCCAACGCTGTCGGCGTCATCATGACGGGAATGGGTGCCGACGGCGCGCGCGGCATGGTCGAAATGCGTCAAGCCGGAGCGTACACCATTGCTCAGGATGAAGCCAGCTGTGTGGTGTTTGGGATGCCCAAGGAAGCCATTCGACATGGGGGCGTGGAACGAGTCGTTACGCTAAATGATATACCAGGCGCGATCTTCCAGATACTGGAATCCGATTGAGAGCAAGGATGTATTTGGCCATCTCCCGGGCGTTGGCTTGACGGTCAGGGGTGACCAAGGGCGAACCATATAGGACCTCGGGAAGTCGTATGATCAGAGGCTGATGGCCTCGATTTTGAGAGTGGAGGCAATCCACCGGGTTGGTGGCAATCCTTTTTCAGTATCTAGAAGCGGGGAGGTAAACAATGGGGGCGGCAGCACATATGGAAAAACAGGAGCATGCGCTAAAAGGCAAGGAGGGAAAGTTTCTCACCTTTACCCTGTCCGAGGAAGAATACGGAATTGAGATTCTCAAGATCCGTGAAATCATCGGAATGATGGACGTCACCACCGTTCCGCAGATGCCGCATTTCGTAAAAGGAGTCATCAATCTGCGAGGGAAAGTTATACCTGTAATCGATTTGCGTTTGAGGTTTGGGTTGGATTCCAAAGCTTATGACGATCGCACCTGCATTATCGTCGCCGAAGTAAGAAGCCATGATGGCAATGTCCAGATGGGACTTGTGGTGGATACGGTATCGGAGGTCGTCAACATCGGTCTGGAGGAAATGGAACACACACCGGTCTTTGGGGTGAACGTTGATACACATTACATTCTTGGTATGGCGAAACTGAAGGGGAAGGTTAAGATCCTTTTGGACATTGACAAGGTCTTGACGGAGATGCAGTGGCAACAGGTGGCAAAGGCAGTATAGACGCTGCGCCGTTAAGGGACGCTTGCTGAGGCAGGCTCTAGCAGAAGACAGGGGGAGATGCACAGTGGCTTACAAAGATCTTACCGTACTGGTTGTGGACGATTTTTCAACCATGCGACGAATTGTGCGCAATGTTTTGCGCGAACTGGATTTCAAGAACATTTTGGAGGCTGATGACGGCACCACGGCGGTGGACGTCCTGGCGACCCAGAAAGTCGACCTTATCGTTTCAGACTGGAACATGCCGAAGATGACCGGCCTGGAACTGCTGAAATACGTGCGGGCCAACGACAAAATCAAAGATACCCCGTTCCTGATGGTGACGGCCGAAGCACAAAAAGAGAACATTGTCGAAGCAGTCAAAGCCAAAGTCAGCAATTACATAGTCAAACCTTTTACGGCTGCCACCCTTGGGGAGAAGTTGGCGAAAATCGTGCCTCCATAATGGCAGCGAAGTGCGGGAGATTTGTCGGAGGTGGGTCTGGTCGGGGTTCTGGCTGGAGCCTGGCATCCGATTGCATAGATCCTTGACCCATCAGAATGCCGTCACTCCGGCTAAAGTCAGCGTCCAGGATCTATCAAGAACCGGGATTGCGGCTTCTGCCGGAATGAGGACAAGGACACTGACAACAAGGCACCTGTTGATGGAACCAAGCACTCCTGGCGGCTCTCCTGCCCCAGGCGCCAGGGATTCATGCGGTGTCCTGGACATACTGTGGAGAGAACACCCTCTAGCATGGTTCGAACTTCTGGAGTTGTTTGATGGATGAAGAATCGCGGAATATGATGTCTGCAGATGTGATTGTTGAGCGACTGACCCACGGTGTGATCGATGGTCCTGACGATTTGATGGGGATGGGGGAGTGCCTCAATCTCATCGAATTGATGGAGGCGTCCGCCGAACCGACCCCGGCGCATTGGCCGGCAATTCTGAGTCAGCTCAAAGCCATCCTCACTTCCATGATCTTGGAGAATTCTAAAGATGTCCAGCGCGATCTTCAAATGATTCGAGAACTCCTGAATCAGCTCAGTGCTGATGCGGGCGGCATGGCGACTGTTTCAACGGCAGCGCCGCCTGCCGAGATACCAGAGGCTCACGTGTTGGCCATTGAGGAACCGGGCAAGGCTGCGGAAGTGGCACATGAAGAGGACGAGGCGGGAGGCGAAGTCCAAGATCCCGAGCTGCTGAAGGATTTCATTGATGAAGCCAGGGAGAATCTGTCCAACATCGAATTGAATATGCTTGCGCTGGAAACCAATCCTGGAGATCTGGATGCCATCAATGAGGTCTTCCGCCCCTTCCATAGCATTAAGGGCGTGGCCGGATTTCTCAATCTCCGCGATATTCACGAGCTATCCCACGAAGTTGAGAACCTTCTCGACGAGGCTCGCTCAGGGAAACTCACCATAACGGATGCGGTCATTGATCTGGTGCTGCAATCGGTGGACATCTTGAAAGGGCTGCTGGAGGATCTGGAAAAGCCACCCACCGAGGATGACGGCCGGCCCAGATCTTCTGCCGTGGTGCAGTCTTTTCTGGCCCGTGTCCGACAATTCGACCAACAGGGAAAAGTCGAAGCCCCCGTCGCCACCAGAAAAATCGGCGAAATCATGGTGGAGCAAGGCATTCTGGAACCTGATGAGGTGGAAGATGTCATCGCTCACAGTCAGGCAACCGGCCTGAAATTCGGCGAAGTGGTGATCCGGGAAGGGTTGGCCGAACCTCGAGAGGTCAGCCAGGTCCTGCGTGAACAGCGTCAAGTCAAGGAGAGTTCTGCCGTTGTAAGGATCGACACGCTGAAACTGGACAACCTTGTGGACATGGTGGGCGAATTGGTGATCGCCCAGGCCATGGTGCTACAGAATCCGGATGTGCAGAACATCAAGAACCAAAAATTCCAGCAAGACAGTGTTCAGTTACGGCGGATCACTACGGAGCTGCAGCGCATCAGCATGGCCATGCGCATGGTGCCCATCAAAGCCACTTTTCAGAAGATGATCCGGTTAGTTCGAGACCTCGCCAAAAAATCCGGCAAGGAAGTCGCTCTGGAAATGAAAGGTGAGGAGACAGAGATCGACCGAAACATGGTGGAGGAGATCTACGAACCCTTGGTCCATATGATCCGCAATTCCGTCGATCACGGCATTGAACCGCCGGATGAGAGGAGCCAGGCCGGCAAGGCGGTTCAGGGAACGGTTATGCTCTCCGCCGAACAGCGTGGGCATGACATTGTCATCGAGATCCGGGATGACGGCAAGGGATTGGATGCCGCCAGGATCCGAGCCAAAGCCATTGAGCGCGGACTCATCGGCGGGGATGCCCACCTTGAGGAGGATGCTCTCTATCAATTGATTTTCCATCCCGGTTTTTCGACCAAGGAGGTGGTTACCGAAGTCTCCGGGCGGGGAGTCGGGATGGATGTTGTGAAGACAAGTATTGAGAAGTTAAGAGGTAAGGTCGAGGTGGCCAGTGTTCATGGCCGTGGGAGCCGTTTCCAGCTGCGGCTGCCCCTCACCATGGCCATCATTGATGGCATGGTGACCCAGATTGGCAATGAACGTTATATCGTTCCCACCGTTGCGCTCAAGGAGTCCTTGCGGCCCGAGCGGGAGGCTTATCTGACGGTGCAGGGCCGCGGAGAGCTCATTAAGGTGCGCGATCATTTGATGCCTCTCATCCGGTTGCATCAGCTCTTTGGCGTAGAACCCAAGCATCTTCATCCTTGGGAAGCGTTGGTTCTCGTCGTGGGAGAGAACGGCAGCCGCTACTGCTTGCTGGTCGACGAGATTCTGGGTCGTCAGGAAGTGGTCATCAAGAGCTTGGGTGGGTCCATGCGCAATCTCGTGGGCGTCTCTGGAGGTGCCATCCTGGGGGATGGCAAAGTCGCGTTGATCATCGATGTCAAAGGGGTGGTCAACCTGTTTGAAGGGAGTAAGAAATGATGGGGGCCGTTGAGAAAGAAGATCTCGACGAACTGATCAAGATACTGAAACAAGCAGTCAAGGACGCAGAGCAACTGGTCGACAGCACCGGCAATGGCGATCAAGTGGAACGCTGTCGCGAGAATGTGCGCAACTTCCGCACCACTGCCTCCATGCTCGGCCTCGCCTCATTGGAACAGATTGGGCTCGCCCTGGAAGATTATATTGCCCGTCTGGTGGTGCCGGATAGAGTTCTGGGAATGCCTGAAGTCTTCCCGTTTGCCCATGCCGCCAGTGCCTTGGTTGATGAGATGAGGCGGGCTGTGTCTGGCGGCGAAGGACTTGCCTTTGATCCCCAGGAGATTATCGCAATTCTCGCGGTCACCACTGGGGAAGGTTCGGGTGGCGAAATCACCGAGCTGTCTCCCGACGACTTCCCGGCTGCTTTCATGCAGGATTCCGATGTACTAGTTCAGACAGAGGTTCCAGAAATCCCGGTGAAGCCCGAAGAGCAACTTGCCGAGGCAGTTGCTGCCGAGCCCGACGATACACAGCCCCCTTCGAAGCCTCCGGAAATGGATTTTTCCCGCCTCGCCAGAATCATCGAACACCTCGGTGGTGGGCTGGCTGTCATGCCCGGTGGAGGCGACAGCAGCGGCTCTTTCCAAATCGTCTTTCCATCTGAAGTTGACAATCTGGAAAAAATTGAAACCCTTTTGTCACCCTTTGATCCGAATCCGGAATTCGGTCACCGGTTGACCAAACCGGATGCTCGGTCGGAGAAGGTGCTGGAGGCGATCCAGGGGTTCATGAAGGCGCTCTCCACAGGCGAAGTATTCGGAGCCCAAGAAGTCTTGCTTGAGCTGGCCGAACAACAGAACGGTGGCCTCTACCAGCAGATCGGTGTGTTGGCGCGGCAACTACATGACTCTCTTCGCAGTTTCGGCAATACTATCGATCCTACCCTGGTGGAGATGGTTGAAGACAAGTTGCCTGATTCAGGTAGTCGGCTGGAACACATCCTGCAATTGACCGAAAATGCCGCCAACACCACTCTGGATCATGTAGAAGCGATGAAAGACCGTAACCAGGAAGAACTCGCCAAGATCGACCAATTGCAGGGCATATTCAATGGTCTGTGGGCTGTTGGCGATGCTGCCCAGCATCGGTTTGAAGCAACCCATCGGCTGCTGAAGGACCTCCGGGATTCCATGACGCAGACCAGCAGTGACTTGATCACCGTGCTGACCGCCCAAGATTACCAAGATCTGACTGGTCAAGTGATTCTTAAAATCATCCAACTACTCAAAGAGTTGGAAAAAAACCTAGTAGATATGATCCGCACTTTTGGTTTGAAGTCGGATGGAAGGAGGGCGCAAGCTTCGGATGAGCTCTATGGGCCGGCCCACATAGGGATGACAGAAGCTCTGCATTCCCAAGATGATGTGGATTCCTTGCTGGCCGATTTTGGCTTCTGAGACTGTGCGGAAAGCCCCCCGAAATCACTTTGCAGCATTCATTGCGCTGAAAGCCGGAACCCAGTTCTATTGCGGTCTTTTGGGCCACGCCTTACGCCGGGGTGACGGGATTGATGGATTGTATTTGACACCCTCTGAGATCTGTTCTTCCCGGAAGTGTCCATTGAGGGGTTTGGCGGAGCAGTTGTGGAACCGACTGCCTCACCTCCAAAGTATCCGCCAACGCGGTAGTACTCGAAATATCCCTAACGCACCCCCACTCGATTTCTTCCTTCTCTTTTCGCTTCATACATCGCCTCATCCGCACGGGTGAAAATCGATTGCGGATCGGCATCGGAAGGTTCCGCCTGGGTCACGCCCAGGCTTATAGTCACCGGAACCCTGCTGCCCTGGAAGAGAAAGGCCGTTCGGTCAATCTGCTGCCGAAGCTTTTCTGCGACTGTTCTGGCACTCTCCCGGGGCGTTCCAGGAAGAATGATGACGAATTCCTCGCCCCCATAGCGTGCCAGAAAGTCAACCTTCCGCAATGAAGACCGTGCTCGTTTAACGATCTCACAAAGACATCTGTCGCCGGCCCGGTGTCCGAACTCGTCATTGACACGTTTGAAATGGTCCACATCGAAGATCAACAGCGAAAAGATGTGATTGTACCTCTGGAAACGCTGTAATTCCTCGTCGATTCGCATTTCATATGCACGCCGATTGTGGATGTTGGTCAAACTGTCCAGCAGCACTTCTTGCTCTAGAGATCTGGTGCGCTCTTGAATCTGGGTGACCTCGTTCTTCATATTCTGCAGATGCTGTTGGAGTTCATTCATCTTATGATTGCTTTGTTCGACGAGGACTTCATCTTGTTTGCGTTTTTCTTCAAGGGCGGTCCTGATGGCTTGTAACTTGGTGGAAACCAGGCCGCGTATTTCTTCGATGGTCTTGCTGATGTTGACGGTCTCTCTGATGTCGTCCATCTGCAGGCCTAACGTCTGGTTGAATTCCGCGTCTGTCTGGTAGGTTTCATGCTTATCCGTGAGGGATGAGAGCAATAGGGTCTCCATCTCCGTGAAATTGTTGCGAAGTTCTCCGACGAAAAGGGCGAACTGCTGCCGTTCCTCGGTGTTGGTATTCAGGTAGCTACCGATCAGACGCGCCAGTTCTTCGCAAATCGAAACCAGAGCATTGGAATCCAGACAACTGCGAATGGATTGCTGTAATTGCTCGAAGCGATGCTGGTGCGGATCGTTGGGGCGGGTCAAAAACTGATCCACAATACTGGAGAGTGGGCCCTGCAACACCGGCAAGAAGGCCTCAGTCTCTGTCGGTCCGGACTTCTTGTCGTGCTCCGGGCGCTTACGCCAAGAAGTCCAGAACGATGGTGCCTTGCTGGTTTCAGTGCCGGGCTGCGAGGTTTCTTCCAGCTGTTCTTGAAGAATGATGGTCTTAAGCTCATCCAGACAGCGTTCTTGGTCAACCACGGGGGAGTCGCTGCTTATGAGCGTACGGAGACTATTGAGCTGCTTGGATATGGTGCCGCTTCTGGATTCGTTTGCCAGCAAAATCAGCGACAGTGTGATCCTCTTGTAGAATTCGTTGAACCGGTCCGTGTCGTTCTGCAAGTCGGTGAGCTGCCTCTCCAATTGCTGCTCATTTTCCAAGGCCCTCTGAGCTCGACGCGCAAAGTCGCGATCTGGTTCTTCCAACGGTTCTTTGGTGCCACTCAACACGGTCGAGGATTCTGTGGTGCTGCGTGTCAGGCGGTGGATGGAATCCCTTTTCGGAGCCAACGACTTGGCAAGGGAGGCTGGAGTCAAGACCTGACGGGTGTTGGAGAGTTCCTTCAAGGACGTTATGATGAATTCGGCGAGCCGCTCGAGGTCCTGAGCCGCTGATGAAGACGTGTTTGGCGGTTTCTGGGTCATACCGGCAATGATTCCTTTGCTTCCTGCTGGGTCGGGAGGTCGAGGGCCTCACCATGAAGCGGACACCCAAGAACCTTGTCACAGTGCTCCCTCAATTTCAATCAAGATCATACCCAAAAACCTGCCCGAACATCAACACCCTGCTTCGATCGGTCCAACTGTTAAGAACGACTGCGAAGGCCACTTTTCAGTTAAGGAATTCAGTTGGATTGCCGAAGTAGATGTCAAGAGACTGAGCAAACACCATGGAGATAAGCGACTATCAGGTTCAGAGCGTACTTCGCACCTATAGCAAACAGCTGTTGCGGGCGAAACTGACTTTGCCGAAGCTGCAGGAGGGTCAATCCCTTTCTACCATAAGGGTAACCATATCCGAGGAGGCACAGCAACGTCTATTGTTGGATCGGGTGAAATCCCAGGCAATAGAGCAGATCAACCATCGACAGGAAGATACTACCAAATAGATGGCCCTTGAGTTCTTTGAGTGTTGATTTTTTGTGCCTGGTGGTTCACCCTGGATCAGGGTATATACGAATCCAACTGATTGTGACGCCGGCATCGGGGCCGGTGATGAGCGCGCAGGCCGCGTCCCAACCCTTGGCAAAGGATGTCAGACGAAGACCGTGGGGCATTGGAATCATCTCATAGACAACGGAAACAGGTGCAGAGATGGAAATCGGAAAAGTAAAAGGGTACCCAGGTCAGCAGCCGAAAGTCCAGGAACTGGAGGGCAAGGCTGAGACCCAGAAACGATCGGAAACGGCGAAGGAAGCTGAAGGGCAGGGTGCTTCCGATCGAGTGCAGCTGTCAAAAGACTACCAGGAACTCAGCAGGGTAAAGAGGGTTACCATGGAGTTGCCGGATATTCGCGGTGAGCGGGTGGACCAGCTGCGCAGCTTGATTGCCAACAATAACTATGAGATCAACCCGGCCAAGATCGCCGACAAGATATTGGAGGAACTGATTTGAGAGAGCATTTACCCCCACCCACTGTGTCGCCATCAGGGTCGCTCTGATAGGGACCTTGATGGCACACGTCTCTCCAGGGACTTCAAGGCCAGAATCCCTTCGGTTTGTATTCAATATGACCCCCATGCCCTGGGGGCAGAACCAAGCATGAAAGTCGTCATGCCCGCCTGCGGCGCATTCGCGTCAACTTAACAGGATTGACTCTTAAAAGTCCCCCCTTGCACAGAGAGCTGAGGACATTCAAAAGCATCCGGTATGCAAGTATTGCAGCGTGGATCGGCAGCAGTAATGTGCCGGCGACGCTGAGACCACCGAGGAAGTTATGAAGGGCATCGCTGAGACGAATGAGATAAGTCATCGGGTTCGGCAGTCGGCCGAAGCGCGGCGACAATGGTGCCAGTGAAGAAAATGCTCCAGAGTGTCGCCGCCGGAATTAAAAGTACAGAAAACGCCGGAATAAAATGTCCCCTGAGATGAGCATGTGCCAGTACCTTCAGCGAACTCAGAGAAAGCTGGAGGTAGCCGATGCTCACCAAGGAGGACTGGATGGAAATCAAAGCTCAAACGGAAAAGGGTGTCTACCTGAAGGACATCGCACAGGAACTGGGGGTTCATCCCAAAACACTGAGTCGGGCGCTCAAACGGGAAGGACCCCCATCGGGCAAACGTCCCATGGCCCGTGAGAGCAAACTCGATCCCTTCAAACCCGTTATCGATGACCTGCTTCGTGAAGGGGTGTGGAACGCCATGGTGGTCCTGCGAGAGCTGGAAACCCGAGGCTACCAGGGAGGAGTCACCCTGGTTCGTGACCATATTCGTCCCATGCGTTCGCTTCGAGAAAGTCGAGCGACCGTGCGCTTTGAGACAGAGCCTGGCAAACAACTTCAAAGCGACTGGGGAGAAATATCCACGACGGTGGGCGGAGAGCTCAATAAAGTTTACTTCATCGTCAACACGCTCGGATTCTCCCGCCGGTTTCACTTCTGGTGTACCGAGCGCATGGATGGCGAGCACACCTATGAAGGCATAAAGCGTTCGTTTGAGCACTTCGGCGGCGTTACCGGGGAAGTGCTGGTGGATTATGTTCCGCGGAACATAATCCACCAGCTTTCTTGTCAGTAGTCTCCCAGAGGGCACGGGGGAAAGCATGGTTTGTTCCGGTTTGAAAAACAAGTTACGCTGGATCTACTGCCGCAGTTTCTCCAAGGATTGCGGCTCCCGGCCCCTCAAGAATGATTCTACCGACCCGAAAGGCAAACTGAGGGTGGGCCTGACCTACCGAGAGCCTCCTCAGAAAGAGCGGTAGTAGTGTTAATGGAGTAGAAGCTCACCCACCGGCAACTTGAAGCTCCTTTTCCAAACCGGCGTTAGAAATCATAATCATAGGCTTCGTCGTGAGCCGGCTTGACGTCTTTCATCATGACCACAACATCAACAGGCATGGCATCTCTGTCCTTGACCATGTTCGGAAGCACTGCGGCACGATAGTAACCCGCTCTGGCAAAAGCGTTGATTGCGGGAGTGCTATGGTCCGGAATCTCGACAAGTAGTTTTTCAAGCCCCAGCTTGTAGGCGATGTCCGCGAGTTCCTCAATCATCAGATGCCCCAGACCGACATCGCGGTAGTCTTTGTGCACAAAAATCCGCACGGTACCCAGGTGCCATTTCCAGCCGGATCGACGGCGATTGATGTGGCATCGGCAATGATTTTGCCCTCTCTCAGTGCCAGAATGGGCAGCGTCTTCTGCGTAATCAAGGTTTTTCGCCCATTTTTCAATCAGGAGAATGCTTGAGACATCATCACGCAAATACCGTGCATCTTCGCTGGGAACCTCTTTGAAAAACTCATACAAAGCATCCTTATCTCCTGCCACCATTGGGCGCAGAAGAATCTTGGTCCCGTCTTTGAGTTGAGTTTCTTTTTGATACGTGTTTAGATCAATTTTGGGGTAGATGTTGGAATCCAACATGATGACCTCCTTTGAACCGCTTCAGGGTTAATTGATGTTCTTCTCTCCCCTAACCCAGAATCTCCGCAGAGAGCGCTCCCGGAAAATTTCATAAGAGCTCATGCGGACGCCCCCTCTTCTCGGATAATTCGCAAGCCATTGAGATGGGCTCCCAAAAGCATCTTTTTGCTGCGAGTCTGCTTGGTACATCCTTAATCAACATTCATGCCAAAAAGGAAAACCTGGAGAGATGCCAACTTGATACGGGTGTTACTGACGCTCCATGACTATCTGACGTGTAAATGTCCCTGTTGCGTTACGGAAATATTTTAAGATGATGAGAGTGTCAACCACAGGTGTGATTTCAGGGACATACCTGATTGAGAATCAAGCTGGGTTGGAAGAGTCCAGCAAGATGGCAGCAGCGTGGATCAAGGAGAGCCTTGCCTCCCTGTTTCCGAACCTGCTTCAGGCTACACAGCCGGTAACTCGGGAGCGATTCAGGATTGACAATCCGCCTCCGAAAAGTAAAGCCCCACAGTCCGAGACCGTGGGGCTGAAGTAGTGGAGGAAAGATGCCAGTTTCTTTCCCCACACAAGGCAAAGAGCAAATCACATGCCAGATATAGCTGGTAGGACAACCTCCGGGAACCATGAATACCCGGAAACAGCCACAATCCTCTTAAGTTACCCTCAAAAGGAATTAGAGCTTCTGCCTCTCCGGGCCGTTGCGGCGCCGCCGGCTTTCGTCACTGTAGTCCATACGACTCACCCGATTGAGATGGTCTGCATTCGCAAAGGTTTCCATGGCTCTCATCCACGGTGTTCACTTTCCGACCCCACTGTCTTTATTCTGAACAATCACGGACCCGGGGCGGCTGTTTCCCGAACCCACCGCATCGGGTTCCCAATGACTGCAACGGATGAGAGGTTGTGATCTCCCGTGGCCCTGTTGAAGACGGTCGTCGTTTCCTGGCCGCCCGCGGATCATCCTGCAAGACTCGACCCATGAAACCGGCAATGATCTGATTGGTCATGATGTGGATTTGCACAAGTGAAGCAGGAGTTGGATTTCGAATCCTCGCGGTCATCTCTTGTTGACCACACCGGAGGGTTTTTCCCTGCTCTTTGAAGACCTTTGTCTCCTTGGCTGGATATCAGAGAGGATATGCCTCACAATTGTCAATACCTCCCATTCTGCATACGGTTCAAGTATGCAACCATAGGAGCCATGTTCCATCGCTTCTTTGATAAGATCCCGATGTGCCTGGTCACACAATAGAATAATCCTGCTTCCCGGGACAGCTCGCTTTGATCTTCGAATAAATGCCGACTCCATAAATGGCAACTGCTTCCGTATCCATAAAAACTATGGCATCATGCTTGCCTTTCAAGGTGCTCAAAAGCTCATCGAGCCCGACTCTCACGTGAGGCTGGTACTGATTCCTTTGCAGAAGATCAAACAAATAGTCACGGATTCTTTCGTTGGAAACCAGCACATGAAACACGATATGTCCGCTCTGCGATGCCATCTTCTGCAATTCCTGACCTACCTATTGGCTGTCACTTCATAATAAACTTGTCGAGAGGTTGTCAGCCCGGGTGTTGTGGATCCGTTTTAAATCAACCCAAATCCGGTTCTTGCTCCTGGGGTTCTTGCCGTCGCTGTCGCGCAACCCGGTTGTGCTCCTCTACGCCTGGTATGGAGTGGTTAGCGTCTCTTTTCCCTTTGTGCCCTGCGCCTCCTGGTCGCATTCTGTGCTCATCCATAACCGGGAACGCGCACCTATTGTGGCCAAAGATCAAAAAACCCCCTCCCCTGGTTAAAAGGAGACAGGAGAGGGGGTGCATGATGATCCCGTGGTCGCTCCCCCCACTTTAGGTCCCACCCTTCAGCCGAGAAACCCCTGAGTCAGCCCTCTTTGGCTGGCCGGTGGCGATCTGTGGGGGAACAGGTGTCTGTAGGCGCTTGGATTCCCTGGTAGAGCAATATCCGCGCCAATTTCCGGGTTCTCTTTATGGAGCAATAAAGTCCAGGGTAAAGGACAGCTTAAGCCTATCTTGGGGCCACCACTTGGCGCTCATCCTCTCTTCACCGGGATACACCGGTTTGTCATTGATGTAAGTAATCTCCAACTCCAGGAAATGGAATTCCGTGAGCTCGTATTTGACAATGGTTTGACCCGGCAGCAAGATCGCGAGCCCCGACTCCTTGGACACTGACCACTCGAAAGCCTCGTTGGGCTCGTGAGTCTTCACTGCATCCTTACCTCTCCAAACCGCCAGAAGGTTGCCTTTAACCTTGTCTCCAGGCTTGATTTTGAACTCTTCATAGAGCTCATCGGATATATGCCACCATAAACCTCTGAACCCTGTTTTCACATACCCTTTGACGAGCATGGGGTCGAACCCGCAAACGCCCACGCGACATTTCTCAGGCATAACGGACCTCCTTATACGTTAGGTCACGCCCGGCACTCAGCGCTGCTCTCCATCCGGCGCAAATCCCCTGAGTGCAGAGCGCGATATCCACTTTGTTCTACTGGCCTCCGTTTCCCCCGATCAACGATCTATGAAGATCCTCAACGTGGCTGTAGCAAGCATCCAGAAACTCATGAGCCTCGGACAGGCTGAGATGATTATTCTCGTGAAGCCTCCTCACAAAGGGAGAGACATGCCTTGTGATCTCCTCTTCGAAATCATCGGCGAGGAACTCGTCTCCTCCCTCAGGGGTCCTCATGCTCAGGTAATTGCTCTTCCAGTTGAGTACCATTCTCTCGAGGGTCTGCAACTCCATTATCACGTTCTGCTCCATGTCACTTCTTCTTCTTTCCCTGGAACGCGTAACACTCTTTCACCACATTGAAGTCCGCGACGCACCAATAGTGGGGGAAGTGTATCTTCCTGCACCAGCCGATAATGTCCGCCGGAGGAAAACTTGAGCCCTTGATCACCGGTTTCAAGTGCTGGCAGTCCCAACAGATGTGTTCGCTAGTCTTCTCGGGTGTGAGGATCTTGTCCAGATATTCTTGTGGAGTCAATTCTGCCATTTACCACTCCTTTCGTTATTACCAGTCTTGGACCTCGCCTTTCTTGAGCTTCTGCTGGTACTCCTCCCATACCTCGGGAGAAAGCTTGGCAATGTCCCAGCTGAAACCGTAGCTTCCGGCTATACCCGCAGATGGTGGTTGCGGTCGCCAACCTCTCACCGGCCGCCCCCTGATACTGAACTTAACCATATCAGGCACTCCCAGATAGATATCCCTGGGCAGGCACTCGAAGGGCCTGGTTCTGCCCTCGACACCGGGCGAATAATTCACATAGCCATGCAAGGGTCTGTCGGCATAAAGCGGGCTCGTGTCGGGTTTCTCGCCGGGTCTTTCCTCGGGGCCTATGTACATGTGCCCCTGGATCATATGAATGTAGTACACAGTCTTGCAATGGGCGCAATTGACCTTCCCTTCCCAGTTCCAAAAGCAGTAAGGGTCCAGGTAGTTGACCGTGTTACACGGTTTTCCATCCACTTGTTTCTTGCACCAAATGATATCACACACAGCGCATCCTCCTTGTTTTGTCCGATTGGGGACGCTATGAGCCGGAGCTTTCAAGCCCCGGGGCTTGAAAGCCTCCCAGCTTTCCAGCTTCTCGGCGTCTAGATCCAGGCCTTGGCGTACCACTCCTCGATTTTCTTCGTCGGATAGCCGAGCAGCTCGTGATAGATCTTGACATTGTCGGCACCCACCGGCCGCCAGATCCAGAACAGTCTTCGAGGGGTCTTGGACATGAGCCCCGCGGAATAGGTACCATGTTGCAGGGTGTCTCCAAAGATGGGATCGTCCATCCATCTGACGGTGCCCCTCATCCTCCAGTGCTCGTTCTCGTAGTACTCCCTGTCGTTCATGACCGGCTCGGCCAGCAAGCCCGCATCCTGAAGGACCTTGACCACCTGGGACCTGGATTTGTCAGCAGCCCACTTCTCCAGCGCTCCGTAGATCTCAATCTGAGCTTCGGCCTCCACCCTGTCCTTGTGAGCCTTGTATTTGTTGTAGAGCTCTTTCATGCCGGTGATGTCGCAGAGCTCCTTGAAGTCCGCATCCTGGAAGGCGGACACCATGGCATATCTTGCTTCGAGCCTGTCTTGGGGGTTCTTGGCATCGGGGAAGTCGGATTTGCCGCAAAGGATGATCCCGTGGGCGCAAAGCTGAGTATCCCAGTTGCCCCAGCGCTGGCGGACGATTCCGAACCTGCCGTAGAGCGGTGCGGCATAACCCAGACACCTGGTGGCCGCCTGCACCTGCGAGAACTCGATCATGGTGCCGAGTCCGGTTTTCCTTCGCCAATGGATGGCCGCCAGGATCCCGAAGGTGATCTGGGTGCCGGAATACCAGTCGATGCACCAATTGGAATGCTTGGTAGCGTGGCCGCCCATGAAGTCGTGCATACCGGTAACCGAGGCCAGTCCGGCATGGGCCTGTCCCAGAATGTCATAGGAGCCGCCAAATACCTTGGGACCATAACCGAAGCCGCCGCCCCACACATAGATGAACCTCGGGTTCATCTCCTGGAGGAACCGGTAGCTCTGGTTCCACCGGTCGAAGGTCCCGGGTCGATAGCACTCGGTGAGTCCGTCGGACATCTTCACCATGCTGTAGAACGCCTCTTTCATCTCGGGCAGGTGATAGTCCATGGATATGTGGTACTCGTTGGCGTTCGCATTGAGAAAGCCCATACCGGTGCCCGTCATCGGCCTGGAGTCGTGGAGGGGATAGAGATAGGTTTCGTTGAACGGGGCACAGTGCCGCATGGGGTCACCCATCCTCGGCATTTCCACCTTGATCACTTCAGCTCCCAGCTCTGCCAGGTTGCACACGGAGTGGGGCGTGAAAATATACATGGTGGTGCTCAACCACCGGATCCCCTTGAGAGCCTGGGGCTTGGAAAATTCGTTGCCCGGATCGAAGGCCTTCTTGCAGTACTCCTCATAGGGCATCTTCATTTCCTCGAGCTCTTCCTTGCTCTTGGGGCCTGGCAGGTCCTCCAGTCTTGTTTCTCTTAAGTCTTTTGCCATTAGATTACCCCCTTCTCTTTGAGTTCGTTGACTTTGGTTTGACCTATGCCGCACCATTTCTGCAAGGTCTCGTAGGTGTCGTATCCAAGTGGCCTGCCCAACACTTTGACCCGGTGCGGCGTCCTCATCGGTAGTTGTTCGGCGACACGGAGAACATGACGGTCCCGTAGTGATCGGTGTCAATGGTGCAGACCCAGGGACGATACTTGAAGTGTGGGAACTCGGCGACCTCATCGATGAATAGAACAGGCCCGGCGGCGATTTCGTATTCGAGAAGCTTCTGTTCGGCCTCGATGCGGTTGATATCCCGCAGCCATCTTGTGGTTACGGTGTAGGTCTTGACCAGCATTTGCAGTGCATTTCTCCCGCCCATCTCCTTCAGTTTCGGGTCTTCGTGGATGAGACGCCCGAATTGCACGTCATCCCGCTCAATGCACATGCCGATGCGATACCAGAGCCGGTCGGTCTGACCGCCGATCATCATGTAGCCGTCTTTACAGGGGTTCCACTCGTATTGGTTGAGGTTGGGGTCCCAACCACCGGTCCTTGCCTTGATGGACTTGTTGAAGCCGTACCAACCGATATCGAAATCCAGGATGTCATTCTGGGCTTCGGCGCCGGTAACCTCGATGAGCTGGCCTTCTCCGCCCAGCTCATTTCTCCAGTAAAGGGCCGCCAGGATGCTGTTGGCGGCCTGCTCACCGGCAACGTAATCGGCAAACCAGACACCGGACCGGGTCGGGTCGCCGCCCCTTCCTCTGGGGAGCTGGTCCTGGGGGAAGCCGGTGTTGTGGACGAAGGCGTTGGCGCACCCGCCAAAAGGCTCGAGGGTCCACTGGCCGAACTTGGACAGCTTATCCTTGTACGGACCCCAGGTGCCGCGGACAGCCATCATGAGGTAGACCAGTCGGGGGAATTCCTTCGAGAGCTGCCGGTAACCGATTCCCAGTCCGTCCAGGTAGCCCGGAGGCATCTCGTCGATCACCGCATCCGCCTGGCCGACGAGCGTTTTGTAAATCGCGCGGCCCTCCTCGGTCTCGAGGTTCAGGGTTACCGATTTCTGACCTCTCATCTCATGGAGAAAATCAAGACCGCACTTCTCGCCGGTGATCCTGCTCTCCAGCATGTACTCTTCTCTTCCGAAGGGCGTCAACTGCCGCAAGGGGTCTCCACCCGGCGGCTCGATATTGATCACCTCGGCCCCGGCTTCGCAAAGCAGGGAACTGCAGAATTTGTTGCCCATTCTCCAGAGCCCGACGCAGATGAACTTCATTCCCTGAAGGGCTTCGGGTTTGCCAAAGGCATACTCGTACCTCAGGTTGTCCTCGCACCACTTGCCAAACTCTCCCGCTTTTCGCTTTTCGTACACCTTCGTGACTTCTTCCGGTGACGGAGGCGGCGTTACGGGCCAGGGTCTGATATCCGGATGCATCAAATCGAGGGTATCGGCCCGGCTTTTGATTCTAATCTCTCTTTTTTCTGCCATTATAAGACCTCCCAATCACGTTGTTCTCAAGGATCTAAAAGCCAATTGCCACAGCTGAATGGTCGCTTCCCTAAAGCTCCAACCGCACACAAAGCACCTCATGCCATCCGGCAGGACGGCACCTCACCGTCCTCCCTTCGCGAGGTTACTTGCGTAAGGGAACTGGCGCAATGTGCCCTGCTTTACAGTCTGCTCTCCTCTCACCCCCTTTCGCGGCCCATGGTGGTTTCTGCAGCATTGTGTCGCGCGGCAAAGCGAAGCATTGTTGCCTTCAAAGTCGCTTTGCCATCTCCTGAGTGTTGTTGCCCGATACCGCGCCGCTTGCAGGATTTACGTTGATTCAACGCTCTTATGTCCATCCCCAGTCCTCAATGCTGTTGACTTAAGCCCATCGGCTCGGGCGGGCATAAAGCCCGCCCCTGCGTCAATCGTCATTTGGTGCTGTAGGGGCGGGGTTCATCCCCCCGCTATGGTCGGAACGGACTGCTAAGTCAACAGCACTGGCCTCGGTCCTGCGGGGGCCTCTTTCTCATCACCAAAACGGTTTGAAAGGCTCTATCTTGGAATTGCACCGCGAACACATGACTTCCGTCTGTTCCACCTCTTCGGCGGACAGTGAGTCGGTGATGCCTCTTTGCGCCGTGACCATTTCTTCCATGGTGAGACATTGCCGACACACGGTTTCATCTCCAATTTTCACTGCTGAAAAGACTTCCGCCATTCTTCAATCCTCCCTGTCCTCGAGGGTGATGAAAAGAAGATGAAGATCGATGTTAGAAGAATTACCGGGCTTCTTGCGGGAACCATGTAAGTGATTGGTAAGGTTTGGAAATCCCCGCTTTCGATATCAACTCAGCTCTGGGTCGGACACCTACGAGCTCTGCGGAGTCCGCTTTGCCGTTAATCAGAGCAGCACTGTGTGAAAGAAGCGCACCCGCCCGCCCTACACATTCTCAAGCGTTGTGTCATCGTGCGGATTACTTCCCGTGACAAACGATTGTGTGACGCAAGCTCAGCTAGCGCCGGTTTTTGAATTACAAGATGCTTGCCAGAACCAAAGGGGCGCTGACTCGGACACGCGCGCAACTGCCGGTTTGCCCACTATTCATGGCACTTGGGGGCCTATGGGCTCCGAAATTCCAGGCCCCCCCGGCAACCCTTCGCATGCTAAGGGCGTGCGGATATGTACGAAATCAGACTCCGATGCTTGTGAATCGAAGGAGCAAAACAGGCGGGAAAAGGATTTGCGAAGTTGTGCAGGATCGGACCCAGCTTGTCTTTATTTCAGACAGTCGGGCTCTGGGTCTTCTCCAGGCCGTAGCGGCGGATCTTGCTGTAGAGCGTGCTGCGGCTCACCCGCAGGCGCCGTGCCGCATCGTGCTTGTTCCAGTTCGACTCCTTCAGGACGCGAAGAATCAAGTTGCGCTCATTTTCCGTAAGAGACGTCGAGGCCGACTCGCCCATGACCTCTCTCAGGAATCCGGGCAGATGCCTTCCCCGAATGATCTCACCCTGAGAGAGGATGACGGCATGGCTGATCGCATTCTCCAACTGGCGGACGTTCCCGGGCCATTCATAATCCATGAGAGCCTGCATCGCATTGGAGGAGAACTTATGGATCTTTTTTCCTTCCTTGAGGTTGAACTTCTTCAAGAAATGCTGCGCAAGGAGCGGAATGTCCTCTTTACGCTCTCGAAGAGGCGGCAGGTGAATGGCGATCACGTTCAGGCGGTAGTAGAGATCATCCCTGAATCGACCGACCTGGACCTCATGGCGCAGGTCGCGATTCGTTGCTGCAAGCACCCGCACGTCCGCCTCAATGGTCTTCTCACCGCCCACTCGCTCGAAGCAGTGATCCTGGAGAAATCGCAGGAGCAGGATCTGAGTGGCCGGAGCAATGTCGCCGATCTCATCCAGGAAAAGAGTCCCTGCCTGAGCCCTTTCGATGCGGCCCTTCTTCTGGCTGATGGCCCCCGTGAAGGCGCCTTTCTCATGCCCGAAGAGTTCGCTCTCCAGAAGGGTCGGGGAGTAGGCCGAGCAATTGGCGACGATAAAAGGCCCCTTGCTTCGATGGCTGCGCCAGTGGATTGCCTGGGCAACCAGTTCCTTGCCGGTGCCGTTTTCTCCGGTAATGAGCACGGTCGCATCAGAGCCTGAAACCAGATCGATCAACTCATAGACTTCCTGCATTTTCTTGCTCTGACCGATGATCTCGCCGTAAGAGATCCGTTCTCTCACCTGAGGCGCAAGTGATCGATCTCCGCCTCATAGAGAACGAGGTGGCGAAGGTGGCCGGCGGCCTGGTCAAAGAGCGCCTGGCAGAAATGGAGGTCCTCGGGGGAAAAGCCCTTCAGCGTTTCGGAATTCAGAAAGAAATGGCCAATGCACTTATTCTGCGTCATGATAGGAAAGCCAAACCATGCCGGATGACTCTCAAAGAGCGCGTTCTCAAAAGGGGCCATCTCACCGCAGTCCGTGGAGGTGACGATCTGCGGGCCCTTCAACTCCGAAAGAAACCGCATGAATTCGGCAATCAGCCCGGATTGCTCCAGCCGAAGCCACCGCCGCTGCAGGGGCTCTGCTACCTTCACGTCACATTCGTTCAGACCGAGGAAATCATTGCGATGTGCGTTGAGAATGAAAAACAGAAGTTCGGCGCCGGGAAAGACCTTCCAAACGATTTCGCCCAGGAACGGAACGAGCTCCCGCAATACGGTACCAACGAGCAACAGGCCACACAT
>CAWDJT010000036.1:0-65223 GCA_963802715.1 uncultured delta proteobacterium
CATCGATCGGCTCAAAGCGTGCGGGTGAGTCTGAAAGAGGATTAGAGAAGGGGAAACGCACCCTAATCATGCACCATTCCGTCGAAAGCAGGAATTAGGGCTTATTCCAAGACCTCCGGCCCCCCCGAGGGTGGGACTCTATGTTGACAACGCCGCTCTCGGGCGGTATTGTCAATCCAACGAACCGAGCGGAACCACGGCAACAGACTAGAGCCCACAGTTCCTTGATATGACCCTTCGCACGCGGAACCTCCCCCCTGCGCTGTACTTCCTTGACGATATGGTTTGATATTGAGCTTGAGGCAAATCTGCCTGAAAAGGGCTCCAATATCAGAATATCAAAGCAAATGTACCTGATAATCAATGGTTCCCAAGGCGCGCTGGCGCGCGCCTTGGGAATGCGAAGTTGCGCTCCACCCCCCCGTCGGTACTCGGGCCTGCAATGAATTGCAGCCCTCGTGACCAAGGGGGTTCCGCTCAACTCCGCATTGGGCGTGTGCGGTCCACGAGCCCATGCTATAATTCGGCCGCACGTTGTTTTCCATTTTCAGGATCGGGACCCCTTTCATAGGTAATCAGCCATGACTTTTACTATCGAATACGAACAGGAAGTGGATGGCCGGTGGTTGGCAGAGGTGCTGGAGCTTTCCGGTGTCCTCGCCTATGGAGAGACACTCCAGGAGGCGATCGGGAAAGTTCAGGCGCTCGCCCTTCGCGTCGTAGCCGATAGGATTGAACATGGGGAGGTTCCGCCCGATATGATGGACATCAGGTTTGCTGCAGCATGACATCTTGGCCCTCAACAAGAGCAAGGCAAGTTCTAGCTGCTTTGCAGCGCATCGGCTGGCAAATCAAGCGTTCATCTGGTTCACACCGCACCCTTTCACGTCCGGGCTGGAGCGATTTCGTGTTCTCGTTCCACGATAACGAAGAAATCGGTCCGAAAATGCTGTCACGCATTGCACGACGAACCGGGTTACAGCCAAGTGATCTCTAAGGCATCTGTTTAACAGGTATTTCTTCCCCCAACCAATCACTCAAGCCGACGCCGGGAACTGCAGGTGCATCTCCCGTTGTCCGCAGCGGCGCGGCGGATTTCTTCGTTGGGCACACCGCACCTCAGAGCATCCTGCTGGCTCTTGCTTCCGGGCATGTCTTGTAGTACGTTTAGAAGTACTACAGGAGGTACAATATGGGAAAGCTATTGAAGATCATTCCGGTCAGTGATTTGAGGCAGGATGCTGCCAAGGTTCTGAAGCGGGTCAGAGATTCCAAAGAACCTCTAGTGATTACACAGAGGGGACGTGCAGCCGCCGTAATGCTCAGTGTTGAAGCCTTTGAGCAATCAGAGCGTGACAGGGAACTGCTACGCCTTTTGGCCAAGGGAGACAGGGAGATAGAAGTAGGCGATGGGTATGACTTGGACTCCGTTCTAGCTGAGGCCGATGCACTTCTTTCGGAAGAGTCACCGTGAAAGTCCGCTTTACCCCTTCTGCCAGAGTTCAGTTTCTCTCTGCACTCGCCTTCATACGTCGGAATTACCCACAGGCGGCAGCCAAATTCCGTGAGCGGGCTGAGACGGTGTTACGAAGGCTCGAGGAATTTCCGGAGTCAGGAAGAGTGGTACCGGAATTTCCAGAGCTACCGTACCGGGAGGTAGTCATCACACCGTACCGGTTCTTCTACCGAGTCAAAGGAGAGATCGTGTGGATCGTTGCAGTCTGGCACGGTGCACAGCTTCCCAGAGCAACCCGCGTCTTGAACGCCCAACCAATGCATCCAGGCGACGCGCGGGGAGCGTGCTGAGTGTTCCGGCCGTGGCTCCTTTGCCGTGCGCGCCTGATGCTGTCGTTTGATATGAGTATTGAGATGCGAGTTACCTTGCTGATCCTAGTTGGTATTGCATTCTTTGGCTGTGGTGCACGCAATTTGTATCCGAGAGGTAAGACACTTGAGTTGCCTTACCGATTCCCGGGTGGACGGGTTTTTGTCGACAACCCGGGAAAGACAGAGGAATTTGCAATCTTGCGCGCGTCTGGGATTTTCGAGATCTCCAACGACGCCAACGAGGCTATTCATCTGACTCTGCACCGCCGAGAGCTGCGATACGGTTGCGGTACGCCATACGTTCTGACATTCTTTACATTTGGGTTGGTGCCTGCCACCATGCCTGCGGATTCAGTGTTCTCCTATTCGATCTCCGATGGTGGAACTTCGCGAGAATTTAGTTTTCAGCTTGACATGATCGAGAAGGTTTCCCCTCTGCAGTATTTGTTCAAACCTTTCAAAGATGAGATAGAAACTCTTGGGTCAGTGCTTAGAACCGAATACTCAAAGCGCTATTTGGGTTCAAATGATACCCGCGCGGACCCTAAAGGAACATCGAACCAGCCAGGCGCGCCGACCTCCAACCGCATGGAGCCTTATGGCAGTCCTTGAGGTTGTCGTGACGGTTGGTGACGGCTTACTTTTTGTTAGGTGCCATGGGCTATCTCGGGTGGATTCTGATTTTCGGCGGGAACTGTTTGTTCTGCCTCTAGGTTCTCCGCTGGGGCGGTGCGGAGTGGATGGAAGGCTGGAGGCCGGTGTTCTTCATTGACTGGCTACTCGCCGCCAATTGGACTTCGGAGCAAATAAAGCTCTGCGTCTTGCTCTGCTGGATTGGTCACGCAGTTTGTTTCTCGCCGGCCTCTTCATGCCTGAGTTCCGCTTGCATTGGTAGCCATGGTGCCAATCACAATCCGCCCGCCAGATCTTGAAGCCATGGCTACACTCCTTCGCACCGAAGAAGGGGGTCGCTAAGCACCTGCGGGATCCGGCTATCGCCTAGATCACGACGCTGGACTTCAAGGCACACTCAATGGTGTCGCCCACAAGTACGTCAGGTGCGGGGCCCTTGCTCCCGGTTCAAGCGCCAAAACGAACCAGAGGCTTCTCGTACCTGAATACCAGGAAGGGCGCTTGAATCCTGGCTTTCGTTGTACTGTTCAAAAAGGTGCCCGTATCGTTGCCAATGGCATCATGACGCGAATCCTCGGGCGTGCGCACATACCCCGAGCGAAGGATGAGCAAGGACAAGAAAGCGGACAGGGACGCCAATCCTGCGTTCGTCATCCCGGCGGAAGCCGGAATCCAAGGTTTTTCAATCCCGCGAAACGCGGGACTGGACCCCGGCTTTCGCCGGAGTGACGGTGCATCTGTTGATCACTTTATTCTGTTGGCGTGTACTGAGGAGGGATGTTCATGAAAGTCTCTGGAGTAATGCTTGTGCCCTTTCTTCTTCTGTGGACTGGATGGTCGACAGCGGCTCTGAATCCGAAAGTGGCCCCCAAGATGGACCGTTCCATGGCGGCGGACATCGAGATTCTTCGGACCGACTTTGGCCTTGTGAATCCGCCGGAATCAGGAAAACCCGCTTTCATTTCGACAAAAGAAGTCCCGATGATCGAGAACCAAGGCTACGGCTGGATCATCCATCTTCAGACGAAGAAACCTAAGATTCGATGGCGAGAGGAGTTTACTTTGCCAGCTGCCCCGACAACTTGGGGAGATAGGGAGGCCCAGAAGCATTCCATTTCCGAGGACAAAAAAGTCTCGGTTCTGGAGCGCGAGGTGGAGCCGGAGGACGGTTTGATCTTCAACTTCTGGTCAATCGCTGCCGGTGACCCCAAGGGCCGGTATGTCATCCGGGTCATTATAGAGGACACTTTGGAGCGTGTCTTCGAATTTGAGGTGAAGTGAATTCTTCCTAGGCCTTGGGGATAACTGTCGGCAACGGTGACCAACAACAAAGACATTCCCTGTCAATCGTTGCTGGAAGTATTCCCGGCAGAGCGGATCAAGGAAGCGATCGAATCGGTACAGGACACCAGGTAGCGGCTACCGCTTGTTGCGATTAGCGGGTGTAGCCCGGCAGGTCGATGGTGGTGCAGCTCTTGCCCGGCCCACAGGTTTTGTTGGTAACCGTGGGACCGGTGGCGTCTCCGGATGACGACCCCATGGTATAGCTCACGCAGCTCAGGATGCGTTCCAATACTTCACCCTGACATTGCTCGCATTTCATCTCCACTTCGGCGTTGCTGCTGGACACCAAAATCTCCTGGACATTGCCACACTGGGCGCACCGGAATTCATAGATAGGCATGGCTGCTCCTTTTTTGATCACTATGGGCAAAGCCCGTGCGGTTGCATAACAAATGAGCAGGAACATGTCAATCTTCCTCCTGCGATTGCTGGGGTGTTTGGGAAAAGGCGCCGGCATCATGGCCATGGTGCTGGTGGTTGGCTGTGATCCTGGCATTCATGAACCGGCCGCCAGGGAGGAACGAATGATCCGCAAGGAAGAAACCAGGGAACGATTGCATCAGCATGTCCGGGAACTTACCGTCGCCATCGGGGAACGCAGTGTCTTTCTGCCGATTAATCTCAAGAGAACCGAAACCTACATCGAATCGGTCTGGCGCGGCATGGGGCTGCCGGTGACCCTGGACACCTACCAGTACCAGAGCTTCACCGTGGCCAATGTGATCGCGACGCTGGATTTCGGGGACCATCCGAGTCGTTGCCTGGTGGTGGGGGCTCACTACGATTCGGTAATGGGCACGGTGGGGGCGGATGACAACGCCAGCGCCGTGGCCGTGCTGCTGGAGACCGCCCGATGTCTGGCGGCACAGCGAGGCAAGGCGGCGCTCGATCTGCGCGTCACCTTCGTGGCCTTTGCCCTGGAGGAGCCGCCGGCCTTTGGCACGAGTACCATGGGTAGCCGGGTCTATGCCAGGCGGGCGAAAAGAACCGGGGAACGCATCGATGGCATGATCTGTCTGGAAATGGTGGGGTACACCTGTAATCAGCCCGGATGCCAGAGATATCCTTTGCCACTGATGTTTCGAAAGTACCCCAAGGAGGGGAACTTCATCGGGGTGGTGGGCAATTTCGGCTTCCCGGGGACTGACTCGTTCCATCACCCAAGCCTTTCGCCGCAACCCCGACCTGCCGGTAGTGACCCTGACCGTTCCGTTCAGCGGCTGGCTATTGCCGTCGGTTCGGCTGAGCGATCATTCCCCGTTTTGGGACCAGGGCTATGAAGCCGTGATGGTGACCGATACGGCCTTTTTCCGCAACCCCTATTACCACTCTGTGGCTGACACCATGGACAAGCTGGATTTCGGCTTCATGGCCGAACTGGTGGAAAGCCTGGTGATCTTTTTGGAAGGGCAGGGGAAGAGATGATCGTGCTCTTCCGCCAGACGGATAGTACCGCCTGACGGCGAGAGCAACGAAATGTGGGTTCTGCAGAAATCGAAGATCATCTGCCGCTATGGCCCGTCGTAGACAATGGCTTTCCTCTTGGCCTGCTCGCGGATCATTTCCCCCACCTTGGCATCGAAAGCGTCCTTCTTGCCGGCGTCAGCCTGCTTGCGGCGTTCGGTGTCGAGGTAGGCATCGCGCTGCTTGACCAGGTCGGCGGCCTTCTTTTGCAGTTCCTTGCGTTTGGCCTGTTTTTCCTTGATGGAGGATTCTCGCTGCGCGGGCGTCAATTTCTTCAGTTCCTCGGGAAGCTGTTCCTCCTTGAGGTCCTTCAGCTTCACTCGGCCCGTTTCCAGGGCATCCAGCAACTCCCCTTCACCGGTTACCACTTTCCCTGTGCCGCCCCTGCTCATATAGGCGGCCTTGTCGGCGGCAACCGGCGCGGGCGCGGCAGCGCCAACGGCTACCTTTGCTCTGACCTTGCTCTGGGTTTCGGCGCTCCCATAGGGCACCACGGTGGCTTCCAGGTCGCGGTGAACCTCGGCCAGGTCCTTGTCATAGGGAGTGGCAACCGCCACCATGTCGCCGGTTTGGCCAATCTGGACGAAGGAGCCTTCGGCGAGTTTGGCGATTTCCTGCCAAACGGGAGTGGTGCGCGTATTGACGCCGCATTGGACGGTGTTGATGATGAGGTCCTTCTTGACGGCGCTCTTACAGGTTTCCTGGTATTTGACGTCGTCCCTGTAGTCCATGTGCGGGGGGGCATCGCCCACCAGAAAGACGATCTTGAGGACCTCGCGGCTAGCATTCCAGCTCATCTTGTTGACGGCTTCGAACAGTGCCCGGTTGACCGATTCCGGTTCGTCGCCGCCGCCACCGGCTTTGAATTCCTTGAGGTGTCCGTATATGGCATCGATGTCGTCGGTGAGGTCGTAGACCTTGGTGATGTATTCATCGCCACGGTCGCGGTAGCCGATCAGTCCGAGCCGCAGATCCGGCGCCGGGCGGGCGCGGACGATATCGTTGGCGATCGACCAGATCTTCATCTTGGCCCCTTCGATGAGCCCGGACATGGAGCCGGTGGTGTCGAGCACGAAACACACCTCGATCTGGGCCTTCTTGCCGCCTTCCGCGGGCGGCGGCGAGGTCGCCTGCTGGGCTGCCAGGGGCAATGCCCACAGGGCCTGGCAGAGCACAACACCAATGAAAATGGCGCAACGTATCCGATTCATGGAGAGTTCTCCTTTCTGATGAGCCCCTTTGGCAGGGGCCGCTCGGACCTGGATCTTCGGTCTTTAATACCTGTGTCTGGTGTCTTGAGTCCGTTGACCGATTTCCGTGCTTTGGATCCCTTTACATCAATCCGATATTTCAAAGATGGTGCCGGCCAGCAGCAGTGTCACCTTGGTGCCCAAAGCTAGCCACGGCTGGGCCTCGGGGTGCTTTTTGAGCAGCTCGAAGTACTCATTGGATGCGAACTCGATGCGCACTCGCTTGGCCTTGGTTTGCTCGGAGACCCGCTGATCCACCCACAAATCGCCGTTGCGGAAGAAGGTCCGGCCTTGCACGAAACGCGATTCTTCGGCAGCTGCTCGCTCGACCGCCTCGCGTTCGGAACGAGCCGCGGCGTCGGTGGGCATTTTGCCGGCGGCACCGACTCGCGCCAGGCTGTCTGCTGCCTGGGCCGCCGGCGCCGGCGCATAAGCACGCTTAAGCGCTTCGGTGGCCTTGGCACCGGCCACGGCTTCCGATCCGGATTTGGCTTGCATGAGGCTACGATAGCTCTCCTGCGCTCGACCTCGACCCGCCGGATCGGTTTCCGGTCGCATCACCCGCAGTTCTTGCGGTACGTTGCGGCGTTTCTCATCTTCCACTATGAGGTATGACGTGTATGGGGTGACAATGCCGTAGCGCCTTGCCAGGGCCGCCACTTCATCGCGCAATTCGGGGTTCTCGCCCCGCAGCCGGATTTCATCGAGCAGATAGCCCACCCGGCGAGTCGCCCAGAGTCGCGGGATGAAGCTGTGTTCCATGGCTTTGCCGACGGCGGCGAAATCGCCCTGGTGGGTTATCCGCCGTTCCTTGCCATTAACGCTGCCCTTGATCGCGACGGGCACGGTACCGCTGCCGCTGTACCGTCCGGTCACCACCAGTTGGTCGCCCTTGAAAAGATCGGATAAGGCTGTCGGATAGAGCTTATTCACTCGCACCGGACTGTCCACTTCGAGGCTCAACCCCGCCAGCACCGGCGAACTGATCTTGCTGTAGAAATTGGAAACCTTGACTTCGAGGTCCTCGCTGGGCAGCACATACTGTGAGATGGCCCGGGTCTTTTCGGCCAGGCTGTCGAGCAGGTGGGTGTTGACGTCGGTGCCGATGCCGAAGCAGAAAACCCGCACGCTGCTATCCCCTATGGCTTTGGTGACACTGGCCAGAATGGTCTTCTCGTCGGTGTTGCCGATGGTGGGGAGGCCGTCGGTCAAGAAAATGAGCATGGTGGGGCGGTCCTTTTCGGAACGTCCGGCCAGGGGTTTGAGGGCCAGCAGCAGCGCGTCTTCGATGGCCGTGCCGCCGATGGGTTTCAGACCATCCACGAACGTGTTGGCACGCTGTCGGTTTTCCTTGGAGGCGTCCTGGAGCCTGCCGAACATGGCTTCGGCTTCGGTGCTGAAGCGTACCACCTCGAAGCGGTCGCCATCATTGAGGTTGGCCACGCAGAATTTCAACGCTCGTCGAGCCTGTTCCAGCTTCTCACCGGCCATGGACCCCGAGGTGTCCAGCACCAGCACCACGTCCTTTTTCACCACCCGGTCATCGCCGGCCCAGGCACCGGGCGAGAGCAGCAGCAGGAAATAACCACCGTCGCCATCCTGGGCATCGTTGAAGGTCATCAGGTTGAAACCCACGTCCCCACGGGGTTCGGTCCCAATGAATAGCTGAAAATCGGTGTTGGGGCGGATGTTGCTGTCTTCGTAGCCGACCACGGCGCGATGATCGCCATGGCGGTTCACATCGACCTTGTGGCTGGGTGAATAGACGGTCTTGATGGCCTGCGGTGATTCCACATCCACCTGGATGGCTACCTGTTTGAGTGGCTGGGCCGAGAACTTCTCCACGTTGAGCGGGTAGCTGTAGGCGGTTAGATTTCCGTCGCGGTGCAGCAGTTCGGTGTATTTGAGCTGAATGCGCTTCTTGCTGTGCGGTTCGATGGGAAAGACGCGGACGCGAAACAGTCCCTGCCCGGCGTATTCCATCAGGGCTGGATCGCGCAACCGGCGCACGATGTCTTCGTAGATGCTGCGTGCCTTGGCGGCGTCGAGCAGTTCCGCATCGACCATCTTGCCGTCGATATCCATGGAGAACTTGTCGATCTGCGCGCCCTTGGGAATAGGGAAAAGGTAGTCACCTTCCAGACGCTGCGGATTGGGGTTGTAGAACTCCTGGTCCACATCGGTGTGGGCCACCTGATCCTTGATGCCGACCTTGACGCGGTGAAAGGTCACTTCCAGGGGGGCAAAGGGGTGGCGGTGAGGCGGCACAGGCGGACGGATATGATCTGGTGGGTGCTTGATAATAATGAGACCATCGGCCGCGGCGGAAGCTGCCAGAAAAAGGGTGACCGCCATGACCAGAATCATTGACGGCAACTCTGGAACGGATTCCTCATGTCGACACTCCTTTTTGCCGCGGATGAACACCGATAAACACGGATGAAGATCGAAACACGTCACCGGCGAAAGCGAAAGATCCGACCGTCAGACTTCAGGTAGCTTCAATCCAAGCGGCCGAAGGCGAGAATGGATCTGCTTCGGTGTCACAGCAGTACCGGTAGTCCATCCCTTGGCCGAGTCCAGGATCTGATCGGCGATGGCCAGGGCCGATGTGGCCGCTGGTGACGGCGCATTGAGCACGTGCACCGAACGATCGGCGGTGAGCAGGACGAAATCGTCGATAAGCCTGCCACTGGCGTCGAGGGCCTGGGCCCGGACCCCGGCGCCGCCCGGTTCGAGATCGGCGGCTGTGATTGCCGGCACCAGCCGCTGCAATGCGCGCACGAACCGTGTCTTGCTGTAGGATCGCAGCATTTCCTGCAAACCGGCTCGCCAGTAGCGCCCGGCCAACCGCCAGAAACCAGGGTAGGTCAAGGTTTCGGCCAATTCCGCCGGGTTGACCTTGGTTTTCCGGTAACCTTCGCGAGCCCAGGCCAGTACCGCATTGGGCCCCGCTTCCCGACGGCCGTCCAGCAACCGGGTGAAATGGACCCCCAGGAAAGGAAAACGCGGATCGGGCACCGGATAGATGAGGTGGTTGACGAGGTGAGCGCTGGTTCCTTTCAAGGCATAGTATTCACCACGAAATGGCACGATCCGACAGGGGGGGTGCAGCCCGGCCAGGCGAGCCAGGCGGTCGGAATACAGCCCGCCGCAGTTGATCATGCCGCGGGTGCTGATGGTTCCCTCAATAGTATGGAGATGAATCTCGGTGGCTGAGGTAGTGATGGCAAGCACCGCATGGTTGAACAGCAGCGAACCGCCGTGTTGTTGGAACACACGAGCGTAAGCGCGGGCGACCTGAGCGAAATCGATGATACCGGTGGAGCCTACCTGGAGCGCCTCCAACCCAGCGGCATTGGGTTCAATTTCCCGCAGCTGCTCCGAAGTCAGTAGGTGCAAGCCGGCGACACCGTTGGCCAAACCGCGGCGATGCAATTCATACAGGCGCGGGATTTCATCCGGTTCGGTGGCCACCACCACCTTACCGCACATCTCAAAGGGGACCCCATGTTTCTCACAGAATTCCCGCAGCTGCCGGGCGCCATCCACGCAGGTGCGGGCCTTGAGTGATCCCGGCCGGTAGTACAGACCCGAATGGATCACGCCGCTGTTGTGTCCGGTCTGATGCCGAGCCGGACCCAACTCCTTTTCCACCACCGCCACCCGCAGCTGTGGATAGAGACGAACCAGTTTCATGGCCGTCGCCAAGCCAACGATCCCGGCGCCGATGATGACCACGTCAAAGGGCTGCTTCATGCGTCTCGCTTTCTCTGATTTCTTCGGGGTTTGGGACGTTTCTGCAGTGGCTGGCTTTCCGTGGCCAGCGCAGCGGGTTCCAGGCAAGGGTTGAAGTAGCCGAACTGGAGATGGGGGAAGGTCTGACGCAGGCGCTCCATCAGAGTAAGAATGCCCAGCTTGGCTCCATTCGGCTGGTACCCAATGCCTTCCAGATACCACTCGGGGTCGATGTTGAGGTTGCGCATCTGAATGAGGTCGGCCCCGGTTTCTTCGATGAAACGGGACAATGCCGCCAGTTCGGCCTCCTCATCGGTAAGCCCGGGCATCACCAGATAGTTGATGGAGGCGTAGCCGCCGTCTCTCTTGATGGTCTGAATGGAACGCTTGAGGTCGTCAAAATGGTAGCCGTGAGGTCGGTAGTAGGCGTTGTAGTAATCGGGACGGCAACTGTTGATACTGACCCGGATACTGTCGAGTCCTGCGCCGCGAAGCCTTTGCATGGCCTTGGGGAGGCTGCCGTTGGTGTTGCAGTGAATGGTCCCTCGGCCGGTGGCGGCGCGCATCAGTCGGATGGACTGTTCCAGGGTGGCAGCCTGCAGCAGCGGCTCACCTTCGCAACCCTGGCCGAAACTGACCACGGCACCCGGCGCCTGCATCAAGTGCGGGATGGCCACATCAGCGATCTCCTGGGGTGAGGGCACAAAAGTGATCCGGTCCTGGGTGGCGCACAGGCCACTGTGTTCCTGGAGGCTGATGCAGCCCAGGCAGCGGGAGTTGCACCCGGGTGACGTGGGAAGTGGGGCTTCCCACCGGTCCAGGAAATAGTTGCGGGCTGCCGGGCAACCATAGCTGAGAGCGCATCGGCCCAGATGCTGCAGCAGCCGGTTGCTGCGCTGCGCGGTCATGCGCCGGCGGGCGTTGCGGGTGATGCGGTCCTGGACGAAATGGCGGGAATCCTGACGCTCGCTGGGGTCGACGCGGACCGCGCTCACCACGAATTCGCCGCGATACCAGCCCAGCGCCGTGTAGGCAAAAAGCGGCAGCAACGGCCGCTGGGGGAGGCTCTGATAGGCGGCCGTGTAAATCTGAGTGTGCGCCGGGGCAATGAAGGCCGCCACCGCCTGAACGGCTTGACCTTGTTGGTGGGGATCGTGATGCATCACCTCAAACAGCCGGCGCCGGGGATCGTAGCCCACCGGCAGGCGGCCCGGGAGGACGAACAGTTCACTTCCGGGAGGCAGCGGCATCCATTCACCGGCTGCCAGACGCCGCCGCTCCCCGCTGCTGCTTCCGGCCATTTCCCATTCGGGCCATTCAAAGATGTTACCCTGGCTGTCGGCGTAGACCAGACCGGGCCGATCGCGTGTGCTCATATAACAGCGTTCTGCCTTTTCAGTTCAGTTCCCCTGCCAATTCAATTCCTGGAGATCTTGTAGATGGATGCCAATTCTCACAGTTTTCACAATGGGCGTACCAGCGGTGCTCCTGCAATTGAATCGCTGGATTATAGTCCCATCAAGAAAATGAAATCCACGGCAAAAACCGGCGGTACCGTAGTTGACAAATGGATGGGACTTGGTTAAAGAGTGCCGTTCGGTCGAATTCCTTCAGGTGGCGGAGCCGGACGTGAGCATCCATCCAAGGAGCCAAACTCCAGTATGATTACCGTTAAGATCTTCCATTTCCCCTGGTTGGAAAAACCAGCCTTCTCCTGAGGTCCTTCCGGTTGTTCCGCCGCCGGGAGCGGCACAGTCCCTTCATACGAAAACCAAGTGCAGCAACTGCGGCAGGCTTATGAGCAACGCTATCCGGGCCTGGTAGCCTTCCATCTGGTGGATATGATGACCACCGATGACGAAGAAACCCGTCAGGCCTTTTACCTCATTAAAAGCCGAGCCATCATTCCCCCTTTGGTTACCGTGAACCGGCGCCTGTGCCAGTATGGCGAGTTGGATGCAGATTGCCTTCAACAGGCCATCTCCCAGGAATTGGAACGGCGCTTCATGGCGTCACAAAATCGGTGATCGCCCCGCCATTAGCCCCTCGCAGACTTTCTCAGGAATGCATCTGCCCGATCTCCTGATTCCAGCTCGCAGCCTCTTCAGAGGTCCCGTCGGTGAATAAGGCCTGAGGGAAAGCATCTCAGCCAGCCCATCCGAGTGGTTTTGAATCCGTTGTGAAGCGGGTTTGAAGCTATCAGGACAGCTCCGTTTCAGGCGTTGTTGTTGCCCGCGCCATGACATCCCCCAGATTCACAGAGCAGGTGTCTATCCGAGAGCAGTTGGTCAGCCCTGATCCAGCCGGCGCCAAGCAAGAATCGACGTCAACAGGGTTGCGGTTTCTTGGCCGTCGGTGTTCAGGGTCATGTGGGCGGTGGCGGCATAAAACGGGGTACGCTCTTCGAGCAGATGTGTGATTTCGTCCTGCGGGGAGAGTTGGGTGAGGGGCGGACGCTGGGAGGCGGTCTTGGGGTCTTGGGCAAGACGTGCTTCGATACTTGCAGCCGAGGCCTGGAGCCAGATGACCAGAAAACGCCGGCGAAGCCGCTCACGATTGGCGGGGCATAAGATCACGCCGCCGCCGGTGGCCACCACCTGCCCTTGACCGCAAGCGAGTTCGCCCAGGAGGCGGGCCTCGGCGTCACGAAAGGCCTCCCATCCGTGTTGCTTCACCCATGCGTGGATGTCGGTTCCGAATTGGGCCGTGAGCCGTTCGTCCATGTCCACGAAAGTCCATCCGAGTTTGGCTGCCAAAGCCTGTCCGATGGTGGTTTTGCCGGTGGCTCGAAAACCAATCAAAGCAATATTGGAAATGGCCAATGCCATCGACTCCAACCTCATTCAGTGCTACAAAAGGATATCGGCAGTGGTCCGACGCCGATGGCGGAATTGGCCAGTAAACCGGTACGGTCCAACCGACACAACCATATCACAGCATCAGCTGACTTGGCTAATAGAGGACGGAAGAATGTCCCAGAAGAAATGGTATAAGCGCTTGGATGTGACACAAATGCCCGTGGTTCCGCGAATCTTGGCCGGGGCATTGCGGCTGCTGCATGCCAGTTGTCGTACCACCGTGCTGGGCTGGCACCAGGTGGTACCCTTGTACGAGAGTGGTCAAGCCGCCTTGTGTACCACCTGGCACTTTGCTTTTCCGGCGCTCATCAACCGCTTCCGCGGTTTCAATGCGGTGGTCATGGTGAGTCGCAGCCGCGACGGCGAACTGATCACGCGGGTGCTGGAGCACCTGGGCTATCAAGTGGAACGGGGGTCCCCGGGGAAGGGTGGTGCCCAGGCGCTGCGCACCATGATGGGCTATGTCAACCGCGGCTGCTTTGCGGGACTCCTGGCCGACGGTTCCCAGGGGCCGGCCCGGGTGGCACAGAAAGGGATTCTGCTGTTGGCCCGCTACACCGGGGCGCCGCTGGTGCCGTTCAGCATGGCGGCCTCACCCTGCTGGCGGTTCCGCAGTTGGGACCAGACCGTGCTGGCCAAACCCTTCAGTCGAGTGGTCCTGGCCTTTGATGCTCCCATTTGGGTCGATCGAGCGATCAGTTCGGAAGGTCTGGAGCAGGTGCGGTGGCAACTCGAAAATGCCCTCAACCGGCTTACCGAGGAGGCCGAGGCGTACCTGAAGAAGTAGAGGGTGATGTTCGTTTGGCCGGCTGAGGCGGGAAAGGCTGCCAGCAATGCAGTCCGCCCCATCAGTGATGGGAAAGCCCCGACTGTTCGAACGGGAAGGAGGCCAGGATATGAAAGGAGCCTTCACGAAGATCGCCACAATGATGCATCAGGCGGAGCCGGAAGCCGATTTCGCCTTTGAATTCTGGGATGGCGAGCGGGTGAGCCACGGGGATCTTTCCCGTTCCGGCGCCGTGACCCTCCGGCTGAAGTCGCCAAACTGCGCCAAGCAGATCCTTGCCAAGGGTTTCTTGGGCTTTGGAGAAGCCTATATGGCTTCTGAGCTCGAAGTGGATGGTGACCTGCAGGAACTGATGCGCCTGGGGATCCGCATTGGGTTCGATCGAAGCCCGATCTCACGCTGGCAGAGGTTGCTCTTTTGGGTGTTACGGATGACCACTGCCAATACCTGCAACCGCGCATGCGAAAACATCTGCCACCATTACGATCAAGGCGACGATTTCTATGCCCTTTACCTCGACCCCACCATGACCTATTCCTGCGCATACTTCCGCGGTCTCGACGATTCCTTGGAGCAGGCTCAGCGCCAGAAATACGATCATATCGCCCGCAAGCTTTTGCTCCAACCGGGGGAAAGACTTCTCGACATCGGCTGCGGATGGGGAGGAATGCTGATCCACGCAGTTCAAAATTATGGAGTGGCGGCACTTGGCAATACCATCTCGCGATCGCAATACCAATATGCCCGGGATAAGGTCAAGGACCTGGGGTTGGACAATAGGATCGAGGTGGTTTTCGAGGACTATCGCAACCTCACCGGGAAATTCGATAAGGTTGTCTCCATTGGGATGTTTGAACACGTGGGAAAGGAATTCATCCCGGTGTTCATGAAAAAGCTGGATGAACTCCTCATTCAGGGGGGATTGGGTTTGCTGCACACCATTGGCAAGGATGCCCCGTCGGACAGTGATCCATGGATGTGGAAGTACATCTTCCCCGGCAGCTATCTGCCTACCCTGGATGAAATCGTGCGGGAAATGGGGAGGAGAGGGTTCTCCGTTCTCGATGTGGAGAATCTGCGGCTGCACTACGCTCGCACCCTGGACCTGTGGGCCGAAAATTTTGAACGCCACGCGGACCGATTGCGCCAGATGTTTGATGATGTTTTTGTCCGCATGTGGCGGCTGTATCTGCACTGCTCCGCGGCGGGGTTCAAATACGGAGAGTCGCGCGTCTACCAGATTCTCTTCTCGAAAGGATTGAACAACGACCTGCCGATGACTCGTGATCGCATCTATGTGCATTGAAACCACTTCAGGGGAGTCCGGGCGATGGCCCGGTTCCAATGAAAACGGGTGGAAGGCGATGGACATTGGGCTGTAGGTGATGGGGAAGAAGACGTCGCGCGCTCCTTCTTGCAGCTAGACGCAATTGAGTGTCCGAAAGCCTGGGTTCGTCATTCCGGCGGAAGCCGTCACCCCGTCCCGCCGCAGGCAGGATTCGCCGGAGTGACGGTTCATGTGTTGGGCCCTTTGTTCTGTGGATGTACCAGGCGGTTGGGGCCGATCCGGCTCTGCGGCTTCTTGGAGGCCGTGTCGCTGGGTCCAGGGGTCAATTCGGTTTACTTGATGATCCGCACAAACACGAACGGATCCTCCCAATCGAAAAGCGGCCCCTCGGACTGCGAAGTGATGATCTTGAGATGTTCCGGGCTTAGATCGCCGAGGATGCAGTCGCTCTTGCCTTCCTCTCGACAGGGAAGCTTGCCGCTCTTTCCCAATTCCTTGAATTTCTCAGCAATGGGGCGCCAATAGATCAACATGTCGCCGCTGAGCTTGATGGGGGCCCACAAATATAGATTCTTGCTGTTCCCATCCGGGTCTTTCACATTGCCAAAGACCCATTTTTCAGATTTACGCAGCTGGACCTCAAAGCATTCGAGCTTTGCTTCGTTGTCTTTCCAATCAACCCAGGCTATTTTGATCAGCCCATTGCACCCATCAACCACCTTGATAGATACGGTTGCTTCCTTGTTGAGCCAAACCCCTTTCCAATCCTCCTCCTTTGATCTGGTAAGGTTTTTCTCCAATCGGTTGGGTGGAATAAACATTTGCGCACCCAGTCAGCAAAGTTAAAAATAAGGCGGCGATGAAACATCTTTGAATCATGGCTCTCTCCCCAGGATGGCTCACGCCCTGTGCCGGATCAGCAAGCAACAACGCGGGAGGCCGGTTACGGGTTCATCGGATGTTCTTTTCATGATGCAATCTGCCGTAGACTTTTCCCTTGATATTTTGACTTGTTTGCGCGCATCGGTAAAGCGACTATTCGACTACGGACTCTTGCCGACACTATACCTGTTGCGGATTGAATGCCTCGTATTTTCTTGTGCCCTAAAGCATTGGTCAGCGGCCCGGGTGTCATTAGTATGAATCAAGCTACATTTTGAAATGAAGTACCATATAAATATCTATGCCAAGGGATTCCAAGAAAAATAACAGAGCCAGCCCCGGCATCAGAAAAGATATCGTTGTATTTCGCCGTTTAGCCAGTCTAATAGAGATTATTATTTCGACGATAAACCAAATCAAAGTAATAGCAGGAGCCAATACAAGGAGAATCAATAGAGTGTTAAATCCAGCATCTGTGCGTTGAAAACCGAAAAGCAAATCGAACCTGGCCCCTCCATTAAGGATGATTATCAACTGAGGACACAAAATCGCAATGCCTCTAAAGATATTCAATTCTAACGTCCTTTGTAATAATCCCGTAAAAGAATGGGGCAGTCGTGAATTCACCCCCCCCGATAAATAGTCCTAATCATGGCAGAAAGGGTCAGTGAGCCACTCGAGTTGGTACAACTCTCGGATACTATCCCTTTGGTCTTGGTTCATGGCGGATCGCTCATCGCATCTGAAGTGTTTGGCCCAAAGATTCTTCAGCATCTGCTTGGTCACCAGGGGATCCTTTGAGCGCATCTTCGTTTCACATCCTAATCCACGATCTTCCACGAGAATGAATGGTTCCTGCAAGTTGAGGTAGTTTCTCGGATCTGAAATATGGGGCCCCGGGCCAACAAAATGAACCGTATCGATTCGCAACAACTCATGAAGGGGGTATCCCTCCTGATCCCCTCTATCCTTATGGGGTAGAACTTGGACAACTGTCCCAAACCAAATCAACGGCCAATCGACCGGCTGCGCTCTACCGCGCCGCGGAAGCCACGGTTACCCTTTGCGCCTTGTGGTTCCCCCCCCAATGAAGGGTTAACAATCAAGAATTCTTGCCACGCGCAGCCGACGCAAAAAGCTGGGTTGAACTGAACCGCTGCAGTAAGGGACATGGCATGACTTGGAAGTTGGCGATCGCGCGCGTCGCGCTTGGTTGGCCATAATATGCATGGTTATCGCCATTGCCGCAAGGATGGAGTGGGAACTGGGGCGTGTGCGTCATGAATACGGTCAAAGGGTATCCCACAGTGATGTTCAGCAAATGCAGTCTGCTGCGGGGGGGTGCCGCCAAACCCTGCCATATTATGCAAAAGTGCCTGTCGTAGAACCGTAAAACCAAACATGCCTTGAGAGGCTAAGGGGTTGTCATGGTATCTGTCGCAGCGTGATGCTATGCGGGTCTCCCAGAGGGGGATTAAGCGGGACGGTTGTGAGCCAAGACTATGGTTCACCACTCGTTCACCCCTCCAAGCCACCGAAACGAATGGGGCTACCTAAAGGACGGTCGTTCAAGGTGGTCGCGCACTGCCAGCAGAGCGTGTTTTTCAGGATTGATGGGTATGCCCCGAAACAGAAAGCCCCGAGTTGCCCCGGGGCCTGTCAATTTGACCGTGATCAACCAGGTAAGGTCAGATCCGCACTGAAAGTACCTGAAGCCTGCACCAGAAAGAAATGCGAACCCTGTCCCAAAATGGGACCGCTTCACGCCCCCTATGCTGTTGTCGCAACAATGCCTCAGCCAAGTCTTCCATGGAGAAAGCCGTCAGCCCTCCAATCCATCCAGACCGGGGTGAATTCAAGCTTGTTGCTGCCAGACCGCTCAAGTCCCCCGGTCTCCTATTGTCCCACGATCTTCCAGTCCTGATCGGTGACGGTAGGCAGTATATAATCCCAGCCAGCGAAGTCCTTCCCGTTCATGTACCAGACCACATTCTCGCCTGTTGAGGTGTTTCTCCAGAGGATATCGGGCATGCTATCAGCGTTGAAATAGCCCGTGCCTACAATGGTCCAGTTCGGATCATCGACGGTAGGCAGTAGGTAATCCCAACCGATAAATGTTGCCCCGTTCATGTACCAGACCACATTGTCGCCCGAGTTGGTGTTCCTCCACAGGATGTCAGGCCTACTGTCATCATTGAAATAGCCAGTGCCCACAAGGGTCCAGGCTGGATCGGGGATGGCCATGAGGTAATCCCAGCCGATGAACGTTGCCCCGTTCATGTACCAGACCACATTGTCGCCTGAGCCAGTATTCCTCCATACGATGTCCGGCTTGCCGTCACTATTGAAGTAGCCCGTGCCGACGATGGTCCAGTCCTGATCTTCGACAGTAGGCAGGTAATCCCAGCCGATGAACGTCGGTCCGTACATGTACCAGACCACATTTACACCCGAGACTGGTGTTCCTCCACAGGATGTCCGGCTTACCGTCATCATTGAAATCAGCCCGTGCCCACAATGGTCCAGTCCGGATCACCGACGGCAGGAAGGCAATCCCAGCCAATGAACGTTGCCCCGTCCATGTACCAGACGACATTGTCGCCGCTTGAAGTGTTCCTCCACAGAAGGTCAAGTTTGCCATCCCCGTCGAAGTCGCCTTCCACGGCATTTGCCATCTTCAGCACAACGATCTCATCGCCGCCGCTATGAGCATGGAGCGGAGATCCCCAGGTGGTATCGCTCCAGCCCGTGACATAGACGTTGCCGCCGACGTCTAAGGCAATGCCGCGGGCGTAATCCAAATTGGCGGAACCATAGAAAGTATGCCACTGGTAGACACCGTTGCTATCGAGCTTCAGCACCACGATGTCATAGCCGCCGCTATGATCATTGATCGGAGTTCCCCAAGTGGCATCGCTGTATCCTGTGACATAGACGTTGCCGCCGACGTTTACGGCAATGCCTCGGGCGTAATCCGAATTGGCGGAACCATAGAAAGTATGCCACTGGTAGCCACCATTGCTATCGAGTTTCAGCACCACGATGTCATCGTTATTGGAGCCGCTATGAGCATGGAGTGGGGATCCCCAAGTTACATAGCTACTTCCAGTGACATAGACGTTACCGCCGCCGTCTACGGCAATGCCGTCGGGGAAATCGGGCCAGCCGGACCCATAAAAAGTATGCCACTGGTAGGCACCGTTGGTATCGAGTTTTAGCACTACGATGTCAAAGCCGCCGCTATAAGCATGGAGCGGAGATCCCCAAGTTTCAAAGCTACTTCCAGTGACATAGACGTTGCCGCCGCCGTCTACGGCAACGCCGTAGACGGAATCCCAATTGGCGGATCCATAAAAAGTATGCCACTGGTAGGCACCGTTGGTATCGAGTTTTAGCACTACGATGTCAAAGCCGCCGCTATAAGCATGGAGCGGAGATCCCCAGGTGGCACTGCTTCCTCCCGTGATATAAACGTTGCCGTTGCCGTCTACAGCAATGGCGCCATAAATTTCACTGGTGGATTCGTAGAAGGTATGCCACTGGTAGGCACCATTGGTACCGAGTTTCAGCACAACCCTGTCATAGCCACCGCTATGAGCATGGAGCGGAGATCCCCAGCTGGCACTGCTTCCTCCCGTGATATAAACGTTGCCGTTGCCGTCTACAGCAATGCCGTCGCTACCACTACCATAGAAAGTGTGCCACAAGTAGGCGCCGCTACTGTTGAGTTTCAGCACGAAAAGGTTAGAGCTTCCACTATGGACGTGTAGTGGAGACTCGCCCGCGGGGCCGTTCCAGGTATCGTAGCTGTATCCCGAGACATAGACGTTGCCCCCGCCATCCACAGCAATGGACCAGCCTGAATCATCATTTCCAGACCCATAGAAGGTGTGCCAGGCATAGCTTGGGTCGATGGTAAGCGGGTGGCCCCGATCGTATTCCCCAACGCTGAACCCAATCTCACCATCCGAGACCCGGAACGCCACTTCCACCGGTACCCGCTTGCCATCGAACTCCTGCCAGGCAACTGGCGGGGATTCAGTAAGATACCCAGGGGCGAATTTGAACTTGAGGGAGCCATCCCCCTGCAGTTCCACCGGAACATTGTAGCGCAACCGAATTCTCGATACATCCGCCCCGGTGGCAATCTCGTAGGTGCTCTCGGCGATGCCGTGCTCTTTTGCTTCATAAACCAGGCTTATGCCCTCCCAGAGATCAGCGTAGAGCACCTTGCCCAGAGCAGGAATCTTGCCCCTTTCGTCGGCAGGCTTAGCCTGTCCATCCGTCCTCGGCATCACACCCGGCGTGCCGAGAAACTCAACGCTCAGCGCATGATCCAGGCCCACCAGGTAGGCCTTGGTTCTCTGAAACCCAACAATGTGGTCACCGCCTTGAACTGAAGCATCTCACTGGCGGCCGATGGACCGATCTGGGTAACCGGTCCGACAGCCAGATCAACCTGATCCTGGGTGTGCAGACCCGTGCCGACAGATGCAACCGGACTCACTTGGACGCCAAAGGTTGGCATGAAAACAGCCGCCAATATCAATGCCATAAAGAAAACTTTGAAAGAAATCCGTTGACTCATCCCATCCCCTCCGTGTGGAACCGTTCATGCCTTGCGAATGATTGGTTAAAAGACTCTCGACTACTGTCAGAAACTCTCGACCGGTTTCACAGCGCCGAGCGATTCGGACGATTTTGGAGGTCGTTGCCTGTCATTCGATGGCCGTGGATCGCTACGCCCTTAATCCAACACCCCAGGGGCCTCGAGTATGCACATTCAGTACAACTGGACCGCGGGGAAGGTAGCCTCTCGGTATCGCTTCAACGGTACTCATGGCATAGAGCATTGGCCTCGACCTGCGTTATTGTCCCACAATCTTCCAGTCCTGATCGGTGACGGCAGGCAGAATGTAATCCCATCCGGCAAAGTCCTTCCCGTTCATGTACCAGACCACGTTGGTGCCCGTTGCAGTGTTCCTCCAGAGAATGTCGGGCTGCCTGTCACTGTTGAAATAGCCCGTGCCCACGATGGTCCAGTCCAGATCACCGACGGTCATGAGGTAATCCCACCCGATGAATGTTGCCCCATCCATGTACCAGACGACATTGTCGCCTGAGCTGGTGTTCCTCCAGAGGATGTCAGGCCTACTGTCATCATTGAAATAGCCCGTGCCCACGATGGTCCAGGTGGGATCATGGATGGCCATGAGGTAATCCCACCCGATGAACGTGGCTCCGTTCATGTACCAGACCACATTCTCACCCGTTGAGGTGTTCCTCCACAGAATGTCAGGCTTGCTGTCACTGTTGTAATAGCCCGTGCCCACGATGGTCCAATCCTGATCTTCGACGGTAAGCAGGTAATGCCACCCCTTAAACGCTTTCCCGTCCATGTACCAGACCACGTTGGCGCCCGTTGGGGTGTTTCTCCAGAGGATGTCGGGTTTGCCGTCTCCATCGAAATCATCCGTGCCCACCATGGTCCAGTCCGGATCACCGACGGTGGGCAGGTAGTCCCATCCGGCAAAGTCCTTCCCGTTCATGTACCAGACTACATTGTCGCCGCTTGAAGTGTTCCTCCACAGGATGTCGTTCTTGATGCTGGTTGCTATGGCACTTCCCTTAGCGGCCACAAACAGCCCTCGGTAGTCCGGATCTGAATTCACCATGGTGAGGACGGTCTTGCCCGCATTCAGCTTGCCGTGGGGTAGGCTCTCGGAGCCCCGTCCGAGAGTGCGACAGTACCCGGTGACCTGGCCCTCAGCGTCGATTGTGAGTGTGCCGCCGGTGAGTCGTCTTGGTTACCCCCTGATCATTGACAGCCGTCCCGCCGGTCACAGCCCCCGTGGCATCGACCATCATGGTCCCGCAGCCCCAGTAGGGCGCATTGGTCGAGGGGCTATCCGCAAAGACCTGAAAATACCAGGTGCCGGCGAGGTCTGCCTGGGTGAAGGTACCCCCACCCTTGGCTGCCACAAACAGCCCGCGAAGGTCTAGGGCCGAGTTTACCATGGTGAGGAAAGTCTTCCCCGCATCCAGTTTTCCGTACGGTAGGTCCTGGCTGATACCGCCACCCTGGATCACGGAACCGGTGACCTGTCCGGCACTGTCGATGGTGAGTGAGCCGCCGGTAAGCGTGTCGGTTTGACCCAGGCTATTGACGGCAGTTCCCCCCGTGACCGCCCCGTTCGCATCGACCGTCATGGTCCCCGAGCCCCACAGGGGGTAATTGGCCGTTGTGAAATCCGCCATCACCTGAAAATACCAGGTGCCGGCAAGGTCTGCCTGGGTGAAAGTCCCCCCACCCTTGGCTGCCACAAACAGCCCACGATAATTTGGATCTGAGTTCACCATGGTGAGGATGGTCTTGCCCGCATCCAGCTTACCGTGGGAGGTTTTCGGTGACCCCGTCCGAGAGCGTGACAGAGCCAGCCACCTGACCGTCAGCGTCGATCGCAAGCGTGCCGCCGGTGAGTGTCTTGGTTACTCCGTGATCATTGATAGCTGTCCCTCCGGTCACAGCCCCGCTCGCGTCGACGTTATGGTCCCTGAGCACCCAGTAGGGTGCATTCGTCGAGGGGCTGTCCGCAAAGACCTGGAAGTACCACGTGCCGGCGAGGTCTCCCAGGGTGAAGGTCACCCCGGAATGGTGGGTGGATCGGAAATGGCAACTCCACCCAAGTGGTCGAAGGGAGCGACGCCATGGGGTGTTGCAGTGCCGGCTTCATCGAACAGAAAGCGCTGCAGCCCACCACCAAAGTGACAAGAAACAAAGAGCTCGCCCGCGGGACTGAAGGCGACGTCAATCGGGCCCCCGGAGACCGCGATCGTGCCGTTGCTGACCGGATTGCCATCGTTGTCAAAGGTGAACCGCACCAGGCGATCGTTATCGGGATCGGCGATGAAGAGTTCACCCTGGGTGTTGAATGCCAGGCCGTGGAGCCGGGACGCACCGGAGACCGCGAAGGACCCATTGGGAATTTCCGTGCCCGTGGTCGAATCAAAGAGGAATCGGCGGACATTGGCCCCAAAGTCGGTATTGAAGAGCTCACCTCCCGACGAGAAAGCCAAGCCCTGATTGGCTCCACCCGTTGTGATGGTTCCATTAGGAATGGCATTGCCTTGTGCTCCGAACAAAAAGCGAGATATGGTTCCGTTGAGCCAGTTTGCCGCAAAGAGCTCGCCAGTCCCGCTGAAGGCCAGCCCATGGACACTCTCCAGGCTGTTGCCGGTGATTGTGCCATTGGGTGAATAGTTGCCATTGGTGTCAATGGTAAAGCGAGAGATACTGCCGCCATTATGATTGGAGACAAACAGTTCACCTGTCGGACTAAAGGCCACATAGTTTGGCGCGTCGGTCTGGTTGGCCGGAATGGCAGGCAGCGAAGCCAGGGAGTCTGTCCCTGCAAAGGTGAACAGGAAAACCTCCCCTGGACTCCCCCCGCCCGGAGTTGTGTCAGGAGTTGCCAGGATATACTGCACAGACCCGGGGCCTGGTATCCCAGGGCTGAAGGCAACATTAATAGCCACACCGCCAGAATTATCCACAAAGTTACCAGTGGAATCATTGGCAAGAAATATCAGGTAGTCGTTTTGTGCCAGTTCGATATCTACAAACATACCGGCGCCAATTTGTTGGGCCTGTTGAAATGTCGACTGGAGGGTTGCGTCACCAAGTGTAAAATCCCAATTTATCGGGTTAGCATAAGGGCTACCAAACCACCGAACTGCACGGTTCTTGAAAATCACAAGCCGTGTTTGCCATTCCCCACCACTCGGGGTGTTCGGGTCGGGACGCTTGGGACACACTTCCATAGCCCCACTCTCTATTGTGAATCTGTATGTGCCTGAAGAACTGGCAGTAAACACGGTCCCTTCACTAAGCGCAGAGACAAAAAGATCTGCCGACGACAATAGGGGTTAGGAATGTGCAGATGTACCCAAGCACCACGAGGGCGGCATGAAAATGCCTGATGGGGAGTGCATTTCGTTTCATCGACATAATGGCCTCCTTTATCTGCCGGAAAGTGTTTTGACCGTGTACCATGAGAGACTCTATATGGGCAGGCCTCAAGACCCATCTTTTCCCCCTCTGAGACGCACTACCGGACACTTTTGGGCTGAGTCGAGGTGCAGGCTCAGCAGCCCACGATAATGCTGGGCGCGGGAGCCCCTCCAACATCGTGGCGGGTACGGTAGTGGTGCTTGTGGAGATCACCGAGCAGCCACCGTAGAAGTAGTTAGCCACATAGACCCGCGCCCCATCCGGGGCAACAGCGACACCAAAAGGATAGTTTCCCACATTCACTGTGGCCGTCACGGCATTCGTAGCAGTGTCGATTACGGAGACAGTGTTACCACCACTGTTGGTGATGTAGGCAAAGGGCGCGGCGCTGGCAGGTTCAAACCCGCCAAGCGTTAGAACCGCTAGCAACACCGTGACGAAGATCGAAACCATTGCGGAGCGTAACTTCATCTGGTCCTCCTCACCTGAAAAGTAGTCTTTCGGGACCCTGAATAAGCGAAACTACAGTTGCTATTTGGCCCGAGTTATTGATGCGGAAGGCTTCGGTTTACGTAGGTGCAGGATAATCAAGTGAGGTAAATTAGCATCCAGTCAGCGGCAATGTAGGACTTACTACCTAATAGACGGCCAAGAGCGCAATCCACACCCCCATCAGATCTTCATTTCCCCTTCCATTCTGAAATACTGCGAAAATCCCTTGAAATCACTGATGTTTCCTTCAGTGACAAAACGGCAAGTCACACCCCAAAACCCCGGTGTTGATTCAGCACTATCCATGCCAACCATCCAAAACCGCATCAAAAGCCGCTCCGCAGTCCAACAGGCAAATCCAGTGTCCTCCTGAACTGTAAACCTTTCCGACACCTCTTTCGCACGCTCAACCCAAATCAAACCGTAACACCATAAAATTTAAGCTAATTTTAGCGAACCGCTGAATGCCACCTCCGACTGTAAACTTTCCCGACGTTTTCACCTATCGACGCTGCAATCTGCCACACTCTGTAATCCTTACTTCCACCCAACCACTCCCACCAAACAAGCCGGCTGAAGCTCTCGCTATGGTTCGAAGACCCAACCGTCGCAAATGCACAGCAGTTATGCTCATTCTGGCGAATCTCAGAAATCCCGGTGCGCCGGCCATTGCCGAAACGCGATCAAGTAGCTCTTGCTGGGTGCATCTCCGCTGCTAGAAAGGGGTCCACCTAATACAACGCACCGCGTCCGAAAGAAGCGTCACCATATGCAACGACGCGAGCTTGGAGTGATGATTTCTTTGAGAGGCAGCGCCGACCGGTGACCCTGCCGGTATGTTTCTTGAGGGAGCACAAAAGAGCATTTTCGGTTTGGGTGTGGGGAATGCTGTGGGAAGTGCGGACCATCATTTTTGTGAAGGTGGAGCGGGAGACGGGATTCGAACCCGCGACCCTCAGCTTGGAAGGCTGACGCTCTGCCAACTGAGCTACTCCCGCTTGGTTGACGGGTCCTCTTTAGCACGCCTGCGACCGTTTATCAACATGGAAAAACCGGACTTGGCCTTCGTGGGGCAGCTTACTTTGGATTGCTCAGTCGCCGCTTTTTCCGCTATAGTGGTCTCGGCCTCGGCAATGAAAGGCTTATCAGCAAACAGAGCGCGGTTCGGGTACGCGGACGCCGAGGACAGGGTCTTTCCGTGGGAGTGAACCTTCCAGTTCTTATGAAAGTCCACCCGTCATACCCGCGAAAGCGGGTATCCAGGCCATTTTTCTGGATTCCCGTCCCGCCGCGGGCGGGAGAATGACGACTTTCATGCATCGTTGTGGCCCGTAAGGCCAAGGTGGTTCACGAAAGCTGTTGGTGTTAGGGGGGAGCATGAGCAGACTCTACGAGCAACTGGCCGACCAAGTGAATATGCTTGAGATTTTCAAGGCGCGCAAGAAGGTGGAACAGGTTCTGCACCGTACACAACTGACCTACTACAAGCGGATCTCAGATGAACTGGGAGCGGCAATCCATGTGAAACACGAAAACCACCTCCCTACCAATTCTTTCAAGGTGAGGGGGGCGGTCAACTTCATGGCGGACCTAAACCCTTCCGTCGTGGACCGCGGTATTGTCGTGGGGACTCGTGGCAACCATGGGCTGGCGGTGGCCTGGGCCGCCCAGGCGCGCGGCATCCTGTGCAATGTGGTGGTTCCGGAAGACAACAATCCCGAAGTCAATGCCGGGATAATCAGCTATGGGGCCCAGCTCATCGAACACGGCCGGGACTTCTACGAAGTACAGGATTATTGTGAGGAATTGGCCGAAAATGCCGGCTACTATTATTTGCGGCAGGGCAATGAACCCAAGCTGCTCAACGGCATAGCCACCATGGGTCTGGAAATTTTCGAGGAACTGCCGAAGGTGGACACCATGATCATGCCGATCGGGGGCGGCAGCGGTTGTGCGGCTCTCGGCCGGGTGATTCAGGGAATCAATCCCAATGTCGAGTTGATCGGCGTTCAAGCAGCACGGATGCCGTCTTTCCACGCGTCCTGGCAACAGGGGAAGAAGGTGACGGTCGCGCCCGCCGACACCGTGGCGGATGGTCTGGCAGCGCGATCGGTCTATGAGATCCCTTTTATGATCCTTCAGAACCGGGTCAAGGATGTGGTGCTGCTGAGTGAGGAGGAACTGTTGGAGGGGGTGCGGCTGGCCCTGCGCTACACGCAGAACCTGGCCGAGGTGGCCGGGGCGGCGGCCTTGGCGGCGGCTTTCAAGATCAAACAAGAACTTGCTGGGAAAAACGTTGTCGTGGTTATGACCGGCGGCAATCTGGGGATGACCCGCCTGTGCCAGATCTTGCACTGCTGATCAAAGGGCGTTGGCGGCAACCAGCACCACGGGAGCCGAATCCCCAGCCCCCAGAAACGCCGGCTTGCCTATTCAGCTCATAATTGACTTGGCACTTCCACCACCACCCGGTCGTACCCATCGGTCTCCACTAGATGGACATTGACCTGTTCTTGAGGCAGAGTTTTCTGATTGATACCGATAAACTGGCCGCAGATGGGCAGCTCCCGATGACCACGGTCTACCAGCACCGCCACCTGTACTCGTTTGGGGCGACCGTAATCAATCAGTGCATCCAACGCCGCCCGAATGGTACGGCCGGTAAACAGCACATCATCTATCAAGACCACTTCCTGGTCATCAATGCGGAAAGGCAAGTCGGTGGCTCGGACCACCGGCTGAGTATGTAGCCGCGTCCAGTCGTCGCGGTAGAGGGTAATGTCCAGCATACCCACCGGCAGATTGAGCTGATACAGCTCGGCAATGATCGCCTGAAGCCGTTTGGCAAGATGGACCCCACCGGTGTGGATGCCGATCAAGATCAAGTGGCTCCGCTCCGCTGCCTGTTGAACGATTTCGTTGGCCATGCGATGGAGGGTTTTTTGAAGGTCGGCTGCTTCCATAACGACCTGTGGTGGTTTGTGGTTCATGCTCGCTGCACCTTTTCATGATCTTATTTTTGCCTGGCAGTCGGTACTCGCTGCCAGCCCGGCGTAAGGAAAAGCAAAGGGGCGCCTCGACGGCGCCCCTGTTGGCCAAAGCTGATGTGCCTCAACCTACGCCCACTCCTACTACCTACCAGTACACCCGTTTCTTGTCAACAAACAGATCACAACAGATACCGCCTGGCGGCCTTATGGGGGCACAGGTTCAGTGTTGGGTGGCCATGGCGTTGCAACACTGCTCAATGGCGGCTACCAGTTGTTTGTAACTGACCGGTTTGGGCAAGACCAGATCGATCCCCTGGGACTTAAGGTTCTGTCCTTCGTACTGAGCTCCCCAGCCGGTAAGCAGAACCACCGGTACCCCAGGATGGGCCTCCTTGACTTTCTTGGCAATAATCCAGCCATTGATCCCAGGCATCCCCAAGTCCGTGAACACCATGTCAAACTCGGCCTGCTCAATGAGTTGGATGGCTCTTTCCCCATCGTGAACGGCGATCACGTGGTGGCCCGCCATCTCAAGCATATCACGGACGAGGTCGAGGACCTCTTCCTCGTCGTCCACCACCAGAAGCTTCCGCGGTGGAGTCAGGGGAATGGTTTCGGTCGATGCTTCAAGGCCGTCGGATTCAGCTGCCGGCAGTTGGATCTGAAACCGGCTGCCTTTGCCCACCTCGCTGTATACGGAGATCTCGCCATCATATCGGTTCAATAGGCTGTAAGACACACTCAACCCCAAGCCCGAATTGGTCACTCCCTTGGTGGTATAGAACGGATCGAAGATCTTCCGCTGAACCTCCGAATCCATCCCGATCCCGGTGTCAATGACATCAATCATGATCCAAGCATGGTGCTGCTTGCTCCTGAGAGTCAGAGTCCCACCTTCCGGCATGGCGTCGATGGCATTGAAGATCAGATTGGTAAGTACTTCGCGCAAATCCGATGCATGGACGGAGGCCCAACAATCCGGCTGGAGTTCCCGACTGAACCCGATGGTGGAACCATGCTTTTCCATGGAATTCTTCCATCGAGGGCGGGTCAACTCCACCACATCCTCGATGATGTCAGACACATTCACCACCAACGGCGGTGACCGATGGTCTTTGTCCATGTGTGTAAAGCTTTGTAACCGCCGAAGGGTGTGGGCTCCATCCCGCACCGCCATCTCAATATTCTGCAGTCGTTGACGAATCTCTACGGCGGGGTGCTGGTGGAGAAGAAGCTGCGTGTTACCCATGATGGTTGTGAGCAGGTTGTTGAAATCATGGGCAACGCCCCCAGCCATGGTGCCCAGGGCGGAAAGCTTTTCGGCCCGCATGAGTCTTTCGGAAATGGCTTTGGCTTCGGTGATGTCTTCAATGATCAGCAAATGACCCAGTGTCGATCCAAAGTCGTCCTGCAAGCGTTTCAAGAAGACGTTGGCGGGATAACGTTCGCCTCCCGTCCGGACCATGTTTATGTCGTTCAACCGTTCCACGCCGGTATTGCTCACGCGCTGCAGCATCTTTTCAAAGGTTTCTGGTTCGCAGAAAAGAATGGCTGGACGGCGACCCAACAGATCTCTGCCCTGATCGCCCTGGAGTTGCTCCAGCGTCTTGTTGAGGCGCGTGATCTTGCCTTTGGAGTCGAGCAGGCAGATGCCTTGGGGAGCGTCGTCAATGATCAGTTCCAAAAAGGAATTGGCGGCCATGAGTTGCTGCGATTGTAGTTCGAGAGCCTTGGTCTTCTGGTCCACGTCGCATTGGAGGCGTTCGTTGTTGTCGGACAAGTGTTGCTGAAGGAAAGCATTCAAAATGACATGACCGACAATATTGCTGATTAACAGCCAATTGTGCCGCTCCAGCGCGGAAATGACGCGCGACGTGGTGCGGCTCATATTCATGACGCCCAAATCCATAAGCGGCAGACAGATAAGCGCCCCCGGCTTAATCACCGCGTCAGGTTTGACAGGGATGGGTTCCTTTTGCGTATCTTCAACAAAGAACGCTCTTTTCGTCTGGAACGCTTGCAGCGCGATTTCTTCTCGAGAATTGAAGCGCAGATTTCGGTGGTATGGGAAGCCCTTGGCCTCACCAAGCATGTCGTCCATGCCGTATGCCGCCACCAGAGACAGAAAGCCCTGCTCCATATCCCAGAGCGCCACAGAGCAGTTTTCAAAGTCGGTTTCTTCAATGGTGATCCGCACCAAATGGCGGCAGACTTCCTCCACTTTGGGTTTTTGCGGCAAGAGTTCGGTAAAACGGTTGATGATCCCCAGTACGCGGGTTTCTTCAGTGTGGCGCTGTTGCGCGTTGATGAACGCCGATGAGATCTCTGGAAGCAACATTTTATTTTTATTAATGTTTTTTCTCATTGTGTAATTGGTCTTCCATGACCTAATTAATAGAGTCCCATTGAACCGCGGACAATCGGAAAAAGCGTACGGCTATTTACTTGAGCATATTCACCAGGTTCATGGCTTCCTTGTTGATGTGTATGACTTTTTCACCAAGCAAGCGCCAGTCATCACTTGATATGTAAAGCTGTCTGCAGCATTCCTTAACAAGATCATCATCAGAGCAATCCATATTATTGTCAACGCAGGCTAATAGATTGGCGAGGTATACCAGTTTGACTTCTTTGTGGAATTCAGGCGAATTCAAAGGATCATGATGATACTCTATCACTCTTTGAATTACTATTGGCAGGTGCCACTTGATAGCTAACCATTTGCCGATCATAGTGTGAAGCATACCATACTGTTCTTCGGCCACATATAACGAAACGTTGGATTCTTTCGCCAGGTTACGTATTTGCAGGTAGTCATCGTGAAAGGAGATCATCAACACCATTCGACCAAGGTCGTGGAGAAGTCCCATCACATAGCCTTCCTCAGTCTTTATCCAAGGTCGCAATGACACGATGAGACGCGCCAAACCGGCAGTGGTAAATGAGTGTTGCCAAAGCCGCAGCTGGTCTTGCTGACTGCCTCTGTCCGTCCGGAAATGTTGCATCAGGAGGGCACACAGGCAGATATTTCGGACCTCTTGAAAGCCGATGGCTAGCACTGCGCGGGAGACCGTACTGATCTTGCCGCTATATCCATAGTAGGCGGAATTGGCAGCCTTCAGCACTTTGGCAGTCAGATTCTGATCGCGCAGGATGACGTTCTGCAGTTCGTTGGCGGAAGTTTCCTCCTTCTGGATGACTTCCAGCAAACGCAACAACGTATGTGGAATGGGCGGTAGACTATCCGTCTGCAGCACCCGCGCGCGCAAGCGTCTCCCACTGTCAAACGCGACCAATTGTCCAGGTGAAAACATCATGTCACGCAGTCCACAAGAAATTGGCTTGGTTTTGGTGCGAACCGAAAAGACTATTGATCTAAAATAGTTAACAACAGAATCAGGGTCTCATCGGCAGCTATTGTTGTTTCCAGTGATGGTCTCTCAACCATCTTATTCGGCAGAAGCTGCAGGCTAAGTGAATGTTTTTTTCCCTCGGAGTGTGGAGCAGCGTGTTGATCGCGTAAACCGCAGCGGTAACAGGGCAGGTCTTGGTTCCCTGCAAAACAAAGTCCTGCATCAGAATCCTTCCGCCGAGGCTGACAGCGGGATAGACCCCCTTCATCAGGGCCGTGCATTGTCTGAAGCTGTAGCTGTGGACGATCTGAGCCAGATTCGCAAGGTCAGACGATGAAGCTGGTGCATTCAGCCAGAAGCAGCATCTGCTCCGGTTGTGACGCAATGATCTCCAGTGCGCACTGGTGGGGGCAATGGAAAATCGCCTGCCAAAAAGAGCGAGTTGGTACCAACGCCATTAGGATTGAATCGGCAAGAGGACGGTCCTCCCTCCCCAGCAAAGGGGAGAGAGGGCTCAATGCAACCACTCTGGACGCGACAACAGGAAGAAGTAAGGCCGTGTTCGAAAATGAACGCTAGTCCACTTTGAAAAACTGCTTCGGATTGGCACCGCAAACCGGGCACTTATCCGGTGGAGCGTCGGCCACTGTATAGCCGCATATCTTACAAACATAATAAGCGGATACGGGGAACTGATCCATCTGTTCCAAAGCCTTCTGGTACAGCGCCGCATGCACCTTTTCCACTTCATTAGCATAGGTGAAGCTGATTTCTGCTTGGCGCTCACCTTCCTCTTTGGCGTCGGCGATCATTTTCGGATACATGCTCTTGAATTCATGGGTTTCACCAGCAATGGCTTCCTGTAGGTTTTCCTTGGTGCTCTTGACCCCTTTCATGGTGCGCAGGTGCTTGTGAGCATGAACAGTCTCGGCCGCGGCCGCAGCTCTAAACAACTGGGCGACGCCGGACAGGTTCTCATCCTCGGCTCGTTCAGCAAATGCCAGGTATTTACGATTAGCTTGAGATTCTCCAGCAAAGGCTTCCTTTAAATTCTCTTCAGATTTCGACATGACTTCCTCCTTGAGCGGGGTGTTTGCGCAGACTGGTCCAGGTGGTGTTCATCATGATGCCGCCGGAGCAGTCCTCATGGGCGGCACATCCACGGCATAGCTTCTCGGCGCCGTTGTGCCGGTGAGCACGGGGACGCTCCATGATGTTATGGTACTGGGTCTCTTGCAGAACACAATGAAACCGTCACCCGCCGGGTTCCAGAAGGCCTTCGAAATACCTGGATTCCCACTTGCGCCGGGATGGCGTTGCAGGACTTCTGCAAGAGCTTCTTATACTTATCGAATACCCAAGCGCTGCCGTCAAGGATTTTTCCGACAGACCCGTCCAATTGTATCATCCAAGATCAGCCCGGGTTCGATGGTGCTAAACAAAAGGAGTTGGGTGATTTCTCTCGGCTGGGATGGTAGTATGGCGTGCAGGGCGAGGTGTGCCAATGCGCGGGGATGGAAAACATGGATCACAACTGCAGGCACGAATCCAGACAGAGGAATGGGGCATGACCCAGCTGGTTCGGAAAGGTGCGGAACTGGACCTCGAGGTGCAGAAACTCGCTTTCGGCGGCCAGGGCATGGCACGCGTCGATGATTTCGTGGTGTTTGTGGACCGGGCGCTACCCGGGCAGCGGGTGCGGGCCAGGATTACCCGCAAGCGCCGTCAGTACGCGGAGGCACGCTGTCTGGCCGTACTCACCCAGGCAGAACACTATCAGCCGGCCTTTTGCCCGCACTTTGGCGTCTGCGGTGGTTGCAGTTGGCAGGAATTGCCCTATGACCAGCAGCTCCACTGGAAAAGTGTGCAGGTCGGCGAGTGCCTCCAACACCTGGCCAATTGTCCAACCGGGCTGGTCGCTCCGACCCTGGCTGCGCTGGAGACAACTTATTACCGCAACAAGATGGAATACTCCTTTTCGGACCGGTTGTGGTTGCCGACGGCGCCCGTACCGTCCGAGTTCAACCGCGATGTATCCGGGCTGCCGGCCTTTGGCCTGGGACTTCATGCGCGCGGTGCGTATGACAAAGTCATCAACCTGGAGACCTGCTTCCTGCAATCCCCGCTCTCGGTGGCGATCCTCAAGGAGGTTCGTTCCTGGGCGCAAGCGAGCGGTTTGCCTCCTTACACCACCCGTTCGCATCAGGGTTTCTGGCGTTTCCTGGTGGTGCGTGAAGGCAAGCGCACCGGGCAGACGTTGGTGCACATTTTGACCGCGGCACACCGCGATCAGGACCGGGTGATGGGGGACCTTGGAGTCCATTTGCTCAACCGTTTTCCGGCCATTACCTCCTTGATACATTCGGTCAGTCACAAAAAGGCACAGGTTGCCGTGGCCGATGAAACCCGAATCATCATAGGACCAGGTTCCATTGAAGAACGAGTGGGGGGGCTTCGTTTCAGTGTCTCGGCCCATTCCTTTTTTCAGACCAACAGCCTGGGTATCGAGCGACTTTACGATACCATCCTGCGACTGGCGTCCCTAAAGGGTGGCGAGACCCTCTGGGATATGTATTGCGGTACCGGAAGCATCTCTCTGTATCTTGCCCGACAGGTGCATCGCGTTGTGGGTTTCGAAGTCATCCCGGAAGCCGTCACTGACGCTCGCGCTAATGCGGATCTGAACGGCATTGAGAACTGCACCTTTCATTGGGGCGATATAAATGATTTGAGTCGTGATCCAACGGCAATGATGGACCATGCGGGACTCCCCGACGTGGTCATTACCGACCCGCCGCGGGCCGGGATGCACCCTCGGGTCGTAAAAGCGATTCTGGGCCTGGCCCCAGCTAAAATCATCGCGGTTTCCTGCAATCCATCGACTCTCGCCAGAGATCTTGCTATGTTGCTCCCTGTCTATGAGATAACGGCAGTCCAGCCGGTGGATTTGTTCCCTCACACACCCCATATCGAATGCGTGGCGGCCCTGGAAAAGCGCCGTCCGTGATGGATGAATGAAGACATTAGAGGATCATGAAATTAAGGCGGAAACGCTACATCTTCGCGGGACCTGATCCCACGGTTCGATCTCGACGGGTGGGATCGTGGTGGTGGAACCTCGCACTGTTGCTCGCTTGCCTGGGAATGATTGCCACGGGCTATTTCTACTACTTTTCCAGGGAGATTCAGGATGCCTTCGCATCTCGCAAATGGAGTGTTCCTGCCCGGGTGTTCTCGGCCGCCACGCCGATCTATCCCGGCCAGTCCATCTCCATAACCACCCTCGAAGAATTGCTGACCAAGCGCAGTTATCGTCCAACCACATCCAAGGATCTGCACGCAGGGGAATTCCGCCGGGGCAACAACAACATCGCTGCCTATCTTCGCGAATTCCGCTTTCCCGGCAAGGAAATCCCGGCCCAGCAGGTGGTGTTTCAGTTCACGCGGGACAAGCTGGCTTCCATTGAGGGGCCACGGGGGCCATTGCCCATCCTGGAGCTCGAACCGCTGGATCTGGCGCGCCTGTTTGGGAGCAGTCGGGAAAGCCGGCTGCTCATCGACATCAACCGAGTTCCCCGCTATCTGGTGGATGCGGTCACCGCCATTGAAGACCATCGCTTCTTCGAGCATCGGGGCGTGGACTGGTGGGGCATCCTGCGGGCGCTTTGGACCGATCTGCGCACCCGCAGCATTGCCCAGGGTGGCTCCACCATTACGCAACAACTGGTGAAGAACCACTTCCTGACTGCCGAGCGAACCATCCGCCGCAAGGTGGTGGAAGCCTCCATGGCCCTAGTGCTGGAAGCATCTTATAGCAAAGATGAAATCCTGGAGATGTATCTCAACGAAATCTATCTGGGCCAACGCGGCAGCGTTGCCATTCATGGCATAGGGGAGGCGGCTCGCTACTATTTCGGACGGAACGTGGAAGACCTTACCCTGTCTGAAGCCGCCACCCTGGCGGGAATGATCCAACGACCCAATGCGTTTTCCCCGTATCGTCATGATCGAGCCTGCCAGGAAAGGCGCAACGCGGTTCTGAAACGCATGTTCGAACTAGATTTGCTGCCGGCCTCCGCCTATGAAGAAGCCCGGCTTTCACCGATAAAGGTCCCGTCCGAGGTGTTGCCCGTCAAGGTGGCACCGTATTTCGTGGACACCGTGCGTCAGCAGCTCCAGGAGCTGTATGCGCCCCAGGTGCTGGAAAGGGAAGGGTTGACCATCCACACCACCCTGCACGCGGAAATCGCCGATGCCGCCGAAAGAGCCGTGCATGAGGGCCTGCAGCAACTGGAACAAGACCACCCCAAATTGGCCGCTGACACCGAAAATACACCCTTGCAGGCGTTGATGATCGTACTTCAGCCCAAGACCGGTGCGGTATTGGCGTTGGTCGGGGGCCGCGATTACGATGCCAGCACTTTTAACCGTGCGCTTTATGCCCAGCGCCAGCCGGGTTCGGTCATCAAACCCTTCGTCTACCTGGCCGGGTTGGATCAGGTTACCCCCATCAGTTTGCTCACTGATGCTCCCACAACCCACGAAATCAATGGTCGGCCCTGGTCGCCCCACAACTATGATCAGCGCTATCGCGGTCAGGTAACCGTGCGGCAAGCCTTGGAGGAGTCTCTCAACGTCCCCACGGTGCAGCTTGCTATGAACGTGGGTTTGCCGAAAGTGATCGAAGTGTTGCGAACCCTTGGCATCCAATCGCCGCTGCAGCCGGTACCGTCGCTGGCGCTGGGGGCTTTTGAGGTGACCCCGCTGGAACTGGCCAGGGCCTATGCCACCCTCGACAATGAAGGTCAACAACCTTATCTGCTTACGGTCAAGGCTGTGGTGGCGGACACCGGCGAGGTGCAACAGCAGCGCCACATGGATTTGACCTCGGTTACCGACGCGGCCAAAGCGTACATCATCACCACCATGCTGGAAGGGGTGATCCAGCGAGGTACGGCCAAAAGCGCCCGAAGCCTGGGGATTGATTTCCCCTGTGCGGGAAAAACCGGCACCACCAGTGATTATGTCGATTCCTGGTTTGTGGGGTATACTACCGACTTGCTCGCCTTGGTTTGGGTGGGCTGCGATGAGCGGGTCTCAACGGGACTGACCGGCGCCAGTGGGGCTTTAAAGATCTGGGCCCGCTTTTGCGGCCTGGTCCGCCCCTGGATGCATCCCCAACCCTTTAAGGTACCGCCGGGCATCGTGCAGCGCCTTGTCTGCACTGATTCCGGCTTATTGGCCACGGCCAACTGCAGCCGCAAACAGATCGAGTCCTTCTTGAGTGACCGGGTTCCGAACGCAGTTTGCGACATACATGGGAAATAGCGGCATTCTTCCATGACCCTGACCACGAGGAGTCAGTACGATGCTCGATCCCTTCAAGATCAAGTACGTTTGCATCCATGGCCACTTCTATCAGCCGCCCCGGGAAAACCCCTGGCTTGATGACGTGGAGCGGGAGGCATCAGCCGCACCGCATCACGACTGGAACCATCGCATCAGCCTGGAATGCTACCGGGCCAACACCGCGGCCCGGCTGGTGGATGACGAGAACCGGGTGCTGGCTTTGCGCGACAATTACCGTTCGCTCAGCTTCAATTTTGGTCCCACCCTGCTGGCCTGGATGGAACGATACGCTCCCCGAGTTTTAAATGCGATCCAGGATGCCGATCGTGACAGCTGTGAACGGTTCAACGGTCATGGGAATGCCATTGCCCAAGTCTACAACCACGTCATTATGCCGCTTGCCAACCGCCGCGACAAGGTCACTCAAGTACTTTGGGGAGGGCGGGATTTCATCCACCGGTTTGGACGAGCACCCGAAGGCATGTGGCTGGCAGAGACCGCAGTGGATCTGGAAACCCTCCGAGTGTTGGCGGAAGCCGGTATTCGCTTCACCATCCTTTCGCCGTTTCAGGCGCATCGCTGGCGTTTATTGGAATCCGACAGTCCCTGGCATGACGCTGCCGGTGGCACCATCCCCTCGGGTCAGCCATATCGGTGCTTCGTTGGCGGCGGGCTGTTTATCGATTTGTTTTTCTACGATGGCCAGCTGGCTCAGGCTGTCGCTTTTGAGCGCGCGCTGGAACATAGCAGTCGTTTGATTGCCCGAGTCGAAGCAGCCTATCAGCGCCGTGGTGGACACACTGGGGCCTGGCTTGCCCACGCCGCAACCGACGGTGAATCCTACGGCCACCACTTCAAGTTCGGCGACATGGCTCTGGCCGCGGCTTTCCGTGACTTGGATGAGAACCCCCTGGTGCAAATTACCAACTATAGCGCCTTCTTGGCAGCGTTTCCGCCGGTGGCCGAAGTCGAGATCGTGGAGAACTCGGCGTGGAGTTGTTCACACGGTCTGGGGCGTTGGCAGGCGGATTGTGGCTGTCGGATCGGCGGAGGACCGGATGGGCATCAGAAGTGGCGGGCGCCTTTGCGTGAGGGGCTCAACGCGGTGCGGGATGCCCTGGCCGTGCACTATGAGGCGGAAATGGCCAAGCTGGTCCACGATCCCTGGGAGGCCCGCAATGACTACATTGAAGTCTTACTGGATCCTGCCGGTCGTAGCGATGATTTCATCGGGCGCCACGCCAAGGGGACCTTGGACGCGGGAGAGCGGGTGCGGCTGCTGCAGCTCTTGGAGATGCAGCGGGCAGGCCTGTTGATGTTCACATCCTGCGGGTGGTTTTTTGATGATATCAGCGGGCTGGAAAGCGTCATGGTTTTGCGGCATGCGGCCCGCGCGATGCAGTTGGCCGAAGCGACCGGCTTGATGGGTTTGGAAAAGCAGTTGCTGGAGAGCCTTCAGCAGGCTCCCGGCAATCAATCCGAGTATGCTGATGGGGCCGAAGTCTATGTTCGCCAAGTCAAGCCGCACGCTGTTTCTCTTGACCGGGTCGTGGCCAATCATGCCATCCGCACATTGATGCGGCAAAATCATGCCGACCATCGTCTATTCTGTTTTCAGCTTACCCCGAAGGATGAGGATGAGCTGGGGCCCAACCCCATCCCCTGTGTGCTGGGGAGTGTGATGGTAGAAGATGCCCGTACCGGCCAGAGCGAGGATTTCCTCTATGGTGTGGTGCATTTCGGCGGGTTGGACTTCCGTTGCTCGGTGATGCCGTATCCGGGTCAAGCGGAGCACCATGAGTTGCTCAAGAACCTGCAGAAAGCGGGTGAACAGCAAAATACGGTGATGATGATCCGGGTTCTGGACAAAGAATTCGGCTCGGTGTTCTTCGACCTCAACGACTGTTTCATCAATTTGCGTCAAGATCTGGCTATTGCCATCAGTCAGGACCGCCTCCGGATCTATGCCGACTTTCAGCGCTACCTTTACGAAGAGAACTGCTCACTGATGATCTCACTCCATCGCATTGGAGTACGCCTGCCGGCGGAGATGCGTGGAGCGGTTCGGCGGGTTCTAAGCATCGAAGTGGACCGGCTGGTGCGCGAAATCCTTGAACAGGAGCGGATACACGGAGATGGCGAAGCCTGCTGGAAGCAAACCCACTATGACATTCGCTCCCGGGTTGGACGACTGCAGGCGGTGTTACAGGAAGCCCGAAAGTGGGACCTGCGGCTGCGAGTAAGCAGTTCCACGCGGCAATTGGGTGAGGAGATGATCCATCTCCTCGAAGGACTAGCCCGGGATTTCGATTCCAAGCAGGCGGCAAGGCTGATGCGGCTCATCATCCTTTGCCAATATCTGGATGCCAAACCCGAGCTGTGGCTCTTGCAGACGCTGTACTACCGGCTGGTGCAAAGGGCGCTCGAAGAGCCGGTCTTAATGAACCAGCCCTTCCAGAAAGGCGGTTTTCTGGAGACATTGGACGATTTCATGCACTGCCGCTTCACCGACCTGCTGCGAATACAGACCGCCCTAGGAGTCCATGATGATGCTACGGCACCAGTTCGTACATGAGCACCGCGGCAGCCCGAATTCCCCGTTGGAAGTCGTCGAGGCGCAGCCGTTCGTTGGGGGAGTGCGCACCGTCGTCGGGGCATCCCCAGCCCAACAACAGGGTGTCCAAGTCGAAGATTTTCTTGAAAAGGGTCACCACCGGGATAGACCCGCCTTCCCGGATGAACACCGGGACCTTGCCGAAACCTATTTCGATGGCGCGCGCGGCCGCTTGGATGCTTGACTGGTCTCGGGAAACCAGAACCGGATCGTTGCTGTGAAACTCCTGGATGGTCACCTTGATGCCAGGAGGGGCTATGGATTGGATGAAGTTTTTGAACAACCCACAGATCTGAACCGCATTCTGGTTGGGGACCAGGCGCATACTCACTTTCGCACCGGCCCTGGCGGGAATGATGGTCTTGGCTCCTTCACCGGCAAATCCTCCCCAAATTCCGTTCACGTCCAGGGTAGGGCGCGCGCTCTTGCGCTCCAGCGGGGAATAGCCGGGTTCTCCGAATAGCTCACTGACGCCCAGATAGTCTTTGAGTGCCGTTTCATCGTATGCCAGTGAAGCCATCTCCTGGCGTTCCCAAGGTTCCAGCACCTGGACGTCTTCATAGAAACCCGGAATGGCGACGGCCCCGTCAGGATGCTTGAGGCGTGTGAGCATGTCCGCCAGCACCTGAATGGGATTGGCCACCAGCCCGCCGAAACTGCCGGAGTGCAAGTCAATCCGGGGTCCCTGGACATTGATCTGCAGATAGCACAGCCCGCGCAAACCGTAAGTGATGGCCGGGGTATTGGCATCAAATTGGGAGCCGTCGGATATCACGATGGCATCAGCGCTCAGTTCGGCTTTATGGGTCTGAATGAAGGCCTCCAGATTTGGGCTGCCGATTTCTTCCTCCCCTTCCACCAACACCTTGACATTGATGGGCAGCTCTTCAGCAACCGCCAGGATGGCTTCCATGGCCTTGAGGTAGGTCACCAGCTGGCCCTTCTGGTCGGTAGCGCCCCGGGCATGGACATAGCCGTCGCGGATGCTGGGTTCAAAGGGTTTGGTCACCCACTCATCCAAGGGCTCCGGGGGTTGCACGTCGTAGTGACCGTAAATCAGAATGGTGAGGCGGTCGGCGTGGGGACAGCGACTGGCCAGGACCACCGGATGCCCGCTGGTTTCGTGAATAGCCCCCTGAAAGCCGAGTTGCTTCAGATGGTTGAAAACCCATTCCGCGGCCTGGCGAACATCTCCGGCATGGCGGGAATAGGTGCTAATGCTCGGGATGCGCAGATAGGTAAGCAAATCTTCCACGTAGCGGTGGCGATTGGCGTCGATCTTCTGCAAAATCTGTTGAGGGATCATGACACGCTCCTTGGCAGTGAGTACCGGCGGGCCGACCCAGGGCAGGGATCCAACCCGAGTTGCTAGCGGTCTCCAAGCATACAACGTTTTGGCACCATGGCCAACTGAATCGGCAACAGCGGCGAGGTTGAAGCACAAGGTGGAGCGCCCAATATAAAATGGCTTAACTGGTGTGCCGGGTCTTGGGAACAGGCTTCGGCCTTGGACTTCTGAAGACCTTCTCGGGTTTCCCCTTTGACGGTCAGCGATATGAGCATTAGGATTAGCTGATAGGCTTGGGTTTTTGCTGAACTGGAGCGTGTATTGCCGATGACCCCATCGGAGCAGTGCGCTAAGTACAGCTCAACAGAAAAAGGTATTCATAGATGCAGCCTTGTAGCCTTGTAGGGTGGACAAAGCGTAGTCCCGCGGTACCGCGGGATTACTTTGGCGGACACGGCCTCACGGCCTTTCTCCGCCCTACATGGATTCGGAATGGCCCGTTGGAATAATGGGCACGCAATTGCGTGGCGCTGTCCTAAGGATTCCCGGGTCATTCCCGAGGAAGCGCTCATACTCCAGGGGACACGCTCTGAGACCCAAGTTCCACCGCAATGATGTGGGAAATCCGAGGTCGAGGATGAACTCACCTTGGGCGGGAGTTACCGATGCGTTTTGAAACCTTCGATGGGGTGGCATCCTTTGACCGGACAGCCTGGAACCTCATGGCGTCCAACGCCAGCCCCATGATGGAATGGGAATATTTCTATTGCCTGGAGCAATCCGGGGCGGCATCACTGCAGCGCGGCTACCAGCCCCGGCACCTGGCTCTCATGGTGGGCGATGAACCGGTGGCGGTGGCGCCCTTGTTTGTCCGCGACCGTGCCTGGGTGGAATTCGGCGATGGCGGATTGCTGGAACTCCTGAGCGAATCCACGGGTTACCCTTTTCATCGCGGAATTGTGGGAACCATCCCGTTTACACCGGTGCCGGGATACCAGTTCCTGCAACGGCCGGACGTCGATCCCGGGTTGACCTGCAGGGCATTGCTCAATCAGATCGACGTGCTGTGTGAAGAACACCGTTACCTCACGTCACGCCTTTACTTTGTCGCACCCATAGCCCACCAGCTCCACGCTCTGGCGCACGCGAGCGGCTACATTTGCCTGAGAAGCGGTCACTACCTGTGGATCAATCAGGGCTATGGCGACTTCGAGGACTTCATCGGCACCTTCAAGTCGAGCCGTCGCACTAAGATCAGGCGGGAACTCCGCGCTCTCAACGACATGGGAATCGATATCCAGATGCGGCCAGGAGCGTCCGTGCCGGACTCCTACTATGAAGACATCTTTCGGTTCTATTTGAGTACTTGGGAGAAGCATATGGGGCCTCACCTGCAGCCGTTTCTAAGCGAGGACTTCTTTCGGCTGCTGGGCCGGGAGTTCCGCCATCGGACCAGCTTCTGCGTGGCTTCGCGGCAGCGGCAGGACATCGCCATGGCCATTTTCTACGAGAAGGCCACCAGCCTCTACGGTCGTTACTGGGGATCCTTGGAAGAAGTACCCTTCTTGCATTTCGCCACGTGTTACTACAATCCCATTCGTTACGCGATCGAGCGCCACCTAACCACCATGGATCCGGGGTTCGGTGGCGAACACAAACTGCACCGCGGTTATGAAATCATCCCCTGCTACCACTACATCAAGTTCTATGGTCCCAGGGAACGCCGGGTTGCCTATTCCATCATCAATAGAATCCAAACCTATGCCGCCAAAGGAAAGAAGGATTGGTGACCCGATCGATTGGTGGGCTGAATACCGTGCCGATCTCAATCCCGGCTGCAAAGAACCTTGGGGCTCTTCCCGTGAGCATTCGGACGCATGCAGTTGGTGGGAGGAACTTGTTCGGCACAATTCGCCGTTGCGTAGGAATTTTGTTCGGTCGTACTGGTCTCTTGGTGAGGAGCATGTCGATCCAGTGGGCCGAGGTTCCTTTTCGGTCCCTCGATCATATCGTTATGGTGGGGCGTCGTGTCCCTGTGCCGGTTGGGTCACCTCATGGCCATTCGATTAATGGTTTTACCTCTACCGGACTAGCCGGTTGTGGTTACAAACCCTTCTCAATGTGCAGACCTTTAGGCTCTCCCAGCATGTATTCGTAAGCGCCTATGGCAGGCCGACCGCTCGTGGGGCGAGGATTCCCGGCCCGGTCCGTGGTCACTGCCGGAACAGGGGTGCCGGCACCTTTGAGGGGCGAATCGGACCGCGGATGGAAATCACCGGCTGACGGATCTCGGAGTCCTGGGTCATTCCCGAGTAAATCCCCTTTGGTGGAATTACAAGGCGGCACGGTTTCCGGTGTTGTCCCGCCAGACCCTTGGTTTTCGGGGCAGGAGAAACATCCGCTGGATTCCGTCACTGCCACAGGTTTCGACGGCGGGCGGGATCGAAATCCGCATCCCACGAAAACATTGTTCACGATCCTGTTGAGTTCCTCAGTTGCAATGTCACGCGTCGGATCAAGAATGGCTATGGGTGAAGCGCATCCCCACACCGTGTTGTGGGCGATCAGATTCCCTACCGACTGGGTCGGGTCCCCTTCATAGCTGTGGCCCAGAACAAAAGCGGCCGCCATATTCCAGTCTGATCCGGAAGCGATATTCACAAGGATGTTATTGATGACTTTGTTTTGTGATGATCCATAAAAGGTTATGCCCCCGGAAGTCCCGCCCTTGACCAGGTTGTTTTCAATCAAATTGTCGTGAGCGCGTCCTTCCAGGTAAACGCCACACCCGTACCCATTGGGATCGCCATTGTTTTCAAAGACGTTGTCCCTGACGATGCATGAATTGGCGGAAGCGTCCGGTCCGATCAGCAGGCCACATCCCGCATCAACGTAAGGGCCAAACCATTCGTTTTCCGAGGACAGGTTGTTGACAAACCGAGTCCGAGCTCCGTTGATCTGACACCCATGACCGCGATTCCTGGTGAAGGTGCAATCGTGGATATACCAGTCATCGAGGGCGTAGAACACCCCTTCAGCGTTGTTGTATCTCACGGTTATACGGTCCAGCTCCCACCAGGAGTTATCCGCCGGATAGTGGGCATCCGTCGAGATAGCGAAGACGCCGTATTTTTCCAGGGTCATGTTGCGCAGAACGATCCATTTCTTGGCGGTGCCTCCCCATCGATTGCCGGAATTGAAGCCCAAATCGAGTTCATACACATCCACATCATGATCCAGGTTGGGGTTGGCATCGTTTTGAAGCCTGATGGTGTAGGACCCGTCAGCACCCAGGTAGAAGCTGCCTTCAGGCATGGCCGCGGAAGATGCAACGCGATTGAGCATGGTCCGCTCATCAACCATAACAAAAGCATTGCCGTCCGTGATTGGGTTCAGACCGTTCTTCACCCATACGTTGCCTACTTTTTGCCAGTCCTTGACCCTGACGCTTCCCTGGAGGATCACCTTCGACCGGTCGACGCCTTCATACGTTATAGGGGAGCCCTGGACGCCGGACCTTCCACCCATGATCTGCTCGTGGTAGACCCCTTCATGAATCAATACGGTATCGCCGGAGCGCAGAATTTGGGATGCCCGGGTAATGGTCTTGAAAGGCTGGCTCTCGCTCCCAGGAAAGGAGTCGTTTCCTCTGGCCGCATCCACATGATAGGTTGTCGCCTGGGCATCTGGCCCCAAAAGCCCAATGCACAAGGCAAACGCAAGGAAAACTGTCTGATAACGTCTGAGAGTCATCATAAGTACCACCACGTTTTCGGGGCAAACGCCCTCACAGCACCACGTGCCCGCAATCATCGGACCGAGACCATCTCCGCCCAACGGCTGGCAGCAAGCGCTATAACATGCAATGATCTTACCTGATGTTGGCGCTTCTGGGAACGGGCTGAAAGAGCACGTGGTGGATTCCATGGGCGTCTTGGTTGGCAAGCTGCATGTGGACACCGGGCGGGTATTTGACCATCGCCAAGCCATGCTGGTTCAAGGCATTGTTCAGTGGGCTACGAACCGCTTTCTTGATCCCGGATCTTCATCTCCAGCAGATTCGCATCAATCATGAACTTAGCGGCCCAGTTTGGATAGACGTAGTCGCAGTAATCGCCGTCTATGGGGAAAGAGCCCTTGACCGCACCTCGAATCTCGCGAGGGCCCTCAAGTCTTAGGGTGCGTCGGACATAAGCGTTTGCCATGTAGGCTGCATCACGAAAGTGGGTATTCCCTGTAAATCCGTACAAAAGCAGCCAACACTCCGCCACCTGGGCCGTACCTGTCAGGCACGACCACTCGACGGTGCCCTGCCAGATGTGATTCAGACAGCCGGGAAGGAAACCGCTTTCATCTATCGCTGACAGCAGCCCTTCGCCGGTCTTCAGCGCGTGTGCCAGCAGGCGTTGGTCCCGGCAGTGCTCATATGCCGCAAGGATACCCCGCAGGGCATACGCCACAAAGTGGGTTATGGGTTCGTCATAATTGCATGTGCAGCAACGTGGGAACCAACCGTTGTCATGCTGTAGGCCGATTGCCCAATTCACGTTCTTGATCGCTGCCTGAACGTAGGAATCATTGGCTGTAACCTTGCCAGCCTCCAACAGGGCCAAAGCGATATGGGTTTGATACGTTCTCTGTCCGGGTACAACACGAGGTGGTGGGAATCGACACCAATAACCCTCACTTTCTTGGGTAGCCACCAACCAGTCAGCCGCCTTACGCAAAGGTTCGAGGTACTTTGCACCGAGTTCTTGCACCCCATGGGAAAGGCCCAACAGAATCTGCCCGGTATCAAAGCTCACCGAAGTGTCTGGTTTTGAACCGACCAATCCACCCTGGAACGAGCCATCCACCTTCTGTATGGACGCCAACCAATCCAGCATCCGTACCGCTCGTTCCCGAATTGCAGGGGCCTGCCGCAACTTCGCGTAGGCCAACATGGTGGGCACGATATACCCGGTGGTCTCGGGATAGGAGGCGCTCCACCCACTGCGGAGACTGTACCACCCCGCAACTCCGCCATCGAAGGAAGCCGAACCATCCTGGGCAGAGCACAACCAGGAAATGCCGCCATCGATGGCGCGTTCCATTCCAGGGTCAGCCTGAGGCAAACCCAGGGCGTCCCTGCTGGATTCGAGGCGGGCGGCAAGCGGTAGTCGGGCATTATGAATCAATCGTCGCAAGGACTTGAGTATTCTCTGCGCCATGAATAGTCCTCAGTTTAAGCCGATGAAAGACATGATCTGTTGCGATGGAGCTTCTTGCGATGGGAATATATGTACATTGATATGCTTGTTGGAACTCCCACCTATCAGACACTCAAAGGGAAACCACGCTTTTGAACTTTTGTCCATGATTACAGACTATTCCATTGACTTCCAAGCGTTTCTTAGCGTAACATTTGAAATACGAAAGTTAATGTTCTGATCTTGAATATTTGCACAGGTAGATTGGTTGGCATTGCACAAGCTGGTGACGGCAGCATGTTCTTGGCCAAGTTGTCGACACTGTGGTGTAAGTTGCCATGTATTGTTTAGTATCAATGGACCGCCGCAGCAAATCGCTCTCAACCGCGCGCACCTCAGTCACTACGCTCCCCAGCGAAACGGGGGCTACGCTGCAACTGGAAGGCAGGGGTTTTTCAATGAGGGCGACACCAAGGTTTTTTGATTTGCACACTGTTGCATGGGGACCATGGTGTCTCTCAAGCGCAGGCCCTAGCGTACCCAGAAGACCCCATGGTTTCACCTTAGGCGCTGGTCCCTGCCGGGCTGCCACCACCTACGAAATCTTCCAATGCCGGAAACGAGGCTCCAAGTCAAACACTTCTCGTCTTCCTGCATTTCATTCACAGCGGTTGGAAATGGTTCACATCAGCAAAGCGATTGCTTGGATGGAAAATCGCCCAGATCCCCGGTCAGGGTACTCCTGATCAACAGTCCCTAACTCTATCTGTGTTTTTTTCTGAAGGGAGTGAGGCCCATGCCACTTATCAAAAGCTACCGGCACGAGGAAACGTACCGCGAGCGAGCGCTATCTGTCAGCAAGACACACTCTCGATCACGGCGCTGGATGGTGTTGCTGCTGGTATTCTTCGGCACGGCAGCAGGTTGGGCAATCATAAGCGCAGTTACCCAGGGGTACTCCGTGGAGGCCCGATTGGTGTACCTGTATGACCCTTCTTGCTCCGCAGATCTGGAGCGGGAAATCAGCATGCTCGCCAGCCCCCAAGTTCTCGTTAATACGGCAAAAGACTTTTCATCAGAGCGCTCCAACCCTTGGAGGGACAACCGGGTCTTGACCACGCGCCCCGCCTTCGCCACTAAAGCCACCGCGACCGACTCCCCCACCATCCATAATGCAGGGGATTCCACCGCTGGATTTCTCCAATGGTTCACGCACAACCTGGCGGTGGTTCCGGAGTTTTCGCCGGGGATGGCGAAAGTCAGCTTGACCTTGCAGGGCAAAGATCCGGAGTTTCTGAAGCTGGTGTTGGATGCTTACCTGAATCGTTACGCTGATTGGAGGCGAAACTTGGGGGCGAGTCCAGAGCCGTCGTCGGTCCAGTTTTCCGATCAACAGCGGGCTTTCTCACCGCGAACGGCCGAGTCAGGTACCGTAAACCAGCAGCTTCAGCAGATCCAATTCCAGAAGTGGAATCTTGAATTGGCCCTTAAGTTGTTAGATTCGACAAAAAGCCCCTTCGCCGGCTTCCTACCCGCAAACAATGCCCTGGGAGTATCGTCTCTGAACCGATTCCAGGACAAAATCGCTGAGCTGGAAATCAAGAAATCTTGCTTAGCAGTCCGGTTCATGCCCAGCAGCCCGGAGATTCGTGAGGTAGACCTGGAGATACAGGCGGTTAGGACCGCCATGCGCAGTTGTATCATCGAAAACCTTCAATTTTTGAAGGAAGGTGGGAAATTCCTGAATGCCCGCCAGCAGAAACCGGAATTCCAACAGCGGCCGGCCATCATGGACACAACCATCACAACCTCGGAAGGGATGCCGTGGTTTGTCGTTCTGGATGGTATCTATGTGCTGCGAGAGGGACCTGACGTTACCAGTCAGCCACTGTACGCTATGGTAGCTGCGGGCGGGAAGAGACTTGTCACCTGGTGGAGATCGCCTTCGAAAGCAACTCTAGCCTCCCAAGAGATGAGATTGGAGGACAAAGGTGTGGTTTTGGCTGGAGGAATCGGCGAAACCGTAGGAGTGCAATGACATTATGTGGTTTCCCAAGGAGAATCCCTGCGGGTGTTGTCAATTCCCCCTTTGCCGGAGCAAGTCCCTGCTTGCCTAAGCTGCGACATTGGCTTGGGAGCCAGCCACTGGCAAGGCCCCTTTCGGACAGCCGCAGGCTTTGGCCTGAGCTGTACTAGGATGAAGATCAATGAGAACAAGTTTCTGCCCGACATTACGCATTCTTAGCGGTATTCTCACGATGGCCGCCATCGCAACTGGATTCGCCTTGTCAGGTTGCCTTTTGCAACCGGAACGCAGGTTTGTTGAAGATGCCCCCGATCGTAAAACAGGAGCCGACAGAATTCTTCCCAACATCTTTTTACCACCTGGCTCCAGGTGATGTTCTGGAAGTACTGTACTTGACCATTGCAGGACCCACGTCCACACCATACCGACTGCAGGTCAAGGACCTGGTCGACATCGAGTTCACTTTTCATCCGGAGATGAACCGATCGGTCAGAGTCCGCCCAGACGGCAGGATCAGTATCCCCCGAAAGGACGATGTGCTCGTAGCCGGCATGACCCCTGACGAGGTCAAGCGTATGCTCCGGAAAAAGTACTCGGATCTGCTGCGAGATCCTGACATCACCGTGACCGTTCGGGAATTCAATGCCAAATTGGACGAACTGCAAAAAGCGATTACCACCGCCCCATACGGTCAAGCGCGGGTCATCACGATTCGGCCCGATGGCGAAGTTACCCTTCCACTAATCGGCGATCTTCAGGCCGAAGGCCTGACGCTCCCGGAAATCAACCAAACGGTGAACCAGGCATATTCCCAAGTCATCCCCGAAATGAACGTGTCCGTGATCCTTAAGGAAGTGGCTGGCAATCTGATCTTTGTGGACGGTGAGGTTGAGAAACCCGGTGTCTATACGGGCAAAGGTCCAACCACCGTGCTACAAGCCATTGCTATGGCAGGTGGGCTCAAGGATACTGCTGAACTGCGGACCGTTCTGGTCGTCTCCAAAGGTCCAGGAAACAAATTCGTGGTCCGAAGTACCGATTTAACTCGAATGACTGCCTCCACGGATTTCATCCTTGCCCGTAATGATCTTGTATACATTCCTAAGAGCATGATTGCGAACGCAGATATCTGGGTAGATCAATACATCAAAAAGCTTCTGCTCTTTCAGGGATGGTCGTTCGGCTTCTCATACGATTTTGGCCCAGGTAGTCGAAACTATTGATGTGTCCATGATTACCTATATCTGAACCAACGAGAGTATCGCTCTAGGGTGATGCCTGTCAATCGAGGGCGGGCCTGTTGGGGGTCGATGCAAGCGAAAACGGAGCTGCAGCCGGGGATCCTGCTATTGGGCGGCGGCTGAAAACCGTGCTGTACGCTTTCCAATCCATGAAGCAGGCCGATGGCTGATTCAAGGGCTCACAGCACATCCGTATGGGGATCGACGCCTTCGTCGTGGTCCAGGATGGATCATTTGGAGTGCTCACACAGGATGAACACGCTGAAACTTGGACCCCCACATGTCCACAAGATACCACGGGTCCAGGCAGCCGTTGAGAATCATCTTGAAAGTGGTGAGGCCATCACCTGCGGTCATGTTGATACGACGGAGAAAATAGGGGTTGCAACCTTTATGATTCAATCCGTGAACGGCGGTGACGGCGTAGCGATAGCCGGCGGATTTGGCGGCTGTTGCCACCTGTGGGTTAAAGTCTCTAAGGGTACCATAGGGATAGGACAGACCTTCAGGGGGAATTCCAATCTCTTCGGTAATTCTTCTCCTGGAGTCGATGAGTTCGGTCTCGATTTCGCTGAGGTCAAGACTACCCAGGCTACGGTGATTCACGCTATGGGACTCAATGGAGTATCCTTGCGCAGCCATGAATTTCGCATCCTGCCAGGTCATGTAGGGGCCGCCCGGCAGTTCTGGGTGATCGAGAAAACCTGTAGTCACGAAAAACGTTGCGGGCAGCCCATACCGCCCCAGGATCTCGCACACCGTACCGGCCGCCTCTCCGTAGCCATCATCAAATGTCAGGGCAACCGTGTGCGGCTCCGGGGAGAGGCCGCAAACGAGCCTTGCGACGAGGTCATTGAGTTTCATGACGGGGTGATGATCGGCAAGATAGTTCATATGCATACGAAAATGGTCGGCTCTAATGGTGAATGAATCCTGCGGCCGATCGGAAATGCGGTGGTAGGTAAGAATACGGATACCGTCTTGGAAATGCCGTGTGCCGCGGTAGAGCGCTCCTAGGCCGGAAAGGGCCATGCTCCATTCCACCGCCCATTTGAAGCACCGTTTTAGAAACCATCGGGAACTGGTCATAGGTTTCAACCTGAACGCTTATGCCAAAGGACTTCCTTCTGACCGGCCATGGAATCCAATGCAATAATATGCTGGGCCATTCGAGTAATACTCCCATTCGGGACTTCTCGCACCATCAATATTCGCGCTCAGAGCATGGCATTCTTCGATATGAATACCGGATATTCAGACCTTGGCCCAGATACAGCACGGAGATGCATTTCTGGAAGACGCCGTCGATTCTTCAGGGCATCGATCAGATCTCCAAAGCCGTGGTTGCTTGAATGCACAGAATCCTGGTATTAGTCAACATCGATCCTAGATAGAAGGGGAAAGCGTGATCAAGGAACTCTCTCATACCTTTGCAGATCAATTCTATCAGCTGGATCGGGAGCTTTTCCCGCGCCAACAAGATGGCCGTTCCAGCATCGTACTGTTTACGAGTTCGCATTTTGGCGAAGGGGTCACTTCCGTCACACTTGCCTTTGCTTTGTTTTTGGCAAAGATCCATGATCCGGAAGGTGTCATTGCGGTCGAGGCCAATCTGAGGGAACCTTCCTTCGCACAGATCCTAGGCCTCAAGCCCACAGCATCAATCCTTCAAGCGGCAACAGGAGCTGTTGAATTGCAGCAAATCGTCCAGAGGCCAAGTGCCTATAGTTTTGCCGCCATAGCCACTGCCGATGTTCTCGCGGACGGCCCGATGGCCTATGAATCATATCTCGAGAAGTTGGCTCCAACTCTTGAAGCCCTGCGTAGCACTTATCGCTATATTCTCATCGATAGCCCGCCCGTCATTTCCTTCCTTGACTCCAGTATTTTGGCTGGTTACGTCGATCGGGTTGTTCTCATCGTTGAGTCCAACGCAACGCGCTCTGAAGTACTCAACCATACCATCGATAAAATGAAGGCCGCCGGCGCAAATATATCGGGAATACTCTTGAACAAGCGGGAGTTGTACATCCCCAAATGGGTGTACCGATTGCTGTGACGCACCCTGTGCGCGCGATGGCTTTTTGCTTTGGATCGAAATCTTGAGAACCGCTCGCCTGGCACCGCAATAGTCGAAAACAGTGTCTGAAACCTTAGTGTAGTGTCTAGACCGCTGAAAACCCACTGAAGCAAAGCTGTTCTGCGCCTGTCGCCGCAACCTGGCAACAATTCGGCCAATGCCCGTCCCGAAGACTGACTTTAGGGGCTCTTCATGGAGAATCTTTCGGATGCGTTCTGGAACCGTCCGCTACTATCTTCGGCGCTTGACAACACCTCCAATGGCCGGAGCTTCACAGGCGATTGCACTTGTGGCGTCAACGCCAGGCCGAAAAGAGGAAATTACGACTCGATCCGGAGGCGATGTCTGTCGAAAGAGTTTTCAGCCACAGAAGGTCTTGGTTGTTACCGGAGGCGATCAGTGATCCCGCCATGGCAGCTTATACCGGCTTGCAGGCTGCATGTCCTTCCGGCCGATGGTTGGATCCCAGTTTCTGGAGCAATTTCGCTGAACTCTATCCAGATGAAGCCAAGCAACTCGTTGATAGAGCCGAAGCGGTGCTCGCCGGTCGTTTTCAGTTGTTTCAGTGGAAACAGCTTGAACTCACGAAGCCGCCTTGCTGGTCCAATGCCTTGACGCCGAACCAACCCGAGGATGTATGGCCTGACATTTACTACGGAGATCTTGCTTTCGGTCACGACCCACGTCACTCCGAACGTGATGTGCGCTGGTGCTGGGAATTGAACCGCTTTCAGCATCTCATGTGGCTGGGGGCCGCCTGGAGACTGACCGCTGATGAACGCTTTGCAGGAGCCGCGAGAAGCCACATCGAAAGCTGGGTCGAAGTACAGCGCTACCCATGGGGAGTTCACTGGGCGAGTAACTTGGAAGTAGGCTTACGGGCTCTTTCTTGGATGCGCTGCCACATCCTCTGTCGCAACAGCGGTGCGTGGGAGTCCAGCTTCGTGAATCGTCTTCTGTCCTGCTTATACCTTCACGCCGCACACCTGGAAAAAGAGCTTTCCTTGCACCATCCCCCTGGCAACCACTTGCTGGGGGAAACAGCGGCCCTGTTCTGTCTGTCCCTGGCGTACCCCGTCTTCACCGACTCCAGCCGTTGGCGCACCACCGCGGTTTCCGTCCTCAACCGCCTTGTCCCCCAATTAATTCATCCCGATGGTGTTTATGCCGAGCAAACCACCGGTTACTTTAAATTTGTGTGTGAGTTTCTGTTCCCTGTGTTGGACTTGGCCAAACAGCACGGAATCCCTCTTTCGCCGCTGATCTCTGAGCGACTGTACGCCGGACTCCAATGGATTGCTTTGCTGTCACCTAGCGGCACTGAGACCCCCATGATCGGCGACGCAGACACGGGAGTTGCCATTGGCTGGCGCCTGTCTGACTATTGGGACTTTACCCCGTTGATGGCCCTTGGTGCTGTGCTGGGCAACAAGCCTGAGCTTGCCACGGGGATTCAATCATTCCCTGCTGAGAGCTACCTAATGCTCGGAGGCGGGGCAATGAACACCTTTCGTGAATTGGCAGGGCAATGCCGGCGGGAAAAGACACATGAACCGGCCTTGGAGTACCATCATTTTCCACAAGGTGGTTATCAGGTGAGTCATTCGCCCGAATTCTTTGTTGTGTTTGATGTCGGCCCATTGGGGCTGGCGCCGGCGTACGCTCATGGGCACGCGGATGGCCTCTCTTTCATACTCTACCACCGAAGCCGTCGCGTCCTCTTGGACCCAGGGACCGGCCTCTATAATGGTCCTTCTGAATGGCGCGGATATTTCTCTTCGGCTGCTGCCCACAGTACCATGACGGTCGCGGGTGCCAGTCCCATTGAGCGCCTCGATACCTTTCGATGGTCTGTGCCTCTCCAGATCGAAGCCAAACCACCATTGAAAGGTTCGAAATGGCACCTGCTACAAGGGTGGATTCAGTGGGGGGGCTTGGTGCATACTCGAACTCTCCTACATGTGGCCGGCGAGGGGCTCATCATCTTGGACCGTGCGGAGGGAAAGGGAGTCCACGACCTGGAATTCAGATTCCATTTTGATCCCCAATGGGGCCTTGAGCACGCCACTGAGAGGCGCTTGGTAGCCGTCTCTTCCGCTGGTGGACTGGATTTTGTTTTCCACGCTCCAAGCCCCATGACGCCGACAATCATCAAAGGATCCATGGCTTCCATGGCCGGGTGGTATTCACCGTACTACGGCTGTCGGATTTCCTCTCCGACCGTCATCGTTGCACAACGCACCAGTCTCCCAACACACATGGTGACCATCATCAAGCCTCATGACTCCCGGATTCATATCCCTGGAGATGTTCCCAATGACAAAATCCCCAAGGAATTACTCCCCCCCTCCCTGCACTAAGGCTTGCCTGACGCAAAGTTCTTAAGGGCGCCACTGAGGGTTTTCGATGCGCATTCTCCATCTTCTTCATCGATCCACACCCGGGACTCACGGTTATGCCGTCCGCAGCCGCGAAATCGTAACCAAACAACTGGCGAAAGGCCTGGAGCCCATCGTCATCACCTCACCATCGCAGGCCCCACTGGGGAAGCTCGATGAAGAAAGCAGTGAGTACATAGATGACATCCGTTACTTCAGGAGCTGCACAGCGTTGCTTCCTGCTACTGTCGAGGTCGATGACCGCAGCACCTTGCGATCAACCCTCCGGGTAATGCAGAATGCATTGCTCCTGCAACTAGCCCTGCGCGTTGCTCGCGCCTATCGACCCGCTGTGATCCACGCACACTCTCCGTTCACATGTGGCCTGATTGCGCGTGTTGTCGGCCGGATCTTGCGTATCCCCACTGTCTATGAAATGCGAGGGATCTGGGAGGAATCCCATGCGACGCGGCATCGAGCCGGAAGGGCTCGATTGCGCTATCAAGCGGTTCACCATCTGGAGAACAGGGCTCTGAAGAGGGCCGACGCCTGCTGCGTCATCTGCGAATCGCTCAAGATCGAGGCCCTTTCCCGCGGTGTATTGGAGCGTCGCATTTTTGTGGTGCCCAACGGCGTGGACCATGACCGCTTCCAGCCCGGGCCCGGAAGAGAAGACCTGCGAGCACAATGGGGCCTTTGCGGTGCCAAAGTCATGGGCTATGTGGGGTCTTTTTCCAGGTATGAGGGGCTGGAACTTCTGATAGAAGTCATGAAGAATCTCGGCAAGGAGTTCTCCGATCTCCACCTGTTGCTTCGTCGGTGACGGAGACCTATACTCCACGCTGCAGCACCTGGCACTCACAGCGGGTCTATCTGACCGGGTGGTCTTTACCGGAAGGCTGGAGCACAAGGAGGTTCTCCAGTTCTATCGGCTTTGTGATTTCTTGGTGTTACCCCGTCGGGACACTCCGGAAACCCGATTGGTTACGCCACTGAAACCACTCGAGATCATGGCGGTTGCCAAGCCGCTGATCGCAAGCGACATTGGTGGGCATCGCGAGATGATCGAGGACGGTATCAACGGACTCCTTTTCCGCCCCGATGATACTACCGACTTGACGTCACGTTGTCGCACGCTCATCCAGGACCCACAACTGCGGGTTGCTTTGGGTTCACGGGCAAGGCAGTGGGTCATCAAACACAGAGACTGGGACATGCTGGTCGAACGGTATATCGAATGCTATCAGAGGCTCACCGGCACCGTGGCTAGACGCAGGTCATTCAGCGCGAAAAAACCATGACCAGGATTGCCGACTCCGGCAACGGTCTAATGCTCCATCCTCCCATCCCTAAACAAGAAGGCTCGAATCGGCTTTCCATGGTGGGAACGCAACGTTGGCCGCAAAGTGGCGCGGCCATAGCCGCTGAAGGTCACGGTCACTTCCAATCCTTCTTCGCACCACAGGCACTCCCGCAAGACCTCCAGGACGTGTAAACCCTTTCCACCCTGCACATGGATGAGTCCGCCTTCGGTCGATTCGATGTAGCCGACATCGAATTCATTTCTCCAAGCGCCCACCAACTGTGGAGCGCTGACCATCATCCAGGCGGCAACCGCAAGCGCGAGAGCTCTGCACCGCCTCCTTGTCTTTGTAAGGACAGTCTTGCGCATCATCCTTAGCCCGTACCTTTTTCCGCCCGTGGATTTACTAATTTGCTCAGCACGGCCAACACCGGGTAACCTGTAGCAGCCTCAACTTCCTTGGGATGGTTGAAGCTATGATCAAAGAAATTGACCACCAGAATGGTGCCAATTCCCAGAGGGAATGCCAGAAAAAACGCCCCCAGAACAAACAGAAAGGTCTTAGGAAAGGTCGGGGCCACCGGAACGAAAGGTTTGGCGACCACGCTGACGTTGATCAGGCGGTCAGTTCTCTTGAGGTTCTCAAGCCGAGCTTCTTCTTCCTTGGCAACATACTGCAGATACCTTTCCTTGGCTATCATGGCAGCCAGTTCCAGCTTGCGTGATTCCTCGCTTTTCTCCTCGAGCAGCTTGAGTTGAGCTTCCTTGGACTTGAGGCCTTCCTCCAAACTGGCCATTTTTGCTTTGATAATCTCCATTTCGGACTTGATGGCCTCCCGCAAGGCCCTCGCCAGCTCCCGGACACTTTCATCGCTGACACGAGCATCCCGGCTCCCCGGAGTAAAGTACTGGTCAGTCTGCAGTTTCTTCTGTTGAGCTCGCAGCAATTGGGTGGCGATAACCGCAATCACGGTGTTCTCGCTTCCCCGGTCTTTGGTTTGAGTCAGTTGCCCGGTCGGCATCACGCCGGCATCCAAGGATTCCAGCATGTTCTGATACTGCTTCAGATTGGCATTCAACCCCATGACTGCATCCTGGATCTGCGAGATGAGTGCAATCGATTCGCTCTTCTGTTTATCAGGGGAAGAAATGCTCCACTTCTTCTTGAATTCTCCCAACCTCTGGTCAGCCAAATCGAACTCTTCGTAATACTTCTTCCCGAGTTCTGAAAAGAACCGTTGTGCCCCAGGTGTGGAATAGACTTCGAGATGATAAGGAATATAGAGGTCGAGCAGAGTGCTGAGAATCTTGTGAGTCATCTCGGGATCGTAATACTTGAGGTGAATCTCAATGACCCTCGACTTGGGAGAAGGAACAACCTTGACCATTTTGATCAGTGATTCGGCCATTTCACTGATTTCTTTCGCTTCACGGGCGGAAATGTCCTGGTTTGCACTTTGCTGCTTTTTCCCAAACCAGTTCGACACACCGGAACTTAGTTGTGCTTTCCACCGCGAGAGGTAGCCCTTCCCCGTCTTCCGCAGATTCGAAAGGCCAACTGCCTGCACAGTCCTTGACCACAAGTCCAAACTGGTCAAAAGCTCCATTTCGCTGTTGAGGTCTATCTCGTCCACGTTTAGGTTCACATAACTGGAGAGTCCCTGATCGCCAGGTCCCTGAAGCAGTGCGGTGTTTTCGCGCTTGGCTGTAACCATGAGCTTCGCGGAAGATTCATAGACGGGTGTCATGACCAGGCAGGCTACCAATACGGCGAGCGGAAACATGAAAACCATGAACTTAAGCACAAAGATGCGACGATATAGGATGTTCAACAAGTCCCTCGTTGAAAAACCAGTGTATTCCTTCATGGCGCTCACCGCTCCTTTCTTAACGTTGCTGATCGGTTGGCATTAGGAGGATTTAGCCGACTCCACTTATGGGGCACCGTCAGCGAAGACTCCCTTTCTTTCACCCCAGTGAAAGAATCCCTGGCGTCCCGATCTTGATCTCTATTCCGGCCCATGGCTTCAAGGGTTCCTGTATGGGTGTTGGGGGGTCGGCAACCTGTGCTGAGCCGCCTCGGGGTTGCCCCACACAATGTCTCTGTCAGCACCCGTACCGATGGTTTCCACAGTTTCAGCACCCTGAAGGGATCTGCTGACTCCATCCAAGACAGATGCAACGGCCAGAATCACACAGAACTGAAGAAAGAGATTGAGATAGTGATAGAATGAAACCAACCGGTATGGAAGTGAACCGATCAAAGCCGCAAACATTCCCACCGAGAACACGTAGACCCACAGATTGGGTCGAGCGGCTGGCCTTCCAAAATTGCCTCATTGTCACCATAACCATTGAATAATAAAGAATAAAACCGACAACCCCAGTTTCCGCCATTCTCAGCAAATATTCATTATGCACCGTGTATGCCCAGGAATACCGTAGCCTAGGGGGGACATACTCGACAATACGGAACGGGTAGTTATTCACCCCCACGCCCATGAGCCAGTGGTCCTTAATCATCTGCATGGCTGTGCGCTGGAGCGGAGCACGGTCTTCCCACCAGGTTCCACCTCGAAACCGCTGAAAAATAAGGGGACTGGCCAACAGCAGGATAACGATGCATACCATTGCTATCTTCAGGAGTCTGGCCGACAAGACTCTTCCCCGCTGATAGCTAACGGCAAGAACCACAACCGCAGAAACCAACACTGCAGCCCACGCGCCTCTCACCTTGGCACAGATCAGTGCAACCAGGGCAACAACAATACAGGCAGAGGCCGACAAGCGCCTGGCCAGTCCCGGAACGACCAGCAGGTAGGCTAGTGCCTGCCGGTAAGATAAGCGCAATCATAGCGGAGGCTGCATCCCAACTGCCGAAAAAACCAGCAGACCTGAAACCGCCGTAGCTCCCGATGTCGAACTGGATCTCACCATGGAGCGTGTAATTCACTCCAATGATGTACTGTGCAACCATGTAGAGCGCGTGGCAGACGGTCGTGGCCAGAAGGGCATAGACAACGACCTGCAAGTCCTTCACAGTTCGGATGTTGTTGACCAAATAGAAGAAAAGCAGAAAACCCTTCAGCAGGATAAAAACCTCGAACAGGCTGTAATTCAGTTGCTTGGAATGAAAGAGGCTGACCGCCAAACACCAAAGTATCCAGAGCACAAAAAGAGTCCCCAAGGGATGCCCCAGCCTGATTCGATGAGAAGCATGTCTTAAGGACAGAGCAAGAATCCAATGTGCATAGAGAATGATCAAAGCGACATCGACGATATCAATTGGTATCCCCGAAATAAAGGGCTGGCTCTCCAAAGTCATCAGTGGAACATGGACTAGATGGTATTGGAACTGCAACGAGGTGCAAAACACCATGATGAAGAGGAAATATGACCGCAAGTCACGCAGACACAGGGCCGCACCCAGGAAGAACACCGCCCCGGCATGCACCACAAAGACAGCTCGCCATCCTAGCCCGAGGCTCCAAACGTAGAGGAGCCCGGAGACCCCGAGCAAAAGAACCGTGCCAACGATCTGGAGGAGGTTCCTGCCTGGCATGGCGACGGTGTTCATGGTGTTAAGGATTCCCTGTCGAATCAGAAAGTCGAGTTACCCACTGATGCCATCGCGTTGTGCCATCGGTGATGAGCTTCATGGGGACCATGATAGGGGAGGAACTGCGTGGCATTACAATCCAATCATGTTAACAGAAAACCACTGCAGCGACAAAACCAATTCCCTTGGCGACACTTGGGTCCGGAGCCCAGGAAACCATGGCGTCCGATTCGAAACAGACACCCCTGTCCCGCCGTGCCGAAGAAACCATGCTACTTCATGTTGAACCCATCATCTTTTTGGGACCACGCAATTTCATGGACTGGATGGAGTCCCGGCAAACGAGCCAATGTCCAACACGAGCAGCAAACGCCAAAATGCAGTTTAGTAAACCCTAAGAGGTAAGGAGTGGGCGTCGACCTCCCAGAATCCAATTCCGCACGTTCCCCTCTTTTTCAGGACAAGGTATAGGCTGCCTTAAGGTCTCCCAGCCCCTCATCTAGATCAAACCGTTCCCGAAAAGCCTTCTGAGCAGCCAAGCCCATTCTATTCCGAATTGCCGGGTCCTGCAGAAGCTTCAACACCGCAGCAGCGATTTGATCGGGAGCTCCAGGGGCCACCAGGAGACCAGAGATCCCGTCGTCTATGGTTTCAGGAATCCCACCCACGGGAGTGGATATTACTGGCTTACCAGCCTGCATGGCTTCGAGGATCGCGATGGGCATGCCTTCGATGTATGATGGCAGCAGTAACAGATCTGCAATCGAGAGATAGGCAAAAGACTGCTCACGTTCCACTTCACCCGTCAGAATGACCCAGCGGCCCAAATCTCGATCTTTCACTTGATTGCAGAGACGCTTCATCTCGCCAGCTTTCTCCTCACCTCCCACCAAAACGAAACGGACATCATCAGCCTGTTTCACAACTTGAGGGACAGCGTCAAGGATATCGAAACTCCCCTTTCTCCAGCCGACACTGCCTAAGGAAAGACAGACGAGGTGTTCCCTTCGTAAGGCCAGCCGAGTACGGATTCCTTCCACCAGAGATTCGTCCGGGAGCGGGCGGGGATTGATCCGATTCGGCACCAGCCGCACATCTGCTTGCGGAACCAACCTTCAAATGTTTGCGGCCCAGTTGCTATAAAGCACTACGATTCTTTGTGGGACTTTCAATCCCCATCGGATTAGAGCCTTCTGCCCTCTCGAAACGTTCCCATAGAAATCGCTCCAATCTGTTCCATGAAGATGAAGCAGCACCGGCACATGCGCAACTCTTGCCAAAATCATAAAAACCACGCTTCCGGCAAACACCGGATCAGCCGAATGGAGATGGACAAGATCATAACGCCCGTCCCGGATTTGTTTGAAAAAACGAATGAGCCGTTCATACCGTTGTACATTTCTCATCCAAGGGCTTCTTGCCACCCTGGGAGCCCATTCGGTTCTAGGGAAAACACTGAATTCATATGTCTCTGCCAATTTCGATTGGAGGATCTCTTCCAGCACCGAAGCAATCCCGCCGAACGGTGGTGGGACCGGGCCGACCAATAGGATCCGTTGCATCAAGAGGTCCCTTTGACGGTGTCCAGACAAAACCAGCAAAATGCTAAATCATAGATTCAAATTCGAGTAATAAGGCTTGATAAGTACTGTGATATGTAATCCACAGTCTTATTCTATCTGGTTACCATGATTGATGCAAACAGATTTTGAACATTTGGGTGTATTGATGAGTGAAAACATGGGGAATACTATTGCGATACTATCGAGGACAAAGTTATGTTCGCACCACGTTCGATGGACTCGAGGATCTTAAACGTTACCAACGATGTATTGTACAATTCTGAAAAAGGGATCACGTTGGTATTTCCCTTACGGATTGCGTCCAGGAAAATACGAACCTCGTTTTCTTGGCCTTTGTTCTGAGATAGAAGATTCTTCTTTTGAATCTGTTCTTTCGAATAGATGCTTAGAGTCTTGAAATCATCAATAATAGCCGTTACCCCATGGGAAAATATCTCGATACGCTCCTTGGCAAGATTTTTTGCTCCGTTGGCGAGATAAGAGATGGTTGACGTCGATCCATCGCCATATTTAAGGCACACCTGTACGGTGTCCTGATGATGGAATGGATCCGGCATTGCGGCAGCGAATACAGAAATGGGGTTTGAACCAATGATAAAGCTCAAGGTATCGACGAAATGGCACAGTTCCCCGATTATTCTTCCTCCACCCAGTTCGCGGTCCTGAATCCACGAATCCGCTGCAATCGTTCCGGCATTCACGCGGCAAACAGCCGCCATCGGTCCGACACCCAATGTCTTCTTGATTTCCCTGACAAATGGCGAAAAGCGTCTATTGTAGCCGACCATAAGCAATGGCACACGGAGACCGGGCTCTGCTGAGAGCGCTTCATAGAGGCATCTGATTTCCTCCAGTTCCTCATAAGAAAGACACAGAGGCTTTTCCACAAAGACGTTCTTGCCCATCTTCAGAGCGTTCATAACATACTGGGCGTGGCTGTCATGCCGCGTGGCTATGAATACCGTGCTAATGCTTCGATCCGCCAAGATTTCATCGACGCTGCTGGTACAATACTCAAATCCAAAACGTTCTCCAACCGATCTGGAGCTTGCGCTGGTGGAGGTCACCACTCCCTTGAGAATCACACCGTTCAGCCTGCTGACGTTAGGGAGGAGATGGCTTTGAGCATAAGAACCAGCTCCAATGAATCCTATCTCGATTGGCCAAACCTCTCTGCCAGGCCTTGCTTTTTGAAGCAGAATTTTTCTAGAGGTCGCTTCGATGTTTGAGCTGAGCATTGTACTCCAGCAAGATTCCCGCGTATGGCTCGGAGTGGTCCAGGATCATTTGGAATGCTTTGGCAGATTCATCCAGTTTGAAGACATGCGTCGTGAGAAAGGAGATGTTGACAACTCCCTTATGGATGAGTTCCTGAAAGGCTTGCATATTGCGATTTTCCGTCCATCGCACATACCCCGGCGGATAGTCGCGCCCCTTCTCCTCGTAGTCAGGGTCGTATCTTCCTGGGCCATAAGAGCAAGACATGCGCAACTGGAGCTCTTTTCGATAGTAGTGAGGTTCACGCTCAAAACCGGTGGGAACAGCACCGAGAACAACAATTGTTCCCCGTTTGCGGGCAATGGCGCCGGCAAAGTTGATGGGGTCATGAGAATCCGTAGCGGCAGTGATTATCACTGCATCGCAGCCCAGCCCGTCGGTGAATTGCGTTATCCTATCCTCGATGCCGGCATCGTCACGACGTATTGCCAGGTCGGCGCAGTGCCTTGCAGCCATCTCCACCATGGCTTGATTGATATCTACGCCAATGACGCGCACCCCAGCAGCTCGCAACAAACAGCAGACCAACTGCCCGATCAACCCTAAGCCAATAACGGCGCAGCTTTCACCCAGTCGCACATCAGCCTGTCGGACACCTTGAAGCGCAATGGCGCCGAGGGTATTGTAGGCAGCCTGCTTCAAATCACAGCCAGGTCGCAGTCGCACACACAGTTTGAGCGGCACACTCACATACTCGGCATGGGAAGCACTATTTCCTGCGCAGGCAACCAGGTCACCGATTCCAAAACCGACAACGCCAGGCCCGATTTCTATGACTTCACCCGCACAGGAATACCCCAGAGGCGCATAGGCTTCCAACTTCTTCATCACATCCCGGTAGGTCTGCATGGGTCCCTGGATTCTCAGGGTGTCCAGCACCTGTTTGACCTGTTGCGGCCGGTCCTTCGCTTTGGCTATCAAGCTCTTGCGCGCCGCCTTCACCTCGCCACCCTCTGTTCCGGCGCTGATGAGCGAATAATGGACGGCTACAAGTAGGTGACCTTCTCTCACAGCAGGGATCGGCACCTCCAATAGGCTCATCATGCCATCCTTGAGTCTCTGCGCGAGTATCTTCATCTTACTATCTTTCTACAACCTGATTTCCTGTATGAAATTTCTTACCTTTCCAACCTCAGTGCGGATAAGATCATCAACTAGAAATGCGCTGAAGCTGATTTTCCCCGGGGACTGTGCATTCAACTCTCTTTCAATAACAGGCATATCTGCCTGTGACAATCGATCATTTCGCATAACATACACCTCCACTGTGCCAGGATTCTTTTGGATAAACTGGCATAATTGGACATTTATGAATGCTCCTTTCTGTGTATCGATCGCATTGAAAGGAATTTTTTCGTTATCATAGGTAACAATGTGGTCAGCAGTCCTGCGACCAAACACTTTTTCCAACCTTGGATATTGCCTTCTACAAGCACAACTCCCACCAGCATACTGGCCTAAATCACCGGTACGATACCTTATAAGTGGCATAGCCATATTAATAAAACCGGTCCCCACAATTTCCCCAACAATTCCTGGTTCATTTATCTGATTACCATAATCATCAATCAACTCAGTATATCCATACTCAGGGAATAGATGATATTGATAAGAATGTTTACATTCCCCACCTAGCACCACCTTCTCGGTTTGGCCATACCACGAATAAACACGCGCATTGAATCCCCGCTCCAATAGAGATCTCTGTTCGTCACCCATTCCCTCTGAACCGCACAGTACCGCCTTAATGTCTGTCATCTTAATGTCGTTCTCCAACAGAAAAGCTGCGAACACCGCTAAGGCAGAGGGCAATCCATAAAAGAAGCTCGGTTTGAAACGCTTCACAAGAACCACGTATCCAGCAAGTTGGTCACGGCTTAGTTGCAGAGGTGAAATCTGAAGTTCATTGTGCATAGGATTGTACTTCCAGGCGGCTGCCTTATCACCCCGAAACGGCACCCCCAAGAAAGACACGCGGCGGTGCCCAGGCTCGAAGCCCACCCGGCCCCATTGCATGTGCATAAAGGCCCATTCCCGAGAGTCAGATTGTCCTGAAAACAAGAGTTTCAGAGGTTGCCCGGTGGTACCACCAGTATTGCCCACGTAACTATTCAGAGCGGAATAGTGTGTGTCAATCAGGCGCTCATAATGGGCGAAGACTTCCTCCTTATTCAGAAGGGGAATTCTCTTGAAGTCGGCAAAATTGTTGAAGGTAAATGGGTCGAAGGAGATGGCATCAAATCGTTCTCGATAAAATGGGATTTTGCTGTACGCGCAAACTAACACATTCTTAAGTCTAGATAATTGAATCTGAAGCAGTTGATCCCTCGGAAACCATTGGGTCGCTTTGAGCATATTTCTAGTCTTGCGATATTCTCTACCAGATCGTATCGAAAAGGGTGTCAAGCACAATATGGTCTTTACACTTTCTGGCATCATTTTATAAAATTTTCTTTATAATTTCACCAGCCATAATCTATCTCATCACTATAATTATGTGAATATTTCGCAAATATATTTTGGCAATAATAATGTTTCACTAATTATAATTTATTATTAATACGAAATCGGTTGGCAAAAAAGTTTTTCAAAGTAAGCAATTCTTCTTTATTAATTGCTCTGAGAGCTATAATAAATATTATGTATGTTATAGATGAAAGAATAATATTTCCAAAAAGATTCCATTCTTTAAGTGTATGTGTAAGCATGCCCATGCTTACTGAAGCAATTATAGCCTTTACTGCGATTCTGGTCACAGGTATGTAAAAAAGATACTTTCGGATGTAGCCATATTGAACCATGCAAAAGAGGGTCATCGTCAACAGGGTGGCGAGGGCCGCCCCCCATGCAGAAAACAGTGAAATGAACAGGAAATTCAGACCCACGTTAACGATTGCAGCACCGACATTGATCCTCAAATCAATGCGCTGATTGTCACTGGCAATGAGCACTTCAGCCAATACCAAGGCGATGCCCGTGGGCAGAAGCGAGAAGATGTGGAGTTGCAGTATCGCTGCGGCGGTGGTGAATTTGTCCCCGTATATGGTGGTAATAATGCTGGTTGATAGTATGGCTGTACCCACGATGATGGGAGCAATTCCCAGGAAGATGTATCTGATTCCAAGGATGGTCAAAGCTTGAAGCTGTTTCAGCCCTGCTGCAAATTCACGGGTGAGAAGAGGCAGCAGCGCTGTACTGAAAGCCAGGGGCAAGGTTTTGGTAATCTGCACAAGTCGGTCTGCGGCGCTGTAAATGCCTACGGATACCATACCCTTCAGCTTGGACAAGATGATCTGGTCGGTACCGAGATAAATCGAGGAAAAGAAAGCGATACTGGCAAAAGTGGGGGCTTCCTTGGCAAAAAGCTGCAATATGTCTTTTCTGATCTGGAAGTCCATTCGTCCGACGGTCCTTCGATAGAAGTAGAGCATCGGTATGAGAGCAAAGACCCGGCAAGCGACGCTGACCCCAAATAGAGCCACAATTCCTGATCCGCTTCGCAGTAGCACAATGCAGGTACCGACTCGCAACAAATTCTCGGTTACGTATGCGAAAGCGATGTATTGGGATTTTTCAAAGGAACGAAAAACCCCCTCCAAATAGTTGATCGGAGTGGAAATAAGCAAACTGAACGAACAAACCAGCGCTGCCTGTATGACCTCCCTGTCGTAACCCACCAGAACCACGGCCAGATTCATTGCCAAGACGGCCGCAACCGATGAAAAGGCTCCGAAGATGGACGCGTTGAAAACCAGAACATGCGCCTCCTCAGGCTTCCGGGATATCTGGCGAACCAGTAGGGTTGTGAGCCCCATGGAAGAGAAAATGCCTGCCAGTGAGAGATAAGACAGTACCAATGAATACTGCCCCAGTTCACCAACTCCTAGATATCGCGAGATGAACACAATCAGCAGAAAGGAGATCAGCGGATTGAGAAGGTTGGGGACCAAGAGCGCGAAAGTGTTCTTGAAAACGCTGGCAATTCCCATCTATGGTCTCATCGATTCGTCTGCACACGGGCTGGGCCTGCCTCCCAACAGTATGCCGATTTCAGATTTGCTTGGCGGTCCTTGAATCACGCTACAAAGCCGCATCAAGACCACAAGGATCTGGGCTGTGTGATACGCCGTGACCCTTTCCCGGGAAAAACCCTCTTGAGCCATTGCTTTGCCCCTCGACGCGGAACTCCATGATCATGACCGCCAGCCCTGGAGCATTCTCCCCATCGAATCCAGTTTCACGCCGACAAGTCACTCCACGGTATCCCTGCCGTAGGGTAGCCGCCGCAAGGGATCGGGCTCGACTTCATAGGATGGCGGCTGCGGGGGAATGTTGCCGATTTCATGCAACTCCAACTGCCCACCCAACTCACCGAAGGGCAGAGCTCGCGTGACCGGCCTTCCCCCTAAGGTGACAAC
>CAWDJT010000037.1:0-88816 GCA_963802715.1 uncultured delta proteobacterium
CAGGGCATCAAGTCCTGTCGCTTTTGACAGGTTCCGCGGGCTCGAATCCGGCAGCCCGGCTCACCTCAGCCATGGAGGTTGTCCATTGAGCGGCCCCGAAGCCGGGGGCAACGTCTATGTAACTGGATACAGCTATGCAACCTGGGGATCCCCGCTCCATGCTCATAGCGGTGGCCCTGAAATCGTTGTGATCAAGATGACAGATGCGGTGCCAAACGATTTCAATGGTGATAGCAAGACCGACATCCTCTGGAGAAACACCGCGTACGGCGACAATGTGATCTGGTACATGGACGGGCCGAACTTCATTGGGTGGGCGCAGCTCATGACCGTCCCCGATCCAGACTGGACCATTGTGGGCACTGGGTATTTCAACGATGATGGCAAGCCTGACATCCTGTGGAGGAACACTAACTCGGGCGAGAACGTGGTCTGGCAGACGAACGGCGCCACATTCATCGGTTGGGATTATGTACTGCCTACCGTCACAGATCCAAGATGGAAGATTGTGGGACGATAGGAGATCGGGGGACTTGAGCGGCCTGGCAACAACTAGCTTGGATTCACCCCGCTCCAGAGTTATTGGGGGCTGACAGCCTTCTCCATGGATGACTCGGCTGAAGTGTTGTTATAATTGAATATGTTGATCAAGTGTTATATGTTGTTACCTAGGCTATATATATTCCATGAGAAAATGGGGAAACCGCACCATGAAAGTCGTAATACTAGCTGGTGGTCTTGGGACACGCCTCGCTGAAGAAACCGAGATCAAACCCAAACCCATGGTGGAAATTGGTGGGCGCCCGATCCTATGGCACATTATGAAGCACTTCGCGTTCTTCGGTCACAAGGAGTTCTACATCGCCTTGGGTTACAAAGGTGAGGATATCAAGCACTTCTTTCTGAACTATGCCGCATTGAATAGCAGTCTGACCGTCAATTTGGCAGACGGTCAAGTGCACATGCACGGCAGCGCAACGGAAGACTGGGTGGTGCATCTCATCGAAACGGGCGCAAACACCCAGACTGGCGGGCGGCTCAAGCGACTGGAGCGCTGGCTTAAGGATGAGACCTTCATGATCACCTATGGCGACGGAGTGGGTAACATCAATTTGGATCGGTTGGTTGCCTTTCATCATGCTCAAGGACGCACCGGAACAGTAACTGCCGTGAGGCCTCCGGCTCGTTTCGGTGGGGTAGTGTTTGACGGGGATCTGGTTGGTACTTTTACCGAGAAACCGCAAATCGGTGAGGGTTGGATCAGTGGCGGGTTCTTCGTTTTTGAGCCTACTATATTCGGTTACTTGGAAGGTGACAATAGTAGCCTTGAAGCCCACGGTCTGGAAAAACTGGCCGCTGATAAACAACTGGCTGCATACAGGCACGAGGACTTCTGGCAGTGTATGGATACTCTGCGTGACAAGCTGCTGTTGGAGAGCCTATGGCAGAGCGGGCAAGCTCCTTGGAAGGTCTGGAGATGAATACAACTTTCTGGCGCGACCGGCCGGTCCTGGTCACCGGCGCTACCGGTCTGGTGGGGGCTTGGCTAATCAAGCAACTAAAAGAGACCGGCGCCGATATCGTTTGCCTGGTGCGCGACTGGGTGCCGAATTCGGAGTTGGTTCGATCCCGGCTGATTGAGCAGGTCACGGTTGTTCGGGGTGACGTGCGAGATCAGGCCTTGATCGAACGCACCATCGGTGAGTATGAAGTGGCTACCGTGATGCACTTGGCCGCTCAAACGATCGTTGGAATTGCCAACCGAAATCCGGTCGCAACGTTCGAGACAAACATTCAAGGCACATGGGCTCTGCTGGAAGCCTGTCGGCGCTGCTCAACCGTGAAAGAGATCGTGGTGGCCTCATCGGACAAGGCCTACGGGGACCAGGAGCTGCTCCCTTACCTCGAGACAGCCCCGCTCCAAGGGCGCCATCCCTATGATGTCAGCAAGTCGTGTGCGGATCTGCTTGCACATACGTATGCTCACACCTATGGCACGCCCGTGGTAATTACCCGCTGTGGCAATTTCTATGGCGGCGGCGATCTGAATTGGAATCGGATCGTACCGGGTACGATCCGGTCCATATTTCGTGGTCAGCGCCCCATGATTCGCTCTAACGGGAGTTGCATCCGAGATTACTTCTACGCTGAAGACGGTGCGGCTGCCTATATGCTCTTGGCGGAATGTATGGCGGCCCAACCGGGTCTGCGCGGCGAGGCTTTTAATTTTTCCAACGAATTGCAGGTGACCGTGCTGGAATTGGTCCAGAGAATCCTCTCGATGATGAATTCTGACCTGACACCCGACATCCGCAACGAGGCCTGCAACGAAATCCCCCATCAGGCCCTTGGCGCCGCCAAGGCTCGAGAACTCCTTGGTTGGACCCCCCGGTTCACATTGGAAGCAGGGTTGCGATTGACCATTGATTGGTATCGAGAGTTCTTCAAGGAGTAAGAGTGACTGCCGAAGCACAACACGCCTGTCGCTCCTGTGACCATACCGATTTGCCGTTGATTCTTTCGTTGGGGCGGACGCCGTTAGCCAATGCTCTCTTGTCGGCCGAGGAACTGAATGTCCCCGAGGAGACCTACCCGCTCGATCTGGTGTTTTGTCCACAATGTTCCCTGCTGCAACTCACAGAGACTGTTCCACCGGATAAGCTTTTTCGAGAATACCTTTATCTCTCCTCCTTTTCCGAAACGGTCCTGGAGAATGCCAAATCAGTTGCTGAACGGATGACGGCCCAGCAAGGCCTTGACAGTGATAGTCTGGTCCTTGAAATCGCCAGCAATGACGACTACCTACTCCAGAACTATCATAGGCGGGGCATTCCCGTCCTGGGGGTCGAACCGGCCCGGGACATTGCCTGCATTGCGAGGGACCGAGGGATACCCACAGTCTGCGAGTTCTTTGATGAAGCTTTAGCACAGCGCTTGTCCGAGCAAGGACAATCGGCGGATGTCATTCACGCCAACAACGTTTTGGCCCACGTGGCCGACCTTCATGGGGTGGTCGCTGGTCTGGCGAAGCTGCTCAAACCTGACGGCGTTGCCCATGGTGGATCGTTGATCTTCTACGCAAGTCTCTGTAAGTCAATGGATAAGGGGCGTGTTATTGGCATCGATATCGAGATCCGCCCCCACAATCGTAGGGCGATTGAGGAGTGCGACTCGCATTCAGCCCACAAACGTCATTCCGGCGAAAGCCGGAATCCAGTCTTTTCGATCACTTTGGACCCCGGCTTTCGCCGGGGTGACGGGCTTTAGAGGTTTTGCCAGCCCATCACTTATCTTTTTACATTACGCTTATTGAGGGCAACTCCATAGATCCAAGCACAGTGCGACGGGTAAAATCACTGGTCAAATCGGATGAGACTGTCCTGATGTTTCTGGATTCCAATCACACAAAGGAGCACGTGCTTGCCGAATTGGATGCCTATCATGACTTGGTGACGCCAGGTTCCTATATTGTGGCAACAGATGGTATCATGCAGGATCTCCACGATGTTCCACGGAGTAAGCCCGAGTGGGCCTGGGACAATCCGGCAACAGCAGCAGTCGAGTTTGTCCAACGGCACCCGAAGTTTGTGCTCGAGCAACCAGCATGGCCGTTCAACGAAAGCCAGTTGACCCAAAATATCACCCACTGGTCCAGTGCGTGGCTGCGACGAAGCTGATGGAGATCGTGAAGACGACTTCAATTAGGAAAAATACGATCGCCAACTTCATCAGCCGAGCCCTCGTCGGTTTGATGGGATTCTTCTTTGTCCCCATCTATCTCAAATACTTGGGTGCGGAGTCTTACGGTCTGGTCGGCTTCTGGGCGACTCTCGCCGGCGTGTTTGCAATCCTCGATCTGGGTATTTGCGCCACACTAAACCGGGAGTTGGCCCGGCTTTCCGCGGACGCAGATAGCGCGCGCAAGATCCAGGACCTCTTATATACCTTGGAGCGGATCAACTGGGGGATGGCGGTCTTCGTCGGGGTGGTCGTCATGGTCCTCTCCGACCCCATTGCTCGCTATTGGGTCAATGCCCGGGACCTGCCCACAACCACGGTGCGCCAGGCGGTTTTTCTGATTGGGTGGGTGCTGTTACTGCAATGGCCTTACACTCTATACAGCAATGGACTCAATGGCTTGCAGCGTCAGGTGCTCCAAAACGTGATCGCGGTGTCCATGACCGGCCTGAGAAACGTGGGGGTCTTGGGCGTGCTGGCCTGGGTGAGTCCGACCATACACGGATTTCTCATCTGGCAGATCGGGGTCTATGTTTTGCAACTGATCATATCCCACAGGATACTCTGGAGTGCAGTTCCCGCAGCACCTGGGCCACCTCGTTTTCAGGTCGGCGTGTTGCGGCCCACGTGGCGCTTTGCTCTTGGGATGAGCGGTATTTCACTGGCAACGATGCTATTGACTCAAGTGGATCGCATCGTGCTCAGTAAAATGGTCTCACTCGAACAATTCGGTTATTATTGCCTTGCCGCAGCGGTGGCCAGTGCTTTGGGACTGCTCGTGGGGCCAGTCTTTACCGCTGTTTACCCCCGACTCTCTCAGCTTATTATCCAGGATGATCCACAGCAACTAGCTGACTTCTACCATCGGTGCTGTCAGATCGTTACCGTAAGTATCATGCCAACGGCCATGCTGTTATGCTTTTTCTCTGCTGAAATTCTCCTGCTCTGGACCCACAGTGCCGAAACCACCGCCCGCGTGCATGTGCTGGTTCGTACTTTGGCTATCGGTACCGCCCTCAACGGACTGATGAACATCCCCTACGCACTGCAATTGGCCTCCGGCTGGACGTCGCTTGCCTTCTGGGCGAACGTGGTCTCAACGGTGATCTTGGTTCCCACCATGGTAGGTTTGGTATGGCAATGGGGGCCGATTGGAGCGGCATTAACCTGGGTGTTGTTGAACTCCGGCTATGTCCTTTTCGCCATCCCGGTCATGCATCGGCGTTTGCTGCCTGGTCAGCAGTGGCACTGGTATGGACGTGATGTGGCCCTGCCGGCATTGGGGACGCTGCTGGTTGGACTGGTTGGCCGGGTGCTTATCCCCCACAGCCTACCGTCACATTTGATGATCCCCGTTCTGCTGCTTCTCTTAGTGTTTGCCTCATTAGCGGCCGCTTTGGCAGCGCCTGCGGTGCGGCAAGCTCTTTTGAGCCGCCTGGTCTGCCTCAAGAGACTCACCGCGCATGAATAATTCTCCCCTGATCACTTGCGTCATTCCTACATACCGTCGTCCACGGATACTGGCCCGAGCCATCCGCAGCGTATTGAATCAGACTTTTCCAAGGCTCCGAGTTTTCGTCACGGACAATGCTTCCGGAGATGAGACCGAGGAGATCGTACGCCGCATCCAGGCCAGCGACCCTCGGGTCATCTATTTCTGCCAACCTGAGAACCTGGGGATGAATGCCAACTTTAGCTATGGCATGTCGCGCATCGAAACGCCCTTCTACAGTCTACTCAGCGATGATGACATTCTACTGCCGGAGTTTTATGAAGTTGCACTCACCGAGTTCCAGAAGTATCCTCAGGCAATCCTGGTGGCAACACTGGTGCCGTCTGTGACCGAGGACGGGAGGATTATCAGTATGGCCCTTTCCTCATGGGACCGGATGGGGCTATTCGATCCACCCACTGGAGCACACCGTGTGGCTGCAATCGCTCATCCGGAGCTCCCAGGTATTCTGTTCCGGCGGGAGTTCCTTGAAACTCCTTATGCTCACCCCAATCCCGGTACTCATGCAGCGGATTACGAAATCATTCTCAATTCAGCTTTGCATTACCCCATTGTTACGGTGGGCCGCCTGGGAGCATGCTTTATCCAGCATCGGGGAGCCCGGGCAAAACCGACCGACCCCTTTTCAATTGTGGACCACCATCTGGGCCTGATCCTCTCTGGCGATTTGGATGACCGGTTTCCGCCCCCAGTTAAAGCTGGCAACCGGAAGCGATGGCTCCGTGTTCTGTCGTTTTATTTGCGCGATTTGGTCATTCAACTGGCTTTAGACGGGGATCTGCTTGCAAGTGAAAGGGCATTGACGATTCTATCCGAGGACGTTGGGCGCGCTGATCTTTCCGCCAAGCTGCGACTGCTACATCAGCTCTGCCAGTCGTTGCCATCGCTTAGGCCCCAATTTCGAACGCTGGTTGAAGTGCTCCTTCGGTTTAGGAGCAGGTTACTCCAATCTCGCAGGCCCCTTCTCGATCCACGGTACAGGGAGCTTCTGAAGTTGGGATAACGAACCAGACGCCATTTGATTGGATCTCTCTGTTGCCCAGCGATTTGAGCAAATAGGCACCGAGTTGAAAGTAGCACCGCATGATGTGGCGAGGCGAATATGTAAGGCAAGTGACAACATGAAGGATTGATTGATGGGATGGCGAATAGGAATTGATTGTCATGATATAGATGGACAATATCATGGATCTAGGACACATATCATTGAAATATTCTCACGTGTCATCAGAATCGCCCCAGAAATTAATTTCTACCTTTTTACTGCCAACCCTGAGAGGCTTCCTTATATTTACAGGCATTTTCCCAATCCCAATGTTCATACAGTACATGTGAAATCTTATAACCCAATTGACAGACTAGTTTGCCAACTCCCAAAGATGCAGAAGAAATATTCTATTGATATCTTGCACACTCAGTATTTTATCCCAATCCCCAGTCTATCGCCAGTAATAGTAACTATCCATGACATCCTTTTTGAGACTCATCCACAATATTTTGGCCGTCGCTTCAAGATGTTTTCTCGTTTTCTTATACGGTGGTCAGCATTGCGATCTTGTCATGTAATCACGGGGAGCCAATACTGTAAGGCTTCATTGATTCAACGCTATCGCATCCAACCTGAGCGAATCACGGTTATCAATAATGCCGCAGATTCATCCAGGTTCCATCCGGGTCCCGATGGTATTAATACTGTTCTAGATTATGGTCTGTTGCCGAAACGGTATATTCTAACCATCGGTCGTCTCGAACCAAGGAAGAACCACGCGAACCTCCTGCGTGCCTATGCCAACATTGCCAACATGAATACAGATGTTCCTCCTCTGGTCATAGTAGGACCACCTGATCCGTTTTTTCGGCATCTACACAGCGAGGTGGAACGCCTGGGACTACGTGATCGTGTTGTGTTCTTGTCGAATATTGCAGATACCGCACTCCCGGCTATCATTCGACATGCCACATTATTCGTATATCCTTCTTGGGCTGAAGGTTTCGGTATTCCTGTACTCGAAGCCATGCAATCGGGCGTTCCTGTCATCTGCTCAAACACTACCGCCTTCCCCGAAGTAGCTGGCAAGGCAGCGTGCCTGATTAATCCTGGCGATGTGCAACAGATATCCACAGCTTTGATTGCCATTTTGTCTAGCCCTGAAAAACAGATGGAAATGAGCAAGGCTGGCTTAATTCAGTCGTCCAAATTCTCTTGGGACACGGCTGCCGAAAGCCTATTGGCACTTTATCAAAACATACTCAGCAACTGAGTACCAACGCACGGATTGCATTTCAACGAATCATGTACAATTGGAATCCTGAACACGGAGAAGGGACCCCGATAAGAATGCCGGATACCAGCACCCAGCTGCTGGTAACTTGGGAACTTGGGAACCGGGAGGTGGGCAGCAGCGTCACCCTGTTTCGCTATTCGTAGATGTTTCCCGCTCAAGGCAAAAAGGCGCGATCGCAACTATCGCTTGAGTGCCTTCGCAATGCCGCACCTGACGCCGCCCACTGCAAATCCTTAGGTCGTTTGGTCACAATTGGAACTGCTTGCAGGAAAGGTGGTTGCTGGTGATTCACGTCATAATTGGCACCAAAGCACAATTGATCAAGGTTGCCCCGATAATGGTTGCCCTCCAAGATAGGAATATTGACTATAATTTCATATTTACCGGTCAACACAAAGAAACAATTGATAAACTTCAAGACAATTTCGGGCTCAGAGATCCCGATGTTGTTCTTTATGCTGGCAAAGATATAACCGGGATCATCCAGATGTTTATTTGGATGCTGTTCATATTATCTAAGACGCTCTTTGCAGCAAAAGCCATCTTCAAGAAACAGGGAAATAGAGACATTGTCCTCGTCCATGGGGATACCTTCTCAACCGTTCTTGGGGCTCTCATGGGAAAGACGACTGGCAAGAAAATTGCGCATGTCGAGTCTGGATTGCGGTCTTTTAATTTGCTCCATCCATTTCCGGAAGAGATCAATCGTTTGATCACGTTTCATCTGTCAGATGTTTATTTCTGTCCTGGTCAATGGGCCATTCGAAATCTAATGCGTTTCAAGGGAGAAAAGATCAACACTTTTGCAAACACCCTCTATGACTCACTCGATATTGCCAAACAGCATGTGGACGATATTTCTATCGACATACCCAATGAAAAATATGGGATTGTTTCTATGCATCGATTCGAGAATATCTTCAATCAGACTCGTTTACAGCAGATAGTTGATTGTATAAAACAAACTGCATCTCATATAAAACTTATATTTATACTTCATCAGCCAACACTAAAGCAGTTGAAAAAGACCGGATTGTATGATGATCTTGAACGCACTTATTATGTTGAAATGCGTCCTCGCTATGATTATTTTCAATTTGTCAAACTTCTTATGAATTGTGAGTTCCTAATGACTGACGGTGGGAGCAATCAGGAAGAAGCCTACTATTTAGGAAAACCAACCATTCTATTGCGAAAGAAAACAGAAAGACACGAGGGTATTGGAAAAAATGTTGTTGTTTCAGCATATGATTATAATACTATCGAATATTTCGCTATAAACTACCATAAGTATTCATTTGCATCTCTACATATTGATAATAATCCAACTAGCATTATCATTGATAGCCTTAAAATGTACTACTAGATGTCATTAACTATATCCAGTCCAGTTGCCGATCTCATCTATTTCTTGAGTATTGCAGTAGAGCAAATATTGATGCTTATAACTGTTTGTTCGCATTCAACGAACTTTCTAGATTGGTTTCAGCTAGCAATTCTTAATAGATTCCAGCATCATAGGACTTTCTTATGATTAGATCTGTTGTCAGAGTGTTGATTGCCCTGGCCATCGTAGCCCCTGGAGCATATTTGCGATTAAAGTCAGCGACGGACACTATCGTTGACATGCCCTTGCGTAGTGATGCCGGCGAGTATTTTGCTTACGCCTACAACCTGCGCCACAAGGGTGTTTACTCCTTGAGCAAACACGGTATTGGCGACCTGAACAATCCGGTACCCGCCGACGCCGTCCGTTCCCCCGGATACCCGCTGTTTCTCTACCCGTTCGTGGACGGTTTGCCCTCGTTCACCATGATCAGGCGGATTGTTGGTGTGCAGACCCTGCTGAGCGTTATCGGGTTGCTGCTGGGCTATATTCTGTTCAGCAGTTTCCTGCCGCGTTTCTTGGCCCTCGCCAGTTGCCTCTTACTCGCGCTAAGTCCCCACTTAATTGTGGCCAACAGCTACGTTTTGACCGAGTCTTTGTCTTGTTTCCTCCTCATCGTGATGGGTTGCGCGATGTATCTCTTGGTGGAGCGACCATCTGCCTACTCTGCTGCCTTGTTAGGCATCGCCATCGCATTGGCGAACTATGTCCGGCCGTGGCTACAGCTCCTTCCCATTTTGCTGATGGTTTTCATGCGCTATCAGCTTCCAACCACAAAGTCGAGTTGGAAACTTGCGTGTTGGATGCTACTTGCCTTCTTGCTGGTGTGCTCACCATGGCCCATAAGGAACCTGATAAGCTTGGGTACTCTATCCGACCGAACGTTGACGGAATGCTTTGTTCGCCATGGAATATATCCTGACTTCATGTTTGACGACCGCAAAGAAACCTATGGTTATCCATACCGGTTTGATCCTCGGTTAAACCAGATCAGCAGCAGCTATTCCTCGCTAGCTGCTGAGCTTCAACGCCGATTCCGCGAGCAGCCTGCCAAACACCTCAGGTGGTTCTTGGTGGGCAAACCGTTAGCCCTTTGGGACTGGAACATCGTACAGGGGGTGGGTGACGCTTTTGTGTACCCGCTGGACAATACCCCTTATTACACTGACGTTTGGTTTCGGTTTACCCATCAAATCATGCGCAACTGCCATGGTTTCCTCGTTCTTCTGATGGTAATCGGTTCCCTGCTGGTATGGCTCCCACGGGAGAAACTGAGGATCGCTTCCAATTCCCTTATCATGGCTCGGTTCGTATCGCTGATTCTCATCTATTTCTCTCTGTTTCACATGCTCGGGTTCCCTCTCCCTCGCTATGCCATACCTTTGCGTCCCTTCATGTATGCGATGGCTTGTTTCACCCCCTATTGCGTCTATTCCATGTTTGCCAAGAAACCATTAGATCCGAAATGATCGAGTGTTTTGTGGCATAAATATGTGACGCTTCTAGCAAGATAACGGCCGACCAGCATAAGTCCATTTGAAATCTCTGGCCATGATCGCTATTGAAGCAGTTGAGTTATGTGCGTCCAGTTCTGTAGATTTGACGAGGCTACAGGTATCCCGTTTTGCTGAGCCGATGAACTGAGCTGCGGAGTGCCGCGGAGAATAGGTCCTTCAACCCTGAATGTTCTAGAAAAGTTGGTGGAGGCGGCGGGAGTTGAACCCAGTTTTGAAGCCGTGGAAACCAGTGCGAAACCGTGATCTCCAATTACTTACTGTGACGATTTAATTAGCTTTTCCGGATCATTCCCTTCTGGATCGGATGTCACCAGACAGCACCAAAAATCACTGTGACTTGCACGTCCTGGGCACAATTCTGGGCACAATCTCCGGGGCTCAGTTTTTCTGTGAAGGCTTTTCCTTGGCAGGTTTACCCCTCTCGGCGCGTCCAGCTGGCCCCGGTAGCCTTCGTTCGGTCACATCCGGATAAACTCGGAAAAACCTGTTTACAGGCACGCCGAATTTCGTATAATGTAAGCCAGTTTGGTCTGATAGGGTCGGATGGAAGCCGATGGGGCTATCCAGGACCAGGCCGATTCGTTAAACCGAAAGACTGAGGTTTTTCAGGAATGGGACGAGACCCTGTGCGACTGGAGTTAGTGATGGAAGATCGATGGCTCTCCGTAGATGAGATCGCGGCCTATCTCGGCATCAAGCGGGATACGGTCTACAAGTGGATTTCTGAAAAGCAAATGCCGGCGCACCGAATGGGTCGCCTATGGAAGTTCCGCAAGGAAGAGGTGGACGAGTGGGTGAAGTCGGGCGGAGCCGGCGATAACGAGCAGGGCCAGACACCTGACGGCAGGAAGGGATAACCCAGCGCGGAGGCTGATGATGCTGAACCTAAAGTTACGAGATGAATTCCTCGGTTCTCAGATGCCGGGCACAGCCATAGCCCTGCGCAGGAAGGACAACACCGGAGCAGCTCAGAGAACTCCGGATTTCATCCTTTCAATTACGTACCCAACGGCGGACGTTCAGACTGCCTTGCGCGCGGTCAGCACGGATCGCTCCAAGCGCCCTATTGTCCTGATGGGAGACCGGGGGCGTGGTAAATCACACATCATGGCCGTGATGCACCACGCAGTCGAATCATCCTCTCAGGTTCAGAAGTGGGCCAACGAATGGGGAAACAGACTTGGCGCGCAGCCCTTGAGTGGGCTTGTTCTCGATGGTGGATTCTTTGCCATCTCGGAACCGGTCCACAACCATGAGTACCCTCTGTTGTGGGACCTTATCTTCGAGCGTCACCCCAAGGGAGACTTCTTCAGGGGCAAGTTTAACCAGATGGGTCGGCCATACCCTCCGCGATCCCTGTTGGAGGAGATGTTCGAGGCTCAACCCGTAGCGCTGATTCTCGATGAATTCCAGAAGTGGTTCGATGGTCTGAGTGATCAGCCAGGGTCCGGAAGGAATCAAGTACCGGACCTTGGCCGAGAACTTCATCCAGAATCTGTCCGAACTTTCGAAGGACCGACCGGACATTCTGATTCTTGTCGTCTCGGTGCTGAATAACAACACGGAGGCCTTTAGACAGGTCCACCGTGACGGTCCCGTCATCGTTGATTTCCGAGGTCCCACCGCGAAGGAAGACCGTAAGAAGCTACTCCTGTATCGTCTCTTTGAGAACCACCAGAACATCCCGACGGACAAGATACGGAGTCTTCTCGATTCCTATGCGTCCGAGCGCTTTCGGCTTCGTTTTTCTCACCTGCCGGAATCAGAAAGGTCTCGGATCATATCAGAGGTCATGGCCTGTTGGCCTTTCTCGCCGGAGCTTATGGAGCTTCTGCAAGACCACATCTTGATGGCTGAGGCCGCTCAGGAAACACGCGACCTTATTCGTATTCTCGCCTCCTCATACCGAGTGCGAGGAGAGGCAGTACCGATCATTACGCCCGCTGATTTCTTCGTGGATGACGATACATGCGGTGTTCAATCGCTACTGGATTCGATTGCCACAGTAGGTGAGCAGGAGAGGTTGCGTGAAGTAGCCCAACGGAATCTCGAAACAGTCAAGACAATCGGCGCACCCGTACCCCATGCCCGTGAGCTGGTCAGCGCACTCTGGATACGTTCCATGTCGCCCGGAAGAAACGCCGGAGGGACGCGGCAGGAGCTTCAACTCGACATTACCCGGGAACAGCCGGTCGACGACAATTCGTTCCAGGGCGAGCTCGTTCAGTTGATTGAGGCCAGCATAAACATCCATGGCGAAGAAAGCCCGGATGGTCGCCTGCGGTTTGGTTTGGAAGAAAATCCGCGTTCGAAAGTTCGAGCTTCCGCGAAGAACGACAAACTCTGGCAACCCGGAGTCTCAGCAGCAGAAGCTGGCCAGACAGTCTATCCGGGGAAAGACATCGAACACGTTCGCAATACCCTCCGTCACATCCTCGTCCCCGAAACGAGGCAATCCTCCTCTCGCGTAATCGCCCTCGGCCCAAACTGGCAGAACAACCCATGGGCTGATGTCGATGATTTGGACAAGCCCTCGAAATGGGACATACCGGTTCTCATTGTCATGCCTGAGCCACTGCAAACCAGCGAGGGAAAGCGGGTTGATGCTCTCGGGAAATGGCTCGCCAGCCATGTCCCTGCAAAGCGGAACACGGTCAGATTCCTGTTGCCTGCGGACGGGGAGAAAGGCATCTACCAAGATGGAGAAATCCTTTTCTGCTCAAGGTGCTCCTACCTTACCTCGATAGCGTGGCGCGATGATTCAAAATACCGCGGTTTGAAAGAAGAATTCGACAAGCCGCTTCGGGATGCACTAAAGAAGCGCTTCGACAAGTTTGCGGTGCTGCGGCGCTGGAATTACCAGCAACCAGATCAATGCATATTCGATGTGGAGCGCGTGACCGCGCAAGGCGGTGAGATCCCGACCGCAGTCGAGAAATCTCTTGTCAAGGACCTCTTCGATCTCGCTGAGTTTCAGTCCCTGGTTTTGGAGCGCGCCAAGGAATCGTGTCTGGTCGGAGATCTGCTCGACGAGCTAACTGAACCGCCGCCGCCGGACACCAAGGACGCCATTCCGTTCCTTGGTGAAACCCCCATCTATGAAGAGATTCTGAAGATCGTCGCGCGGGGCAAGATCGTGGTAAATGTCGGCGGGACCTGGGTTGGCCGCCTGCCAGAGCATTCAAGCGATGAGGAAGCACTCCGCTTTATTCGTTCCAGGGCTTTCCGCTCCGGGCAGGAGATGCGACAGATCCAACTTGGCCTTCCGGCTGCGGTTGGCGGGACGACTGTTACAGGGCCAGGCACTCAACCGCCCGTCCTTCCTCCCCAGCCTCCCACGGGAGGTGGTCCCCAGCCCCCGGTGACACCCCCGATTACGCCGCCAACAGGACCTGTGGGACCCGTGCCGCCCGTGACGGCAACCACGGAGCTCCACCGGACGGACGAGGCGACCACTGGCATCAACCTGTCCGCCTGTTTCGAAAAATGGGGTGTTGATCCCAGCGCCCTGCTGAACACGGCCAAGATCGAGTTCAATGACCTCACCGTTCAGCAGGTGAAGCAGATTCTCACGCGGCTCCCCTCGAGCATCAAGGCGTCCATGGAAGTGACCTTCACCAAGGAGGGAGACGAAGAATGAGCACACCTACTTGGGTGGACATCATCCTGGATTCTCCCTCGCCGACAGACGCCTGGAGCGGCGTTTTTGCGCGATTAGGGGAGATCGCCGTATCCTGCGGCTCCCCGGTCGATCTCCATAACCAGACGGTCGCTCCCGACCGCCTCCTTGCCGAGACGGCCTGGGAATTATGGGCATCTTACCCGAATGCCGCTCCCAGGACCGCAAGTCAACTTAGGGAATGGTGTGCTGCGCCATCCAGCATCGGCCGCGCTGTCCTTGTGCTTGATGCCCTGTCTCTGCGCGAGATGCCTTGGCTCTTGGGAGGCGCTCAAGCACGAAATATCCAGCCCTCCGATGTGCGTGTGACCGGCGCTGAAGCGCCGTCCGACACGGACCAGTTTGCTCGCGCGCTGGGCGTACCCTCTCGCAGTCATCTGGCGGGAAATGGCGCTCCGGGCAGTTTCAATCTCTTTCCATCAAAGGCTTACACGGATGTGATCAGCGTGCCATTCGAGGACGGTGTGGGGGGCATTCCCCACGAGTCCAACGTGTTCGTGTGGCATAGCTGGCTCGACGATCTCATCCACGTTCACAAGAAACTCCCGGATCAAATCTACAAGGCCGCGTCCACAACGCTCCAGGATGATGGATTCTGGAAATTCGTAAACAGGCTTCGGCAAGGAAGAAAACTGGTCATCACGTCCGACCACGGTTATGCAGTGAGCAAGCTGTTTTCGAGCGAGGAAATCGATCCGGATGTTATCGAGAAACTGCGCGAGACTTTCGGCGCAGCCCGGTACAAGAAGGCAAATGGCCCTTGGCAGGAACGGTTCATGCCCCCGATTGTGGTAAGCCACAACGAACACCACGTCGTCATGGGCCAGAGGAAATGGAAGGTCCAAGGCGGCTTCCCCCATGTGTGTCATGGGGGGCTGAGCCTTTTGGAGGTCGCTGTACCTTTCATCGAATTGCCGCCGTTATGAATTGGAAAGGAGGCGGATTATGTTGAAAAGCGATGAGATTCTGGATTTTCTCAAGCAACACAAGCCAGACCTCGAAACACGGTTTTCCGTGAGACGCATCGGCTTGTTCGGTTCTGTCCTTCGCGGTTCCGCCGGCGACAAGAGCGACGTGGACATTCTGGTAGAACTGGCTATGCCCACCTTCGATCACTATATGGATCTGAAGTTCTTCCTTGAGGATCAGCTTGGACGGCCCGTCGACCTCGTGTTGGCTGATTCCTTGAAACCGCGCCTCAAGCCCATCATCACCCGCGAGGTGGCCTATGCCTAGGGATTTTCGCCTTTATCTTGATGACATTTTAGAGGCCATTCATCAAATTCGAACCTACATGGCGGACCTGGACGAAAGAGGTTGTTTAGCATGGCGGAGCACCAAAATCCCGCAACAGGTTGACAATGTTTGGATAACGGGCCAAAGCGCAAGATCGAAGATGCCGGCCGCAAGAAGAAGGCTCGCAAGAAGACGAACGGTTACGAGCCGCCCAACCTCGGCAAGGCCATCCGTCTTCCGGTACCCGATTTCAGCGATCCGGACAGACCTCCCGTCTGCCTGGAAGTGGACTTTCCAATCGCCCCGATCAATGCGCTCTCCAACCTCGAAGGCAATGCGGGCAAACCCATCTATCAGATGTCCAAGTGGTGGGCCCGTCGCCGCTCCAGCGTCTTTCGGAGCTTGCTGATCGCGGCCGCCACGGAAGCGCCCGGTGACACCTCCCAGGCGGCTAAACGAGTCTGGGACCATTACTACTGCAACCACCAGAAGGCCGGGCATTTTCGCAAGCTCAGGGTGCTCGACATCTTCATGGGAGGCGGGACCACGCTGGTCGAAGGCGCGCGGCTTGGCTTCCAGATGGCGGGCGTTGATCTCAATCCCGTGGCCTGGTTCGTGACGAAGAACGAGCTGGCCTGCAGCGATCCCGGGCAAGTCAAGGCTCTCTTCGAGGATATCGAGGCCAAGGTCAAGCCCCTCGTTCAGCCCTTCTACACCACGACCTGCCCGCGAGGCCACACGGGCCGCTGGGTAGACCGGGAAACCGGAAAGGTCTGTGGACATCGATCCCGCAGAGATTTCCCCTGACCAGCGCGGCCGGTACCGGTGGGAAGGGCCGGAGATCATCTACACCTTCTGGGCCAAGCACGGACCCTGCAATGCGCGGGGCTGCAATCACCGCACACCGATCTTCCGCTCGCCCGTCATCGCCGAAAAGAAGCTGACCGCCTACTTCATCCCCTCGACCTGCCCCTCCTGCGGCCATGAGTTCAATATCGAGCTGGGCGAAACGCGCATGGCTCCAGGAGTCGAGCGCGTCGTGCTCGACAACGAGCCGAGTTTCACGGAGACCAGCCAGGAGTTCGCACAACTCCTCAAGGACTACAGCAAGGGAAACAAAGAGGAAAAGCAGGAGCGAATCGATCAAGCGTTGGAGAATGCTGGACGCTGAAGCCGGTTTGCGTTGCCCGAAATGCGGTTCTTTTGCCGGGGGAAAGATCAAGAAGGTTCTTGAGGAGCACCGCGGCAGAAGGCTGCAAATGGGGAACCTGGTCGCCTACGAGTTCAAGGTGGGGAATGTAAAGAAGAAGGACCTCGGCATCGAGAGCCGCCATGTCTACATGTATCTCCTGATTCATCCCAAGTGGCTGGAGGGCGCGTCCGGTCTCGATGATGGCGCGGAATTGGGTGGCTATCGCGGAGCCGATCCGGAAATGACCGCCCGGTGGTTCGAGCGGCGGCTTGAAGGTATGCGCTTCGTCGAGGTCCGCGGCCGCATCCGTCTGGCGGATGAAGAGATCACCGAAGAGGACGAAGAAGAGGCCGGCGAAAACGAGGACGCCGCAGAGGAAGAAGACGCCGAGTCTGCGGCGGACCGCAAGAAGTTCGGCCTGCCTCGAGAGATCGTGCTCGCCGACGGAACGCGCATTCAGACGCGGACGGGAACAGTGCCGCAGCAATCCCACTTCACCTGCCAGAAATGCGGCAAGAAACAGGACATCCTCGAATCGGTCAAGCCCACGAAACACACCGCACCCGTGGCGGCCTATGCCCTGCAATGTCACTGCCCGCAGTGCGACGCCGAGGGGTACAACTACAACGGCCGCTACTTCAAACCGATTGAGCCGGGCGATGTGAAGCGTCTGATCCTGGCGGAGCGGGAATGGGCCGACCGGAATGAGACCGACCTGAACGATTACTGGCCGCGATCAGAATTCTGCCGTACGCTTAGATGACTCACGAGCCAATGGTGGGACATCCGAATTGGGGGCTACACCCACTGGTGGAAGATGTTCAACCCGCGCCAGCTTCTCGTGCACACACAACTCATGCGCGCCATCACCGAAGCGCCGGAAGACCAATGGCCGCTGGATGTGCGCGAGCAGGCCCTGGGGGCGCTGCAGCAGTATCTGCGGAATCAGAACATGTTCGCGTTTCTGGAATCAGAGCTACGACAAGATTGAGCCCATGTTCTCAAATGCGAATTTCCACCCAAAGCAGCAGACGATTGAGAACTGCGTGTTTCACAAGCTTGGGCGAGGGAATTGGCGAATCTATCATCGGCGAAATGTCATTGAAGCGATGGAATGGGCTAGTAAGCCATGGGAATTGGTCATTGCTCCGGAAGACTGAGCAAGTCAAGAAGCAATCCGAGAAGTCGAATCCAAGTGATCCGGTAGAACTCAGGTGCCGACATTTACTGCGGCTCATCCACCGACCTTTCGATGCTGAACGGCACCCCCTTTGACCTGGTCATCACCGATCCACCCTTCGGGAACAACCTGTTCTACGCTGACCTGGCGGATTTCTTCTACGTCTGGATGCGCCTGCCCCTGCTCAAGTGGTACCGCGGCATGCCGGAGCGCAAGTACTTCGAGCCGGAACGGACGCCCCATGCGATTGAGGCATCGTGGACAACACCGTCGAGCATCCCGACGACCGGGAGGACTACGAGCGGGAGCGGTTCGTCACGAACGGCATCCTCGCCACGGTGCGCGAGCTGACCGGAAACAAGGAACTCGGCGAGAAAGACCCGAACCCGCTCTACAGGCCGGAACCAGCCTCCGACTTCTATCAGAAGACGCTCACCGCCTGCTGGGCCGAGGCGGGCCGCCTGCTCAAGCCCGGCGGACTCATGGCCTTCACCTTCCACCACAGCGCCGATGCGCCGTGGGTGGATGTGCTGGAGGCCCTGTTCAACGCCGGATACCTTCTCGTCGCCACCTATCCGATCCGCAGCGACGAGACCAAGGGCGCGACCGGCGCGTTCGGTTCGCGGAAGATCGAATACGACATCATCCATGTCTGCCGGAAGCGGTTGGAAGAACCGAAGGCCGTGAGCTGGGCGCGGATGCGCCGGTGGGTCAAGGACGAGGCGGCGCAGCTCAAGGAGCTCCTGGAGCATTCCCACGGGAAGGAGCTTCCCGAATCGGATCTTCTGGTCATCCTGCGGGGAAAGGCCCTCGAGTTCTACAGCCGCCATTACGGACAGGTCTATACGGGCGACGGGCAGGTCCTGGGCGTGCGGGACGCGCTCCTTGGGATCAACCAGCTCCTGGACGACCTGCTGGCTGGCAAGGATGAGAACGGCAAGCGCCGCCCACCGGACGCGGCGGAACCGGCCTCACGGCTGTTCCTGCGCGTCTTCCAAGGCCGCCGCTCCATGGCGCGGGACGAGCTGCACAAGACGCTGCGCGGCACGGGCGTTTCCCAGGGGGACATCGAGGCGCGGGGCTGGATTCGCGTGGTCGGAACCTCGGTGAATGTGATCCCCATCGAGGAGCGTTTCCAGTATTTCACGGCCCCGGGACGCAACCGGAAGGTCCTCAAGACCGACCTGGACCAGGCCCATTTCCTGATCGGCGCGGCGACGCCCGGCAGCGGCGTGGATGTTTCCGACGAACTCAACCGGGCCACCTTCCAGATCAAGAGATCGGTGGACCCGATTCTGGACTGGTACGCCCAGACCGATCCGGACACCGGTATTCAACAGGCTGCCAAGCTTGCATTGGACCTCGTCAGCCACTGGCGCGCGAAACCGGCGAAGGGGCCGAGCATTAGGCAGATGACACTGTTCGATCAATTGGAGGCGGAGGTCGAATGATGCGGGATATGTCCTCAAGCGCATGGCTTCGCCGCGGATCAAGCATCGTGTTTGACCGGTTCACCCTCGGCCCGCTCATCGGTGCGGGGATACCTCGGCCCGCTCATCGGCGGGGGTGCCCTTGTGTCCATGCGGGAAGCTCTCAGGTGGATGAATGCCTGGCCGGCTGAGCCGCCGGGAAACGGTCAGACTGTGCTCGTGTGCGGCATCGAGACCTTCCTCGATGTCATGGAACCGGCCGAGGCCCAGGAGTTCCTGAAAAACCGGGTCAACCCGTTCGTGCAGGAGTTCCAGGCCCGCTGGGATCAGCGTGGGCTGGTGTTCGGCTTCGGCACCCATGAGAGATCGTTTGAGCTGACAGCCTCCGACGAAGAGGTGTTGTTCATCCGCCGGGACGGCGAGCGGGTGCGGCTGTCGTACTCACTCTGGGACGGCAGCGCCACCATGAACGTGGCGCGCCTGATTCGTGACGAACAGGGAAAGAGCATAACGGTTGGATACTATGTCGCAAGGATTTCCTGAGCTGCAGGTCGGCCGGAAGGTCGAACACCCCGAGCTGGGAGAAGGCGTGGTCGTCGGCTTCGAGCCGACGGGATTCGTCCGCGTCTTCTTCCGGTCGCTGGGTGAACGACAGGTACCGCTGCAGGCGCTTCAGGAGGCGGAAAGCTGGTCCGACCGTGTCATCGCCGGGCTGAAACCGGTCACACCGGAAGCCATCGAGCGCCTATGGCTGGCTGTCGAAGCCGCCGAGCTGCCGCTCATGGAAAGCGCGGCGACCTTGACCTCCGCCAAGGTGGACCTGCTGCCCCACCAGGTGGTGATCGTGCATCGGGTCGCCAACGCCCGGCCCAGGCGATTTCTCATCGCTGACGAAGTCGGTCTTGGCAAGACCATCGAAACGGCCCTGATCCTTCGGGAGTTGGCTTCGCGCGGCGAAATGCGTCGGGCGCTGATGGTCGTGCCGGCGGGGTTGGTGGACAACTGGCGGCGCGAGCTCAACGAGGTCTTCAATCTTGATTTCGAGGTATTCGGGTCGGAGGGAGACGTAACGGACCGGAAGTCGAATGCCTTCGCCAAGCACAACCGGCTGATCGTCTCCGTGGACACACTCAAGAGACGGGTTCGGGTAAAGAGGCTTCTCGAAGCGCCCCCCTGGGACCTTGTGGTGTTCGACGAGGCCCATCATTTGAGCGTTTACAAGACCGGCAAGAAGACGCGCAAGACCGAAAACTTCAAGCTGGCAGAATCCCTTCGTCCCCATTGCCGGGACCTGCTTCTGCTCTCCGCCACACCGCACCAGGGGGACCATTTCCGGTTCTGGATGCTTGTGCGGCTGCTCGATCCTACACTCTTCGCGGATGAACGCGACATGGTCGAGAACCGACACCGGCTGAATGCCGCGGTGGTGCGAAGGACCAAGGCAGATGCATGCGCCGCGGACGGGAGCCCGCTCTTTGCCCGGCGCGTGGTTCATACCCAAGGATTCACGCTCGGCGAAAGGGAGATGACGTTCTATCAAGCCCTGCTCGATTACTTGCGTGACGGATACAACCTCGCGGCCACCCAGGGGAAACAGGGACGTGCGCTCGGGTTCGTCATGACCATTTTCCAGAAGATCGCCGCAAGCAGTTTCGCCGCGGTTCGGGCGACCCTGCGCAAGCGGCTCTTGATGCTGACCGTCGAAGAGGCCATCGAGAGGGACGAACTGCTGGATGTGGACGGTCGGGACAGAGCCATCGAAGATGCGAGGGACCTTATCCGGGAGATTCACAATCTGCCTGACGACATCTTCGGCAAGGCCCAGGCGGAGCAGTTTCTCGCCGATGCCAAGGTCCAGCTCTTGAAGAAGCGGAAAGAGACTGCAGCCTTCGTCCAGACAGCGGAGAGCTACGACGATACCGAGCTTGCGGCGGTCACAGGTGAAGACGCTGTGGCAAGTCTGGTCTCCGTGGCCCTTCCCGAGGAGCGAAGAAGGATTCGAGAACTCCTCGATCAGTTCCCCGAAGGGATGGAAACCAAGACAGGCGTCCTTCTGGAGGCTCTGCGGCAACTCTGGCAGGTCAGCCCGGATGAGAAGGTCGTGATCTTCACCACCTATCTCGGAAGCATCGAGAGTCTGCGCGCAGCAATCGACACCGTCTTTCCCGGCAAACGTGTCGAGGTTTTGAAGGGTGGCGACCACGGGGCCAAGGTGGCGGCCCAGCGACGATTCCGCCGTCCAGATGGACCCAAGGTGTTGCTCAGCACGGCAGCAGGACGCGAAGGAATAAACCTTCAGTTCTCACGAGTGCTCTTCAATTACGACCTCCCATGGAACCCCATGGACCTGGAGCAGCGCATCGGACGTATCCACCGTTACGGGCAGAAGGACACGGCCCAGGTCTACAACCTGGTCGCATCGGACACAATCGAGGGCAAGATATTTCTGCTGCTCGAAGAAAAGCTGCACGGAATAGCTCAGACCTTGGGCAAGCTGGACGACAATGGCCAGATTGCGGAAGACCTCAGAGGTCAGGTTCTGGGCCAGCTTAGCAGCCGCCTCAGTTACGACCGTTTGTACCAGGAGGCGATCCTCGATCCGACCCTAAAACGGACACGGCAAGAGCTCGAGGTTGCGATGACCAATGCCAACCTTGCTCGTGAGGTGGTCTTCGAGCTTTTCCAGGACCTCGATAGATTCAATTTGGGCGACTACAAACGGTTCGACGACGAGGGCCGGGGTATGCAACGGCTTCTGGCCTTCGCCCAGCGGGCGGCCCGTCTCGATGGCGGTGAGTTTCGCCCCAGTGGCAAGGATGTCTTTGTGCTGAACCGCCCAAATTCCGAGCCTGTCCGATTCACCACGGATCGTGACAAGGCGCTTCAGGAGGAGGAATTGAACCTCCTGGGCCTCGAGCATCCGGTGGTCAGACAGTGGCTCGATGCCTATACCTCAGTCAAACCACAAGATCGGGCGCTTATCGGCAACATCGAGGGCAATGGAGACGAGACCGGCCTGATCACGATTTGGCTCGTGGTGATCCACGGCAAAGGCGGCCAGGTCCAACAGAGGATCGTGAGGTTGGGCATCTCTGAAGGAGGCGAGCGTTCGCCATATCTGGAACGGCTGTCACAAGAGCTTCTTCGCGCCCGCCCGTCTCAGACTCACCGATTTCAGGATAGAGGACAAGTCAGCTTCCCTGGTCAATGGCACGGCATCCGAGCTCCTTCATCGTGAGTTGGTCTATTCAGGATTCCTGCCAGAGGAAGCGTCCTACTCGAGCCGATTGCTGGCGTGCATAGGGGTTGGTGGATGATGAGAGAAGAGAAGATCACTCACATCTTCAAATCTGGACTTGAACACGACACTCGGAGAGGTTTTTGGGCACAATCCTGGGCACAATGGCCAGAATCTTGGCGATTTCTCAGCCTAACCGATTGAAATTGTGGCAAAAATTGTGGTGGAGGCGGCGGGAGTTGAACCCGCGTCCGAAAGCATTCCGCACAGGCTTCTACATGCGTATCCCCAGTTCTGATTGTCACCGGAGTAGTCTCCCTGAGGCCGGATGCTACCCAAGTTAGCCCACTAGAATCTCGCCCCTGGGACTGTGAGCATCATCCCCGGAGCCATCCCGCTAAGTCGGCGCTCCAATCGGCCGCACGGGCTCTAGCCGGTGGAACGGTAGCCGCTTAAGCGGCTACGGCGTACGCGTAGTCGTCTGCGTTTGTGTTTATTCCTGCCTGTTTAACGAGCAGTCAGGACCTCGGCATGCAACCTGAACTTCTTTACTTCCGTCGAACCCGTTTCGCCCCCTTTGTGAATGATTAACAGCACTAGTAATATTCTTACACTTTATCAGTATAAGTCAAGGCCCTATTGCGAGCAATGTCCACGACGATGATGGCTGCATCAGGAAATCTTGTAGCGCTTTCGAGCCCGGTCCAATTCTCGAGATTCCTCTTTGCGTTTTAGACTCTCCCTCTTGTCATAGGCCTTCTTGCCGCGGGCCAGGGCGATTTCCACCTTGGCTTTCCCCTCCTTGAAGTAAATCCTTAAAGGGATGAGAGCGAAACCTTTCTCCTGAGTTTTGCCCAACAGCCGCTTGATCTCCTGACGGTGCAACAGCAGTTTTCGAACCCGTTCAGGATCATGATTGTCATAGTAAGCATGCGAGTATGCACTGATGTGGAGGGCATAGAGGAAAGCTTCGCCCCGTCTGATCCGGGCGTAACTGTCCTTGAGGTTGGCGCGCCCATCTCGCAATGACTTTACCTCAGTGCCGACCAGAACCAAGCCGGCCTCCACGGTCTCGACGATTTCGTAATCATGGAACGCCTTCCTGTTCTGGCAGACCAATTTGATGCCGCTGCTCTTCTCACTCTTGGTCTTGGTCATCGCGTTCCTGACTGGGAATGTCATCGAAGGGCATCAGCGGCAAGACGATGCCGATGTTTGGCCGATCAATGCAACCGTTGGTTGCGAAAGGAGTTCCCCTTGCTGGCGCTTCGAGTTCGATGCGGCGTTAACGCGCTGGGATCAAAAAACCGAAATTCCTCGGGAAATTTCTCTAGGACAAGTGCCTGAAGCACTTCGCCAATCTCGCGTGCCGTCGCCATGCTCAGGGCGCGGTGCAAGAAATCCTTGCATTCCGCCGCTCGCGATCGACGGATCAGGTTCTTCACTCGCGGGACAGCTTGAGGGTTCATGCTCAAGCTATCTAGCTGAAAACCGAGCAGTAACGGAATATAGAGCGGCTCCCCGGCCATTTCGCCGCATATGGATACCGGTATCCCCGCCCGGTGCCCGGCATCCACAATCGCCTTGATAAACCGCAGCACGGCAGGATCCAGCGGATCATAAAGGTACGCCACATGTTCATTGACGCGGTCAATGGCCAAGGTGTACTGGATCAAGTCATTGGTTCCAATGCTGAAGAAATCCACTTCACGAGCCAGCAGATCGGCTACCGCCACTGCCGATGGAACTTCCATCATAATTCCCACCGGCATTGCTTGATCAAAGGGGATCCGCTTGGTGCGCAGGTCTGCTTGCACATCGCGAAGGATCGCCTGGGCCGTGCGAAGTTCCGCAATCCCAGAGATCAAGGGAAACATGATGCTGATGTTGCGGGCCTCGGCGCTAGCTCGTAGGATTGCCCGCAGCTGCATCTGAAACAATTCCTGATGCCGAAGGCACAGACGGATAGCCCTCAGCCCTAGGGCCGGGTTGGCCTGCTCAATGTTGGGGTACCAGGCGCTGAGCTTTTCGGCCCCAAGATCTAAGGTCCGGAACGTCACCCGCTGCGGCGCCATGATTTCAGCGATCTCACGATAGTCGTGGTAAAGCGCCTCCTCGTCAGGAAGATCCGCGCGGTTCATAAACAGAAATTCCGTGCGGTATAGACCTACCCCCTCAGCACCATTGTCTTTCACGGCCACAACTTCTTCGAGGAGCTCCATATTGGCTTCCACTACAACCTCGTAGCCGTCCAGGGTGCGTGCCGGGAGATGCGACTTGCGGCTGATTTCCTTGAGGTAGCCCTCCAGTTCCTCCTGGCGTTCGTAGTAGTAATTAAGTTCCTCTTCGCTGGGGTTGACGATCACCTTGCCCGAAGCGCCATCCATAATGAGGATGTCTCCGCCCTTAATAATCCGGGTTGCCACCTCGGCCCCTACCGCTGTGGGGATGTTGAGCGAACGGGCAATAATTGAGGTATGCGACGTGCGCCCCCCCATGTCCGTTACCAGACCCAGGGTCCGCTCTACCTGTAGCTGGGCGGCATCCGCCGGTGAGAGGTCATGAGCCACGACGATCACCCGCTCGCGGATGGCGTCCAGGTTATCAAGCTTGGAACCGGAGAGATTGCGCAATACCCGTTCCCCGACGTAGTCGATATCAGCCACGCGGCTTTTGATGTAGTCATCATCGAGCACGTCAAACAACTCGTGGGCGCGAAATAGAGACCGGATCATGGCCCACTGCGCATTGAGTTTCTCTTCCCGAATGAACCGCAGGGTTTCATCATAGATGAGCCGATCCCGTAGAATGAGCTGATGCGCATCGAGAATGTGGGCATGTTCCTTGAAATCTGGATGGATACGAAATTTGATCTCCTCCAGCTGCAGTTGGGTCTGGCTCACAGCTGCTTCGAAACGCCGGCATTCGGCCTCCACCGCATGCTCGTCGCTAAGCGTGTAATGGGGGATCGGAACCCGGTCATGTTTCAGCAGATAGGCTTTGCCGATGGCGATACCCGGCGAAGCGCCAATGCCGTGAATAGTTCTAGATGGTTGATCCATAGCGCTTGACAATAGTCTGCAGGCCGCGGCGTGGTGCATTCATAGAGGTTACACCCGCTCGGCAACATTAATTCAATTTGCGTGCAATGATGTCCGGAACAGCTGTGAGATGTGATGCTTGAATTCTGGTGTGAGGTACAAAGGATGGCAAACAGGGCTAGTCTTCACCAAACTTGGTCTGGAACAAACCGGCCAGCTCCGCCATCACCGCATCGGCCTCGCGCCCTTCGGTGTGGACAACCACCTTGCTGCCGTATGGAGAAGCCAGCGTCAACACATCCAGGATGCTCTTGCCATTCACTCGGACTCCATCCTTGACAATCCAAACATCTGCATCAAACTGCGTCGCCATCTGTACGATTTGCGCGGCCGCCCTGGCATGCAGACCCTTCTTATTGGCAACAACGAACTCTTGTTTCAAAATGCCGTCCCAAGCCCCTGTTGTTCACACAGCCGCGTGTTGATGCGTTCCGGGTTCTGATCCCGCCGTCTCTTAACACAAGGGAGGGAGATAAGTCAACGATGGCCAGCCCTAATCTTCAGGGCCTCCTGATACACCAGGCGGCGCGGCAGCTGATGGCGACCGGCGACCTGTTCCGAAGCGGCTTTAACCGTTTGCCGCGGTTGTTCCAGGAGTTCCACAAGTTCACGTCGCCAGTCCGAACCGGCGTTCTTGTCTGGACCAACAATCGTCCTGGAAGGTTCACCAGGGGCCACCACCACGGTCACTTCACCTCGCAGCCCACCGCTGAAATGTTCGAGAGCTTGTGAGACGCTTCCCCGGAAAATCTCTTCATGGAGCTTGGTCAATTCCCGAGCCACGGCTATGCGGCGATCACCCCAGACATTGAGCATTTCTTCGAGGGTGGCGAGCAGCCGGCGCGGTGATTCGTAAAGGACCACCGTCATGGGAAGGCTTCCGTGAAGGCTGAAAAAGTGTCTCCTCCGCGTTCCTCGAGCGGGTGGAAAACCCACGAAAGCGAAGGGATAGGGTGGTAAGCCGGAAGCTACCAATGCCATCAAGAATGCTGACGGTCCCGGCAATACCTCCAGCGGCACGCCGCGATCCAAAGCGGCCTGTAGCAGCAACGCGCCGGGATCTGAGATTCCCGGCGTACCGGCATCACTCACCAGTGCCCCCGACTGTCCCGTTTCCAACCGTTCCAGCAGCTCCCTTTCCCGTTGGCGAGCATTGTGCGTGTGATAACTCACCAGTGGTCGATGGATGTCGTAATGGGTGAGAAGCTTCCGCGTGTGGCGGGTATCCTCCGCAGCGATCCAGTCCACGATCCGCAACACCTCCAGGGCACGCAGACTGATATCGGCCAGATTGCCAATAGGAGTGGCAACGACATAAAGGGTCCCCGCTGCTTGGCCGCTTGATGCATCGCGCCTGCTCGAATGCTGTTCCACTGCCTGCCGACGGGGGGAGGAAGATCTACTCCCTTTCCCTGATCCGCAGCGCGTTTCGTTCTCCACTGCCCGGATGAGGTACTCTGGATCAGCCGAATCCTGTGGTGGACGGATACCGCTTGGCTTGTCAGGCCGTTGGTGGGATCTCCCGTGGGGCACGGTTTTAGAGCGTGGCTTCAAAGGCATTGGGGATCCACTGAATGCTGGGTTCGTTGCCCTGCCAGGTGATGGCGATCACATCGAAGCGAGCAGGCTGATGGTGGAGTCGGTGCTGCTTGATGTACCACTGGGCCAGCCGGGTAAGGCGCTTGCGTTTGGCCCAGGTGACGGCTTCCTGGGGAAGTCCACATCCTGAAGCAAAACGGGATTTAACTTCGACGAAGACATGAGTCTTGCCTTGCCGCGCCACCAGGTCGATTTCTCCCAAGCGGCAACGCACGTTTTGGGCCACGATGACAAACCCCTGGTCCTTCAGGAAATCCGCGGCGACCGTTTCGCTCAGTTTGCCTTTTTTAGGGCGATTATCCATCATGGCGATAAATGCTCACCGGGGCAGCACCCCGCGGAAGGAACGCCGGTGCAGTGGGCAAGGCCCGTGGCGACGCAACGCTTCCAGGTGCCGGCGAGTACCATAACCCTTGTTGCTGTCGAACCCATAGGCGGGATAATGGTGGTGCTGCTCCGCCATGAAACGATCGCGGTATACTTTGGCGACAATGGAAGCCGCGGCAATGGAGACGCTGCGTTGGTCTCCCAGTTTTATCCCCTGTTGGGGAATGGCCACCGGCAGGGTGTAGGGACCGTCGATCAGCAGAAAGTCAGGAGTTGGATGCAATCCCTGGACGGCACGAACCATGGCCTGAAAAGTGGCCTGGAGAATGTTGATGGCGTCGATCTCTTCGGGGGCCACGCTGCCGATGGCTATGTCCACCGCATGCGCATGGATGATCGGCTCAAGGATCTCGCGTTGAGCCGCGCTCAGTTGCTTCGAGTCGCGGACGGAAGGAAGATCGGTGTCTGGGGGTAGGATCACGGCGGCGGCGACCACCGGTCCCGCCAGCGGGCCACGACCAACCTCGTCGATTCCCGCCACACAAAGATAGCCCCGGCTGCGGGCGCGCCGCTCATAGAGCCAGTGGTCCGCAGCCGGGGCGGAAAACAGGAAGGTCTGGTCAGCCATGGCCTCAAGCCGGTGGTGGCGTGGCTTAGCGTTTCTCGGCGATACGCGCCGCTTTGCCTCGGCGCTCGCGGAGGTAATAGAGTCGGGAACGACGCACTCGCCCACGGCGCACGATTTCGATCTTGTCAAGCTGGGGGGAGTGCAACGGGAAAATCCTTTCCACGCCCACTCCGTAAGAAACCTTGCGGACCGTGAAAGTGGCGCCCATCATCGCGCGATGGCGGCGGATGACCACCCCTTCAAAGACCTGAATCCTCTCCTTGTCACCTTCGCGAATCTTGACATGGACCTTTACGGTGTCGCCGATACGGAAATCGGGGTGATCCATGCGCATCGCGTCTCGTTCCAAACCGGCAATAATTCCAAATCCCATGGTGAACCTCCATTACCCTACTTAAGATATACAACCGAAACAAAAAAGCCGTTCAAGTTGTTTACTAATTCTTTTGGAAGATCCGATCACCGTCGTGGCATTAGTGGCTTGCTCGCACAAGGAGTCTCCAGCCTAGCCTTGCCACCGATCAGGATCAATCTGTCGCTCCCGGCGCGCCAATCGGTCTACCAAAATAGCCGCGGCGCATCGCACCGACAGATGATTGTAATCGCTTGCCGCGGGGATGGGTGCCAATACCGCATCGGAGGCTTCCACCACACCGGGCGCCAGTCCCCACGCCGTTCCCAGCAGCAAAAGATAAGGGGCGGTACCTTGAGAACCGGAATCGAACAAATAACGCCGTGCATCCCCATGGCTGATCGTCACGCCATGATACCCAGCACTGGTGGCCCACAAATGAGGCCTTCTCCCGGTGTCATTCGCAATGGCGGTGCAGGCCTCCCCGATGTCATCTACAATACGCAACCGTTCCAGAGCTTGCCACCGGGACGGGTGGAGTTCCCGGCCGACACCGTTGCACCAGTGAGCCAGAAGGTCTCTGGCCAGTTGTTGCTGGTCCTGAAGCGGCGTGACCACAAAACAACCTGGCAGGTCATACGTGCGCGCAAGCCTCGCCAGGTCATGCAAATCCAAATTGGTAATGGCCGAGGCAATCACCTCATGGTGGCGATTTACCACCGGGTGATGTACCAGCGCCAGATACAGTGGAACTCGGCTCGTAGGTGCCTGCAATCCCCAATTCCGTCGTTTCCCCGGAGACGTCCTGACGTGCCTGAGCTAACAGGTTCGCGTCGTGAGCATCCAGCTCGAGCCGAGCAAACAGGTCGGGGCGCCGAAGTTGCGTTCGTAAAAGAGCTTGGCCACGACGCCAGTTCCGGATAGCCTGATGATTGCCGGAAAGCAGGATCTCTGGCACCGCATGGCCCCGGAATACCTGCGGGCGTGTGTATTGTGGGTACTCCAAAATCGGCTCTGCGAACGATTCCGCTTCAGCCGATGCAGCATTTCCCAAGACCCCGGGAAGCAACCGGGTCACCACGTCGATTACCACCATGGCCGCCAGTTCACCGCCAGTCAGGATGAAATCTCCCAAGGACAATTCATCGTCGACAAAGTAGCGAGCGACCCGCTCATCGACTCCCTCGTAGCGGCCACATAACAAGACTACCCGGGGATACCGGGCGAGTTCCCGCGCCCTGTCCTGGCTGAACAACCGGCCCTGAGGCGTAAGCAGAACGACCCTCGGTACCGGGCCGTCGGCACGAATGGATTCCAGTGCCGCCACCATCGGTTCCGGTTTCATTACCATGCCTTCACCGCCGCCAAACGGACGATCGTCCGTCATCTGGTGCTTATCGCCGGCATAGTCCCGGATGTTGTGCAATCGGATGGCAACCAGGTTTCGTTCCAGAGCTTTCCCCAGAATACTCTCCCGCATGGGTGAGACAAACATTCCGGGGAAGATCGTGAGAACGTCAAAGATCATCGCCCAAACCTTCCGGCAACGTGACCTGCATGCGGCCTGTCTTGAGGTCAATGCTCCGGATGACTTCTTCGATGGCCGGAATCAATACTTCTCGGTCGTCCTTTTCGACCACATAGACATCATTGCTTCCCGTGGGAATGACCTTGCGAAGAACCCCCAGGAGGCCACCATCGGTGGTTTCTACCTCAAGGCCGATTAGCTGATAGTGGTAGTATTCTCCTTCTTCCAACTGCGGCAACTGGTCTTCCGGTAGAAAAAGCTCGTTACCATTGAGCGCTTCCGCCATTTCCCGGGTGGCAATCCCGGCGAAGCGGCCCAACCACACGCGCTGATGCCACTTGAGCTCTTCCAGCGTCAGAGCCCTAACCTCTCCTGTCGGCAACCGCAAATAGAGTCTGTCGCCCGGCACCCGAGTGCCCAGGGTCTCTCCGGAGGCTGCGATACGCACCGCACCGTGGGTGCCATGGGCGCGACCGATCATCCCCACCGCAACCCAACGACGATCCACCATCAGGCTACTCAATGATTTCCAGTACCGCCCGTTTGCGAATCTTGGTGGAGGCAGCACTCAGAATCGTTCTCATCGCTCGGGCGGTCCGCCCTTGCTTGCCGATCACTTTGCCCAGGTCTTCCTTGGCGACGTGTAACTCAATGACCGAGGTTTGCTCGCCTTCGATTTCGGAGACATTCACTTGTTCCGGATTGTCCACCAAAGCCCGCGCCATGTAATCGATCAGTTCTTTCAACATGGTAATCTCCAGACCTTTAGCGCCGCATAACTGTCAGCTAGTCATGAAACCGATGGCCTATGTAGCGATGGTGTTCCTGCGAATGAGGTTGCGCACCGTGTCGGTTGGTTCGGCACCCTGTTGCCTCCAGTAATCCAGCCGTTCTGCCTTGATGCTCCACCTGAGCAGGTTCGGTCAAGGGATTGTAGGTGCCGATGATCTCGATGAAACGCCCGTCTCTGGGAGCTTCGGAAGAGGCGACCACGATGCGGTAGAAGGGTCTCTTCTTCGAACCTTTGCGTGCAAGTCGAATCCGTAAAGACATGTCTTCTTAATTCACCCCCTGTTATGTTGTTATTCCTGCGTCCAATGGACGATAACCAGCAAAACAAACTTTTACCATATACCTTAATCGCTTGCCAATTAAAATGGGAAAAAAGCTCTCTTCTTGCGTTTTTTGGCCTTGCTCTTGATCGCCTTGCCGCCGGTCATCTGCCGCATCATCTTGCACGCTTCGGGGTAGCTCTTCAGCAGTCGTTGACGTCTTGCACGCTGGTGCCGCTCCCCGCGGCAATCCGGCGCCTGCGGCCGGCGTTGATGAGGTCCACGTCACGGCGTTCCTGCTTGGTCATGGAATTGATGATGGCCTCGGTGCGCACGAGTTCCTTTTCGTCAACTTGCATCTTCTTGAGTTCCTTGAGCATTCCCATGCCGGGAAGCATGCCGAGGATCTGTTCGAGCGAACCCAGCTTCTTGATCTGTCGCAGTTGGTCTCGAAAGTCTTCCAGGCTGAACGAATCGTTGCGAAACTTGTTGGCCAGTTCCACCGCCTGTTTCTCATCGAAGGCTTCCTGCGCCTTTTCGATCATGGTCAGCATGTCCCCCATGCCGAGGATGCGGGAACTCATCCGATCCGGGTGGAACACTTCCAGGGCGTCCAGCTTTTCGCCGATGCCGATGAACTTGATGGGACACCCGGTCACCGCCCGCATGGAAAGCGCCGCACCACCGCGAGCATCGCCGTCCAGCTTGGTGAGGATGATACCGGTGAGCGCCAGGGTTTCGTGGAAGAGCGCGGCCACCTGTACCGCGTCCTGACCGGTCATGGCATCGGCCACCAGAAGGATTTCCACCGGCTGCAGGATGGTTTTTAGACGCTGGAGTTCATCCATGAGTTCGGTGTCCACATGGAGGCGACCGGCGGTGTCCACCAGCAGGATGTCACAGCCGTTTTGCCGGGCAAACTCCTCGGATCCCTGAGCGATCTCTTCCGGTCGTTGGGTCGTTGTCGATGGATAGACCGGCAGGTGCAGCTGTGCGCCCAAGGTTTTCAGCTGATCGATGGCGGCGGGCCGATACACATCGGCCGGAATGAGGCACGGTTTGTGGCGGTCGCGAACCAGCTTACGGGCCAGCTTGGCCGTGGTGGTGGTCTTACCTGAACCCTGCAGACCCACCAGCAGGATCGACCAGAGGCTGGCGACCGATGAGACGAAGAGGTTCGGCACTTCCACCCATGAGGTCGGTAAGCGCCTCGTTGACGATCTTGATGACCTGCTGACCCGGCGTGAGGCTTTCCATGACCTCTTGACCCACGGCGCGAGTTGCGATATTGGCAACAAAATCCTTGGCGACCTTGTAGTGGACATCGGCTTCGAGCAGCGCCATCCGGACTTCGCGCAAGGCCTCCTGGATGTTGGCTTCGGTCAGCTTGCCCTGGCCCTTGAGGTACTTGAAGATACGGTCGAACTTGTTGGATAAGGTTTCGAACATGACCTCGATCCTGCCAATGTCGATTTGATTACCTCAGAAGTCTAGCCACTTCGAGGGAGTCTGTGATATTAGAACTCACCCTAGAGGGTGTCAAGAAATGGTTTGTACTGGTGTCCAACTCGGAGGAGTGAGGAACAGTGATGACAACAAGGATGCAACGGGATCGGGGGGGCTGTGCGGGATGGGGACTGGGGCCGAGATTGTGCTGCCTGACTCTCCTGACCATGGTTCTCGTAACACTGAGCGCACGCGCCGACGCAGCGGCTTCAGGGCAGGACTTTGTAGTGCTGCAGCAAAAGCTGGTGGCGGAAGGCTTTGCACCGCAGCGATTGGCTCGAATCTACAGCATCGATCCGCCCACCTTGCAGCTGAAGATGGTGGCAACCATGTTCAAGTTGCGGGAAAGCAAGCTCAACTACGATCAGTTCCTGGAGCCTCCCGCCATACAACAAGCCCTATCATTTCTAAATGCGCACCGGATGGCACTGACCCAGGCGGAACGTCGTTACGGGGTTGAGCCCTATATCATTGTGGCCCTGCTCTTGGTGGAAACACGTCTTGGTGAATACACCGGGCGTACTCCCACCCTTGCCATCCTTTCCACCTACGCGCTAATGGACCAGAAGAGCTATCGCGACCGTGTATGGGCGCTGGTGGCCCCCGCCGACCAAGCTCGGACCGGGCGCCAGGCTTTCGATGACAAACTCATTCGCCGGTCCAATTGGGGTTTTCAGGAACTCTGCGCGCTGCTCCGCTGGACCAACGCCGATGCGGCGCAACTCAAGGAAATCAACGGTTCGCTTATGGGCGCCATGGGATTGCCGCAATTCATCCCGACCACTTTGGAACGCCACGGCGTGGATGGTGACTATGACGGCATCATCGACCTGTTTCAAACCGCCGATGCCATCATGAGCATCGCCAATTACCTGCAATCGCTGGGCTGGTCGAAGAGCAGCACCATGGCGCAGAAAGAAAAGGCCATCTACCAGTACAACCACAGCCGTCCTTATGTGGATTGCATTCTGGCCATCGCTTCCCAGTTGCAGGTGGCGAAGGGGGCCAGCGTCAAGTAATAGCCGCCGCCTACCATGCTGCCCAACTCCGCAGGAAAGGTCTCAGCATGGCGGCAAGTCTCGCTCTGTCTTGGAAGACCCGGTGACCGGGTCGAGGACATTCTCTCCTGGAAAAAACCGCGTCACCACTTGTCGAACTTCGGCTAGCCACGCATGGCGTTGGCCTTCAGAGCTGGTAACAATGACCCCAAACATCTCCCGATGAAAGCGCTCCACGCCACATAGTCCAAAAACACAATCCCTCCATAGCGTCTCCAGCGGGTCGCCAAAGACTGTGAGTTCCCGATGTTCGGGCGTGTTGGCGGTGTTAAACACCAGTGCTGCTCTGGCCTTCAGCAAACCCTGGGGAATGCCTTCACCACTGTCTCCTTCCAGAAATTGATATGCGACTCCGGGGCGAATGACGCGGTCAATCCAACCTTTGAGAATGGCCGGCGGTTGCCCCCACCAATTGGGATGGACAATGATGATGCCGTCGGCTGCGGAAATCTCCCGGCAGTGCCGCTCAATTTCAGCTGGAAGGGCAGCATCCTTGGCGAGCTCATGGTCCGGCAGAATCGGGTCGAACTTCTCGGCGTACAGGTCGTGCAAGGTGACTTCATGCCCGTTCCGAGCCAGTTCGGCAACTGCGGTCTGGGCGATGGCATGATTGAAGCTGGCGGGATTGGGATGAGACAAGATCAAAGAAATCCGCATGCTGCCTGGATCCTTTCCCCTACTCAGCGGTGCTCGTTTGGTGGGCGGCCCTTCAGTGGCTGGCGCAGGGCCTGGCGCGATGCCGGTTCATCCGGGAAGCCACCGCGGACCCGCGGGAGACCTGGGTTCCCACAGGGCCCCAGATCTTGGCAGCTGTGCCTTGGTACTTCGAGTCAGGGGTCTTGTGTCTTAGGGCTGGCCTGTTTGCTGGCAACCCCTATCCATCCGGATTCGTCCGGAGACGGTCGATGAGTTTTTGTTCCACCGCTTCGGGGACCAGGCCTTGCACGCACCCGCCGGACATAACCACTTCCTTGATGATTCGGGAGCTGATGTAGATCCATCGCAGGCCGGTCATGAGAAAAAGGGTCTCGACTTCGCTGCTCAACTTACGGTTCATGAGCGCCATCTGGAATTCGTATTCGAAGTCACTCACCGCCCGTAAGCCTCGGATGATGGCGGGAGCTTCCACCTTCTTGACGTATTCCACCAGCAGGCCGTGGAACACGTCGGCACTGACTCGATCACGGGCATGGTGGTTGGCAAGGGAAGAGCTGATCAATTCGAGGCGTTCTTCGAGAGAAAAGAGGGGGGCCTTGGCCGGGTTGGCAGCGATGGCAATGATAACGCGGTCGAAGATCTTCAGAGCCCGGTCCAGGAGGTCCAGGTGACCATTGGTGATGGGATCGAAGGAGCCGGGGTAGACAGCAATCTTGTCCATGGGTACGTCCTCGTTCGCTGGCGTCCGTTACGACGCCACCCGTTGTGTGTTGGATGAACACTACGATGGCATGATGGCTCACGTTGGGAAGGCATCCGGGCTCTCACAGGAAAAGTAAGATATCAGGGTATCGCCGTATCGACGTTCTTTGGTCTTGTGCCATCTTCCGCATCGGGAAGGAATGGCGTCTTTACGGTGATGTTCGGCCACGGCCAATGCCGTTGGCGGCACCAGTTTCAATGCGGTCAAGCGCTCCAACACCACCGGCACCTGGTTCTGCCCATAGGGTGGGTCGAGAAAGACCAAATGAAATCCGGCGGCGTTCGCCGGCTGCGCCGCCAGAACGGCCAACGATGGGAGAATCGCCCGGCGCATCACCACGGTTCGGTCCTTCACGCCACAGAGGCCGATGTTGTCTTCAATGAGACGTATCGCCTCGATGTGGTTATCGATGAAAGTCGCCCGCGCAGCCCCCCGGCTGAGAGCTTCCAATCCCAAAGCGCCGGTCCCGGCAAACAGATCCAGAACGTTCGCTTCAATGATCCGCGCGGCGATGACATTGAAGATGGCCTCTCGCACGCGGTCGGAAGTGGGGCGGATGTTCCGCCCCCTGGGTGTCTGCAGCCGCCTGCCGCGGAATTCACCGGCAATGATCCGCACCTTGAGGATTTCACTCCAAATCAGTTACTTGAGCCCGCGCTCAACCAGCAGTTCCGCAATCTGCACGGCGTTGGTGGCAGCGCCTTTGCGGATGTTGTCAGCCACCACCCACATCACTAGGCCGTTTTCCGCCGAAGGGTCACGCCGAATCCGTCCCACCAGGGTCACGTCCTGCCCGGCGGCATCAATGGGCATGGGGTATTGTGCCCGGCTCGGGTCATCCACGACTCGCACCCCTGCGGCTTTCTCCAGCACCAACCGAGCTTCCTCGGGCGAAATCGGCCGGCGGGTTTCAATGTTCACCGCCTCCGAATGACCATAGTACACGGGAATTCGAACGGTCGTGGCACAAACCGCAATAGCTTCATCTTCGAAGATCTTTTTGGTCTCATTGACCATCTTCATTTCTTCTTCGGAATAGCCATTGTCCAGGAAGGCACCGATGTGTGGGAAACAATTGTACGCAATGTGGTGCGGATAGACACTGCGGCTGATTTCCTTGCCGGCCGCAAGCTCCTCCACCTGCTGACGAAGCTCCTCGATGGCACGTTTACCGGTACCGGAAACCGCCTGGAAGGTGGTCACCACGATCCGCTTGATCCCGACGGCGTCGTAGATGGGTTTTAGCGCCACCACCATCTGAATGGTCGAACAATTAGGGTTGGCAATGATACCCGGGTGATTCGCTACCGCGTGCGGGTTCACTTCCGGCACCACCAGCGGCACCTTGGGGTCCATGCGAAAGGCGCTGGAATTGTCGATCACCACACATCCGGCCTGTGCCGACAAGGGAGCGAACTTCTTACTGATCGCTACCCCCGGCGGAAAAGAGCGCGAAATCCAGGCCGTTGAAGGAGTCTTCGCGCAGTTCAGCCACCGGCACCTTGCTCGCCTCGATAAGTCAATTCCTTACCCACCGAGCGCGCCGAGGCCAATAAGGTGATTTCCGAAACCGGGAAATTACGTTCTTCCAGCACTTGGATCATCATGTTGCCGACGGCGCCGGTCGCCCCTACCACAGCCACTCGATACCCTTTTGCTCCCATCTTCCCCACCTCTTTCAAGACCCCATGGCATCCATGGCCATCATCCTCCCCGCTAAATTCCTCAACGGCGGGCCAAGGTCAATCATTCATAGCTGGCTATCGGAATTCCCGCCGGTGCAAGAATGATTGCCAGCAATTCCATCATCTCTTGTGGCTCCGCAGGGGCAGGGCCGTCAAGAAAAACATGCATTCCCACTTACAGATAGCTCACCACCAGATCACCCACTTCGCTGGTGCTGTAGCCCATCTTGCCGGCCGCGAGACTCTTGAGCTTGTTGGCCAGGACCTTCTTGATGGCTTCCTCGATACGATTGGCGGCGGTTTCTTCACGCAGGTGATCCAGCATCATCTGGGCGGCGGCAATGGCAGCCAGCGGATTGATAATGTTCATGCCGGTATACTTGGGGGCCGATCCGCCGATGGGTTCGAACATGGAAACTCCCTTGGGGTTGATGTTGCCGCCTGCGGCTATGCCCATCCCCCCCTGAATCATGGCACCCAGGTCAGTGATGATGTCCCCGAACATGTTGTCGGTGACGATGACATCGAACCATTCGGGATTTTTCACCATCCACATGCAGGTGGCGTCCACGTGGGCATAGTCAGTCTGGATGTCGGGAAACTCCTTGGCGACATCGTAGAAAGCACGCTCCCAAAGGTCAAAGGCGTAGGTCAAGACATTGGTCTTACCGCATAGCGTCAGCTTGCGGCCCAGATTGCGCCGGCGGCAGTATTCAAAGGCGTAGCGGATGCAACGTTCGGCGCCCATGCGAGTGTTGATCGATTCCTGCACCGCCACTTCATGGGGCGTACCCTTGCGTAGGAACCCACCGGCTCCGGCGTACAGGCCTTCGGTGTTTTCCCGAACGACCACGAAATTTACATCATCGGGCCCCTTATCCTTGAGCGGCGTTTCCACGCCTGGGTAAAGGATTACCGGGCGCAGATTGATGTACTGGTCCAGTTGGAAGCGCAATTCCAGGAGCAGGCCTTTTTCCAGAATGCCCGGTTTTACATCGGGGTGGCCGATGGCGCCCAGCAAGATGGCGTCAAAGCCGCGCAGTTCATCCAAAACGCTGCCGGGCAGGATCTCGCTGGTTCTCAGATAGCGGTTTCCCCCCAAGTCGTAGTGGGCCAGTTCAAGCTTGAACCCTTCTGCGGCCGCAACAGCTTGCGCGACCTTGACGGCTTCCCGGACCACCTCCGGCCCGGTGCCATCCCCCGGCATTACGGCAATGCGGTAGCTTCTGGCGGATTTCATTGGCTCCATATAAACCTTGTCCTTGTGATCGATGAATGGAAGCACTGGCGAAACATCAATCGGGTTGTGACCGATTACTGCCGGCCGCCGACTTCCTGCTTCAATTGTTGTTGCACATACGGGATCAATCCGCCTGCTGCCAGCAGTTGTTGCATGAATGGCGGAATCGGCTGAGCCTGATAGGTCTCGCCTCGCGTGCGGTTGATGACATGACCGTTATCCAGGTCGATTTCCAGGTCATCGCCTGTGGCAATGGCTGGCGCAGCTTCGGGACATTCCAAAATGGGCAAGCCCATGTTGAAAGCATTGCGGTAGAAGATGCGCGCAAAGCTATGCGCAATCACGCAGCCCACCCCCGCCGCCTTGATGGCAATGGGCGCGTGTTCACGCGAAGACCCACAGCCAAAGTTCTTGCCGGCAACGATTACATCGCCCACCTGAACTTTGCCGGCAAAGGTTGAGTCAGCGTCTTCCATGCAATGTTGTGCCAGGAATGCCGGATCGGTGGAGATCAGGTATCGTGCCGGGATGATGGCGTCGGTATCCACATCGGCACCAAACTTCCACGCCTTTCCTTTAATATTCATAAGACTGTTCCTCAACTCGAACAAACGCACCCCTGGAATGGCAATAGTCAACAGTCAGTGTTTCGCGACCTCATCGGGGTGAGCAATTCGACCCAACACTGCTGATGCCGCAGCCACTGCCGGATTGGCCAGATATACCTCACTCTCCGTATGCCCCATGCGCCCCTTGAAATTGCGATTGGTGGTGGCCACCGCCCGTTCTCCTGGAGCCAAGATGCCCATATGTCCGCCCAGGCAGGGGCCACAGGTGGGGGTGCTGACGGCGGCTTCCGCCTGCAGAAACACTTCGATCAAACCCTGCCGCAAGGCCTCCTGATAGATGGCTTGAGTAGCGGGAATGACGATGCAGCGCACCTCAGGGGCCACTTTGTGGCCCTTGAGAATCGCCGCAGCCTGTTGTAGATCTTCCAGTCGCCCATTGGTGCACGATCCGACTACGACCTGATCGATCGTTATGTGGGTGAGCTCGGTCACCGGCCGTACATTTTCCGGCGAATGGGGCAGAGCCACAACCGGTTCCAACTGCGAAATGTCCCATTCATGGACCGCTTCGTAATGGGCCTCGGGATCGCTCTGGTAGCACTGATAGGGCCGTTTGGCGCGGTTCTTAACGTAGGCCAGTGTAGTCTGGTCGGGGGCGATGAGCCCCACCTTGGCTCCGGCTTCGATGGCCATGTTGCTCATGGTGAACCGATCCGCCATGGCTAGTCCATCAATGACTTCTCCGGTGAACTCCATAGCCTGATAGCGTGCGCCGTCCACCCCAATCCGGCCAATGATGTGGAGAATCAGGTCCTTGCCTCCAACCCAGGGGCGACGCTTGCCGCGGAAGACGAACTTCAGGGACGAGGGTACCTTGAACCAGGTTCGGCCGGTTATCATGGCGGCCGCCAGGTCGGTGCTGCCCACACCCGTGGCAAAAGCCCCCAAAGCGCCATACGTACAAGTATGGCTGTCGGCTCCAATGACCACGTCCCCCGGCAACACCAGCCCAAGTTCGGGCAGCAGGGCGTGTTCAATGCCCATTCGCCCCACTTCGTAGAAATGCAAGAGGTGTTGCTCCCTGGCAAAATCTCGGAGCATTTTGACTTGAATAGCCGAGGCAATGTCCTTGTTGGGCACAAAGTGATCCGGAATCAGAGCAATGCGCTCGGAGTCAAAGACGCGCCTGGCGCCTGCTTCCCGAAAGGCTTCAATGGCCAGAGGCGCGGTAATGTCGTTTCCCAACGCAAAATCAACGGGTACTTCGATCAGTTCGCCGGGCACAACCGCACCAACTTGCGCGTGTGCCGCCAAAATCTTCTCCGCAATGGTCAAGGACATCTGGTCACCTCAAAAGTCATGATTCACCCCTGAGAACCCAGCAGCAACCAGCGGGTATTGAGATTGTTCCATGGGTGCTCGGCGTTCTCGGAGGTGAATCCTTTACTCGTCTTTCGTAGAAGTCATGGGTTCTGGTTCGCTGCCTACCGTGGACGGAACCTGGCCGACAATGCGCCGCTCACGGTAGCGTTTGACCAGCAGGGTGAGTGGTCCGGACACCACATAGGTGAGGAACATAGTGAACAGCATTACGTGAGGTTTGGCGGCAACCACCGTTATCAGCACCAGAAGCATGAATAGCGTCGGCAGCAGCTTGCCGCGCAGCATTTCCAGATCCTTGAGGCTGTTGTAAGGGATGTTGCTCACCATCAGGAACCCCAGGACGTACGTGGTGATCAGCAACATGATGCTGTGCTCTGGTACATAGGGGATTCTCCATTGAGAAGCAAACAACACGATAGTTGCAACCATACAAGCCGCACCGGGTATCGGCAAGCCCACAAAATACTTCTTGCTGACCGTGTCCACCTGCACGTTGAAGCGTGCCAAGCGCAACGCTCCACAGGCCATGAACAGGAACGCGGCAAGCCAGCCCAGCCGCCCAAAGGGTTTCAGTGCCCACATGTACATCAAAACCGCGGGGCCGACACCGAAGGCCACCAGGTCAGCCAGGGAGTCGTATTCCACGCCAAAACGGCTGGTGGCCCCCACCAAACGAGCGACCTTGCCGTCAAGAATATCAAACAGGCACGAGGCCAAAACCGCAATAGCAGCGGTCTGGTAATGGCCGTCAATGGAATTGACCATGCCAAAAAAGCCACAGAACATGTTGGCGGTCGTAAACAGATTGGGGAGGATGTAGGTTCCTCGATGGATTTCCCCATCCTGAGGCCGCCGTCGTCTTTTCCTGCCGTGACGCCTACTGTTCAATCCAATTGACATAGAATGCTCCCTCCCGCGGTCACGCGGTCTCCTTTTTTTACTCGCAATCGGCAGGATTCGGGCACGTATAGGTCAACGCGTGAACCAAACCGAATCAAGCCGAAGCGCTCACCGCCCAACACCCTATCTCCCGCGATGGGCCAGCAGACGATGCGCCGGGCAATCCATCCGGCCACTTGAGTTACAACGATATCTTGTCCGGCATCCGTTTGTAACCATAACCAGTTCTGTTCGTTACTTCTACTGGCTTGGAGGCGGTTGGCGGCAAAGAATTTACCTTCCTGATAGTGAACAGCCCGGACGGTGCCGGTGATGGGGATACGATTTACGTGCACATTGAACACCGACATGAAAATGCTGATCTTCCAACAGGTTCTCCGCGTGAATCGGGGTTCCTCACAGAGTTCCGCGGCAATGACCGTGCCATCTGCAGGAGACACAATGTCCGTGGCGCCGGCGGTGATGATGCGTTCCGGATCACGGAAAAAGTGGCCGATGAGCAGTGTCACCAGCATCAGCCCCCAAGTCAACAGCCCGTGTCCAAGAATGGCAGTAATAACCGTCACGAAAGCGGCACCAAGCACGTGGGGGACCCCCTCCCGGGCGAAGGGGATGTGGGAGCGTTTCTGGCGAAAATCCAACGGCAGGTCCTTATTTGAAACGAGATATCGGCATATGGCGGCACAATTTATCAATTCAATTCCTCCCCCTTGATGGGGGAGGTCCTGCAAGGCAGGATGGGGGTGTCAGCCGATGATTCCCCCCCTCCCCTTACCTCTCCCGCCAAGTGAGGGGGAGATCCAGAACTGGTTACGAACTTTCGGCTGTATGTACTAGCGAGCCTGTTGTGAGCCCCTCAATACGCGGACCCATCGGGAGACCGAAGGGATTCCCATGGGGCAAGCAGTGAAGCCAATCAGAAACGGTCTAGGGCAGATCCTTGGCCTCCAGGAACGGCATCATGGCCCGAAGTTTCTTGCCGACTTGCTCAATGAGATGAGACCGCTCGCGAGCCCGCAAAGCGTTGAACATGGGGCGGCCGGCCTGGTTCTCCAGAATCCATTCGCGGGCGAAAGCACCCGACTGGACTTCCTCCAGGATCTGTTTCATGGTGGCGCGGGTCTCCTCGGTAACAATGCGTTTGCCGCGGGAGAGGTCGCCGTATTCGGCGGTATCGCTAACCGAATAACGCATGTAGGAGAGTCCACCCTGGTAGATCAGATCCACGATCAGCTTGACTTCATGCATGCATTCAAAGAAGGCGATTTCAGGCTGATAACCGGCCGCCACCAAAGTGTCAAAGCCTGCTTTGATGAGTTCCGAAATACCCCCGCAAAGCACACTTTGTTCACCGAACAAATCGGTTTCAGTTTCTTCTTTGAAGGTGGTTTCCATCACCCCGGCGCGGGTGGCGCCAATTCCCCTGCCATAGGCCAGAGCGGTCTGCAATGCCTGGCCACTGGCATCTTGATGAATAGCTACCAGGGCCGGTACACCAGCTCCCCGGACATATTCGCTGCGAACTAGATGACCCGGACCCTTGGGGGCGATCATGATGACGTCAATGTCGGCCGGCGGCACAATTTGCCCATAATGGATGTTGAAACCATGCGAAAACAACAGCGTCTTTCCTTGCTTCATGAACGGGGCCAGGTCTTGGCGGTATACTTGAGCCTGAATGTGATCTTCGGTAAGAATCTGGATGACATCGGCCGCTTCAGCGGCTTCGCGGGCGGAAACCGGTTGAAAGCCGTCTTCGATGGCTATTTTGTAGTTGCGGGTCCAGGACGGCTCGGCGACGATCACTCCCACGCCACTATCACGCAGGTTCTGAGCTTGAGCGTGACCCTGACTGCCATATCCGATAACGCCCACTTTCTTGTTGCTCAGGACCTTCAAATCAGCATCGACTTCATAAAAGATTCGCATCGTTATCTCCTGTTTCCGAAATCCCAAGAGTGACATGGATGAAACTGCGTGGGTTAATCCTTTCCTCGCAGGATTGAAGAGCATTGAACATTTTCTTTGAGAATCCCAGCTGTTCCTGGCAGGACATGGCCATGAAAAATCTTGGAAAGGCAAGGCACGACGAGGCGATCGTGCCGCAGATAGGTCTGCTGGTTCATCGCGTTTCTACCATCTCATCCGTTTGGTGCTGCAGCGCTGCCTGAAGAGTGATCGCGGCCGGTCAATGCTTCTTGCTTCGAGCCAGAGCAGCCTTGCCGGTTCGCGCCAGTTCGATGATGCCATACTGCTTGAGCAGCTCGAGGATAGCGCCGACCTTTTCCTCATTGCCAGTCACTTCTATCGTGTAATGATGCGGGCTGACATCCACCACCTTGCCTCGGAAGATGTCGCTGATGCGCAGCACTTCGGCGCGCGTTTCCACATCGGCACGAACCTTGACAAGGGCCATTTCGCGGTTGACAAACTCGGTGTCGCGGAAATCGATCACCTTGATGACATTGATCAGTTTGTTGAGCTGTTTGGTGATCTGTTCCAGGACCTGCTCATCCCCACTGGTTACAAGGGTGATGCGCGACAACCCCGGCTCAATGGTTTCCGCCACGGTCAAGGATTCAATGTTGAACCCCCGGCCGCTGAACAGGCCCGTCACCCGCGATAATACCCCGGGCTGATTTTCCACCAAGACCCCAATCGTGTGCTTTTGACCGTTCGTTGTTTCCATAGTTACACCAGCAGCATTTCTGAAATGGTTTTGCCAGCAGGCACCATCGGATAGACACCTTCTTCCGGCGCCACCACGAAATCCATCAGAACCGGCTTGTTGGTGGCAAATGCTTCCCGAATGACCGGTTCCACTTCTGCCATCTTCCGTGCACGCAAACCCAATGCGCCATAAGCCTCCGCCAGTTTCACAAAATCCGGTGAACCGTGCAGGCCGGTGGCGCTGTAGCAGCGGTCATAGAACAATTCCTGCCACTGCCGCACCATGCCCAGATACTGGTTGTTGAGAATGGCCACCTTGACCGGAAGGCAGTTGTTGACCGCCGTGATCAATTCCTGGATGTTCATCTGAATGCTGCCATCGCCGGCCACGTCTATGACCAGGCGGTCGGGGAAGGCCACCTGAGCGCCAATGGCGGCGGGCAAACCGTAGCCCATGGTGCCCAGACCACCCGAGCTGAGAAAGGTCCGTGGACGGGAGAAGTGATAGTACTGTGCCGCCCACATCTGATTCTGTCCCACTTCGGTGGTGATGATGGCATCGCCGTCGCTCAATTCATAAAGCTTCTCCACCACATACTGGGGCTTAATAATGTCCCCTTCCTGTTTGTAGGCGAGGGGATACGTTCCAGCCCATTCGTGGATCTGATTCAACCATTCGGCCCGTTTCCCGCCAAGGTCCTCGATGGGGTTGGCCTGGGCCAAGGTGAGCATCCGCGTCAACGCATCCTTGCAGTCACCGACAATAGGAATATCCACGGGTACGTTCTTGCTGATGCTGGTCGGGTCGACATCGATGTGGATGATTCTGGCCTTGGGAGCGAAACCGCTGATCTTTCCGGTGACCCGATCATCAAATCGCGCTCCCACGGCGAACAATACATCGGCATTGGACACCGCCATGTTCGCTCGAAAGGTCCCATGCATACCCAGCATCCCCAGCCACAGCGGATGGATCACCTTGGTGCCGGAGGTGTCCGAAACCGTGGCGGGGAACCCCCCCAAACCCATGAGCGTGGTGGTCACCGGAATTTGCAGGACTTCAGCCAACTTGGTCAGTTCCTCGAAGGCGTCGGCGGCGATTACGCCTCCGCCGGCATAGATCACGGGCTGCTTGGCCTTGCGCAGTTGCTCGAAAGCGCGCGCGATCTGTCCAGAGTGCGCTTCGATGGTGGGTTTGTAGCCGTGAAGATGAACCTTCCTGGGATAACGAAACTCCGTCTTGGCTTGGATCACATCCTTGGGTAGGTCCACCAGTATCGGACCAGGCCGACCAGAACGGGCCAGATAGAAAGCCTCCTTGATGACGGTGGCTAGGTCGTCCACGTTCTTGACCAGATAGTTGTGCTTGGTACAGGGGCGAGTGATGCCTACGATATCCACTTCCTGAAAAGCGTCGTTCCCGATCAGGGCGGTGGGAACCTGCCCGGTGAACACAACCATGGGTATGGAATCCATATAGGCGGTAGCCACTCCAGTGACGGTGTTGGTTGCTCCTGGCCCGGAAGTCACCAGACAAACCCCCACACGCCCGGTGGCACGGGCATAGCCGTCGGCCATGTGAGCCGCGCCTTGCTCATGGCGAACCAGGATGTGTTTGATGTCGTAATTGGGAAACTGGTGATAGAGATCCAGGACGGCACCTCCAGGAAATCCGAAGATGACTTCCACGCCTTCCTGTTTCAGACACTCGAAAAAAATTTGTGCCCCTGTCAGTTTCATGCTATACCTCGAACAGTACGCTTGAAGGTCGTTGTCAACGCACTTGCCCCGTCCAGCCCCTGTGTTTGCTGTCAGCAAACACAGTTCATTCTTAGTAATTTCCTGCAGATAAGAAAAAGTATTGTAATGGACTTTGCCATGACTGTCAATCGATTGTGTATTACTATGAAAACATTGTGAAAGTGCCGTGGCCAAGAGCAGATTTAGAAGGGACCGCAGGGATTGCTCAGCATTCGGGAGGTGACCCATGGTCGATGACAAATTGCAGGCATTGGACATCGAACTGCCGCCGGCGCCGCAGCCCGTAGCCAGCTATGTGCCGGCTGTAGAGGTGGGCTCGCTGCTCTTTATTTCCGGTCAGTTGCCTTTCCGCGACGGGGCTTTGCTCCATACCGGCCGGGTACCTGACGCGGTTACGGTGGAAGCCGCCAAGGAAGCCGCCCGTCAGTGCCTTATCAACGCGTTGGCGGTGGCTCGCGAACAGCTCACCACCCTGGATCGTGTGGTGCGCGTGGTCCGCCTATCGGGATTTGTGGCTAGCGCCCCGGATTTTTACCAGCAGCCGGCCGTGATCAACGGTGCTTCGGACCTGTTGGAGGCCATCTTTGGGGTGTCCGGCAAGCATTCGCGCATTGCCGTGGGCGTGGCCAGTCTGCCACTCAACGCCCCGGTGGAGCTGGATCTCATTTTACAGATCCAGGGTGAATAGGGATCCATGGCTTTATCTCCTTAATTTGGTCTGTGGCGGGTCGTAAGTAAAGCGGAACAGAACTCCATTTCCAGCTCCCAGTGATACTGATTTGCCTTGGTCCCAGCTCTTCCATGGGACCGCTATTCTTCGGCTTGCCGTGGGCCGCAGCCACTGTATCCTTGGTATCCTTTCCGGTGAGCCGGGGATCGGCAGAGGGCAACACCCTTCCCAGAAAGGGGGTGTTGTTGATTCTACGCCGTTAGGATTGGAAGCATCATGGACATCAAGGACTCAGACATCGATATCCAACGCATCATCCATTTCTTCTTTGAAGTCGGCATGCTCAAGAGGACGCCCCGGTCCGGATTTCAATTTCTTGGTTCCGGCAAGGAGTCGGTGGCGGACCATACCTTTCGAGTGGCGGTGATTGGTTTCTCAATGGCCAAGCTCACTGAGGGGGCAGATCCGTTCAAGGTGGCCGGCCTGTGTCTGTTCCACGATGTGCCCGAAGCCCGCACCGGTGATTTAAACTACCTCAACAAACGCTATGTTGATGTTCACGAGCAGCAAGCCATTCGTGACCTCACCGAAGCGCTTCCGTTTGCCGAGGATGTGCTCGACCTGCTCAACGAATATGAACATGGACAATCGTTGGAAGCCCAGTTAGCGCACGATGCCGATCAGCTTGATTTGATCCTGGAGTTGAAACAGCAGAGCGATTTGGGTAACCGATACGCTCTGGAATGGGTACGGTTTGCCAGAACACGCCTTCAGACCGGCGTCGGCAAGGAGCTTGCCGAGCGAATCCTGAGCACGGATTTCAACGCCTGGTGGTTTGAAGGCCATGACCACTGGTGGGAAAGATCGTGAGCCGGGGGGTCAGTTGGAATTCTTTTTCTTGCGCGTCCATCAGCGACACCACCTTGGCTGTTGCAGTTGGGTTGGACGCTGGGGGGGGCGGGGGTTGCTCTTCGGTCGCGGCGACCGTGTCCAGGGAAGGAATTCCCGGGATGTCGGTAGCGGTTGCTTCTTGGTGTGCATCGTTGGATTCCGGAGTGACGACCTTGTCCAGCTTGACCGGATGGCCGCCCATGGTGAATTCCTCGCCATTGATATACGTATCCCGAAGGATCCAAGTGATGGTCACCAAAGGAACTTGAAGGACCAGCATCTTCACCTGAAACCACCCCGGTTTGATATCGGAGTCGATATTCTCGATGCGTGCAAAAAACGCCGGTTTGTTCCGAATATGAGCTAGAACCAAATCGCCTTCACCAGTCATAAGGAGCCCTTTCATGGCAAGAACTTGGCCTGGTGCCAAGATGCTCCATCAATCAGTCGGTTGCATGCCAGCGCTTTTCAAGCCGGCTTCGGTTTCCATGGGGAACCATAACCGATCCGGAGGGTAACAGGCAAATATTGCTTGCACGGGAGCAGAAGTGATATTAGTAAAGGCTGGCTAGGCTGGCGTAGCTCAACGGTAGAGCAGCTGATTTGTAATCAGCAGGTTGCGGGTTCGACTCCCATCGCCAGCTCCAGTGAAACAGCGGATTAGCGAAATGATCGTTAGTCCGTTTTTTGTTTTTGCCAACCTATTGCTAACATGAAAGCGCCAGCATTTACAGAGGGGATCCATCCCCATGGAGATGCCAAAGGGTGAAGCGATTTGAGCGGTCTGGAGTCATAATAGGTCTGGCTGCTCCCCCCAGTCGGGCGTAATCACTTCTTGATCTCAGTCATTTCGAGGAAGTGTCTTGGTGAAACTCTAGGGATAGAGAAATCACTTAGCTTTAGGATGTGTTCGTCGCCGGATATAATACAATCTGCTCTCCCGTCTAATGCACACCAGAGAAACATATCGTCCGATGGGTCGTCCACAATGAATGGACTTCCGACAGCAGCTTCGACGATTTCAAACCAAGGAAGGATTTCTTCATAGAGAAGAAACTCGATCTCCTTTGGGGAGAGATGGAATTTTGGATAGGCTAGGACACGGAGGACTTCATCGATCATCGCTTGTGAGGCAAGTGGCTGCACGCGACCGGATTTCCAGAGGGGTACGAGGCGGCCGGGCATTCCACCGAATAAAAGTGCCGAAACGAGAACGTTTGTGTCGATGACCACCCTGATTACTTTAGTCTTGCCCATTTGATCGCTTCTGAAACACTATTTTCGTTCAGCCCCAGTCGCCTGATTTTGTCACGAATCTGATCCAAGTTCGTCTCTACAACCGACACGGGCTTCATGACAATAGCACCGTCCTTCCATTCCACGTCAAGATATTGTGTGTCCGGCATCTGCGCGAGAATCTTGCGGGGCACCGTTACCTGGTTCTTGGAACTCAGTTTGACTAACATGTCGTTTCTCCCAGAAGTAAAAAAACCAAGATTTCCGCAAAATATATCTTCTGCCATAGCGAACGGTCAACCGGAAGTTTCATTCGTTTGAACAGCGTGGCATGAGGGCATGCGAGTGTGAAGTAATCACCGTTTCAATCGTATGGGTCATCCCCTGCAGCAGTGATGGTCTACGGCGATTTCCAACTCATGCCATACTGGTAGGCTAGCCCTATTCCTTCAGGACTGATGAATCTCCAAAGATGTATTGACAGATTCGGTGTGACAAATGGAAATAGAGCTACATCAAGGCGGTCGGTTTCCATTTGCCTCTGCACTCCGCCTATCAAGAATTTGCGACGGTCTCAAATTTTTGTGGCTGAGGAGCAGAAACTGGGTTCGAGAACAACCGATACCTGGACGAGTGGGCGAGGCCGGTTGCCGCCGCATCCGCCCCTTCTGTCGGGAAGGATGGTGTGGGGGCTGGGGGAGAGGATCCCCCAGCTACCCGATTAGGTTTCTGTTCTCACACATGCTGTACGAAGCTTTACTGAGTCAGCGCTCTGATCATGGGGGGAAATAGGAAGCCAATCAATAACAACGCCATGGCCGGACGCAGTAAATTGAAAGGTTTGATGTTCCGTTCCATGATGGCTGTGGCAACATGATTTGCAGCTGAGAAGGTAAAGAACAGTAACATCGCGGTGACTATGGTAGCATCAGCATATCGCCCCCAATCCAGCACATGAACAAGCAAGGCCGTGATGGCTGTGGCCGCATTGGCCAGCCCCGATTGAATTTGATAAGCCCGATGGGGTTCATAGCCAATTTTCTCGGAGGCCATTTCTCCCAATATCAGAGATTCAAAGGCCACTGTGCCTGACATGAGCATGACTACGAATGGCCCCAGAATATGAAATCGTGATATCGCATCATTGCCAAAATAGTAGGCAAAGAAAAAAACAAGTCCTATGCCGGTAGGCCGAAGCCACTCCATCATCAATGCCAGTTTCTTCTTAGTCATCTTGCCTCGTTTTCCCGATCACAGTTCCCCGCGGAACGAAAAGTTCAGCGGCCCAGCCGAAGTCGTACTGGGCTTCAAGAAAATGGCACTGGCGTTGAAACTCCCACAGATTGCCGGGTCCGCTGAAACGACGGTTAGCTGTCATGGATGTTCCTCTGGTGTCAAGTATAGGTATTTCTGCTTATCAATGTCATCGGCAACCAGACCGATCAATGGATCCTTTTCATTCTTGGCTTCATTGAGATATTTATGATATTTCTCTGAGACTTCAGCCTGCTTTTGATAGCTATTTTCATAACCGAGACACTCATGGGAAACACGGTATCTGTGGACAAGAAAAAGTAGAATGTATGGTTTTAAAAAGGTTTGTGGATATTTTATCAAGTAATTTTCGGCAAATTCGGCTTCATATAACGGACCTTCACTATAGCCTTCCCACTCATAATACAGAGGAGCATCTTTTGCAAATCGAGCTGCAGCTTCTTCTATTCCTTTTGTTGAAATCAAAGCTACTATGCCTTGTTCAACATAAGTTTTCTTCTTGAATATCACTTTTTCTTCCCACGATCCATTTGGAGACTTGATTCTCGAGTGAAAACGCTTAGAACGCTCCTGATATTCAATAAGTCTTTTGCGGACAGCCTCAGGATATTCTTGGACGTCTATCTTGTTCGCATGATAATCAGGATCCTGAGGATAAAAAACGGTCTTATAGAGCGATAGCTTAGGCGACTGAGAGCAAAAGGCCGTTGGTGAAATGATAAATAGCGCGGCAAGGAATACAATTGCCGATAAGTATCTTATGATCAACTTGCCATTCCTTTCGTCCAGCTAATTGTGTAGGCCGATCCGCGTAACGCGTTGAGCTTGGCTATTCAATCCATGTAACACGCCACTCTCGTTGCAATGACCAAGGCGATATGTTGTCCATTATCAGCCACTTACTCCCATAGAGTGTTTTGTCCTGCTGTGTTACGCCCGTCCGCATAAGAACCTTGCCGATGATTTCATGGTGTATCGATAGGGCTACGAACTCCAACTGGACCCCGATTGAGCACATGTGTATAGATCATCGTCGTTTTGGCATCGTTATGACCCATCAGTTCCTGGATCGTTCGGATATCGTAGCCAACTTCAAGTAGGTGGGTGGCAAAGGAATGCCGAAAGGTATGGCAAGTGGCACGTTTGGCCAATCCTGCCTTGGTAACCGCTTCCTTTACGGCTTTTTGAACCAGCGATGCGTCCATGTGATGGCGACCCTGCTCCCTGGTTTGGCGATCCATCCACCGACTTTCCTGGGGAAAGACCCATTGCCAGCGCCACTCTCTCGAAGCAGCGGGGTACTTTCGATCCAGTGCGCTGGGCATTTGAACCCGGCCCCAACCGTCCAGCAAGTCACGCTCATGAATCGCTCTCACCGTCTGGAGATGTTGCGTAAGTGGGGCGCTGAGTGACCCAGGGAGCATGGTAACCCGGTCCTTGGACCCCTTGCCGTCACGGACGAGAATCTCGTTTCGGCCAAAATCGATATCCTGTACCCGCAGTCGAAGACATTCCATCAGGCGCAGACCCGCACCATACATCAGTGAGACCATGAGCCATTTGTCGCTAGTCAGGTTTGACAGAACGGCCTTCACTTCGTCCCGCGTCATCACCACGGGTAAACGTTTGGGCTTGCGGGCACGGATGACTTCACCCAGGTCACCACTTCGCGTTCGATGACGTGCCGGTAGAGGAACAGCAATGCGCAAAGAGCCTGGTTTTGGGTCGAGGCGCTGACCTTCTCCTCCAAGGCGAGATGTGTGAGGAAGGCATTGATTTCCGGTTCGGCCATCTCCGCCGGGTGACGAACGCTGTGAAAATAGATGAACCGTTTAACCCAGTGGCAATAGGCCTGTTCTGTACGTCGGCTGTAGTGGCGAGACCGGAGCGCTCCTTGCAGTCGATCCATCAGCTTGGGCGGTTGACCGGAATCCGCTGGGGCGCACTTCTGGGGAGGTCTTGGATCTGCTTTTCGCGCAAGAAAATTCTGCGATGAGCTTCTTTGTGCACCGGTCGTCATGGATTCGCTCCCTTCAGTAAAGGGGAAGATAGGGGCGGATCGAGTTAGGCTTTTAGAACTGAGCAAGGAACCGCAGCTTGATTCGAGAGCTGGTGGAATGCTGGTAGGATACGTCCCTATTCGAATGGTGTCAATGAGGAGATGGACAACAAAGGGTAATCACAGGAGAGGGAGGCAACTGGGAAATGTAGTGCGACAGCAGAAAAGCTTGCCAATCTGCTGAACTCACCGGTCGCGGTCGCGCATAACGCTAAATGGTCTGCATATGGAGAACCACGAGGGGAGCCGACTGGGGATACGAATTGCGGAGAGAAGCGTTAGCTTACGATAATATTCGGCGGCTGGCCGATCCCTTTCTCTTCCAGAAGCTGCTCCAAGGTCAGATTTTCTACAGGGCGCAGGTCGCGCACGGCGAAGTAGGCGTTGTTGGCAGCGTTGTAGGTAAAAGATTTGTCGGCGACGTCCAGGACTTCGGCCCATTCTGCGCCGAAATAGCTTCGGAAAGCATCTTGCAGCTCCTCCGCTGCAACATCCTCGGGAACTGCAAGCCAGACCTTGTCGAGGTTGCCAACGGCAACCAGCCGGCGCGGGATGATTCACCCGGTTTCATAAAAATATACCGGCAAGGCAGAGGCCGTACTACCCACAATGCAGGCAGTGAGACCGGCAAAAATTTCCCCCTCCATCGTTCCAAAAACGACAAAGGGGTGTCTCGCAGTAATATCAAGCATCCCCAGCAAGCGGCCGCAGCCGAGCGCCACTAAAAGCATTCCTTCGCCCACACCAACTCCCTCTCCCCACCCTGCACCGTTTAAAAAGAAGGGATATTGAGCTCACTTCTCGTTCCTTGACATATCAATGCATTTGTCGAAAATCAAGAAGTGACCCCCAAAGCTCGCCCCCGAAGCGAGGGGATAACAACGATTAGCTCATCCAACATTGCCGGATGGGTTGACGGTGCGCTTATCCCGGCAGCACACAAAAATAGGAGACTCACACGATGGAAACGACAATCAAGAAGAGAATCGAAATCGAAGGCTATGGAATGCTTGACGGCGAATTCATCCAGAACGAGCATGGATGGTTCTGTAGAGAAGTGAATGGCATTCGCTGGAATTTCCGCGAGTGGGGTGCTCCGGCAGCAATGGAAACGCCCGAAGAGGCGGCGTTCTATCTTCTGTCGTTGAATGTAGATGATGCAGAATCATAACCACCCTGAAAGTCAATGCCGGATTGGGTGACGGTGAAGTTGATCCGGCATAACACGAAAAGAGAAGAAGCGAGAGACGAAAAGCAAAAATGCCCTTTTCACAGGTATGGTTCTTCAACCTTCCTTGCCAGTGTGTTGAATTCACCGGTCAGGGTCGCGCATAACGCTAAATCATCTGCATACGGAGAAACACGAGGGGGGCCTCAACTGGGGATACGAATTGAGGAGCTGTACGTAACAAAGCCTGAGAACTTGTCGAAAAGGGATCACGTGTCTCACATTGACAATACCTTGATTGAGAAGCATTCCGGGAGCTGCATTGTTCTTCCTGTCCAAGGGGGGGCGGCTCCGGGCGGATAACTTCAATTTGACGTTGAGCGGATCGGGACAAAACCGAAAAGGACGGTCCCGGTTGAGGATTATTGTGGAATAGGGTATTCAATATTTTGTGCGAGATTCTCTGGACTTGCGGCATTCTGTTTGGACAGTACCGCGAGCTTTAAACTCCAGGTCATTTTCAGAAAGGAGAAATCACATGTCCGAAGTTGAACCTAATGTGATTATTGAAAAGGAAGGCCATATCGGCTTGATCACCCTGAATCGTCCGCAGGAAATGAACACCTTCAACGTCCCCTTCGCCCGCGAGCTGAATGACGCCTTATTACAGCTCGATGACGACCCCGAAGTTAGAGTCGTGGTAATTAAGGCGAACGGGAAGCACTTCTCCACCGGCATTTCCTTAGCAGAGTTCAAGAATAAGACCCCGCTGGAATACAATGAGTTCATCCGGAAGATGGATGAGCACAACCACACCATCGCTCACATGAAAAAGCCGGTTATAGCCTCCGTCAAAGGCTATTGTCTGGCAAACGGGGCGGGTCTTTCGTTTGCTTGCGACCTTACAGTGGCGGCCGAGGATGCCAAATTCGGGACCACTGCCATCAATGTCGGTCTGATTTGCCTCGGACCGGCCGCACCGCTTGCCCGCCTGGTGGGGCGCAAGAAGGCACTCGAAATGGTACTTACAGGGGATATGGTCTCTGCACCCGAGGCTCAGCGGCTTGGATTAGTCAACAAAATTGTCCCGAAGGAAGAGTTGGAAGAAGCCACCATGGAGCTTGCCCGTAAGCTGGCCGCCAAGAGCCCGTTGGCCTTGCAGACCGGCAAAAGGGGAATTTATGGTTCGGAGGATATGCCTTACGAAAAGGCTCTCGATATGCTGAGCGGCCTTTTCGCCTCTCTTTGCTGCACGGAAGACGCGGAATGCGGAGTTAAGGCTTTTCTGGACAAGAAAGAACCGGATTGGAAGCAACGTTAATAAAACCGGTTACTTGGACTCGAGGCCCACCTTCCTCCGAAAACTCAAGGAAAAGCAATGGCAATGAGTGTTGAAGAACAGCTCGACAGTTATGGGTTTAGCCTCGCCGCAAGCTGTTCGGGCAAAGCAGCATACACCAAATTCGTTAAGCACGAGGGGAAGCGTGCCTATATCAGCGTGACGAGCGCAGGGTCGGAGAGCGGCTTGCCAACCTCGATGGAGGAACAGGTCCAGGTAGTAATTTACGACCTGAAATCTGGAGACGAGCTCAGGCCCGGCGAGAATTTCGTTTCGTTGAAGGCGTTCCTGGAATCGCTCAAAGATTGATCCGCCTCTGCCGCGGACGTAGAGCAACGGATAAAGGCAGCCCGGTTCAAGTGCGGCCGCTTCTAGTGCAAGTTCACGGAATCGAACTACAGAAGAACAATGTCTGGGGGACCGTCTCTCAGGTATTAAGGGCAGTCCCCCCGACCGAATCACCCAGCGATCCCTGCCTCCATTCAAGAGGGTATGCGCTGATGAGAAGCGAGATTGGCGAGACCATTCTGATCGGTTATTCTTTCTAGAAAATATGGAACCCTTAGATCAGCGAAGCTTGCCACTGTGGTGAACTCAAGATCAGGACGGTGCACAACGCAGTATGATCTGCACATGGAAAACCTGAAGTGGGCGCTGGAGATGCGCACAGATGGTAGACATGTCAAGCTGCTTCAAGAAATGCTCAAGATCCTGTATGGACATCAGAAAACAGCGGTGGATGAATGCGAATTCGAATGATTCCCCAGTACGTAGCGGGCGGGTAGAGACCAAGCTCCGAGAAGTGCTTGTCGAAAGTGGGGGCAGCTCACGAAACGGGAAAAATCGTACACTAGGCCGATTTGATTTCCGCTAGAAGGTCCGGATGACGATCGAGCACCTTGAGTAGTTTCACCAGGGCCAGTGGCGGCTTGGTCTTACCGTTTTCATAGCGTGAGAACGCGTTAACGCCACCACCGAATATCTCGCCGGCTTCGCGCTGGTCGAGAGCAAGCTTCTTGCGCACACTCGCAATGAATGCTGGATCAACAATGGATGCGTTCACCTGCTTGTTGAACTCCAGCATCAACGCACTGGTCCGTACCGATTCGCTCTTTTCAAGCACGGCTTCGCCGCAGGCCGGGCAGAAATCACCCGAGACTGTCGGGAATCACGGTTGATTCGCCTTTGTAGGTGTAGGGGATATCACGGGTGTCATGCACCAGTTCGGCCCCTGCGCACATTGGACATTTCATAATTAAAGCTCCTTGAAGGACACGATGAGAACTTCGTCGATGACGGTCAACTTCAGATACACCTCGCCGGCTGATGTCGTAGGTCGGTACACGTCTTGCCAAATCCGATGATCGGCGTGCGTGGTCATGCCTTTGTAGAAGTCCTTTGTTGTCAGCGCCATGACCACGCCGATGATGCCTTCCGCATCAAATCCCAATGCCGCCCCACCTGCAAGTGCTGACAAGGTTATCCGCACCTTGCCGGCCTGGATCATGGCCTTGACGACCGAGAGTTTGCAGTGAGGCGTACGTTTTTCCATGTGCTCAGAAAATAACCCAATTGGTTAAATTTGGCAAGTAGGTTAATACTGTTGGTCCTGCTCCGGATCTCTTGATGTCAGGTTGAGCTATACCTTAGTCTGCCGTCAGGGAGCGTGGCGCTGTGGAAGTCAGAAAAGAGTCTATTTCTGAATTGATTGACACTCCTCAAGGGTTTCAGATTCAGCCTGACACACCCCACTCAGAGGACACAACCTATTCATTGTTTGTTGCGACTTCGGGACGACCATCGCCAGCTCCATGGCAATATAAGGGTTCAGCCAGAATGTGGCTTGGCCTTTTTTATTTTGGGTAAGCGCTGGGTAAGCACGAGAACGAATGTGCCTGGTCGCCAAGATATTCCACCCGCGCCTTATTACGATTGGTACCGCGGAAGCCATTCATTTTTTCCCGAGGGTTCCGTTTGCGCAAGGCCGCTGCCCTCCGCTTTGGGTTCCATTTTCTCGATCGTGCGATTTATCTGGGCACCACCCCTCCATTGACTCCTCTGGGACAACCACACCACAACATACCACTGCGCATACCACATCACCCTGCTTGACCTGGCAACCTAGGTCCAATTTGCGGTTCTAGGAGACCGGGGTTTCGTCAAAATGGAGGGGGCTGTCCGGTCCTCCGTGGTCTTTGCCAGAGCTGCCACCCGACGGCAGGACGAATGACAGAGGGCATGCCTGAGGGCGGGGTACTTCAGGTTGACTGTGTGCCGGTGGGTCAGGCTGCGGATTGGCAAGGTGTCCAAATCATATCCGCTATGCTTCTGGCGAGATCGGTTGTTCAAGGTTCTAGATCGATGTGCCGATTACCCGAAAGGGGAGAGGATGCGTCCTTCATCTTTGCGAGGAATGTGCCCATTCCTGACAAGCAGTTGATCATTTAAGTAGTTTCGGCCCGATTCCGCCATTTGCGTTGCCCAACAGGGGACCAGAAGCACACATGAAGATTCTCGTAGCTGAACACGAGGCAGTATCGAGAGAATTGTTGACTTCACTGTTTACCAAGTGGGGCTATGACGTCGTGCCAGTCAGTGACGGCACCGAAGCGTGGCGGTTGATCCAGGAACAGGACGACCTGCGCATCGCTATCCTTGATTGGACGATGCCGGGAAAGGACGGTGTCACCGTCTGTAAACTGATCCGCGACAAGCTGAAAGAGGGCGGCTACATCTACATCATGATCCTGACTGCCACGGACAACAATGAGGAAGCTTTGGCCTGTCTGGAAGCAGGGGCCGACGACTACATCGCCAAGCCATTCAGGACTGAGGACCTTTTCTCGAGAGTCCGCCTTGGCAAACGGATTCTCGATTTAGAACGTTGCATGCAAGATATCTATCTAGAGCTGAAACGCCTGGCCGCATTCGATGACCTGACCGAAGTGTGGAATCAGCGCATGGTTCTGGAGCAACTGGAGAAGGAGTGGGATCGGGCAATACGTGAAGGCAAGGCCTTGAGCGTTGTCCTGGTGGACATAGACCACTTCGAGCAATTTAAAGACAACAACGGCCTCGCCGTGGGCCACCGGGTCCTTATTCATCTCAGTCGGCTCTTGCGGGGCATAGTGCGGCCTTACGATGGCATAGGCAGGTATCGAGGGGAGGCGTTTCTACTGTTATTTCCTGAATGCGATGAACAGCAGGGTTATGTAATCACTGAACGTCTCCGCAAAGAACTGGAAAGGACACCTCTAAGGGAACAGAACAGACCGCTCGAAATCACAGCATCGTTTGGTGGAGCGACCTTTCTGCCTGATCACTGCCGCTGCAATGCGACCCATCTATTGAAAATGGCTGATGATGCTTTGTACGAAGCCAAAAGGACCGGGAGGAACCGGGTCACTTGGTTTCCCATCACGGAAGACAACTCTTTCAATACCGTATCTTAGCTTGATCCCCCGCAAAATGTGGTACTCATAAGCCATCGAGAGGCAATTTCTTATCACCGAGCAGGAGGGTCCTCCGTGAAGGGAGCAGCGGGTATCGGGCTGGTTCTTGCCATGGTGATTGCCACTCTGTCACCGTCAGTCGCCGCGCCACCAGAGGGAAAGAACATGACCCGATCGACCGTCGAGCAGCGATTTGGGAACCTGATCTTCTCGCAGATGGCCATCAATGCTTTGCGTGCCTTTGAAGTCCCGACCCGGCATGTCCATTTCGATACCACCTCGACGCTGGGAAACCACGGTCGAGCTCCATGGGCAAAGCTACCGGGCGGTGGTGGTGCACTCCAGCGCCCACGATCGGCGGCGGCAAAAACGGTTGCAGCGTGACCTCGAGGCCGAACACCAACAGTGGAGCAAAGCCTGCAAGGAACTGGAAAAAACCCATTACTTCTGTCAAGCCGACGCCGATGCCGCGGTTGCCAGACTCCAAAGACATGACCTTGCCTGTCATGAACTCCAACTCACGGTGGTGGAAACTCCCCAGTATGCTCGTGGCAGACCCAAAGCAGATGGGAGCCGAACCGTGAAGGCGATCCACTATGGCATCCGCGCCACCCTGCGGGAAAACCCCGAAGCCATCGCCCTCATGAAGGAGCAGGCCGGCTGTTTTGTGCTCATCACCAATGTCGCCGTCGATGGTCCGCCCGGCGCGGCAACCCCCTATGACGGCCAAGCGATCCTCCGGGCTTACAAGGATCAAAACGGGATTGAGCACAACTTCAGCTTCCTCAAGGACCCGGTGCTGGTCAATGCCATCTTTCTCAAAAGACCCGAACGCATCGAAGCCCTGGGCTTGATCCTGGTGCTGTCACTGCTCCTGTGGCGCCTGATGGAACTGCGCATGCGCCAACACCTGGAACAACACCAAACCGAGTTACCCGGTTGGGACAACAAACCCACGACCCGGCCCACGACCTTCATGATGACCACCAAGTTCCAGGGCATCCAGGTGCTCAAGTTGGGTCAGCGACGCTGGTTAGCCCGAAAGCTCTCCGAGGTTCACAAGCTCTATCTTGCCGCCCTGGGGCTCACCAGTTTGGTGTTCACCCAGGTCGTCAGCGCCGACGCTTCCCCCTAGGGGTCGCGCTTGGCTGGATCGGGCCGGACCAACCATCGGTCCACGAAATTCCCCAAAACCCTCAACCCGCACTGCGGAATGTGAGACTAAAGCGTTCTGTGAACAAGGCTTTGCTGAACGACCGCATGCGCAGGATCAAGCCCATCGGAGAGGAGATTGTGCGTCCGAGTCTGGGCGGCAAAGATAATGGGGAAGCGGAAGATATCGCCGAGCAGACCATGACGAGCATTCTTAAGGCCAAGTGGGAACCGGAGAAGTCCCTTCTCATCTCGGTCCTCAAATCTGGCTATTTCTATGGATCTCTCCGTGAGAAAGTTATCCCTCTGTTGAAGGACTGGATGTCCATTGCCGAGAAGTTGAACAATAAAGAGAGGGCCGCCTCGTTGCAGTTTCAGCTTGTGACCTACGAGAATCCATATCATTGGGACACCGTGGCAGAATGCTTCCGTGATTTCAAACGTCCTCGCTTCTCTCAAGCGGCGGCGAGGCTTGTCGGGCAATGGAAAGACCATGTCCTGCACGCCCAGTTGGGCTGGGATGCCGCCAGGAGAGGAATATCCAATGACTGCTGGGTGATGTGGCTGCTCGATGTGAGCCTGGATGAGCCTTCCGATGGATCCCGGTTTATCTCAAAGGCGAACGAGTGGCTCCGGTCTCTCTTGAAGGTGCCTGGAGCGCAACCAAAAGGGCAGCTTGACCTGCTCATCATGCTCACGTGCGATTTGATGGACTTTCATGAGCCTGCAGCGAAATACCGCCGTCTCTCTGAGGCGATTTGTCGGTCCGGGGATGACGGCAAAGAGCTGACCACAAGTAGGCGGGCCTGGCTGAAAAAGGTTGAGGCCGAGCAACTTACACCGCTCGTGATTCGATGTTGGGAGAGTTGCGCGGTGCATCTGGTGCCCGATCCAGCTCAAGCCGAGAATTCGGTTTACACCCGTCATGCCCGATGGCTTGCCGCGCTGAACGAGCTCGATCCACCAGCCTACCGGAAGCTCATCAATCGATGGAAGGAAATCCACAAGAGACGGAGGAATCTGTGGAAGGCAATCCAGGAACACCGCCTGCCGCTGTAATGGTACAATGTTGCCCAGTCAGGTCGTCAAAGAGTCTCAAGGGACTTTCTAGGAATGGTATCTGACCTGGCCGATGGATACTGAAAAGCTCTCTGCAAACCGTATTCAACCGAATTGGCTTATGCAGACCAGGCATTGACATTTATACGTCAACGGCGTACTATTCATGAGAACGTAGAGGGGCGAGGCTTTGATGCAGATCGTTGAGACATCCATCTTTACCCGCCTGATCAATGACCTCATAGATGACGACTCCTACCGGATGTTGCAGCTCGAGCTGCTCACTAACCCGGAGGAGGGCAGCGTCATTCCGGGAAGTGGAGGCCTTCGCAAGATCCGCTGGAAATTGGAAGGACATGGGAAGCGGGCTGGGATTCGCGTCATTTACTATTGGGCTGTCTCCCGCGGGAAGATTGTCATGCTGTACGTTTTTCCAAAGAATGTGCGGGATGACCTCTCGAAAGAGCAGCTCAAAATCCTTCGGCAGATGATAGAAGGTGAATTCAAATGAAAGAAGAGATTTTCCAGGAACTGCTGGAGAGCATCCGCGAAGCCGGCTCGATTCTTCGTGAGGAGAGAGAGCCTTCGAGAGTGTTCGTACTTGAAGAGCTTGATATCAAGGAAATCCGTAAAAGATACAACATGTCCCAGGAAAAGTTTGCAGGCCTGCTGGGAGTCAGCAAACGCACTTTGGAAGGCTGGGAGCAGGGGAGGCGCAAACCGAGAGGCCCGGCACGCAGACTCCTTCAAGTAGCTGCCACGCACCCTGAAGCGGTACTTGATGCGGTACATCGCTCTTGATTTTTTCCGACAAAGATCAATCCATGAGCAGTTTTCATGCATGATCGGGCTCTTACGGATTGTGTGGTTTTGCCAAAATTTTGCCAAAAGTGGTAATAGAGATCGGTAGAACGCGGTAAAAGTGGCGAAGATCAGCGGAAGGTTCGGTGACGATAAGTTGTTGTTCCCAATAAGCAAATACTACCTTTGTCTACTAGTGATTACCCGGGACTGCAGCACCACATTTTCGAGGAGTCGCCAGGCACTGAACTCGCTGCCGATCGCAGCCAAATAACCGGTTCGGTCTAAATCCGAGTCACCCAGTCCGGCCGCAGAAGCAACCAGCTTTTCACCGTTCTTTCGGAGGATCTCCAACACCTCTGCTTGCTTGCAGTCGGCGTGCTCGCGGGCATGCCGGTTAGCCATCTGGTCGATCTGCTCCCCGGTGAGGTCGGGCAGTTTGTCGCCATTGACGATCATCTTGGTCAGCCAGACGGCGCCCTCGTAGTGCCCAGCGCAGATGTGGCGCGCGGTAACACCCACAGCCCATTCCTCCCAGGCACATACCTTGCGCCGATCTTCTTCCGTGAGATGCTCCACAAAGGTTATCACGTCCCGATTGAACGCCTCGAGGCGTTCAGCCAGATTTCGTGCGCGCTCGCTCATGATCATCCACCTTCGGAGAACCTGGTTTGCTGCTCTGCCCTTTGTGCAGTAATGTAGTGTCTGGCTGAGGAGATGCCAGTTTTTGGATGACCAAAAAGAGCGAAGGCCGAGTATAGTCTGGTATCCGCGGCCACATCGTGGAGCCGCTGAACGGCCACCAATCGAGGGGAAGACATGAACGAAGAGCACATCATCGCCATAGCCGGCAAGCTTCAGCTAGCGCCAAGCCAGGTCCACGCGACCGCACAACTGCTCGAGGATGGGGCAACCATTCCTTTTATAGCTCGATACCGCAAGGAGACCACCGGATCTTTGGATGAAACCGTCATAGCGGCCATACGCGAGCGGCTGGCCGCAACTCGAAGCCCTGGACAAGCGTCGCGAGGCCATCCTGAAATCCCTCGCAGATCAGGGCAAGCTGAGCGACGAATTGTCCGGTCGGGTTCTCGAGGCTGAGTCCCTGGCGGTGCTGGAGGACCTCTATCTGCCGTTCAGGCCCAAGCGCCGAACCCGGGCTACCATCGCCCGAGAGAAGGGCCTGGAACCTCTGGCACAGCTGCTTTGGAGGCAGGACCCGGCCACCCATCCGCAAGGTGAAGCCGAACGTTTCATTCATCCGGACCAGGGGGCCTCTTCGGCCGACGAAGCCCTGACTGGGGCTCGCGATATCATGGCCGAGTGGGTGAACGAAAACATCGAGGTGCGTGCCCGGCTGCGAGCTCTTTATTTGGAGCGGGGAGTGATCCGATCCCGGGTGGTCTCGGGGAAGGAGAGCGAAGGGCTCGTCTTCCGCGACTATTTCCAATGGGAAGAAGCCATCGGGAAAGCTCCATCTCACCGGATACTGGCAACCCGGCGCGGTGAGAAGGAAGGGCTTTTGTCCGTCCACATCGCACCGGCCGAAGAGGAAGCCCTGGCCGTGGTTGAATCCCTGGTTGTCAAAGGGAATGCGGACGCATCACAACAAGTCAAGGCCGCTGTCCGGGACAGCTACGCAAGGCTGCTTTCACCCTCTCTGGAAAACGAATTGAAGCAGTGGTCGAAGGAGCGTGCCGATAAGGACGCCATTCAGATCTTCGCCGACAACCTTCGCCATCTGCTGATGGCCGCACCACTGGGATCCAGGAAGATCCTGGCCATAGATCCGGGGTTTCGCACCGGGTGCAAAGTGGTTTGCCTCGACCCCCAGGGAAAGCTTCTCCACAACGAGACCGTCCACCCGCACTCCGGGGTGCAGGCCGCAGCAAGAGCGGCCGAACGCATCCGGGCGCTGGCCGCAGCCTTCGAGATCGATGCGATTGCCATCGGTAACGGCACGGCCGGACGCGAAACCGAAGCTTTTGTCCGGGGTCTCGATCTTCCGGCCGAGACCCAGATCATCATGGTGGATGAAAGCGGGGCGTCCGTTTACTCTGCGTCCGCTCCAGCCCGCGAGGAATTCCCCGATCGCGACGTGACCGTCCGGGGTTCCATCTCCATCGGGAGGCGCCTGATGGACCCACTGGCTGAACTGGTCAAGATCGATCCCAAGGCCATCGGGGTAGGCCAGTACCAGCACGATGTGGATCAGGGGGAACTGAAAAAAGGCCTGGACGATATGGTGATGATCTGTGTGAATGCCGTGGGCGTCGCAGTGAATACGGCGAGCGCCCAGCTTCTCGCATACGTTTCCGGGCTTGGGCCGCAACTGGCCAAGAACATTGTTGTTCAGCGAAATGAAAATGGGCCCATACCGCTCCCGGGAGGGCTTGAAGAAGGTCCCGCGCCTGGGCCCCAAAGCCTTCCAGCAGGCAGCCGGGTTTTTACGCATCAGCGACGGAGACAACCCTCTTGACGCCAGCGCCGTTCACCCGGAATCCTATCACTTGGTGGAAGCCATGGCCCGAGACCTGGGTTGCTCGGTGAGCGATCTGCTGCATAACGCCTCGCTTCGCCATGGCATTGATCCGGTCCGCTACGTCACCGACCAGGCCGGGCTCCCGACACTGCTGGACATCCTCGCGGAGCTGGCTAAACCGGGGCGAGATCCGCGCGAGACCTTCGAGCCCTTCTCCTTTGCTCCAGGAATCGAGAAACCGGAAGATCTCAAACCCGGCATGAAGCTCCCCGGAATTGTCACCAACGTTACGGCTTTCGGGGCTTTTGTGGATGTCGGGGTGCATCGGGACGGTCTGGTGCACGTGAGCGAGCTTGCCGATAAATTCGTCAGTGATCCGCGACAAGCAGTACACGTTCACCAGCGAGTGACCGTGACGGTGCTGGAGGTGGATATGGAGAGAAAGCGTATTGCGCTTTCCATGAAGTCCTCTTCGGGTCCCAAGCAGGAACTGCCTGGAAGGGATCAGCCGCCGCCGGCCAAATCGCGTTCCCAGCAGAAATCCTCGTCCGGGAAGAAAGGTGCCTTCAACAACCCATTCGAAAAGGCATTTAAGAAGCACTGACTCAGTTTTTCGGCCCTGACGTCGCCAAAATCAACTTCCACAAGCCCTCCCCGGGCAGGTAGGGAGAGAATCCAATCAAGCAGGTAAAACTCCCGAGATTGAACAATCGAAGAGAGCGGTTCCTGACCCCTGAAAAGGCAAACCAACTTCTTCAGGAACTGGCTCATGTGAGCCAGCAACTTCATGATATGGCGTTCTTAAGCCTTTACACGGGCATGCGTGCCGCCGAAGTGTTCACCCTTAAGTGGGGTTATATCGACACCCCCTAATGAGATCATCCACGTGGTCGGGATCAGGGAATTCAACCCTAAGCTCTTCTGTGCGTATCTCCAGCGCCCCCTTCACAGTTTTCCATGTGCAGATCATACTGCGTTGTGCACCAATCTGCTCTGCGAGTTCAGCACATTGGCAAAACACAGCAACTTTCCATAGGACGGGCTGATCGGGATTCTCGGGGTTTGTTAGGTACAGTGGAAAGATCTGAAAAGTGGACCCTCTAAGCCGCCCTTGATGACGCCATGAGATAAAAATCATCAGCCTCATCAACGATCCCCAAGTCATCCGGAAGATCCTGGAATATCTGGGGTTGTGGAAACCACACCCCGCTCCTGATCCGAAAAAACCGAAGGCAACAACTCCTGGGCCAGTCGTTGTGGAGGGTTTGGGGACGGCTGTCCCACAAATGAGGAACCAGCCATCATGATCCACTCAAGTTTTGATTAGGAGACAGCCACTGCCATCTTCATAGGACTAGTTCGCCTTGATATGGGCAAAGACTCTCCGGCAATGCCTGCGAAGGCAAGGGAATTTGTCTCGAACCCATTGCTGTCGAATTACAAGCGGATCATCCGCCATGCGGTCACATGAAATGAAAATTCCTGTCATTTCCTGCCAAAAGTTGAGGCAAACATGCTCTTGACCGCCTCTAGAGGGCCTGCTATTCAGAAACTTCCTGCAATCGATTTCTCATCAGCCTTAATAGTCCTCCCGCAGGGAGTCGTCCCGGAAGTGGCGAATCACCGGCGAAGTTGGAGAACTGCTTCTTCTAAAAGGAATAAACTAAGGAGAGAGGGGGGATGACATTGGATCACGGCAGCCATCCGATGACCATGATTGGCTGCAGAGCGGCGGTCCACGCTTGTTTTCTTTCGATACTTGTTTGTTTCATCCTTACCAGTCCCTGCGCGGCTACGTCCCCGGAACACCCCAGGAGAGTGCTTGTCATTCCTTCTTACAACTTCAATTACCTGGGAAGCCAGTGGTTTCTTCAGGGCGTCATGGCTGAATTTGCCGAGCACGCCCCTTTTACGGTCACTTTTTTTCATGAAAATCTACAGCTTGCGGCAAAATCATCTGATGTGCAATATCAGGAAAACATGGCGGCTTCTCTGAAGATAAAATATGCGATGGAGAAACCCGATCTCATTATTGTCCAATACAAACAAGCACTGCAGTTCATGGAGCGTTACGGGCAGGAAATATTCGGTTCCGTACCAGTCGTTTACTCGGGATTGACTGCCGAGGGAGGCTACAGCCAAATCAAGTTGCCTGAGAACTACGCGGGGATAACCGCATCTTTTTCCGCAAAAAAGAACATTGAACTCATCATCCAGAATCATCCCACCGTCAAAAAGATATATGTTGTCGGCGGGTCCAGCCCAGTTGAACAAGATTTGGTGAACGAGGCAATGAAAGAGGGGAAAGCGCACAACAAGAAGGTCGAATTCATTGCACTGAGCAACCTCACCTTTTCGGACCTCCTCACTCAGTTGGATGGCATCAGGGACAACTCGGTTATTATGTACCAGGTGCTTCTGGTTGACGCGGCAGGCAAAGTATTTGTGCCTGCCTTAGCTGCCATAGAGATTGCCCGCGCTGCCCACGTACCGGTCTACGGGATGCTCGACACCTATATGGGGAGCGGAATTGCGGGGGGCTTTCTGATCTTCCACGAGGGCATGGGCAGAAGAGCCGCGGAGATTGGTACGAAGATTCTGCTGGGAAAAGGGATGCCCAGCATTCCGTTGACCAGTGAGATAATCGGTAGTTATCGATTCGATTGGCGGCAGCTGAAGCGCTGGGGGATAGATGAGAACCATCTCCCCGTTGGGAGCAAAATCGAATTCAAGGAATTTCGCGTATGGGATTCCTACAAATGGGAAATCATCGGAGGGAGCTGCCTCATCCTGTTGCAGGCATTCCTCATCGTCGGTCTATTGACTAACCGTTTCCGGCGTATAAAGGCGGAGGGAGTGCTCCGGGAAAGCGAGCAAAAGTACAGAGTGCTCTTTGAAGCGGCCAATGACGGGATCTTTCTTTTGGACGCGACCGGGTATGTGGATTGTAATCAAAGAGGCGCCAGCATGTATGGGCTCCCGAGGGAGCATGTCATTGGTCGCTCTCCTGCGGAACTTAGCCCGGAAAGACAGCCCGATGGGCAACTGTCGTCCGAATTAGCTGCTGCGAAAACAGTAGCGGCACTTAACGGAGAACCCCAGAAGTTCGAGTGGCAGTCTCTAGGTGCCGATGGGTTGCCCTTCGCCGTAGAGGTCACTTTGAACCGGGTCGAGATGGGCGGCTCTGTCCTCCTGCAAGCGATCTGCCGCGACATCACGGATCGCAAGCGCGCGGAGGAGGCGTTGCGGGAGAGCGAGGAACGGTTCAAACTAAGCATGGAGGCGACCAACGATGGTCTGTGGGACTGGAACATCAAGACCGACGGGGGTTATTTCAGTCCTACTTACTACCTCATGCTGGGTTATGAGGTTGGCGCTTTTCCTTGTGAAGGCAACGCCTGGAAGGATCTGATTCATCCCGACGACCGCGAGCACGCCCTGCTGGCGAACATGGACTGTATTGAGGGTCGCCGCGAGTTCTTCGAAATCGAGTACCGTATGAAAGCCAAGAACGGGGAGTGGCGTTGGATTTTGGGCCGCGGCAAGTGTATTGCGCGCGATGAGCAGGGTCATGCCCTTCGGATGGTGGGGACGCATGTGGATATCACCGACCGCAAGCGCGCAGAGGAGGCCTTGCGGGCTTCGGAAGAAAAGTACCGCCAGGTCGTTGAAAACGCCCATGACGCCATCTTCATTGCTCAAGACGGTTTCATCAAGTTCCCCAATCCCCGATTGGCAATCATTTCCGGCTACAGCCTGGAAGAGCTCACCGACAAACCCTTCTTGGAGTTTGTCCATCCAGATGATCGGGAGCTCGTTGCCACAACGCATCAAAAACGAATGCAGGGAGAAGAGGTTCCCAGCACCTATTCCTTTCGGGCGGTGAACAAGTCCGGGCAATACTCTATGGGTGGAACTGAGCAGTGTGTTTCTTAGCTGGGAAGGGAGACCAGCATCACTCAATTTTCTGCGTGACATCACGGTGGAGAAGAAACTTGAATCCCAACTGGTTCACGCCCAAAAGATGGAGGCTGTTGGCACCCTGGCTGGCGGCATCGCCCATGATTTCAACAACCTCCTCCAGGCCGTCCAAGGCTATGCGGAATTATTGCTTCTGCCAAAGGGGAAGGGGAACCAGGATACCGAGAGCTCCAGGAGATCAGCCGGGCTGCCAAACGAGGGGGTGAACTTACCCGCCAGCTTCTCACTTTCAGCCGCAAGGTGGAATCAAAGCTCCAGCCCGTTGACCTCAACCGGATTGTGGAGGATGTGAGGTTGTTGCTGGAACGAACCATCCCCAAGATGATCAAGATTGAACTGCATCTCACGGGCAACCTTCACCATGTCAATGCCGATGCCTCGCAGGTTGAACAGATCCTGATGAATCTTGCGGTGAATGCACGGGATGCAATGCCCGATGGTGGCACGCTCAGAATCGAAACGAGGAATGTCGTTCTGGATGAAGATGATCGCCGCAGCCAGCCCGAGTTGACTCCTGGGAAATATGTTCTCCTCGCGGTTGACGACACGGGTCAAGGGATGGATAAAGCCACCCTGGAAAATATCTTTGATCCCTTCTTCACCACCAAGGAAGTCGGGAAAGGCACCGGCTTGGGCCTTGCCATGGTTTACGGTATTGTCAAAAACCACCATGGACACATCACATGCGTTAGCAAGCCAGGCGAGGGAACCGCATTTGAGATTTACCTCCCCGCTGTGGAGCATTCCGAAAGAGCCTCAACCATTGTCACAGGAACAGAGGTGTTACGCGGTGGCCATGAAACCGTGCTTCTCGTGGACGATGATGATTCTCTTCGTGACCTTGGCGAACAGATTCTTCAAGCGTATGGGTACACCGTGATGTCCGCCCCGGATGGTGAAAGCGCCCTGCAAGTCTACCAAGAGTGTAGAGACCGAATTGATCTGGTGGTCCTCGACCTGATCATGCCTGGAATGGGGGGAGCGCAATGTCTTCAGAAGCTTCTTGAGATCAATCCCGAGGCCAAGATTGTCATAGCCAGCGGTTATTCTGTCAACGGGGAGACGGAGAAAGCTACAGAGAGCGGGGCCAAAGCCTTCATCCAGAAGCCCTATGATGTCCAACAGATGCTCCAGGTGGTTCGGGAGGTGCTCGACAAATGAGCCGGAACGGAGAACATCCCCAGGGCCTGTTTTCTTCCACGCAGCTCTCCGATATGGCGTTTCCCACTTCGCGGACTGGGGGACAACATATCTAAACCATAGGCTTGGCTTACAACCGGCCCACCTGAATCCCTCTCTGGGACAACCGCACGATATGACACCATCCCGAATACCATATGAACCCCTTGGCCCATCAAGGAGACCGACTATTGCTATGTTCTAGCCTGTGCGTGGGAAGGAGTCGAGAACAACTCCATTTGCTTGGAGCGCATCTTCACGAAGGGCGGATGTGAAGAAGCCCGACTCGCGAGGTGGAAAAAAGGGAAGCAAATGATGCGCCCCGCAGACATCGATTCCATCGACTGGGTTCCGCTATTTTCTAAGGCTGTCAAGAAGGGAGTGTTCTCAGACGGTGAAAAACTCGGAATGTTGAAGGCGTTACTCCAATGACGTGCCTCCACATTGCCGAATCGGGTAGCCGGGGAATTGTCTTTCCCTGTCCCGCACCACGGCATGCGGGGCCGCACCGGGCGGTTCTCTGAACTCACCCATGTGGCGATGGCGAAGGACTACGCTTCAGCAATGGGTTCAGGGGCCTTCAGGTTCGATGAAGGGTTTGGTTTGAGCCCCAGCCAGGCGAAAAAGGTCTCGGATCACTACCCGGTTTTCAGCAGCTTTTTCAGGGATAGGGATACCGATTGAGATTCATGTGCAACCATGCCGCTATTAACAGCTTGGCCGCGTGTTGGGGAGCCTGTTGACTGTGGTGGTCAGTTACGACCCGGCCAAACGCTTTAGGAGACGCATATGGAATGCATCGCATATAGGGCGGGCTATAAATACCAGCTGAAGGAAAGCTACGTCATTCAGATCGACATAAAGCCACCAGCCCCAATCGACACAGAGTATTTAGCGCTTACAACGGATGGAATGCTGACCGTTAAGAAGGGCTACGCATGGGACGGCCCCTCTGGACCGACGATCGACACCCTAGACTTCATGCGGGGTTCTCTTGTCCATGATGCACTCTATCAGCTCATGCGCGAGCATCATCTTGACGAGGGGACGTATCGCGAAACGGCGGACCGGTTGCTTCAGAGGATCTGTGAGGAAGATGGGATGAGTTCACTAAGGGCGTGGTGGGTATACCAGGCAGTGCATTTTTTTGGGGAACCCTCTGCTGATCCAGCGAATGACAAACCAGTGATCAAGGCACCAGAAGGCTGTGGGTGATTGGATCTAGCAATTGGAGGCGGACACCCAACCACGCGGAGTACATTTGGTGATGTTTACCGCGAAGTTCATTGGCCGCGTGGTTCCTGGCCGCTCAAGAGCACGTTGGAAGGTGGAGGCGAATCGCTTGCATGACATGGCTGCCATGATGGTCGAGATCCTCCGGGGTTACACTCTGCCCGTACGGTGCGACCACGGCGTGGTCCATTGGGCGCGGGTGGGGATTATGCCGAAGCCCCACCGTCTGTGCACGGACACCGCGCGCGAGCTGCTGGGGTGGGCGAACGCGCGGGCGGTTAGCAACCACGAACCAGCCGAAGTGTTGGCGTCATGGGGCCTGGGACAAGGCCCGCCTAATCGGGTAACCGTGGGTTTTTCTCCCAAAACCCCACACCACCACGGCATGTGGATCCGCCCTTGCCTACGACTGGAACTTGCGCCAATGATCAACATCACTGACGGGATTCACGCCCTTGCCGGGCGTACACACCTTACATTCCGCACCCAGTTGCCGGGGTCAGGGGTATTTTTCTAGCCCCATCCCGGCGTTGCTCATCCCGCTCTGGGTTGCGCGGTAAACATGGCGAGCTTGAGCCCGAGGGCTTCGAGCCATTCGAGTTGAACGGGATTCAGAGGCCGGTTGAGCCTCCGTTGGGAGCCGATCCTGATGATGGTGGTGTTTTTGAACTTGCTGGTGATCATCAGAGCTGTAGGACTGGTCGTCGGTTTGTTGTCCCAACCGGTTAAGGGACGCCCTGTCTTTTCAACATGTTTCCTGAGCGTTCTTTCGATGAGTCTCCAGATGAGAAGCGATATGAGCAGGATGAGGCCCAAGGCCTCGATGCGCTCTTCCGATTTGAGGAAGATCGCGTTAACCACGGCAGGGTCCTTGAGGAAAGCGAAGTTCTGCTCCACCCCGTGCTGCTCTTTGTAGAGGGAGAGAATCTCTTTGGCGTCGGCGGCTCCTTCACCTTCCTTGGCAACATTGGTCAGGAGGACGAAGCATCCTGCTTCGGTCTTCATCTGTTCCAGCGCCGAAGCCTTCTGTTCCAGATGGCAGCTCACCTGATAGCGGATCTGGGTGACTTGTCTGGGCTGGTCCTTTTTGGGACGTCCCCTGGCATACGTGTAACGAGGTTCCATGGTGTAGGAAAGGTCGTGGTAGCGTGATGCCTGGGATGCCCACGCTTGTGCGGCTGCCTTGGCATCGGCCTCGCATGCGTACTCGGAAAGACACTGCTGATCGAAGCTCTTCTCAAGCGCCGCCTTTTCTTTGGCCAGCTCCCGTTCGATCTTCTTCTGCCTTCTCTTGTCGTGGGCGCTCGAATGGACGACCACAGCGCGATACGGCTTACCGTAGAGGGTAACCGTGGCTTCTGCTACACGGTAGAGAGCCGCAGGGCGGTTGGCCGTTGGTTTGGTTCGGGACAGTTGTCCAAGCTCTTCCCACTGGTTGGCTGCGACAGCTTGCTGAAATCACCCGTCCACACTCGGCGTACGTGGCGGGCAGTCGTGTGATGAAGGGTTGCCCTCCGCTCAGGTGCTCCAGATTCGCCGGGTTCACCAAGGCGGAATCGGCGATGTAGATGAACGCGTTCTCACTTACCCCGAACTGAGCCATGTGTGCGCTGATCTGGGTGAGAATGGTGTTGTTGATTTGCTTGTCTGAACGGTTTCCATCCTCGTTCTTGCCAAAAATGGGAACCTTGTCGCCGACACAAAGGGTGGAGATCAGAAACTGCTTGAGATCCGGGCGGTGGTCCTTGCTGTAGCCTTCGGTGATCTCGAATGGCGGCGGGTTGGCTTCATCCACCCGATAATCCCCGTAGACATTCACGGACGTGGTGTCGAAATGCACAGCCCGGGTGGATATCTCGTGTTTTCGAACCGCTTTCATGGCCAATTCGGAAAAGATCCGTTGCGTTCCCGTCTCAAAAAGGAGGTCCAGAATCCGACCCACGGTGTCGTCATTGAACGCGCTCGCGGCAACACGTTCTCCCAGAAGGAGCTCGGTGTCACGACCCTCAAAGAAATCTACCAAACGATAGAGAGGCGAGCGTCCTGTGAGCGTGTCCAAAACCAGCCCCAAAACGATGAGGCCCGGTTTGACCTCCATCTGTGTCGGCACGAGACGGTTCACCGTCCCCACCAGATCCAGATCATCTGCAAAGGCTTTGACGATCAGGAGATGGTCAACTCGTTCGGCGTCGATATCCAGGCTTTCCGCCGAATCCATCGAAGGCCGTGGCCCAGGGGGCTGATTCAAATTGGGTTTGTCGGTATCCGCACGCATCCAGCCTTGGATACCACAGTGGAATTCAAATGTCCCGCAAAAAGCGCACGGATTGGCCAGTCAATCTGCAAAAAAAATCACCGACTCAAAATTGCCTCATATACAGGCAAGAGTGTGCGGAATGTGAGCTCTAGTCTCGAGCGATTCCCGAATTCGCGACCTAAAATCCGCGCCTCCAAAATCCGTGACCCAGGACCCGGATTATTGTCGAGGTTTTGTGTCCTATCCCTCACTCGTCTGATAAAAGCCGGTCTAGCCTTCTCTAAACCCCTTGACAACCTCGCTTAGCGCCTTCATAAAGAACGGTACTGCGCATTCCACAACCATCGTCACTTAGAAACCCAATATACATGATCCCAGGGGGCAATGCGCCACAAGGCATACCTTACTATCGGCAGCGGTCTAACCTTATGATTTAGACTGTCTTCTGGAAAGGGAGTGGCCGAAATGAAAAAACACCTAAGCTTTTTGTTCATGGCGGTATTCGTTTTCTTGTTGCTGGGACAGGTGACTCCCGCAAAAGCCGGAAAACCGAGCAGCAGCCTGACCGTCTCCCCCTACTTTGGGAGCCACATGGTGCTTCAGCGGGATATGTTCGTTCCGGTTTTTGGCACAGCCGCGCTAGGGACTACCGTCACCGTCAATTTCAACGGACAATCAAAAGCCACCACACCTCTGTCGACCGGCAAATGGAGGGTTGACCTCGATCCGATGCCTGCCAACGATATTGGCGGGACACTGGAGGTCTCAAATGGCACAAGCGTGAAGACTTTCACCGATGTTGTGGTCGGCGAGGTGTGGGTGTTGTCCGGCCAGAGCAATGCCTGGTTTCCTCTCTGGAAATGCTTCGGAGGGACTGAGGCTGTCAAAGGATCCGACAGCTATCCCATGATCCGGATGTTTCAGGGTGGCAGTGCGTCCTCGCCCTGGAGCGTGAGCAGCCCGACGACTTCGCCAAACTGGTCAGGCGTTGGATATTTTCTCGCCCGCGATCTGGTTGACAACATGTTGGAGACTGTTCCGATTGGTATCTATCAGTTGGCAGTCAACGGTACCGGTATCAACCAATGGGTCGTTGGCGGGCGTCAGTATAATAGCCACATCGCTCCCTTGCAGCCGATGGCTATCCGGGGGGTGTTGTGGTACCAGGGAGAAGACGATGCCAGCAGGACCAGCAGCGCCAACGCCTACTATCAGAACCTTCCTTTGTTGATCAACGGATGGAGGAGCGCCTGGGGACAGGGCGGTTTTCCCTTCTATATCGTCCAGCTCGCATTGATCAGCGGGCGTCCCAACTATGCCATCATCAGGGATGCCCAGGTGACGACGGCCATGACTGTTGCAAATACCTGGTTGGCGTGCATCATCGATATCCCCACCGTCCCGGCGACCGACATCCATCCCACCGACAAAGAACCGGTGGGACATCGACTGGCATTGATCGCCCGGGCGAATCTGTACGGTGAAACGGAACAGGTCTTCTACGGTCCGATTCGTGATCCGGCGGCCACGCATATTAACAATAATTCGGTTGTGGTGGGCTTCAATTACGTCGATCGCGGGTTTTTCACCATTGGTGGAGCGGACCCCAGCCCATTCACATTGGCCGGGCCTGATGGCATATATTATCCTGCTACAATGGTCCAGGTGGACGGCAATACGATTACCGTATCGAGTTCATCCGTGTCGAACCCCAAATCGGTCCGATACGGATGGGATTCGTATCCTATCTGCAATCTTTTCAATGGATACGACTTGCCCGCCTCGCCCTTCCAGATAAGTTTTCCTTAAGCGAAAGATTACGCCAACGGCCAGACACGCAAGCCGAAGACTATCGCTAGGCGGCAACTGGAGAGGTAATCTCCAGCCCAGAGGAAAGGATTGAGTCGACGATTGAGGTCGACTCAATCCGGCTTTTTTCCAAAGCCAGGGCCGGGAATGGGAGACACGTATCCACCCGAGCCACCGCCGCCCAACCACAAAATCCGTGACCCGATCGCATCCACATGATCAGGCCCGTCCGAAAACCCAGTCTTGCCCAAACCAAGCCGGTCACCGCCTGTTCGCTTTCCACCAGCAACGAACAGGGTTCATTCACGAACAATCCCACCCGGGCAAGTTCTAAATGATAGGCATAAAAGACCTCGCCGAATTGCGCTACAAAGCAGTTTCCCTATTCTATCTCCCAATCGGGGTCATGTGAGGGGAGGATGTATCACAAATAATCTTCCCCGCAGCAAGTCGGCGGGGCATTAAAATAACTTTTTATGTGCTTTCGGTGGCAAGACGCGGTAGATTTATCCCACCAGAGATTAATTGGTAGTTTAGAATAGATTTAGTATTAGATCCGATTAGATTGATATTTATAAGCTTATAGTTTAAAGTCAGGTAAATTTTTATTGGAGCTTCGAAACAGAGGATAGAAGTATGGGGCCGGAAAAAGTCCACGAAGATATCCTGCGCGGAAAAATCCTTAATATCAGCTTGGGAACTCAGATGCAAATTCGGCTTGGGGGGATGGACGGACACTTCAAAAGCAGCCTGGTCGGAATGGTGAGAGAAAAGTTTGTGATGATTGAGCTTCCAATGATGACCGGTATTTTGAACAAGTTACACGATGGGAACCGTGTGACTGCACGGTACCTCTATTCCGGTTCCGTCTATGGATTCTATTCGACTGTCCTGGCCTACATAACCAAGCCAGCCCCTCTTTTATTCTTGAGCTATCCTAAGATTGTTGAGATCTTGGATCTCCGCAAGTTCAAACGCGTGGATTGCATCTTCCCGGCGGTCGTAAAGATACAGGAGTGGGAGTATAAAGGCTTGATTATGGATATCAGTACTGGCGGGTGTAAACTTTCTCTCGATATATCTGATAATATACAGATACCCCCTATGGAAGCCGGAGAGAGCATCGATCTGTCTTTCCAATTGATAGGAAGCTCGGAGCCTCAAACCGTTATCGGCAAGGTAAGGACTGCCAACCGCGACTCGGCGAAAGTAGCTGTGGGAATCCAGTTTGATGCCCTGGATGCCGAGATGATAAGGAGTATAGAAACTCTAATAGATTCGTTTTCATTTGCGGAAGACAATTTATAGACTCAAGAGAAGATTGCCCTCAACACCGGGCCAATGCCCTCTTTTCAAACCTTCGCAACAAAGACAACGCCTCTGTAGCCCAATGCGTGACCTTCACCGCAAAAGGCGCCTGCCTGTCAAAAGTGGTGTCTAGCGCCCTTGTAAGGTGGTAGACTATCTCTCGGGTCACCGACTCCGTTCCCGGATCCTTGCCCGCCCGGATAACCCTTTGGGGACAAGGCCATGTTGAAGCCGGTCCAAAATCGCCGGTACTGGTTCATGCTGATGGTGCAGGCCTTCCTCTTCTTCGTCGCTCCTTTCACACGTGAGCATCCGTCCCTGCTTCTTTTGTTCATCTTCGGCCTATTCGGAGTCTTCGGCACGGTCATTCACACCATCTGGAAAGCCCGGCTACCCAGACTTTTGGCCATTGGCGCGGCGGCGGTCGCTCTTGGTACCGGCGTGATGGCCTTCCCTGACATGCGGTTTGAGGAACCGGTCATTCCCTATCTGATGGCCTGCTGCGTGGCTTATGCCGCTTTTATTCTGATCGCTATCGTTTCCATCGGCGCGGATGTCCTTTTCCGGGAGAGCGTGACGCTCGACTGCATCTGGGGAAGTATCAGCGTGTATATGTTTTTGGGGATGTTCTTTGCCTTCCTCTTCGGATTCCTGGCGTTTTTCGTGCCGGAAGCGTTTGACCACGCGCTAAAGGGCGGAATCTCGGGGAGGCTCCGACTCAACGATCTTTTATACTTCAGCTATTCGACCCTGACGACGACCGGCTACGGAGACATCACCCCCGCACACCCCTTTGTTAGGACAGTGGCCACATTTGAAAGCATCGCGGGTACGCTCTACCTCGCCGTCATGATCTCAAGACTGGTCGGTCTCCATGTGGCCGAGAAGGGCATTACCAGGTCTTGAAGAGCTTTTCGCTCACCGTATCCCCGCTGGTATTGAGGGGCTCGGCCCGAAAATCCGCGACCCAGGAACCGGTTTTTGTCTAATTTTCGAATCGCGACTACTTATATGTCGCTTTCCGTGAGCAGGATTGCCAAATGCGCTGCTTAAGGAATGACTTGCAGATTCTCATGGCCTCCTTCAATCCATTCGAACGCTCCTGCTATGTCCACACCTCAACTGTCTTGGCCAAATTTGCCCATGATACCGTGTCGCCGGCGCCAAATCCCCCTAAAAAAACCTTCTGAGGAAGCTTCCCGAGGTACTGCAGGGCGCCAGCGATCTCCCCGGTGTCCGGTTAACCTCTATGACGGTCTTGAGACATAGGGCAAATGCTTGGACTGTCGCTCAGATTCTTCTTTGGGCACACTCGGGGCGGGGAGCACTTCAAAGAATCGAAGGTCGGTGAATATGGAGGATGGTTTTGAACCCAGTGCTGGAAACTAGAAATTTGCGACCGTCGCAAATTTTCCTGGGTGCGCGGGCTATAGCAAATCACGTTGACAAGTAGACGTCATTCCCGCCAAAGAAGGAATCCAAATGGCCCATCTCGCTTGCAGCGGGACGGGATACGGGCTTTCGCCGGCATGACGACTTACTCACTTCGTTCACTATAACAACCAGGGGTGATTTTCAGAACCTCGTCAATTGTTTTATTCTCTGTAGGGATGGCGGCCTGACAACGAAAGCAACCACAATCGCTGGAACAATGACGGGCCAAGCATTTCCGTAGTCGCCAATGGTGAATAAGGTCCTACGAAAGGAGTTCTTAACGCTGAGGATTCTCCACCTTGCGGAAGCAGGCTCACTGTTGGCTGCGAGAAATGGAGAGCTTCATAGCTCATTACTAACTAAGGTTGCCATCCGGTGGCCGAGACCGAAATGGGGTATCACCGAGTCACTGGCAGTTGAAGGATTAAAACTCGTTCCTCCATCTTTGCCAGGTTCGTCGTGGGCAACCATGCTAGACGACGTCATCCGTTATGCTTGACGTAACGACTCAAGGGCGCTAGATTGTTTACTATGATTGTGAGCTTCAGAGACAAGCGAACACGCGAGTTCGCCGAGGGATCCCGGACCAAGGCTTTCGCCAGCTTTGAGCGCAAGGCGGAGATGAAGCTTGACCAGGTTGAGGCGGCGGCATCATTGCTCGACTTGGACTTGCCCGGCAACCGCCTCGAGGCGCTCAAGGGCGATCGCAATGGCCGATACAGCATCCGTATCAATGACCAATGGCGGATTTGCTTTGAGTGGCCAAAGAATGCGCCGGGGCCAATGAATGTAGAAATCATCGATTACCATTGAGGTGTATCATGGGACGCAGTGCCATCCATCCAGGCGAACATCTCGCCGAACAACTTCATGAACTGGGCATGAGTGCAGCTCAATTGGCCCGCCAGCTCAAGGTGCCCACCAACCGCGTCACCGCGATCTTGAACGGGCAGCGGGCGGTGACTGGTGACACAGCGTTGCGCCTGGGGCATTTCTTTGGAACTAGTGCGGAATTTTGGATGAACCTTCAGAAGCTCTACGAGTTGCGCCTGGCCGAAGAAAAATCTGGGGAAACCATCAAGGATTTGCCGACGCTCGCAGAGTCAATCAAGAAAGTCGACGGTAGTCTGCAGCCTCAACACATGTAGGGCAATGGCAGGGATGGTTCGAGAAGCGGAAACTACGAGTTGCATACCGAGTTTGTCGGCAGATCGGATCGCGAGTGGTTCATAGATTTCATGTTAGCCATAGGTTAGCAAAAACGAAAAACGGATTAACGATCATCTCGCTAACCCGTTGATTTTCTTGGAGCCGGTGATGGGATTCGAACCCGCGACCTGCTGATTACGAATCAGCTGCTCTACCCCTGAGCTACACCGGCTCAAATCGCGTTCGGCCTTATATCATGCGGGTTTGCAGATGGTCAAGGGGATTTCCGAAATCGGCTATTCACTCTGCTCAAGCTATGAACGCAACAATCGCCTCGACTGGGTGCTCATTCCCATCAGAGGAATCGGGATGCTACTACGCGAGGCTTCATAGGTTCGCCCGCGCATGAAGGGAGGGGTGGTCAGAATGAATGGGACGTTCCAAAACATTATTCATGGTGCCAGTCTTCTGAGTGAATTCGATATGTACCTGTTCAAACAGGGCAACCATTTTCGCCTATTTGAGAAACTGGGTTCTCACGTGATGACGGTGGATGGGGCGGAAGGGACGCTGTTTGCCCTGTGGGCGCCCAACGCCGTAGCGGTGTCGGTGATGGGTGATTTCAATGGATGGAACCCGAAGACGCATCCGCTCAAGGTAAGGGAGGACCAATCCGGTATTTGGGAAGGTTTCATCCCCGGCCTTGGGCCGGGCACGCTGTACAAATACCACATTGTATCCAACCATAACGGCTACACGGTGGATAAGGGGGACCCCTTCGCTTTCAGCTGGGAGATTTCACCGAAAACGGCTTCTGTGGTGTGGGACCTGAACTACCAATGGAACGACACCCTATGGCTGCAGGACCGGCATCGGGCCAACTCCCTGGCAGCACCCTTCGCTATCTATGAAGTTCATCTTGGTTCCTGGCAGCGAGTCCCCGAGGAAAACAAACGTTTTCTCACCTACCGGGAACTGGCTCATCGCCTCCCTGGGTATGTCAGAGAGATGGGATACACCCACGTGGAGTTCCTGCCGATGATGGAACACCCCTTCTATGGTTCCTGGGGATACCAGACACTGGGTTACTTCGCTCCCACCAGTCGCTATGGGACACCGCAGGATTTCATGGGCTTGATTGACGCCCTCCATCAACAGGGTATCGGTGTCATTTTGGATTGGGTTCCGTCTCATTTCCCCAATGACGAATACGGGCTGGTCTATTTCGATGGAACGCATCTATTCGAGCATGCCGATCCGCAGAAAGGATTCCACCCGGAATGGAAGAGCTGCATCTTCAATCACGGCCGCTTCGAGGTGCAGTCCTTTCTGATCAGCAGCGCCTTGTTCTGGATGGAGAAATACCACGCCGATGGTCTGCGCGTGGATGCGGTGGCTTCCATGCTCTATCTGGACTACGCCAGAGAGGAAGGCGAGTGGATTCCCAATACCTATGGAGGCAAAGAAAACATTGAGGCGATCCATTTCATCCGCAGGCTGAACGAAGCACTTTACGCAAATCTGCCGGATGCCCAAACGGTAGCGGAAGAATCGACCGCCTGGCCCATGGTTACGCGGCCCACGCATGTGGGAGGCTTGGGGTTCGGCATGAAATGGAACATGGGGTGGATGCACGATACCCTGGAGTACTTTTCCAAGGACTCCATCCACCGCAAGTATCATCACAACCAGCTGACCTTCAGTATCTGGTACGCTTTTTCGGAGAATTTCGTGCTGGCGTTGTCCCACGATGAAGTCGTCCACGGCAAGGGATCGCTCATCAGGAAGATGGCGGGTGACGACTGGCAAAAATTTGCCAACCTGCGTCTGCTCTTTGGTTACATGTACACGCACCCCGGCAAGAAACTCACGTTCATGGGGGCGGAATTCGGTCAGTGGTCCGAATGGTACCACGAAGAGAGCCTTGACTGGCATCTGCTCGACTATGCCCCGCATCAGGGACTGCAGCGTTGGGTGAAGGAACTGAATCACTTCTATCGGCGTGAACCGGCCTTGTATGAGTTGGATTTTTCCGGCCAGGGGTTTAGCTGGATCGACTGCGGCAACTGGGAGGAAAGTGTGGTCAGCTACGTGCGGAAGGCTCGCTCAACCGGTGACCTGATCCTGGCGGTCTGCAACTTCACACCGGTGCCACGGCACCATTATCGGGTCGGAGTACCTGCGGGGGGGTACTGGAAAGAAGTCATGAACAGCGACGCTAAAGAGTACGGCGGCAGCGGCCAGGGCAATCTCGGCGGCGTGGATGCGTCGCCATTGCCGTTCCACGGGCGATATTATTCCCTCAGTGTGACCGCACCACCTTTGGGAATAGCCGTGTTCAAGCGGGAAGAGCCTTGATCGTGAGAATCGCAACCTGGTATTCGCCGGAGATGCACGAAGCGAGTTCTCCGTCTGGGCGCATCTTCCAAAGGGCACCAACAACGGATTGTTCGCCTAGCATTGAATGAGCTGAATGCGGAGTTTCCTTGTTCGGGGCCCGTCGAACTCACACAGGAAGATGCGCTCCCAGGTCCCCAGTGCTAATCTGCCGTTGTCAATGATGATTTGAGTACTGTTTCCCATGAGGGACGCTTTGACATGGGCGGCGGAATTGCCCTCCATGTGCCGGTACGGTCCTTTCCACGGCACCAGACGATCAAGCGCCGCAAGAATGTCTTCCAGCACCGCCGGGTCGGCACCTTCATTGATGGTGATCCCCGCAGTGGTGTGAGGCACGTACACCACGCACAAACCACTACGAATATCACTTTCCTGCACCTTGCGGATGATGAGATCAGTGATGTCGACCATGACGCTATGATCAGGCGTATTGACTTGAATGGTTTCCAGCATAAGACCCTCCGCATCTGGCTAGCAGGCACCGATTCACTTCAAGAGAATCAGCCCCGAATCGCTACGATAGGTGCTCTCCTCCACTTCCTCCACATCATCTTTGTCCACCTGTGGAAAATCCGCCTGCCAGTGGAGATAAAAAGAGGTGGTGATGAATTCCATGATCACCGGGCAACGGCTGGCCGGTTGCGATGATTGCAGGTGCGCAGCCGTTTTCCAGAGGGTCATGGCCGATTGTATCTTTCCCGCCCGATGAAAATAGCCGGCCTGTTCCTCAAAGAAACGCTGCAGGTCGGTACGCATCGCCCCATCGCAGATTCGATCCGCCGCTTCCGCCATGATGTCCCTGACTCGATCCTCTTTCACCGTGTTGGCCACCACCAGAATCGACTCGTCCACCTGCCGGATCTTGTCCCAATATGGCTGCAAATCCTCCTTCGGAAACGTCAGGGCAGCCATTGGCAGTTCCTGGACAAGGGTTCTGGCGTCCTGATCAGAAGGCGGTCGATCGGTATCGGTCGCCGCTGTTGTGAATTCCTCACCAAGCAGAGAGTGCCCCGGCTCATAAAAAGGGGCTCAGAAGTCTTCGAGCGGCTTTTTCATGCTGGCGACCGGTACCCGCCAAACCTTTATCCATAAGCTCCAAGAACACATGGGCGGCATGCCTGGGAGGAATCTCCTGGTAGGGAAGCGTGAAATTTCGGGCCAACTGGTTCTGCAGCTGCCGATAGTCGCCCAGGGAACTGGCTAGGATGCGGAGGTCCTCACACTGAAAGGGAAACCCTATGAGCGCGAAGACCATAGTCCGCGTCTGCTGTTCATCAGGCAACAGGGCACTTAGAAACCAATGTCCATCCGGACTAAGCGGCGACACATGAGCGATGGGTTTCTTGACCTCGCCCGGTACCAGCACGGCTGAGGGGATGCCTTCTGCAGCAGTCCGGTCACCAAAACCCGCCTGTTTCATCCGATATGAGGCTTGTCGGTGCGCCTTGCGAAAGGCTTTGGACGGGAACAGCATCATGCAGTGTCTGCAGCACTCGATAACCCACTTCCCCGAATCGGCGGTCAATTCTTATCCATGAGAGCGACGACCAGCATCTCCTTCGCAGCAAGGGTTGCCGCGTAACGACTGCAGATAGCTTTCCAGACTGGCCCCACTGGGGTTCTGAACGCTAAGACGGTCGAGGATGAATTCCAGTTCCTGCGCCAATTCCGGGCTCAACATCGCTGCTGTGAGTTTCTGTCTTCTGTCGCTTGTGTGCTTTGCTCAAACGCTGTGGCCTCCTCTGCAAGATGCTATTCAAGGAGCTCTTTGCTTCATCTCCGAATGCGCTCGCACGATCCGTCTAAAACCTGCTGCGCTATGGGGCTTCTGGACCTGCATTCCTATTCTAGCCCGACTTGACCAGAACAGCAGCCTCTTCCTTACAAATATCGTCCCCCAAAGAAAAACCCCAGAACCCGTGAGGGCCTGGGGCTGAAAAGACATGCCACTAGCGGCTATTCCTCATCCCCTGCTTCTTCCTCTCGGGGCTCAATGATCAGCGAATCCGCCACCAGTTCCCACAGATACTTCACTTCCACATCCATGAAATCGTACTCCTTGCGGAGGCTCTTCATGATCTGGTCACGGCAGTTGTGACAGGGAGCAATGAGCAGCTTGGCGCCGGTGTCCTTGATTTGTTTGGCCTTGGTGCGCCCATAGAGGATGCGCTCTTCCACATAGGGAGAAGCCCAGGCCCCGCCACCGGCACCGCAGCAGAAATTGTTGACGCGGTTGGGGTACATTTCAACGAAGTTTTCACAGCATTGCTGCGTCACCCAGCGGGGTTCTTCGTAGTAGCCGTGACCGAACATCCGTTCGCTCTTGCGGCCGTAGTTGCACGGGTCGTGGTAAGTGGTCAGTTCGTGATGGATCGATTTGTCGATCTTGATCCGACCTTCTTCGATGTACATCTTGAGCAGATCGTGAATGCTGACGAACTTAATGCCCTGATCGGAAAACCAATTTTGCAGACCAAGCCTGGTCGCATAGTAGGCGTGGCCTCATTCGGGTAAGACGAGGTATTCGCACTCCAGTTCCTTGTAATTCTTGACGATGCGGCCCACGATTTCCTTCATGGAAACGTCATCACCGGTGAACAGCCCCCAGTTGACCCCTTCCCAATTCTCCGAAGGTAGTCGTCCAGGATTCGTTGGCGGCATAGAGAATGCGCCACCAAAACATCATGTCTTCCGGTTCGCCAAAGGGCTCCTTGGAGTTGATGGTGAACAGGTACTTGGCGCCCTTCTTGTCGACGGGAACCTCAAATCCGGGCAGCTCTTCGGCCAGTTCCGCACCCATATCCTGGAGCAGGAAAACGAAATCATCCTTGGGAATGCCCACGTTGTTCCCGGTCTTGAGGCACATTGCGACGCCCTTGTGAAGAACCCCGGGAACCTTGTCGCGCGCCCGCATGGTCCGAGCCGAGCGCAACAATTTGAGCAAATCGATGTTCATCGGGCAAGCGTGTTCGCAACGGCCACACAGAGTGCACACCCAGGGAAACTTGGAATCAATGACTTCCTGATCCAACCCCAGAAGAGCCAGCCGCACCACCTTTCGTACATCCAGCCCATCGACACCTGTCACCGGACAGCCACCCGCGCATGTGCCGCAGGTCAGGCACAAGTCGGCATAGACACTGGTCAGTTTGCGCTTTTCGCGCTTCGTCAAAAGCAACGGCTCCATATTCTTCTCCCCTGAAATGTTTCTTGGAAAGGCACCCAGAATCCTATAGCACACCGAAAAACGTGTTTTAAAGAGATTATTTTCACAGACCGGCAATCCCTCGAAGCATGCGCTGCGGCCTAGTACTCATTGGGCAGCGCCGCCAGCTGGGTCAGACTGAAAACCGGCCCATCCTTGCAGACATATTCGGTACCGATATTGCACCGACCGCACATGCCGATGCCGCATTTCATGCGCATTTCCAAACTGGTGATGATGCGCTCCGGCGGAAAGCCCAATTCGGTCAGAACCGGCAGGGTGAACTTGATCATGATGGGCGGCCCGCACACGATGGCGTAGGCATTGTCGGCGCTGGGCGCCTTCTCCTTGGTGATGGCCGGAACAAAACCAACGTTGTATTTCCAGTCGGGGTCCTTGGTGGCATCCACGGTGATGTGCATCTTGATATCATCGCGTTGTTCCCAGGCCGCCAGTTCGTCCTTGTAGAGCAGCATGCCGGGGGTACGAGCGCCATAGACCACGGTGATGTCCTCGAAACGTTTGCGGTTCTCGGGCTGGATCATGTAGATGATGGATGAGCGCAGCGTGGTGAAGGCAAAACCGCCGCCAATGATCACCACGTTCTTGCCTTCCAGCACCTCCCAGGGATACCAGTTGCCCAGCGGACCACGCACCCCCATGATGTCACCGGGCTTCATGTTGTGCAGATGGGTGGTGACTCGCCCCACCTTGTTCACGGTAAACATCAGATGGCCTGGTTCGGTGGGTGAGGACGCGATGCCGATGGGCACTTCTCCCTGGCCCGCCACCGAAAGTTCGGCAAACTGTCCCGGGGTATAGCGAAAACGCGCTTCGTCCTCGGGGTTCAGAAACACCAGCTTGAAGGTCTTGAGATTCCCGTCTTCGGTTTCGGTCACCATGGAATCTATGCGCACGGGATAGGGCAAATATGGGTTCTGCACCTTGCTTCCTCCATTAAATTCTATCTCGAAGGTGGACACTGCACCGGCCCGTTTGACCGCTACCGGCGAGTGCCAATGGGTTGGCGACCTTACATTGGACACACGCAACTGGCCGTCATCATCGCGGCCACTCGGCGGATGTCGATGTTGACCGGACAGGCCTGCACACAGCGGCCGCAGCCGACACAGGCCACTCCATTGCCATATTTGTCCACGTAGTATTTGAGTTTGTGCATAAAGCGCTGACGCACGCGCTGCAGCTTTTGGGTTCGGGGATTGTGTCCCGATCCGTGGAAGGTAAACAGCGGATACATGCAGGAATCCCAGATGCGAATGCGATCGCCGCGCCCCTGATGCACTTCGTCCTGCACGTCAAAACACCAGCAGGTGGGACACAGGAAGGTGCAAGTGCCGCAATTGATACAGGAAAACTGGATTTCATCCCAGAACGGGGCATTGAACAATTCCATCATGCTCTTGCCGGCCAGTTCAGCGGCCTGAAACTGGGTCGGCATGGACTTTTCCGCTTTCTTCTGCAAGCCAGCCGCCTGATCGGCCGCGCCGGCAGGCAGAGCCTCCCCCTTGACTCCCGCCACCAACTTCTGGCCACGGTCGTTGCAGGTCCGCACCAGGTAACCCTGACCCAGGTCTACCAGCAGCACGTCCAGACCGGTGGGATCAAACGGGCCGGTCCCAGCCGTGGTACAGAAACACGTGCTGCAGGGTTCATTGCAGGCCAGTCCCACCAGCAGGGTGTTTTCACGCCGCTTCACCCACCAGGGATCTTGAAATTGCGGGGTGTTGAAATTGACATCCACCAGCTGGAAGGCGCGGGCATCGCAGGGCCGGATGCCTACCACCACCCGCGGTGAGTAGTCCTTGGGAGTTTCTTTCAGGATTCCGACATCTGGGTCGTCCTTGGCCAGACGAATATTCGAACATCCGTTCCGAGTGAGGTTCAAAAAGTTCCTTGGGAGATAGCCGGGTATTGCGGTAGCCCAGGTCAATCTCCGCTACCCGTTTCACTTCTTCGAACTGATGATAGGGTCCCTGTTTCACCGGACCAACCACCCGGTAATTCAGCCATCCACTGATCAATAGCCGCCACTAGGGCATCTTTGGATAGGTAGATTTCGCTCATCACATGTCCCTTCTACAATGACGCCACAGGATTGGGTCGCAATCACTTGATGAACCACTCGGGATCATCGGGTCGATAGGTGTCCAGAGGCGGCCGTTCGTTCAGATTCATCCCGGCTTCATAGCCGTAAAGCTCCAGCACGTCCTTTTCCAGCTTCTTGGTGAACTGGCGGACCTTGATGCCCACCGGGCAGGCCCGTTCGCACGCGCCGCAATCGGTGCAGCGCCCGGCACAGTGGTAGGCCCGCAGAAAATGGAAGGTGCGGGTGTCGGTCCGGTCGATACTCTTGCCCACCCACTGGGGTCGGGATTCATCCACGAAACAGGTAGGACAGTAACACAGCGGACAGGCGTTGCGGCAGGCATAGCAGCGGATGCACGGGGCGATCAGCTCTTCAAAAAACTGCCAGCGTTTATCCGAGCTCATGGCTTCGATCTGGCGCACATCCGGGTAACGGTCCACATTTTGCTGTTCGGTCACCAGATCACCCAGGAGCTCATCGTAGACCACCGGATTGCGGTGGATACAAATGGCGCAGTTTTCCTGGAGTACTTCGTCACGTTTGAAGGTCTGCACGAAGCCGCTCCCAGTTACCACCAGCTGGTCATCGCCTTCCTCGACAATAGAGCGGTTCCTGGCCGTTCAACGCTTCCAGGATGCGGCGCCGATCCACCATGCCGTGGCAGGGTGCGCCCAGAATGGTGAGTTGTTCCCGTTTGATCTGGTTTTCCAGAAGGTGCACGACAATGTTGCGTGAATCGCACCCCTTGGCCACAATGGCCACGCGGTCGGGCCGTTTGGGCAGGTAGTTGGCCAGGTTGATGCCGCAGTTGCCATCCCAGTACAGGTGCTGCGCCTGATCGGCATGCCGCACCAGGACCGGTTCATTCATAAAGGGCACGGTGCCGCGGCGGAAACCAATCACCACATCCACCTGGTTTTCCGCCAGCAGACGCCGCGCCGTTTCCCTCATTCGTTCGGTGTATTCCTGATATGCTCGCATCTACGCCACCTCAGCTTGAGTCTTGATGAAATGTCTGGCCGGACCTACCGCTTTCACTGCTTCCACCACATTGCGAGCCGTTTCCGCAAACTTGGTTGCTTCCGCGGAGGAAATCCAGGAAAAATGGAGCCGTCCCGGTTCAATCCCCATGTGCTCCAGAAGGTTATTCAGAAGCGCGAATTTCCGTCGCGCATAGTAGTTGCCCTTGATGTAATGGCAATCTCCCGGGTGACAGCCGGAAATCCAGACCCCATCGGCCCCGTGCCGAAAAGCGGCCAGGATGAATTTGGGATTGACCCGTCCCGAACAGGGTACCCGAACAATACGAATATGCGGGGGATACTGCAAGCGGCTCACTCCAGCAAGATCGGCTCCACCATACGAACACCAGTTGCACAACAAAGCGACAATTTTCGGTTCCCAATCGGACATAATAGTTGTTTCTCCTTAACCTCCATGCCCTGCCGGGCACAACCAAGGATGAAAATCCCCCGTTCGTGCTGAGGTATCGAAGCATGAACGCGCGGTGGGCGGATTTCATTGAAATCTAGATGCTATCGATCATGGCAAAGATCTGCGCATCGTCAAAGCCCTTGAGGCGAATGGCGCCCGAGCGGCACGACGCCACACACAAGCCGCAACCCTTGCAGAGCGCCGGGTTGATTTCGGCCTTGCCCTTGTCGTTGAAACGCGGCGCCGAATACGGGCAGATGCTCACGCACACGGCACAGGCGCTGCACAGCCATGGGATCGGTCAGCGCCACCGTGCCGCTGAAATGGATGGTGTCGCGAGCAAGCAGGGTGGCCGCGCGCGATGCCGCCGCCTGGGCCTGGGCGATGCTCTCATCGATGGGTTTCGGATAGTGCGCCAAACCGCAGAAGAACACTCCGTCGGTGGCAAATTCCACCGGGCGCAGCTTGGCGTGGGCCTCGATGTAAAAACCGTCGTCGTTGACCGGCACCTTGAAAAACTGCGCCAGGGCTTCGTCTCGCTCCGGCAAGATGGCCGTCGCCAGAGTGATCAAATCCGGCTGCAGCCGGATGGGACGCTGCAACACATGATCGATCACGGTGAGCTGCAAGCGGCCATCGACCACTTCCACTTGAGGCTTGTTTCCCAACGCGTAGCGGATGAACAGCACCCCGACCTCACGAGCTTGTTTGTAGAGCAGCTCACGCTCGCCGTAACTGCGCAGATCGCGATAGAGGATGTAGACATCGGCGTCCGGATTGCGCTTCTTGAGCTCCAGGGCGCTCTGCAGCGAGTGCGTGCAGCACACCCGGCTGCAGTACGGCCGTTCCGGTTCCCGCGAGCCCACGCACTGGATGAACACCGCCGTATTGCATCTTGGCCAGGGCCGGATCGTTGTGCCATAAATCGCCGATCCAGTTCCTGGTGGGTCAAGACCCGCGCATCCTGGCCGTACAGGTATTCCTGCGGCTGCAATTCCTTGCCGCCGGTGGCCAGAATCGCCACCCCGTGCTCATAGACCTCGGCGCCACCGTTGTTTTGGATGGTGGTCTTGAAGTTCCCCACGAACCCTTCAACGTCGGCAATCTTGCTGGCCAGATGCAAGGTGATCTGAGGATGGTTCTTGACGCTATCCACCAGCCGCGCCACATAGCCGCCGATGTCTTCCCCCTGCCAGGTGCGGTGCAATCTTAGGGCCTGTCCACCCAGTTGCTCCGACCGCTCCACCAGGTGCACCGGATAGCCTTGATCGGCCAGGTTCTTGGCAGCCACCAACCCGGCCACACCACCGCCAATCACCAGGGCCTTCTGGGTGACACTCAGCTCCGGTTCCTGGAGTGGTTCCAGCAGGGCCACCTTGGCCACCGCCATGCGCACCAGGTCCTTGGCCTTCTGCGTGGCCCTTTCGGGATCGGCGTTGTGCACCCAGGAATCCTGGTTGCGAATGTTGGCCATTTCAAACAGGTACTTGTTCAGACCAATGTCCGCCAGGGTTTCCTGGAACAGGTTTTCATGGGTTCGCGGCGTACAGGCCGCCACCACGATTCGATTCAGATTGTGTTTCTGGATGACATCCTTGATGCTCACCTGGGTGTCTTGGGAACAGGTGTAGAGGTTGTCGGTAACGTATTCCACATAGGGGAGGCTGCGGGCATAGTCCCGCACGTCCGGGACGTTGACCACCCCGCTGATGTTGATCCCGCAATGACAGACGAACACGCCCACCCGCGGCGGCTGGCCGGCGATGCTGATCTGGGGTGGAACTTCCTTCTGGCGGGTGAGGGTCCCGCGGGCCACCCCGAGGAGACTCCCGGCGGCGGCCGCTGCGGCACTGGCTTCCACGACCGCCTGGGGGATGTCCTTGGGTCCTTGAAAGGCGCCGCACACGAAAATGCCCGGTCGGCTGCTGGATACCGGTTCAAAGGACGAGTGCTCGCAAAAAAGCTGGTCGTTGAGCTTGAGATCCAGCCGCTTGCTCAGGTCCTGAACCGCCGCCGAAGTTTCGAGCCCAATGGACAGCACCACCAAATCATAGGTTTCCGTCTGGCTATGACCGTCTTCGGTGACGTAGGTGATGTCGAGATCGTCGCTACCGGCCACCGGCTCCACGCTGTGCACGCGGGAGCGGATGAAGCGCACCCCGTGCTCGTCCTTGGCGCGGTTGTAGTAGCGTTCAAAATCCTTCCCGTGGGTCCGCATGTCCATATAGAAGATGGCGGCATCCAGCTTGCCGGGGGAGTGTTCTTTGGCAATCACGGCTTCCTTGATGGCGTACATGCAGCACACCGCCGAACAGTACCCATGATCGCAGTGGTGGATGTCGCGCGAACCGACGCACTGGAGCCAGGCGATCCTCTCCGGTTCCTTGTGATCCGATGGGCGCACCAGATGCCCCATGGTTGGCCCGGACGCCGAGAGCATCCGTTCGAATTCCATGGAGGTGACCACGTTGGCGTGGCTGGAGTAGCTGTAGGTGTCAAAGCGCGACGGGTCGAAAGGCTGGAAACCGGGTGCCACGATCATGGCGCCCACCTGGACGGTGC
>CAWDJT010000038.1:0-42092 GCA_963802715.1 uncultured delta proteobacterium
TGTCCACCCTTATTGTGAAGGTATCAGCGCTTACAGTTGTTGAGGATGCGGGGACATTCCCAAATGATAGGGATCCGTCAATGACAGCTATGTTGGATCCGCTTGAAGTCAAGCTTGCGGTTGCGGTAACATTAAGGGCATTCACGCCTCCGTTGTTGGTGAGGTTGGCCCGATAGGTATAGTCGAATTTGGTCCGGTCCACTCTCTTTTGGCTCACTAATGCGTAGTTTCCGATTGACAGTTCCAGTTCCTGAGAAAGAGCGCGATTTGGTATCACGAGAAGCGCCAGAGAGACCGTCATAAGCAGTACACAAAAAGACAAAACCTTCCTACAATGAATTCGTTGCAGTTCTCCCTTCATGTCTACCCCTCCTCATACCGATAGCCCAATCTCGCTCTGAGTTTTAAGTTCCGAGCCAGCTTAGGTCTGTGTCTTGAATTTCTTCCGAAACCCGGCAAGCCCGGCCAGCCCCGCCCCCAATAGCAGCATGGTCGATGGTTCAGGTACTGGTGCCGCTGTGTTGCCGGAGGTTATGACGCTCCAATTACTCGGATCAACCACTTCAAAAAACTGAGATCCTGGGTTGCCTGCACCAAGCCAATCGAAACTCACTGAAAACCCACCGAGCGACGCACCGGGGGCTATTCCAGAAACCGGAGGAGCCAAGGCGTCATAGAACCCATCTTGAGGGGAACCGAGAATCACATCTGGGTTGGCAAAAACGTGATCCCAAGTTGCCAACGAGCTTGTGATCGCGAGGTCGGCATAGAGGCCATATTGGAAGTAGATGGTGAATTCATCCAAGCTAAAACCCAACGTATCATTCACCACGGTGTAGTCGTATTCCCATCTCCCTCCACCAAGGTCAGTCGTGTTGTAAGTGATGGAAACTGCCTGTGCCGAATAAGCTGTTCCAAGGACCAGAGCCAATACAACCAGCAAGCGCATCACCTTTTTCATTCTTAACCTCCGTGTCTATCGTGAAATGGTAATAGAAAATTCGAACCGCCTTTGATGGCACCTATGAAGCCATACTTGGCCACCCCCGCTACCATGTTTGCCAAATTCGAAACCAGTGGTATTCCGTCCCCCGATTGTTCGGGGCTTGAGTTATTCAGGTTGTGAGTCCCTATTCCAGGCGACCCGGCCCGCTACCGGAAACCGCTAGTGCTCCCTAACAACCTCAAATTGTGGCTTGACGTGGTGCTCCAGCCACTTTGTCGAGCAATATTCATTGCCATACATGAATCCATAATGATGTCAATGTATTATGAATGGTGTGGGGCGGCGGCCCTGAATAAAATCGTAAAGCATTCCGACATGTAGGCGGGGGCCGGCCGGCTGTATGTAGTCACAAACTAAGGATTGGTGCGGGGTGATCGATGCATTCATACTATTGTAAAGATTTCCGACACTTTCTGCATGGCAACCGCTGAAGGCCCTCCCCATTTCCTGACTTCCGCGATCTCCCGCTTGACCCGCCACGAAGTATGACATACGATCATACCGGAGGTGGATTATGGCTACCGCAAAGATTGCCATCACTCTCGATGAAAAGACCCTGCAGCGGTTGGACCGGTTGGTCAAGGGGCGAGTTTTCCCAATCGCAGTAGAGCCATCCAGGATGCCGTTGAAGAGAAATTGGAGAGGATCGAAAAGAACCGTCTCGCGCGGGAATGCGCTAAGCTGGATCCGTCATTCGAGAAACTGATGGCCGAAGAGGGTATGGATGAGGAGTTGAGACAGTGGCCCGAATACTGAGGGGAGAAATCCGTTGGGCTGATCTGAATCCTACGAGAGGAAAAGAGCAAGCCGGCCTCCGCCCGGTGCTCATCCTCAGCCATGATGTCTTCAATTCCCATTCCGGGACGGTTATCGCCCTGGCGATCACTAGTCAGCCTCAACGGGCCGGTTTTCCCTTAACCTTTGAGCTGGAATCGACCAGCTTGCCCAAACGCTCATGGGTCAAGATCGGTCAGATCCGCACCCTTTCCATGGAGCGCGTCGGGCAGCGGATCGCTGTAGTCACTCATGAAGAATTGAATCAGATCATTGAGGGTCTGAACGAGATTATCGGAAATTAACTCTCCAGCGGGACTTGGTTTCAGAGTGTCATTTCGAGGGTAGCGAGAAATTTTGCCAATGCGCCTGCAACCTCTTATTGCTCGCTTCGCTTGGATGACGTAGATCCGAGAATGAGGACGTGTCGTTTTGGGGTAGGGTTACTGGAAAGAGCAGTACGTCCAAAGAGCAGTACGTCCGAGCGAGCGGTCCAGGAAGCCTTCCCGCGAGCAGGCGACAGAGCAGTAGCTTCAACTGCCGAACGACCAAGAGGAGCTATGATGGACATCAACAATGGATCTCCCCAGTTCGCGATGGAAGCGCAACCACATGAAGATCAGCAGCTCTACAGCGACGATGGAGTGGATCTGACCCTTATCCGATGGATGCTTTCCCTTACGCCTACCGAACGATTACAGATACTACAGCAAAGTGTCGAATCCCTGGCGAGGTTGTGCCGTGAAGCTTCCCACACCTGATTTCCTGGCGCTTCTTCAAACTCTCGCAGATCGTGGGGTGGATTTTATCATCGTGGGGGGGGTCGCCGCCGTGCTCCACGGTGCACCGATAACCACTTTCGACCTGGACGTGGTTCATGCGCGTACCCCTGAGAACATTGCGCGACTGCTGTCGGCCGTTGAGGTCTTGGATGCCTACTATCGAGGACGAGGCGACCAAAGGCTGAGGCCGAGTCCCGAGCATCTGGCTTCATCCGGCCACCAGCTCCTTATGACTCGATTCGGACCACTTGATCTTCTTGGAACTATTGGTGCCAATCGCAGCTACGAGGATCTCCTTGGGCATATTGTCGAACTGCGGATCAGCGGACTGAAACTGTGGGTCTTGGACCTGGAAACCCTCATCACCGTCAAAGAGGAGGTAGGGCATGCCAAGGACAGGGCCGCCGTATTGGTGCTTCGGCGCACCCTCGAGGAGAAGTTGACGAAATGAACCCCGCCCCCTCATCCTCAATCCAAGTCCGGTGAGCTATGCAACCCTTCGATGTTCTTGGCTGTTCCCTGGACGGGGCCAAGCTGGTGGAAGCCAGTGCCGGCACCGGCAAGACCTTTGCCCTGGCGGCTGCTGTATCTGCGGCTGATCCTGGAAAAGGGTCTGCGTCCGCCGCAGATCCTGGTGGTGACCTACACCGAAGCGGCCACCAAGGAACTCCGCGACCGCATTCGCATCTCGTCTCGCGACAGGCGCTTCAGGCCTTTCCTGGAACCGGAAAGCGAGGCTGCCGACGACCTTGGTGCGATCCCTGATGAGCGGACGGCCAATGGCACCCGAAGCCATCCAGCGCCTCAGCCAGGCCCTCGGTGATTTCGACCAGGCGGCCAGTCTTCACCATTCATGGTTTCTGTCAGCGGACCCTGCAGGAGAATGCCTTCGAATCCGGCCATCTGTTCGACACCGAACTGGTAACCGAACAGGACGACCTCAAGCTCGAAATCGTTGAAGACTTCTGGCGTCAACATTTCTATCAGGCCCCGCCCTTCCTGGTTCAGCACGCCCTGGAACGCGGCTATTCGCCGACCACCCTCATGAGGATGGTGAAGACCGCCGCCATCCAGCCGGACATCAAGGTGCTCCCGGAAGTGCAGCCACCAGCCGAGGAGGAACTCCAGCAGGCTCTTGACCACGCTTCTGGCCGATATTCAGTCACTCCAACAACAATGGCCGGCATGCCATGAACAGGTGGCCGAACTGCTCCGTTCGGAAGCCTTGAGCGGCACCGTCTATGGCGCTCTCAAGCCCGGCAGCAAAGGCGATGCAAGCACCGCCCGCGACGACAAGATCGACACCCTCATGGGCAGAGGTGACGCGGTACCTTCGGTTCTTCGACCCGGAGCTATCCCTTTCCGCTTCCCGAGAAGTTCGAACTGCTCACGTCCACCAAACTCCGAGATGCCACTCGAGTCAAACAGGTCACGCCGGTTCATCCGGTGTTCGATCTCTGCGACGCGATTACCAAAGGTAAAGAGCAACTGGTTGCGGCCCTGGATGCGCACCTCCTGTTTCTCAAGACGGAGCTTTTCCGGACGCTCCAGACGGAACTTCCGGTTCGCAAACGCCGGCAAAACATCCAGCATTTCGATGACTTGTTGCTGAAGCTGCGGGAGGCGTTGCAACAACCCGGCGGGGCGGCGCTGGCGACAGCGGTCCGCAGCCGTTACCAAGCGGCCTTGATCGACGAATTCCAGGACACCGACCCGATCCAGTACGACATTTTTCGCAAGCTGTTTGCCGATGCCGGCCGCTGCCTGTTTCTCATCGGCGATCCCAAGCAGGCCATCTACAGTTTTCGCGGTGCCGATGTGTTTGCTTACATGGATGCCGCCCGAGACATCCCCGATCGCTTTACGCTGGGCACCAATTATCGTTCTGAACCCGCCCTGATCCACGCCGTCAATACGGTCTTTCAGACCCGCCCGGACCCGTTTGTTTACCCCGAAATCGGTTTTCAAGAGGTAGCCCCTCCCAAGGGCATCGAATCACAGCCGCTGAACCTGGATCGGCAACCGCTCCCGCCGCTGCGGATCTGGTTTGTGCCCTCCGATGCAGCCGCCGACGCGGATGCCGCTGCCAAGGTGGGAAGACACCGGCGCGAATTGCCAAGATCCGCCGCCAAACCTCTCATTCTAAGCGCCGTGGCGGCAGAGATATCCCAGTCTGCTGTCGCTCGGAACCGCCGGTCGGGTGCTGGTTGGCGACCGACCGCTGCGCGAAAACGACATTGCGGTGCTGCTGCGCACCAATCGAGAAGCCCGTGAATTGAAGGAAACCCTTGCCGGACTTGGCATCCCGGCGGTCCTTCATAGCACCGACAACGTCTTCGATTCCCGGGAAGCGCTGGAGATGGAACGGTTGCTGCGGGCCATCGCCTCCCCCCACGATGAGCGGCTGCTGCGCGCCGCCCTGGTCACCGACATGCTCGGCACCAAGAGTGACGAGCTGATGGCCATGACTGCCGACGCAGAGGCGCTGGGAACGCTGGCTTCTGGACGTTCGCAACTACGCCCAGCTCTGGACGGTGCACGGTTTCATCCGTATGTTCCGGCAAGTCATGCTGGATCAAGGCGTTCGGGCGCGCCTCGTGGCTTTTCCCGACGGCGAACGGCGTCTCACCAACATTCTTCATTTGGCGGAAATCCTTCATCAAGAAACGATGGATCATCAACTGGGGATGGTGGACCTCATCCACTGGCTGACCGAACAGCGCAACCCCGACACCCGCACCGCGAGCGAACAGCAACTGCGGCTGGAAAGTGACGACCAGGCCGTCCAGCTGGTGACCATCCACAAGAGCAAGGGGCTGCAATACCCCGTGGTGTTCTGCCCGTTTCTCTGGGAAAGTTCCAAGGACAACCGCAAAGACCGAACCCTGCTATTCCACGATGAAACCCATGCCAGGAGACTGACCCTGGATCTGGGCACGCCACCTCCGGAACGTCAATCCCATGAGGCCATGGCGGCCCGCGAAACGCTGGCGGAAAACCTGCGACTGCTTTATGTGGCAGTGACTCGAGCCCAAAAGCACTGCACCCTGGTCGTGGGGCTGTTTCAACCAGGCCGACACCGCGGCCCCTGCCTATCTGTTCCACCATCGAGGGAGCAGCACCAACCTGCAGTTGGTGGATGAAATCGAAGCCAGCTTCAAAGCGCTGGATGATGCAACGGTCATGGAGCAGTTGCGAAACCTCGAAGCCAGAGCCGGTGGGAGCATCGCCCTTCGGCGGCTGCCTTCCGAACCCGCGCCGAGGTACACGCCGCGGAAAACTGTGCCTGAATCCCTCACGGCCCGGATCTTTCGGGGAACCGTCGAACACCACTGGCGCGTTTCCAGCTTTTCGGCGCTCACGTCCCACAAACCACGGGAAGGCGAATGGCCGGATCGCGATGAAACCGACCTGCCCGGTCGACCCGCGGACGAGGCCGGCGAAGCCGGCAGTACGGACGCCACGGCTGCGGACATTTTTCGCTTTCCCGCAGGGGGCACGCCCTGGAACGTTGCTCCATGACATCCTGGAACATCTGGATTTCACCAACGGCGACCTTCAGGCAAGGGCGAACCTGGTGGCGCAGAAACTCGAGGACTACGGTTTCGAACCCCAATGGTGCGAAACCCTCTGCGACATGCTGGCAAGGCTCTTGAGAGTCCCGCTGGGTGGACCGGGAGTATCATTCACGTTGGGGGATATTCCCCGGGCCGACCGGCTTATCGAATTGGAATTCTTCCTCCCGCTGGAACGACTCAGTCCGGAAAGGCTGCGTGAGGCGTTCGCGGTCTTCCCGGGGTTGCTTCCCGCTTCCTGGGCATCGTGGTTGGAGCGGCTGCGCGTGTTGGATTTCACCCCGGTTCATGGCTTTCTTCGAGGTTTCATCGATCTGGTCTTTTCTTGCGACAATCGTTTCTATCTGGTGGACTGGAAATCCAATCACCTCGGCAATACCGTCCAAGATTACCGCCCGAACGCTCTGACGGACGCCATGATTCGGGAATATTACCTGCTGCAATATCACCTGTACGTGGTCGCTCTCGATCGCTACCTCGCCATGCGGCTTCCCGGCTACCGCTACGAAAACCATTTCGGCGGCGTCTACTACATCTTTCTGCGCGGTGTTGACCCGGAAGCTGGAGCGCGTTTCGGGATTTTTCACGACCGCCCGCCGAAACCCCTTATCGAGTCACTTGCCTCTACCCTCCTGGGGAAAGAGGTGCCGGAGCCAGTATTCGCATGATCACACCGGCCGCAAGCAGCTTGGTCCAACCATGGAGGGATGCGGGTCTGCTGGATCCCCTGGATCGGCATTTCGCCCGGTTCATGGTGGAGATTGCGGGGGTCGAGGACCATTCCTTGTTTCTGGCCGCCGCCCTGGTTTCCCAACACACCCGCCAAGGCCACGTGTGTTTTGACCTCGCAACCGTGGCTGGAAAACCATTGGAGGGCATCAACCAGCGAGACGGTATCCCGCCGATCTGTCCTGAACTGGCAGATTGGCGCACCAGCTTGCAAAGCACTGGTGTGGTTGGGGCCCCGGGAGACCGCTGCCCATTGATCCTGGACCGACAATCGCGGCTCTACCTTTGCCGATACTGGGAATATGAGCGTGATGTGGCGACCTTCATCCGTGAGCGCGCGGCAGAGGACGTCAAGGGAATCGATCTGGCGAAATTGGAGCAAGACCTGGAGCGGCATTTTGCCCGGGGTCCGACGGTGCCACATCAGCCCAACTGGCAAAAGGTGGCCGCTCGAACGGCTGTTACCCGAAGATTTTGTGTGATCACCGGTGGTCCTGGAACCGGCAAGACCACCACCGTCGCCAGGGTATTGGCGCTGCTGCGCGAGCAGCCTGACGGTGCCGGCTGGCGCATCGCCCTGGCGGCGCCGACCGGCAAGGCCGCGGCCCGGCTGGAAGAAGCCATCCGCGCGGCCTGCGATCGATTGGATTGCCCGGGCGAAATTAAAGCCACCATTCCCACCCACGCTGCAACGCTCCATCGGCTCCTGGGAACCCTACCCAACTCGCCCTATTTTCGCCATGATGCGGCCAACCCCTTGGCCGTGGACATGGTCATCGTGGATGAAGCATCCATGGTGGACCTGGCGTTGATGGCCAAGCTGGTGCGCGCCTTGCCGCCGCACGCCAGCCTCATCTTACTGGGAGACAAGGATCAGCTGGCATCCGTGGAAGCCGGGGCGGTGTTGGGCGACATTTGCGGCGAAGGGCCGAGGCCGACCTGGAGGCCGGTCCACTGACCCTGCCGGCGATGCCGCCATTGGAGCACCCCGCGATCCTGGATCTCCGGGCCTCGCCACCAGTATCGTCGAACTTCGCGACAGTTACCGGTTTCCCGAACACAGTGGGATCGCCCGGATGGGTCGTGCCGTTCGGACCGGTGACGGTGACGCCACCCTGACGGTTTTACAGGCCAGCGACGGCATCGAACTCGATTGGGCCGGTGTCCCGGCCCTCAAGGATCTAGCTGCAGCGCTGGCGCCTCTGGTCCTCAAGGGATTTACCCCTTATTTGGAAGCTCTTACGGTGGAAGACCAGTTCGCGGCGTTTGAACGGTTCCGGATTCTCTGCGCATTGCGCCAGGGACCCTACGGGGTGGCGGCGATCAACGCCCTGGTGGAGCAGATCCTGCGAGACGCCGGCTTGATCCAACCAGGACTATGGTTCCGCGGCCGCCCGCTACTCATCACGCAAAACGACTATAATCTGAAGCTCTTCAACGGGGACGTTGGCCTGGTCCTGCCGGAGGACCACCCCCTCAAGGCAGGGTCCGTAGGGTCATCCTCCGAAGAGCGCGGGCCGACATTTGAGTCTGCAAACCGACGGGTAATACCGGCTCAAGCAATGGCGGAGACCGACTGGATGCATCCTCGGATCTCCCCTGCCAGCCCCATGCGGGTTTTTTTCCCCGCCGCTGGGGGTGCTCCACGAAAACTTCTGCCGGCCCGGCTGCCAACGCACGAGACGGTCTTCGCCATGACCGTGCACAAGAGCCAGGGTTCGGAATTCGATGAGGTGTTGGTGCTGCTGCCGGATCGCGATTCCCCGGTGCTCACCCGGGAGCTCATTTACACCGGCATCACCCGCGCCCGGCGCAAAGTCATCGTGTGGGGGCGCGAAGACGTGCTCCGCACCGCCGTCGGCAGGCGGGTGCAAAGAAGTTCCGGCCTGCGGGACGCCTTGTGGGAAAATTAAGGAAATGGTGCAAGAGCGGCTGAGGGCTGCGCAGAAATAGCCATCCCACTTTCTTTCTTTAGACATGCCCTCCCATACGTCATTCCGGCGCAAGCCGGAATCCAGGTTTCTAGCAGTGCTGGTCCCCGGCTTGCGCCGGGGTGACGATATGCGAGGACGTAAGGGGGACCGTGGTTTTTGAACGACTTCCGAACATAGGAATCGAGCCGCGGGAGCCGCTTGAGGAGTCATCATGACTACTGTCCCGGAGCTTCGCATTAAGACCGAAAACAAGAACCCTATCAATGCCGATGGGGATTACGTGCTCTACTGGATGATCGCCTGCCGCCGGGTCACCTGGAACTTTGGCCTGCAGCGCGCGGTCGCCTGGGCGAAGGAGCTCAAGCGGCCACTGCTGATTTTGGAAGCCTTGCGCTGCAACTATCCCTGGGCCAGTGACCGGCTCCATGGCTTTATTCTCCAGGGAATGGCCGACAACGCTCGGCGGTTGCAGGGGACTTGCGCGGCCTATTACCCTTATGTGGAACCACGGGTGGATGCCGGCAAGGGGTTGCTGGCCGCCCTCGGCGCCCGTGCCTGTGTGGTGGTCACCGACCATTTCCCGGCCTTCATGATCCCCCGGATGGTAGCCACTGCCGCCAAGCAGTTGCCGGTGCGCCTCGAAACCGTGGATTCCAATGGCATGCTGCCGCTTCGCGCCGCACCTCAGGTGTTTGCAACCGCCTATGCCTTCCGGCGTTTCCTGCAAAAACACCTGCTGGAACATCTGGACAGCTTTCCGGAAGCCGACCCGCTGGCGGGGACTCGGCTCCCGACGCTCGACCGCTTTCCCGCGGAGATTGCGCGCCGCTGGCCGATGGCCACTCGCGATCTCCTTGCCAGTCCGGGCCAAATCATGAGCTCGATCCCTATTGATCATGGCGTTGCCCCATCGCTCATCTCCGGCTCCACGACCGCTGCCGAAGCGGCCTGGCGCCGGTTCCTTGGCCGCGGGCTGGGAACCTATGGGGAAGATCGTAACCATCCGGACCTGGACGCCGGCAGCGGCCTCTCGCCTTACCTGCACTTCGGTCATATCTCGGCCCATCAGATTTTCTCCGAACTGATGAGCGATCAGAATTGGTCGATTGCCAGGTTGAGCCCGCTCACACGCGGGCAGCGCGAGGGCTGGTGGGGGCTGGATGGAAACGTCGAGGCGTTCCTCGATCAACTGATCACCTGGCGCGAGCTGGGGTTCAACTGCTGCGAGGGGCGAAATGACTACGACCAGTATGACTCACTGCCGCCATGGGCACTGCAAACACTGGCGGAACATGCCCGCGATCGACGGCCTTACCTGTACCCTCTGGAACAACTGGAGACCGCCCGGACCCATGACCCTTTGTGGAACGCGGCACAAACCCAACTGCTCCGGGAGGGCAGGTTGCACAACTATCTGCGCATGCTGTGGGGGAAAAAAATCCTGGAATGGTCGCCTTCACCCCGCGAGGCGCTCGCCGCGATGATCCAACTGAACAACAAGTATGCCCTGGACGGGCGGGATCCCAATTCTTACACCGGCATTTTCTGGGTTCTGGGGCGCTACGATCGCCCCTGGGGTCCGGAACGCGCAATCTTCGGCAAGGTGCGCTTCATGAGCTCCGCCAACACCGCCCGCAAGGTGCTGGTCACCGACTATCTGCACCGATATGCCGGGGATGAAAGCTAGTGCTGCCGGGCAAAGGGGACTCCCTGGTTGTGCTAGAGCTTCCTCCCCAATTGCACCGTGCTGCGGTCGATACTGAAGCGCCACTGTTGCTGGATGAGCTCGTTGGGTCGAACCGTGAAGGGCAAATAGGCGAGAACGAATTCGGGAGACCCGATGCGGATTTCCGACAGAAGCGGAAACACGTGGCTCTTGGCCACCGCGATATGAGCCAGGATGATCTTGATCGCTTCCGCGGCTTCACTGCTGGGAAAGGTCACGGGGTAGATTTCGCCTTTGGGAAGCACGCCTTCCCGCGCTCCCTGTGGCTGCGCCAGGGTTATCACCCGGGCGACCTGAAGAAAGGCCCTGGGACGAATCTTGAAGGCGGGTGACCAGAGGTAACAATCTTGGTCCTCCCATTCCGCCTGGATAGCTTTGGGCAGATTGGCCAGTCGCACCAGGTCCGCATAGGAGCGCAGCGCATATTCCTTCCACTGGGACCTTGATGCGCCAAAACGGCAGGTAGATGCTCTGCGGCGCGCCTCCAGGAAACACCTCGAAAGCAACCCTCTCCATGGCGGCAAGCGCTGCTTGCCAGGCGGAATCGCAATTGGCGCACAGCAGCACGTGACTGTCCTTGTCGCCCTGCAGGTCCCAGCCGCAGTATGGGCAAAGCGTCGCGATGAAATGCAGCCGATCTTCAGGGGCTGGCGAAGCGGTCTCCGGAGCATCCTTAGGCCGGCCGAATCGAGGCTGCAGACCGGCCGCTCCAGGATGGCGTCGTGGAGGATACTGCCCTGCAGGACGAATGGCGCATAAATGGTACTGACGGTTTCGCCCAGAAAGGCTTGATAGAATCGGACCAGAGGGGGCGCTTCCTATTCGGTGACGGGAACGTTGTCTTGCACCACGCCCCGTGACCTGTTCCAGCGGCAGCGTCGTCTGGAGAAAGCGGCCCGGTGTCTCTGCCAGGACAAATCGCAGGCGCATGGCCTGCGGGCGATAACCCAAGGAGATGGGGAGGCATTTCAGTTCTCCCGCCTGAAAGCTGGAATCGATCACCTTCTGACCGATTTCGTGGCCTTCGCAGCTGAACATCATGCCCTTGACCCGCCAGTAGGGCGCCAGAGAAGACGTCCCCGGACACCCCGACGGTGGCGGCAGCAGGTAGGAAAAGCAGCGGTCGCTGCTGAGATAGAGCTTCACCCGACAGTGGCCACAGACCAGCAGGCGATCGGTCTCCTCCAGTACCACCGGCGCCCCGCACTGCGGGCACGCATGTTCGATTTGCCAGCTGGATGTGTTCACCGCGTTAGATTCGCACACCGCACTGATTGCAGTAGATGGAGTTGGGCCAAATTGTCGGTTCCACAGTGTCCGCAGTGTTTTCCCTGGGGCGCCTGATTCACGGGATGTCCGCACTGGGGACAGAAATGGGCGTTCGGGGCCCAGGTTGGCCGAACACTGCGGACAACGGTTGAACACCACCAGGGTCTTGCCGCAATGGTTGCAGAATCGAGACCCCGGGGAACCTGCCTGCTGACATGCCGGGCATGGCATGCTTGCCGTATCCGCTCTGGGCTCCGATTCACTCTTAAGAACCTCAGCCAGCATGGCGGGCGCCATCAGCCCGACCCCCAACCCGAGGCCGGCACCCGCCTCGCCATGGGATTCGGAGGCCTTCTCCAGCGCCATGGCGGCCTTCATCTGCAGCAGTTTGTTGAGATCATCGAACACCCCCAGCCGGCTCTTGTCGTCAATGGCCTGCTGAACCTCCGGCGGCGGTGTGATGGCATTGATGTAAAGCTGCGCAAGCCCCAGGCCGAACTGGCCGAAATCCTCCTCGAGACGCTTGCGGATTGCCTCGGACAGTTTATCGTATTCGCCCGGAAGGTTGAGGATGCTGCTGATGGTCTCGCCCATCATGTCGTTGAAGCGGGACACAATGACGAGATTCAGGTACTCCTCCAAGCGCCTCCGTGGTGTAGATCCCCTGGGTCCCGACCAGTTGGTTGATAAGGAGCAGCGGCTGGAGCACGCGGACGTTGAATACCCCGAAGGCACGGAGTCGAATGAGCCCCAGTTCTTTGTCACGAAAAGCCACCGGATCGCGAGTCCCCCATTTGAGGTTGGGGAAGACCTTCAGATTGACAAAGTACACTTCGGCCCGCAGACGGACTGGTAAACCCCCAGGGAAGGCTTAGCAGCCGGGTTAGGATCGGAATGTTGGCGGTATTGAGCGTGTGACGGCCTGGACCGAAGGCTTCCATCGCCTTGCCGTTGTAGAAAAAACACCGCCGCCTGGCTTTCGCGAACGACCAACTGCGCACCGTATTTGATATCGCCGGAACCGGCTTCGGGAATCCGATGCACGATTTCGCGACCAGTCTCGTCAAACCATTCGATGATTTCCAGAAACACGGCATTGCTGGTTTCCATGTCGGTCATCCTGTCTCCACTGAGTCCATAATTGGGCAAGCGGTAAAACCTGCGCCAGTATATCATCCCTTAGTCATGACGCCAAGACATGGGGGTTCCGCTAAAGCTCCTACCGCACGTGATTTGAGACTATCTTCAAGGGAACATCCCACCGGATTTCACGCCGAAGGCTTTGAGAATCTTGGCCATAGGGCAAAAACCGGTGAACGACGCCTGTACCATATTGACCCCAACAAAGGCTGTCAGCCAGAGCCAGTGGCGGCTGTGTGCCCAAGCCAGCAGAAGGCTGACCAACACCATGCTGCCGGCAAACCTCAGGATGAATCGTTCAATGGTCATGACACTTCTCTCCCGATTGACGCCCCCTCACAGACTGGGGCAAACGTTCCATCAGCACCGACTGGGTCAAGGATCACCAGAGTGCAGCTGTCGCGAAGTTAGAAATCCATACGAATCGATCTCGATTTTATATCATAAGCCGGAGCCGGGATACTTCAAAAAAAGGCTGCAATGGCCTGCGAGCCGATGCCTGAATGCCGTTCAACACTACTCCATGCTTGACATATTGGCCGACACGTAGGATTCTGTAACGGAATGGGTTGCGGATCAGCGACCAACTCTGTTCATAATCCCATGTGTTCCACCAGCGTTGGGCACCAGGATGATGGTAGCCGATGATTCGAGTACCTAGCTAGCTTCGACAGGGAGAGATGGTGACCTATGGAGGGTTTTTTCCAAGCGCGTAGTGTCGCGGTGATCGGCGTATCCAATTCCCCTACCAACCTGGGGCGAGCCATGGTTTACAACCTCATGGAATTTCGCTTTCAGGGTGTCATTCACCTGGTGGGACCCAAGGGTGGGAGCTTCTTTGGGCACAAGATCTACCCCAGCGGTCTGGACATTCCCGATCCGGTTGACCTTGGCCACCATTTTGATTCCGGCCGCGGCGGTGCCCGAAACCCTTCGTCAGTGCGGGGAAAAGGGCATATCGCCGCATCGTATTGCAGACCGCCGGGTTTCGCGAGTTGGGTGACGACCGCCGGACGCTGGAGAGGAAATCCTCACCATTCTGCAGACGTTACGGGATGCGCATGATCGGCCCCAACTGCATTGGCGTGGTCAATCGTCACACCGGTCTGGCGGTGCCCTTTCATGCCGCTCAAGGCGGAAGCGGCACCCGGTCGGATCGCCATCTTGTCCCAGAGCGGCGGGGTGGGCGCCATGATGCTCAATTTCCTCGCCATGGAGCACCTGGGATTCAGCAAGTTCGCCAGCATCGGCAACAAGCTCAACGTCAACGAAGTCGATCTTCTGGAATATCTCATCGGGGACTGACCAGACCGACATGGTCTTCTGCTATCTGGAAGGGATCGCCGATGGCCGCCGCCTGATGGAAGTGGCCGGACGTTCCCCCAAACCCATCCTGATCCACAAGTCCAACTGGGGCGGAGCGGGCGCGGTCATTGCCCGGTCGCATTCGGCGTCGCTTTCCAGCGATGATGCGGTGGTGAGCGCCGCGCTTGCGGCAGTGCGGCATCGTGCGGGTGCACGGAACAACGGGATGCGGTGGAGGGTCTCAAGGCGTTTTCCCTGCCGCCCATGAAGGGCAATCGCCTGGCGGTCATTTCGCGATCCGGAGGCCACGCCGTGATGGCAGCCGACGCCGCCGATGAATACGGCTTCGTGTTGCCGCCCTTTCCCGAAGAAACCCTGAAGATGGTGGAGGAACATTCCCGCGCCAAGGTCATCCAGTTTCACAACCCCATGGACCTGGGCGATCTGTTCGATATGCCCCTGTACACGGAACCTGGTGGAGACTGACCCTGGCACGAGACGATATCGACGGACTCCTGTTTGTGCACAATTACCAGGGAGTCATCGACGCCGAACCCTCCCGGAAGCCTCATTGCCGGCTTCGCCGAAATCTTGCCGGGATCCAGAAACCATTGGCCGTCTGCGTCTTCACCACCGAGGCCGAACTGCGACAGAATCGCCACACCGCCCCTTTCCCCATCTTTACCGACCCACGCGAAGCCATCCGCGCCCTGGCGCGCAACCGGGACTGGCAGCCGCAGGCCCGGCCCCCCTTCGCCGACGTGCGACCCACTGGATGCGACCGGGACCGGGTTCGATCACGCTGGCTGAATATCTTGTCAGCCAAGGCCCTTGGCACCCGAGCATCGTTGCCGATTTGCTGACTGCCTACGGAATCCCGCTGGTCCCCTGGGAGGATGGCGGATGATGAAGGTTCCGCCGCAGTCGCCGCAGCCGATCTCGGATTGCCGGTGGTGATGAAGACCGCCAACCCGGAGGTCTTGCACAAAAGCGACGTGGGCGGCGTGTTGCTGAATCTTCAGGACGAATCCCAGGTGCGCGATGCCTACCGCCAGCTGCTTGCCGATCGGCGGAGCGACGCGTGCTGGTGCAGAAGATGGCCGGTGACGGCATGGAATGGTTTGTGGGCGGACGCCAGGATGACTGTTTCGGTCCGGTGGTGGTGCTGGGGATGGGCGGGATTTACGTCGAGATCTTCCGCGAAACCGGGATTCGAGTGGCCCCTATCGATCACCGCGAAGCCGGCCGGTTATTGGATGAATGCCGCGGAGCGGCCCTGCTTGAGGGCGTCCGCGGGCAGCCGGCCCTGGATCGGGATGCACTGCTCGATGTGGTGGTGCGGGTGTCCTGGTTGCTCCACGATTTCCCCGAAATCCGGGAACTGGATCTGAACCCCCTGCGCGTATTTCCCCGCGGGCAAGGCTGCCTTGCGCTCGACTGGCGCGCAATGACGGCCTAATGCGAAACCACTTCCTGGAGACCGGACGTTTCACCCAACCGGTGCGGAGTTGCTAACTACATGAAGTTTTCCTTCAATACCAAAATCATGCGTTTTCATCCGCTGGCCGAGGCCGTCGACTTGATCGCCAGGGCCGGTTTCCAGGCGGTGGAACTCATGGCGGATCGACCCCATGCCTTTCCCAAGGATCTGACCGCGGACCGGATCAGTGCCCTGAACCAGTGCCTGGCTGAACGAAAACTCAAGGTGAGTAATCTCAACAGCGCCACGGTCGCCTCCCTTGAAGGACCTCACAACCCCTCGTGGGTGGACGAGGACTGGCAGATGCGGGAACAGCGCCTTCTCTACACGCTCGATTGCCTGCGACTAGCTGCTGCCATCGGCGTTCACCAGGTGAGCACCCAGGGTGCCGGACCGATTCCCCCCGGATCCACATTCCGAGAATCGTTTCGGTTGTTCGTGGCCAACCTCCATCGAGTATTGCCCCTGGCGAGGAAGCTGGGTGTCAAGTTGCTCATCGAACCCACCCCGGGTATGCTCCTCGAAAACAGCGACCACCTGCTGGACCTCATGGCCGAGTTGGATTTCAGCGATTTTCTCCAAGTGAGCTTTGACGTTGTGCACTTCCATTGTGCCGGGGAGAACCCCCTGACCGCCTGGGAAAAGCTCAAAGACCATGTGAGCCAAGTCCGCCTTTCCGATACCACGGATCAAAGCCCCCATGCGCATGTGGCTCTGGGTGAAGGGATGCTCGACCTGCCCGCCTTTCTTTCCGCTGTGCAACGGTCCGGATTCGAGGGATACGTGACCATTCAACCCGAGGGCAACGAGCAGCGTGCCGACATGGTCGTCTTCGGGGCTGCCGGTTATCTTCAGAGCGCTGGTTTCATGGAGTGCAAGGGCGAGACGACGGGCTAAGCATCACCGCGATGACGGCATGGCTTCCAGGGCTGTTTTACCGGGGGGGCCAGGGGACTCTGTTCTGGAATTCTCATTGTCCGAAAATTTTCCAATGGCGAAGGACCCTCGCTCAAACCCGCCAACTTGCTTCTAAAGCCGTCTGCGTCACTTGTTGACAAACACTGCGAAGATCCCCAAGACACAGTTCGTCGGTGACATATGCGAAATTTTGTGCTAACTAAGGATTTTGTAGAATTGTATTGGCCCCCAGGTGAGGGTTTTTTTGACAGATCGCCCAAAGGGATTGCGAGGACCACGGATGGAGCATCGGGGGTTCCCGTGTGCTATTATTCACACGAACCCCATTTGTTTCGGCCGGCTGGTATCTCGAATCCAGACCTGGATGGATCGCAAGACGCCACGGGTGGGTTGCGGTCGTATGACCAACAGTTTTGGAGATGTGCCAGAGGAGTGAACACCATTTTTGATGGTTGACCGGATCGACTGCTCGCACCCGATGCTGGCGTTGCTCCATATCAAGTTGGCGGATGGAAAGGGGATCATCATTGACTGGTTTGGAGGAAAACATGAAGAGTACGGTGCAGATTCGTATTGATGGTAAGACAGTGGAAGCTCCGGCTGGGAGTACCATCCTTGATGTGGCGAAAAGCGAAGGGATCCACATCCCCGTGCTTTGCTACAGCCCGTTGCTGCGCCCACTGGAAAACTGCCGGCTGTGTGTGGTAGCCGTTGCTGGGGAAAACCAGTACAAGGCAGCCTGCAGTACGGTGGTTGCGGAAGGCATGGATATCACCACCAATAATGACGAGCTCTTCCAGACGCGCAAACTGCTGCTCGAGCTGCTGCTGGATACCCATTATGGGGACTGTGTCGCCCCATGTACCGCCACTTGCCCCGCCAACGTGGATATCCAGGGTTACCTGGGCTACATCCGCAAGGGGGAATACGAGGAAGCGGTCAAATGCATCAAGAAGAACATCCCGATGCCGCTCACCATCGGTCGGGTTTGCCCACACCCCTGTGAAAGCGCCTGTCGCCGCCATCTTGTCGAAGAAGCCGTCAATATCAACCACTGCAAACGCTTTGTGGCCGACTACGAAATGGGCAAGGGCAACAAGGTGTTGCCCCAGGTCCCGGCCGAATCGGGCAAACGCGTGGCCATCATCGGCGGTGGCCCGGCCGGCTTGAGCCTGGCCTTCTATCTGCGCTCCATGGGCCACGGCTGCACCATCTTTGATGCCAAGGACAAGCTGGGCGGCATGCTCCGCTACGGCATACCCGAATACCGCCTCCCCAAAGCCACCCTCGATTGGGAAATCGACGGCATCCTCAGCCTGGGAGTGGAAGTCAAGTACGAACAACGCTGGGGACGAGACTTCACTCTGGAAGACCTGAAAAAACAAGGCTTCGACGCCATTTTCCTGGGGATCGGCGCCTGGGCCAGCAACAAGCTCGGGGTGGAAGGCGAAGAGCTGGACGGCGTCTGGGGCGGTATCGATTTCCTGGACCTGGTGGCCAGCGGCAAGCCGCCCAAGCTGGGCAAACACGTGGTGATCATCGGCGGCGGCAACACCGCCATCGACGCCGCCCGGACCGCTCTGCGCCTCGGGGTACCCAAGGTCACCATCCTCTATCGCCGTACCAAGAAGGAAATGCCCGCCAACCCGGAAGAAATTCATGCCGCGGAACACGAAAAGGTCGACATTCAGATCCTGGCCGCACCCACCCGACTGATCGGCGAAAATGGCAAGTTGAAAGCAGATCGAATTCCTCCGCATGGAGCTGGGTGAACCCGATGCCAGCGGTCGTCGCCGCCCGGTACCGGTGCCCGGTTCGGAAACCATCATGGACGTCGACCAGGTGATCAACGCCATCGGTCAGGCACCGAAACTGCCCGATCGGCGGAGCAAGACGCCGCCATGTCGAGCCTCCCCGTAACTCGCTGGAACACCTTCGGCGGCGACGAAGGCAGCCAGCACACCGGCCAGGAAATGATCTTTTCCGGCGGCGACGTGTTCCGCGGTCCCATGACCGTGGTGGCGGCCCTGGCTGACGGGCGCAAGGCTGCCTACGCCATGGACGCCTATTTCCGCACCGGCCAGATCCAAGCGGAACCAGTGCTGTTCAATATCAGCAAGGGCACGCTCAAGACCATCGATACGGAACCGTTCAGTGTTTTCAAGACAGGCTCCGCGCAATCTCATGCCGGAGCTTCCGGTGGAGCAGGCGGTGAGCAGCTTTGATCGTGTGGAACTGGGGTTAACCGAGGAGGCGGCCAAGAACGAAGCCGACCGTTGCCTGGTGTGCGGTTGTTCGGCCGGGTTCGATTGCCGCTTGCGCGATGCTCCTGACCGATTTCAAGGTCAAGTGGCGCGATCAGACCGAAAAGAAAGATCCATTACAAGACCATGCAAGCAGTGGACAGCAATGCCGAGATCGTCCTGGATCCCAACAAGTGCATCCGCTGCCAGCGCTGCCACGTGGCTTGCGCCACCTTCCAGTGTTCCGACGCCATCGATCTCAAGGAATACCCCACCTTCATCGACGGCAAGTGCGTCCACTGCGGATTGTGCGTCGATCTGTGCCCCACCGGCGCCCTGCTGGTGAAGCGCGATGGTCGGGCGGTGGATCGTTTCGACTGGCAAAGCGTGGCCACCCACTGCGTCAACTGTGGTACCGGTTGTGCGCTGGATCTCAAGGTGTCAGGGCAACGGCTGGTCTGGATCAAGGACGGTAAGCAGGAAGCACCCAATTATTCGTCCACCTGCCAACGCGGTCGGTTCCGCGTCTACGATGACTTGTGGTACGGCCAGCGCATCAGCCAGCCCATGATCAAACAGAACGGTTCCTGGCAGGAAGTCTCCTGGGATCAGGCCATCGACGCGGTGGTCCAGGGCTTCAAGGCCGTGTCCGACACGCGCTGGAGCCGGTGCCATCGCCGCCCTGGGGTCGCCCCAGGCCAGCAACGAATCCCTCTATCTGCTGCAAAAGTGGATGCGGGTCGGCTACCTGAGCCACGGGCTGGATTTCCCCGGTCGCGACGCGCACGAACGGCTCCTGGAGAAGATGGAAGAAACCATCGGCTTCGCCGGGATGACTCAGGAACTGGCTGGACTCGACCGAGCCGAAGCGATGTTTCTGGTGGGCGACGATCTCGAAGAGGTTTCCCCGGTGATGGCGACTTTCGTGCGCCGTGCCGCGCGCCAACGCCAGGTGCCGGTTTTCCAGATCGCCAGCAAGAGCGATGGCCTGACGGCACTGGCAACGGATCCCGTGAAGGCCAACTCCAGCGTCTGGAACCAGGCACTGCAGGGCATCCTCGCTGCCGCCGCGAGCAGCGGTGCGCTGGCTGATGACATGCTGTCCAAGGCTGGGCTCAAGGCTGATCAGCTCAAGAACAAACTGGGGGCTGCGGACCTCAAGGCGGCTGCATCCAAGTCCGGCATTTCGGCGGAGACCCTGGAAAAGATGGCCTCAGCGCTGGCCAAAACCGGCAAGGTGGCCTTTGTGTTCCCGGAAAGCCTCCTGGAAGATGAAGCTACCGCCGACTGCGTCACCACCCTGATCCAGCTGGCGGCGCTTACCGGCAATCTTGGTGGCGCCAACGCCGGCGGTCTTTACCCGCTGGCCTGCGACATCAACACCTACGGTGCCCAGTTCATGGGCATTTCTCCCAATTATCTGCCCGGTTGGGTCAAGATCACCAGCGCCACGGCCCGCAAGAACATCGCCAAGACCTGGCAGGCCACCAAGATGCCGGCCACCGCAGCGACTGCCTCATTGGCGGCGCTCGATGCCCAGCAGATCAAGGCGTTGTTCGTCCAGCAGTCGGCCCGGCTCTAAGCGAGCCTGACCTGTGGGGCAGCGTCTGGGCCAGGTGGAGTTTCTGGTTCTGCAGGAAGCGGTACCGAGCCCCGCCATGGATATGGCCCAGGTGGTGCTCCCCATGGCCGCCTTTGGAGAACAGGCGGGCACGGTAGTCAACCATGAACGCCGGCTGCTCAGCTTGCAGCAGGCCTTTGCCCCGTGCGGTGCGGCTCTCGCCGACTGGGAAGCCATCGCCAAAATCCTGGCCGCCCAGGGTCTCCCGGCTCCGAAGGACCTGAACGAGCTGCATCAGGAATGGAGCGAAGTGGTGGCGGGGCTGACCGGATTTCCCTTCAACGGCAAGCTCGCCGAAGGCATCCAGCTTCCTTACGATAAGGATTCCGGTAGCGGGACCTGTTGCTTTGATGCATCGGCGGTCAAGAAGATGAAGCTGGGGCTCTAGAAACCCAACTTCAGGCCAGATGGTACTGGCTCATTTGTAATCAATGGGGATCGGGTTGCCCCGATCCCCATTAGTGTTCCACGGGCAGCGTTGGAGGTTCCGGAGCTCCCAATGGAACCTGAAGATGGCTCTAACAAAGAATCACTCCTTCCGCTTCGTACATCACCTCCGGATACCTGCTTCCACGGACATGGGACCAAGAAGCATCGAATCATCCCTTGATTTCCGAGCGCGCGCCGATACCGCAAGTCGTGACTGCCATCGGTCGCAGGGTAGGATAGAATCACGGCGTTTGGTCCTTTACCGCTGACACGCGGTTCCAGAGTGCGGCAGTGGTACCTGTCCCACCATGCTTTGGCACCATGGGCGGCATCCGCCGTGACTTGAGGCCTGCAATCCGTTAAAGCTAATCTTGTCAAGCAAAAATATGCCGTCAAGACCAAGAAAGTTGCTGGTTTCACCTAATTGTGCTATTTTTCAAAAACAAAATGCGTGCAAACCGGGAGGATGGCACATGGGGTTGGCGGAGAATCTCAAACGACTGAGAAAAAGAAGGGGTGGTCCCAAACGCAACTGGCCGAACACATCGGCTCCCACCTGTCGCATATCAATCGCATCCAGACCGGCAAATACAACCCGTCGCTCGACGTGGTGCAAAAACTGGCCAAGGCCTTCGATGTCACCATCGACTATCTGGTGAGCGACACCGCCGAGGATTCCCAGGAAGTACGCATTGAGGACAAAAGCTTGCTGGAAAGGGTGAAACTGATTGATTCCCTGGAGGAAGAAGACAAAACGGCCCTAATCCGAGTGATCGACTCCATGCTCACCAAGAAAAAAATCCTGCACCTCATCACCCAGAAAACTATTACGGCCAATGCCGTGTAATGCCCCGAAGGAGCCATCATGGGCCAGATTCAATACATCTCTGACGAGAACCACAACGTCACCGGGGTGATCGTCCCCATTGACCTTTGGCGGGAGCTGCAAGCGGAGAAAGAGACCGCCTATCTGCTCAAAAGCGAGACCATGAAAAGGCGCCTGCTGACGGCCAAGAACCGCCAGGGAGGGATCCCGTTTGACGAAGCGTGCGAAAGGCTTGGAGTTTGACCCTGCGGCCCTTGAGGATCTTGCCTGGTGGGTAGAAAAGGATCGCAAAAAGGCGCTTCGGATCATCAAAGTGATCAAGGAGATCCAACGCGACCCTTTCGGCGGAACCGGCAAGGCCGAACCCCTAAAACACGAGCTCTCCGGCTGCTGGTCCCGCCGTATCGACCACGAACACCGCCTCGTCTATCAGATCACCGATGAACGCATCAGGATACTCGCCTGCCGCTACCACTACTGAAGCGCGGCACCACCAAACGCACCGCCATGGCGAAAAGCTGTCCACCTTTCCAAGGTCAATCAGGATGGGGCACCAAGCGGCTCTTCCGGGGAGCCCCCTTCGAGGGGGCGGACGGGAGGGGCGCAGGGCGGCTGCAGGTGGCGCGGGGGCACTTCGACTGCGCTCAGGATAAACTCCGCGATTTCCCGCCCGGCGTAACGACCAAAGATCCCCAGCCGCCGCAAGCAGACCTTCGCCCCGGGGCGGGCCGGGGTGAATTCCGCCAATCTATGTTAGGGAGGTCATTTCGGGGTCAAAAACTGCGTTCTAAGCCACTAAGAAGCCCATCAGGATCACTGTTCCCTTGAGGAGTCGAACCATTGCCTTGGCCCTGAGCCAATCCCCCATGGATTTACACCGATAATCACATATCAAGGTTTGACCCCGTTTCTTCTCTCCTTTCTTTATCGCCCTGCGATAGCGATAAAAAAGGCCGCCGCAATGATAACATTGACGATCGAAATAGCGCGAAAGGCGATGATCCCTCTGCTGGGGCGCCGTCCTTGACTTCGGCACCATTTTACATAAGCGTAATCCAGGTATCCAGGGGTACCAGTAAGGATACATCCCTATGCATGACTGGAACGAGGATATCAAAAGCACAAATCGAAGAAGACCTTCCCAAACTACAATTTAGCATTGGGATTATTGGGGATGAATATTGAACTTGTGGTCGGAAAATGCCGTCTAAGTTGCTGGCTGTCAAGAAGGAATTTTAGGGTTCTGTGGAGATTATTCCTGCTAAGAAAAGCACCCGTCCACCGATGCTGCGCACGCTCGCCCAAGCCAAGGTGACTACCTTTGCCAAATCATGGACTCCCACGACAAGACCACCCTCTCTTGGCCCGCGCGCCCTCAAACAGGAGTCCCATGGAAAGTCATCAGACCCATGGCATGAGTGGCGCAGATGGACTATGCACATTTCTGTGGGCATTCTGCCCATTTTCCAGGGCACGGTATGCCAACGCCAGTGTCAACAAGGATGAACGCCAAAAATGGCCGTGAACAGTACAGAGGTGACTCGCGCCATGGATCCGACAGGTCATCAGAAATTGTATTCGGTACCCAGGAATAGTGAGTAATTCATGAGGCTGCCGAATTCGGTGTCCTTGTTGCCCACATAGAGGTTCCCGACGGCGAAGATTTTGACATGGTCGCCCAATTCATATTCAAGAATGGCGACCGACCGGTTCGATGTGTCATCGATATCGTAGATCCAACGCAGAATCACATTGAGCGAATCATGGATGTGGTTGTCCATGATCTGCAGCATCAGGTAGTTTTTCCGGATGAGGACATCATCCGGCGAGGCGTCGCCATATGGGGGGAAACACTTCTCAATGGACTCCGTGCAGCCCGATTGATTGAAGTAGTACTCGAATGAAATCGTCGGGCCGATCCGCAGGGTGTAGGACTGTCCGACCAGGACCTGGATTTCACCCCCATCGTTGAGATGACCTTCGGCATAGAGAAGGAGGGCATCGGTGACAGTGAGCCCACCAAACAATCCCAGGCGGAAGTCATCCGATTCGCTGTATGAGGGGATCAGGCTGAAGTATTTTTCGTTGCCGGTGTAGTCCAGCTTGACCGCATAGGTTCGCTGGAACTGTCGGTAAAAGTGTTTTTCGCCCGGGTCGATGTTGGCAATGAAGGATGCCGAACAGTTTTGAGCGGGTATCCACACCATACGGGCATAATCGAGCCCCGGCACTTCAATCTTGGGGTTTTCCTTGCCGTTGTCCCGGTTGAACGGGTTGGATGGGGAAGTGAGAAAGGAAGGCCCCCACTGCAGGTTTTCTCGCCCATAGGATACAAAAAGATCTGCTTTGAGCATGAACCGTGCCCACCATTCGTTTACGAAAAGATCGACATCCGCATCCCCATCGCCTTTCTTGATGCCGTCTTGCCACTGTTGCCAATAGGATCGGAGTCGCGGCTTGACATTGAGTTCGAGGCTTCGAAACTTGAGGTTGAAATCCGGTCTAAGGTCAAGCTCCCCCTGGTACTGTGGAATCTCCCAGATGTTGTTGGGATTCAAAGGGGAATTCACTGGTTGTTGAGCCAAACCATAGCCAAGAACTTTGAATCGCCAGTCAAAACCATCCAGCAGCTCCTTCTGTATCCCCTGCCAGTCCATGTCTAAAAACGTTTCCGTCTTGAAGACCGGATCTTTTCCTCCCGAATCAGCCCAAAGGTTAGTCGGACAAACCAGTAACGCCATCCATAGCAATCCTGGAAGGAGGTGGATTGGGCTCATTGTGGTCTTGTTCGAGAAACGATCGCGGATGCCGACCCTCCTCGGGGAGGGCCGCATGGATCTGAGGAAAATGATGGTGAGAGATTTCATTTGACCAGCAGATTCAGGTTATACACATGGTCGGGTATGTCTTTTATAGCTGTTTTCATAAAAGAAAGTGTAGTTTCATTGGTTGTCATCAGCACATCGGGAATATGGATCTTTGATATAAATGGTCGAGTATTTCCGTCGATCCGAACGCTATGTGCATATTCCATCGTTGCTGTTTTAATCATCTTTCCCGAGAGGGTGAAATATTCCGCTTTCACACCGACAAGTCTTTCCTGAGCAACCCAATAGCGGATACGGTCGTAGGTAGTCTTACTGCTTTTTGACTTGAGATTATACACATAGCACAACTCATGGTTCACGACTTCATTGCGCTCAGGAGTCGCATCGTAATCGTTGGCGTAATTGGTGGAAGCGATATCACCGTAGGAGGCAACACCAAGCAGCTTCTGCCGCTGCGAGATCGGGACCGGCTTGCTCAGTCCGGGCTTGTGGAACCACATATTACCGTTGAGCAACAAGATCTTGTTGCCCTTGTCCTTAGGAGGCGTCAACGTGGTCGCCAGTACGTCAAATCCTCTTGCCTGGACGAAGAAGCTCATTTCGCTGGTGCGGTCGGCCTCCTTGGAAAGCACGGCGACTTCCCATTCCACGCCCCCAAGATTGCCCCTCGACTCATCGGCCTTCAGAAGCACCTCCTTGGGAGATAGCTCTGCCACGACATTGGGGGCGCCCCAGGAAACCCCCATAAAGGTCCAAACCAACAGGACTGCGGCAAGTTGTTTCATCCGTTACCCCCCCACTGGTCGTTGGAACAACAGGCCCCATGATGAGGCGTGAACACAATGTGGCTGAGTTAAGAGACCACGGGGAGAGGGGGTGATGGGGCGACACGGTGACAAGGGCTTCGCTCCCTTTCTCCGCGTCCCCCTCTCCCCGCGTCCTGGTAGCACTGATCCCTCCCAAGCAACACGACATGCTTAAGTGAGCAGCACTGGGTCCCTAAGCATGCCCAAGAGCATCAACTATCACCGTATGAGCCGCCTTGCGGGTAGGCAGCAGTGCGGAAGCAACTGAGAGCGCCATAAGAAATACGAAACTTATGAGCATATAGCGCGGCACCAGAAAAACCTCAAGGGGAACCCTGCGGGGAATGTTGGGAGGGATCCAGCTTGGTTCGCACAGTTTGACCAAGGCCCAACTGATCAGGGTCAGCAGCATACCCACGGACGATCCCAAAACCCCTAGTATGGTACTTTCAATGGTAAAAAGCTTGATCACCCCGCGACGCTTGAGGCCCAAAGCACGCAGCGTGCCGATTTCTCTGGTCCTTTCCATGATGGACATTCCTATGGTATTGATGACACTCATTACGACTATCACAAATACAATTATGAATAGGAAAACAAAAATGACATCGAACATATCCTTCACTTTTGTATAAAAGGGAGACTGATTCTGCCAGGCTAACATCTCAACTTCATGACCACTTTTATGAAGTGATTTCTCAAGGATATCCTTAAGCTCCGCAGTATAGTTGCTACTTGCCAGCAGGATGGTAATCCGATCGACGCTGCTGGTGTCATAAAGGGACTGGGCAAACTGCAGTGGAACCTGTATTAATTTGTCGTCAAGTTCTTCCAGTGGCGAGTGGAATGTGTTGAAGACCTGCATATCCAGCGCATTGATCTGACCATCCACGGTTGGAGACATGGCAATGGCATCTGAACCAATTTCGAGCTTCAGCTTCGTGGCGAGCCCGACACTCAGTCCAACCCCGTGAGGGACATCGTTCTGAAGCCCCCTGCCATCAAAGAGTTTCAGTCTGCCGATCATTCCCGATGCTCTCTTCTGAATGAAATAGAAATCCGAAGGAATGCGTCCGATCCCTAGAAATATAGTCGATGCCCGACCATTGCTAATCAGACCGGTAATATGAAGTTGTCCTGTGAGCAGGAGCACCCCCGGTTGCCTTCTGCAGACATCCATGATTTGTTCGCTTTCTTCTCGAGTCAATAGGAACTTGAGCGGGTCGAGCTTGCCATCGGTTAGGAAACCTCTCTTAAACACGGTGAGATGTCCGTTGCCCTGAGCGTAGATCGAGGACTCCTCGAGGCTCTGGAATATATACTCGGTGAAGCCACCAAACACATTGACGGCAGCGAAACCAATGGCGATGGCGAGGAGAGTAAAAAGGGAGCGCCGCCGGTTTTTGAGAAGATTTCTAACGGCGATTTTTACCCATGTGAGCATGATGCACCCGGAAGGAGACCTCAAAGCACGCGATGGCCCGGCCCTGATAACGGACGACGAAGGCGCCCGCTCTTCGGACCATCAGCCAATCACACGATCTTCCAGAACCGAACCGTCCTGAAGCTGAACCAAGCGCTGAACGCGATCAATCAAACGCTGATCATGGGTGGAAAAGACGAAGGCGGTACGCTTTCTTTGGCCCATTTCACGCATCAGATCAATGATCTTGTGGGCATTTTCGGAATCGAGGTTTGCGGTCGGTTCATCGGCGATCACCAGCCTTGGTTTAGTGACCAGCGCCCGAGCGATGGCGACCCGCTGCTGTTGGCCCCCGGAGAGTTTCTGGGGCCGATGCTCGAGGTAGTCGGCGAGATCCATTTCTTTCAAGCTTTCCGACGCTTTCTCCCGGGCGATTCTGCTGGTATCGCCCTGAATCTGGAGCGGCAGCATGACGTTCTCCAGTGCCGATAGAACTGGAACAAGGTTGAACTGCTGGAAGACAAAACCGATGGCCTGGTTCCTCAGTTCACTCTTTTCGTCATCCCCAAGCGAGACGGCGTCACGTCCCGCGAATTCAATCGTGCCCGAGGTGGGAACGTCGATCATACCAATCATATTGCACAAGGTTGACTTGCCACAGCCGGAAGGACCCCAAATGGCGACGAATTCGCCTTCCCCAATGTCCAGATTGACTCCCCTCAGCGCAGCAATGCGGGTTTCGCCAAGCTGATAGTATTTCCAGATTTCTCTCATTTTGACGAGTGGCATGGAGGATCCTACTCCCGACTCTCTTTGCAGGTTTCCGGACATCCGTGCAGAGGAGGAAGCGGGTTTGGTACCGATGAGGGAGAGCGCCGGAGCGAGCTATGGTCCTGTGCTTTTTGGCTGGTCCGCCATTGATCTAGTGACTACGCCTGCGGTGAACAACAGGGGAATACAACAACGGGTTCGCTGTGGCACACTTCTCCCTTGAGCGACCCCGGCAGTCGGGGCAGCTTCCGGCCCAACGCCACTGAACCCAGTGCGCTGAAAAACTACCGAAATTCGTTTCGTAGTTCGTAGGGGTGAGGATGGAACGCCGCGCGACTGCGGCATTCCTGATCAAACTTCGAACGTCACCGGCCGCTGCACATAACCATCATCAGTAACGAATGGCCAGTTCCTCATCACAGAAGAAGTCATTGTCACCGACGGGCCGGAGAAAAGTGTACTCCAAAGGCTCCCTGAAGAACTTCTGATCATAGCGATCTACGCCATTGGTCATGACCGCCAGAGGGAAACTGGCAATGCCAAAAATGGCACCTATACTCGAAGCAATCAGCCCTACTGGTCGCAGCACAACAATGTCTGCAATCATCGCTTCACCCGTGGGCCCAGTGCAACGTTTGCTAGCTGGACTCATTTCCAGGCCTTGGGCAAAGACCGGCGCCGCCACGGTCAGTACCAACAACAGGGCGATGGCAATTCGAGTGACATTCTTTCTGGTCATGGCATATTCCTTTCCCCCAAACGGTTTTTAGGTTGCTACGGCGGGACTCATGCCCCTACATCACGTCTTTATCACTTTCCGCAATGGCCCGATCGATCTCGACCTTGAGTTGCGGAGGCAAACCGGGAATATCCACACTCAGGAACCCGCGGACGATGGTTGCTGTGGCATCATCTTCGCTCAGCCCGCGAGACATGAGATAGGCAATTTCCTCCTGAGCGATCTTGCCAACAGCGGCTTCATGGGACATCTCGACACCATCCGCCATGGCGCGCAATTCGGGAATGGCATGGATCAGACCGCCGTTAAGCAGCAAACCGCGACACTCCAAGATGAGCTTTGATATTGGACACCTCGCCGATGAGATCACCGCGATTGATGATCCTGCCTCCGTTGCTGATGGCTCGAGCCACGATCTCAGCCCGGCTGCCCTCTGCTTTTAGAAACACCCGCCCACCCACATCGTATTCACTGCCTGGACTCCCGACAATGATGCTGTAGAACCGGCCACAGCGTCTTTGCCCACCAGGTGCGTGGTCGGGTACATTTGCAGAGACCGTACCGGTTTCATACAGATGTAGTTATTGAGAAACAGCCCTCCTTCTTCGACCCGAGCCACGGAACGCGGTCGCACGTACATATCCTCGGCCCAGTTGTGAATCATGGTGAATGACAATTTGGCATTCTTCTTGACGAAGAACTCGGAAATCCCCACGTGGATGCCGGTCTTGGTGTGCGGCCCAGTGGAACAACCGGTAATTACATGTAATTCCGAATCCTCTTCGGCAATGATCAGGTTGTGGACATTTTGCTGCAGCCCGTTTTTGTCCAGATACAAGACAGGCCTGTATCGGATAGATCGTTTTGGCCCCCGGCAAGGCCCGGATCACATAACCGTCGTGCAGGTCCAGTTCGGCTGCCGCAGTGTATTTGTCGGCATCGACGGAAACCAGTTTCCAGTAGTACTCCTGGACCCAATCGTACTTCTTCAAGAGCCTCACGGATGGGAAGGACTTCGATCCCTTCCTGCTTACTCTTGCAATGCACCACGGCAGTGTCTTTTTGGAAGTAGGTCCCGACTGCGGTCCTTTTCGTTGACATCCACTCCCGCCATGATCAGTCGGTATTGCTCTTCCATCGGCAGCTTCCGGAGATCGTCATCCGAAAGGTAGGCATGCGGTACCAGCGCCTTTTCAAACTGACCGAGGTCGATATCAGGACCGATGGCCGCCTGCTTGCCCGCCGCTTTGGCTCGCTTTGTCTTTCAGTTCCTCTCGATTGTACATCGCACACATTCCTCATATCCCATTTCGCCAATGCATCTCAGAATTTCGCGGGGATTGCTCGCACAGCTCAAAACGCCCTGGTACAGCAGTTGGCCTTTGTCGGCCGGCACGTAGTCGAGGATGTAACCGGTGTGGGTGATGATGAGACCCATCTTGGTCCGATCGCGGCGCACCTGTGCCATGGACTTGGTCTCCGTTGACACGCATTCCTTCTCCAGCAAGACCGGCAATGGTATGCCCCACCAACGTCATGTTCTCCAGATCCACGCCCGATTCCGGCTCATCAAAAAGCATTAGATCCGGGTTCTGCGCCATCAACTGAAGCAGCTCGGAACGCTTGATTTCCCCACCGGAAAAACCAGCATTGACATCGCGATCCAGGAAATCTTCGAAGTTGACACGCCGCGCCAGGGTCTTCCGGGTTGACCTCGCGCTCGGGCGCATAAAGATACCATCTGCCGAGTCTTCAACCCATGAATGGTCGGCGGGCGCTGATAGGACATGCCTATACCCAGCATGGCACGCTCATTGATGGGCATATTGGTTATGTCTTCACCCTTAAAGGAAATCTTTCCGGCCACCACCTTATATTGCGGATAACCCATGATGGTCATCAGCAAGGAAGTCTTTCCGGAACCATTGGGTCCGAAAAGAACGTGGGTTTCGCCCGGTTTGATCTCCAGATCGATGTGCTTCAATATCCGTTTTCCCGCAAGTTCCACTTGCAGGTCTTCAATGAGCAGCATATAGCCTCCAAAGATGCACTATCCAAAGATAAGACCCGAATTATCAATATAGACTTACCCTTCTTATATTACCTTACCTGCTTCCCCTGTGGATAGCAAGCAATTTGTACGCTCTGATCCCCTGCAAATACCAGCTCCATTGTCATCTAAGCACTGGCTGAGGGTGGTGCAAGCTCCATGGACACCGGTCCCGGTTGCCAGGTCTCTCCTGGCAAATTTATATACTGAAATATATCAATCACTTATCGACAACTTCAAGATATTTTTCGATAACGTGTCGGCACACACCCCTGGACCCCGGCTTTCCCGCCTGCGGCGGGAGTGACGGTGGTGGCTGGGTTCTCGGTTCCTCTTACGTATTGGCACCGCCAACAGATGCCCCTCGAGTGACGCTCCTACCGCCCATGCGGAGTGGGTTATGGGCCGACCGGCACCACGCGATTCGGCCAGGATGACGTCCCTCGAGGATTACTCCCTTCCACTTTGAGAATCTGTAAGTGGGTGTTCGCACTGCGAAAAGGCGCGGGACGCCCTTGCGTCATCACATGATTCCGCGGGCATTTCCAGTAGAACTGGTCTCGATCCTTGAATGCCTCAAAGCTCCCACGGTGGCGCTGCATATTCGTGGGAGATCGCCTGAGTCAGTCCACTCTCACTATCAATTGCCGGACTCAAACAGCTCCGGGTATTGGCCGATCAGTGTCTGCAATTCGGTTTCGCACGCTTCCAAATCCGCTGTCATCTGCGAATGGTCACGTGGAGTTCAAAAGCGCCATCTCTTCGATAAACTGGTGGTAGTAGCGAATTCCGGCCTTCAAGCTCTGCTCAAATTCCCTCAACTGCTTAATCCGAACCTCCCCGGGATTCGGCAGAGATTTGTTGATTTCCCCTCGGAGGCAGTCGATAACCATCCGCAGTTCAGCCATCAACATGTGTGGTCGCGGGGTTCCGTTAAGGATGTTACCCCGCCCGTAAATGTGGTCCACCATTTCACCCAAGCTCACGACTTTCGAGAAATAGGCCAGATTGGGTCCCGGGCACACAGCGGGAGGCGTCGGTGGCTCATTCGCCTCCTGAAGCTCGTGAGCCAAGATGGCCGCTCCGGCCAGATCGTTGCACAAACAGGTTTTGGACAGCATTTTGGCAACTTCAGCTTGGAAGACCTCGGGAGCCAAATTCTGTGAAGCAAGCTGATCAAGCTTCTTTTGCTGATAAAACCGGGACGCAACGCAAATGGGTCGTTCAGTGAATTCCGTGTTGGACTTCAGGTATCCCTTGCGGCAAACGTATCCGGGCTTGTGGAGACCGACCATTTCCCGCTTGGCCAGCTCGCTGGGGGAAGTCCTGAGGTTGTTGAAGGGCACACCCATGGGCGAGACCTCACTCAGATAGAGATCCTCCGCCGTGGCCTGGCGCAGCCGTTCGCAGCGTCTCGGGATCAGTGGTGGTGGCTTCGGGTACCAACAGGAACGGCGTACCCCAGCCGGTGGCATCGACCTTATAGTGATGGATCAGCAATTCCTGTTCCAGGGCAGTGCCGATTCCGCCTTGCGCTGTGATTCTCACCGGATGCGGTTCGTCAAAGGTGGTCTTGCCTTTCTGTCTTCGCGCAGCATTGTAGAGTACAAAAAGCTCACCTATCAATCGGTCCTTTTCACGCTTAAATTCTTCCAGAACCGGTCCCATACAGGCTGCCGCCATTTCCAAAGGCATGTCCGCCACAGTTGAGCCCTGATTCCACTCGGTACTCGGATACCCACAGGCTTTTCTTGGCGAGGAACTTTCCCTGAGTAAGCGCGGAGCGGAAATCGTTGACCTTGAGGATGATCTTCTTTTTGATGCGGCCGTATTCATCGGCATGGAAATCTTTAAAGCGTTCCACGTAGCAGTACAGGCGGGCGTTGAAGCCGGCCGAAAACTCCACGGCCGAAACCAGGGCACTGTTGGCATAGCCGCGCAAAGCCGCCAGGGCTAGGGAAGATTCGGGTGGGGGCGGTGCACCTCCCGGATCGCTATTGTCACCATCTAGTTTGGTCATGATGTTGACTTCGATGGACCCCGGACACATCCGTCGACGCAACTCCTCTTGCGCCTCGGTCTTCTCCGTTGGATTGGTGATAGCCAGCATCGCCCGATAGGCTTCCTTGAGCGCCGAGTGCTCCGGCAACATTTCAAAATACTTGCTGATTTCGGATCCAACCTCAAAAGCAGACGTCCTTCACTTTCTCGAACTGTTCGCGGACCAATCGGTCAACCAGGTTCAGATAAGCCGTGATGCGTCTCGCTCGGGAATCCTGTTCCTCTTTGCCAATTGGGACATATTCCTCCCCGATCATAGTGCAGTAGAACCGACGAACCTTTTCCACAAGAACATCGTCCACACAAGAAATGACCGATGAAATGCCATACTTGGCCACCTTGATCGGGGTGTCGATGGTAAAAGACGTCCCCATTACGGGGATATGAAAGGAATGAGTAGATTCTGACATGTTCTCTTAAACCCTTACCAGAGTGATGGATGGAAATCCCCTCCGTGGAGGCTCGGGGCCAGCTGAAAGCACTTGTTCACTTGAGACAAAGAAACGACTCAAGCATCGATTCATGGTTCCGGGGCAAACACCTTGAATTCCCCCATTTGCGTATAACTCCCGCCGTGGTTGTTGAGCAACATCAGTTTGATGAATTTGGCCTGGACCGGTTCGATCTTGAACACCTGGTCCGGAAGCGGCTTGCTGGGATCGACGTTTTGCCGGTTGTGCAGGGTGAATTTGCCCACTGAGTTGAACCCCTGTTTGGGACCTTGGGTGGAAACCTGTACTTCCACGTCCTTGGCCCAGTTGGGGGGATCTTCTCTGGTCATAGGGTTGAAGGCCACCTGGGTGATCGTGGTCACACTGGGAAGTACAAACACAATTTCGGCCGGCTTGTTGTCTTTCGCACAATATCCGTTGTCTTTTCCGACTTTCCCGTCGATCAGGTTCTTGGCAGCCCAGTCGCTATCATTATACTGACTGGAGAAGTATACCAGTTTGCCGCCATTTTCCTCCGCCAGGACATTCTTGAGCTTCTGCTGTTTGCCCTCCTCTTCGACAAAATATCCCATCAGCTTCACTTCACCCAATTGGGTGTAACTGCCGCCATAGTTGTTCTTGAGCAGCAGCTTGACCCAGCGCGCCCGCGTGGGTGTCAGCGGGAAGGTCTGTTCGGTAAGGGAATAAGTGGGGTCCTGACTTTCCATCCGGGTATTGTCCACCTTGACACCGATCACCTTGGTGTATTCACCGTTGGGATCGGTGGTCGAAACCCAGAGCTCGACATCTTTGGCCCAGTTCTTTTCCGACTTCAGTTGTGTAAGGGTCGATGATCATTTCCGACAGCATGGCACTCTTGGGCAGCTCGAAGAGAATCTCCTGTGGGGCATTGTTCCTGGCACAAAACTCATGTCCTTTGCCGATGGCTTCATCGATCAGGTTGTGAACCGCCCAGTCGCTGTCGTTGTACTGGCTGGTGGCAAACAGCACCTGAGTCCCCTGGGTGCCGGCCAGCACGTTGATCTTGGGTTTACTGGCATCCTCCTTGGCGGGTTCCTTGGCTTTGAGTTCCACCTTGGCAGGCGGCGGGGGGGCCTGCACTTCAGCCTTCACGGCGGTTTTGTCGAGGGGCGCCATGTACTGTTTTTGTCCCAGTCCGCCGGCGGCTGCCACCACCACGCGATGCCACGAACCATCCGCTTCCGCCAGATCGGTCGCATAACTCAGCAGATACTGCCCGGTCAACTGTGCACCGATTTCCTTGTAAAGGTTTTCCAGATCGGCCGAGGTCGGCGCGGCGGAAATACTGGCCGCCGGATTCCACCGCGATCTTCTTGAGGATCGCCTCATCCACATCCGACTCCCAGCCCGATGGTAAAGATCGGGACGTTGACTTCCTTGGCCGCCGCGATCACCTGATCCACGGTCTTCACGCTGAGTGGCTTATTGGTCCCATCGTCATCCTTGCCGTCGCTGAGCACAATGGCTACCTTGCGGCCTTTCTTGTCCCCAAAGCTCTTGGTGGCCTCGAAAATGGCATCGTAAAGGGCCGTGTTGCCACGCGCCTTGCTCGCGCCGATGGCGGTCTTGAGAGGCGTCTTGTCGGTGGTGAAGTTCTGCACCACCTTGACCTTGTCGCTGAAATCAATGAGCAACACTTCATCTTCTGCACGCACATTGTCCACGTAGGTCGATGGCGGCTCGCTGGGCGTCGGCGATGGCTTTTTTCATGCTGCCGCTGGTGTCCATGACCATTGCCGTGGCGATGGAAGGGAGTTGCGTCTCGACCTTGATGGGGGATTGTTCAACCTCATCCTCCTTGACCGCAAAATCCTTCTCGCCGAGTCCTCGAATCATCTTTCCCGCAGGAATCGAGCACCGAAACAAACAGCTTGACATTCGGGAAATGAGACACGTCGATCTGGTTGATAACCAGCTGGGCCTTTCCTGCTAACGCTTGATCGCCTTGAGCAACCGCCGGATTGACCTGTCCATCCAACCATGCACATGCCAGCAAAACCAACAGACCCAGAGCCGTGGTCGCCAATAGCCCAGCCAAGGTGATTCGCTTCCTTTGCATAACTGGATCTCCTCTCTGTTTAGTGATATTATGTGCAGACTGATCGTTTCAGATACCAGATCGTAGACCTCAATAGAAACAGGGCCGAATTGTGGACGCGTCCAGCGTGGGAGCATTCTGAAGACGTGTTTGTCCCCTTCAGGTTTACAGGCGGCAGGCCTATATATAAGCACAACGATTAATATTACAGCACCTATGGGCATAAACCAATGATTTTTTCCAATGCCTGTGGGGAATGTCACGAATCTGAAGGCGATGTCCCTTGAGCGATTGTCAAGAAGTCTTGCTCCGGGTTAACATATCTCCGTTGGGAGGCCTTGTGCAGACCATGGTAGTTGCTTGCCTGGTCAACTACAGATTAAACTTTGCGCCCGCAGCCTCAAACTCTGATCCGCCCCGCAACCACTAGGACTCCAGACATGCCAGTGTCCCAATTGGCCGATCCGAAATCGGTAGTGATCCCTGCTGAGCACCTCAACTCCTTGTTCGAAGCACTCCAATCCAAAGGATTCCTGATCATTGGACCCACAGTGCGTTCCGGTGCAATCATTCTCGATCAACTGCATGCAGCGTCCGATCTCCCCACCGGCTGGACGGACTCACAGGAACCCGGCTGTTACAGCCTCACCCGTTTGGCCACAGGTGCGTTTTTCGCCCATGGCCCCACCGCCAACAACTGGAAACAATGGTTGTACCCGCCATTGGTTCAGCTGTTTCAGGCCGCCCGTCGAGGTCTTGACTTATCCTTCTCCTCCGACCGGGATCCATCGCCGCTACTGGCTCTCCTCGGTGTTCGAGCCTGTGATCTGCACGCCATATACCGGCTTGACCAGGTGCTGACGCAGCATTGCGATGATCCACTCTACCTGGAGCGTCGCCGGCAAGCTCTGATTATCGGCATTTCCTGCCGGCAGCCGGGCGCCAATTGCTTTTGTGCTTCCATGGGTACCGGTCCCGAATTGCCGACAGGCTACGACTTGGCGTTGACTGAAGTTTTGGATGGAAAGCAGCATTATTTTGTGGCGCGGATTGGGAGCAACCGGGGTATGGAGTTGCTGGAGGCCGGGGTAGAATACCGTAAAATCAGCCAGAAGCAGCGGCAAGCAGCCGCCCTGGCGCAACAGGAGATGGTCCGCCGGATGGTGTCGAGGTTTTCCCCACAAGCAGTCCGCAACCATTTCCTGCATCAGCTCGAAGATCCGCGCTGGGCCGAATCGGCAAGCCATTGCCTGTCTTGCGGGAACTGCACCTTGGTATGTCCCACCTGTTTCTGCACCACCGTGGAGGATCGCCTGGATCTGGCCGGTACTCGGGCGGAACGTTGGCGTCGCTGGGATTCCTGCCTGAATCGGGATTTCTCTTACATTCACGGGCTGGTGGTGCGTAACAGTCCGATGTCGCGCTATCGGCAGCGTCTTATGCACAAGTTCGCTACCTGGATGGACCAGTTCGGAACCTTCGGTTGTGTCGGTTGCGGCCGCTGCATCACCTGGTGCCCGTCGGGCATGGATCTGCGAAAGGAATTGAGATCCCTTCCGCAAGACGGGACTCCTCCCGGCATCGAATGACAGCTGCCAACTCAATTGCTCATGCCATTGACGGTGACTTCCATGAACCTCTCGACAACTTCCGATACCCCCGAAGCGGCCACGATCTCCAGCCTGGAACCCATGATCCCGGCCCCTTATCGTGTCCGCCACGTTCACCGTGAAACGGCCGACACCTTCACCCTCGAGTTGCAGTCGGTGGATGAGAGCGGCAGTTGGGCCTTTCAGCCCGGCCAGTTCAACATGCTCTACGCTTTCGGGGTGGGCGAGGTACCCATCTCCATCAGCGGGGATCCGAGCACGCTGGCGATACTCTGGTGCACACGGTACGCGCCGTGGGACCGGTAACCCAGGCCATCACCCGGATGCACGTGGGGCAGCAGCTGGGAGTTCGCGGTCCCTTCGGCCGTGGCTGGCCGGTGGAAGAAGCCGCCGGCAAGGATTTGGTGCTGGTTGCCGGTGGTTTGGGACTACCGCCGCTGCGCTCGGTCATCTATCAGGTTCTGGCACAACGGGAGCGCTTTGGCCAGATTAGCTTGCTTTACGGGGCCCGCAACCCGGCGGAACTGGTCTACCTTCGGGAAGTTGCCCAATGGCGAAGTCGCTTTGATATCACCGTGGAAGTCACCGTGGATGTCGGAGACAGCACCTGGCGCGGACCGGTGGGCGTGGTCACCACTTTGATCTCGCGGGCACGGTTCCAACCCGAGAATACTCTGGCCATGATCTGCGGGCCGGAGATCATGATGCGCTTCACCCTGATTGAACTGGAAAAACGTGGTGTCAGCAAGGACCGCCTGTTCCTTTCCATGGAACGCAACATGAAGTGTGGCATTGGCCAGTGCGGTCACTGCCAGTTCGGTCCCTTCTTTGTCTGCAAGGATGGGCCGGTGTTCGATTTCCAACGCCTCAGCCCATGGTTTGGCAAACCGGAGGTGTAGCGTGCCGCGATCACGCAAACCAAAACTGGCCGTCTGGAAGTTCACCTCCTGCGACGGCTGCCAACTTAGCCTGCTGGATTGTGAGGATGATCTGCTGACCATCGCCGGACTGATGGAGATCGCCTATTTCCCGGAAGCCTCGCGCCACATGTCCAAGGGCCGCTATCAGGTTTCGCTGGTGGAAGGCTCCATCACCACAGCCCATGACGCCGGACGCATTCAGGAAGTCCGCCGGGTCTCCCAGACCCTGGTGGCCATGGGCGCCTGTGCCACCACCGGCGGCATTCAAGCCTTGCGCAACAGCAGAGACCTCCGCGAACTGGCCGGCGGCGTCTATGCCAAGCCCGAGGTCATCGATGCCCTCACGCGATCCACCCCGATTTCCGAACACGTACCGGTCGACTTCGAATTGCGCGGCTGCCCCATCAACAAACACCAACTCCTGGAAGTGATCGGCGCGCTGCTCCATGGCCGCCGCCCCAACATCCCGACCCACAGCCTCTGTATCGAATGCAAGCTGCGCGGCCTCATTTGCGTCATGGTGGCCCACGGTATTCCTTGCTCTGGGGCCGGTCACGCAGGCCGGCTGCGGGGCGCTTTGTCCGAGCTACCAGCGCGGCTGCTATGGCTGTTTTGGCCCTCAGGAAAGTCCCAACATGGAGGCGCTGGCAGCCTGCTGGAAACGGTTTGGGGCGGCACCAACCGATCTGATGCGGACATTCAGTGGCATCAATCCGACTTCGTCGGTCTCAACCAAGAGGGCACCGTTGATGAAGGGCAGAAGAGAAAACGATTAGAGTGGATACCCTGGCGCGGGTGGAAGGCGAAGGGGGGCTCGCCATCACTATCCGGGATGGTCAGGTCCTCGATGTTCGGCTGCGGATCTTTGAGCCACCACGTTTCATGGAGACGCTGCTCAAGGGCCGCTCCTTTCTGGAAGCGCCCGACATCACCGCCCGCATCTGCGGCATCTGCCCGGTGGCCTACCAATTGAGCGCCGCGCAGGCGGCCGAGGATGCTTTCGGGCTGATTGTCAGCGACTCGGTGCAGGCTTTGCGGCGACTGCTTCTGTGCGGCGAATGGATCGAAAGTCACGTGCTGCACATCTACCTGCTGCACGTGCCGGATTTTCTGGGCTATGCGGATGCCATCAGCATGGCCGCTGATTACCCGGATATCGTCCGCCGGGGACTGCGGCTGAAAAAGATAGGAAATCAGCTAGTAACGCTGGTTGGGGGTCGCGAGATCCATCCCGTCAACGTCAGGGTGGGGGGATTCTATCGGATTGCCGGAACGCCGTGAGTTGAGCACCTTGACCGAACCCCTGCGCTGGGCTCGGGAAGCCGCCATGGAAACCCTGACATGGGTGGCCACCCTGCCCTTTCCGGATTTCGACCAGGACTACGAGTTTGTGGCCCTCCACCCAAACCCGGCCGAACCCGCAACCGGACCAACCAACCCGGTCTACCCGTTGCTGGAAAGCCGCGTCGTGTCCGGCAAGGGACTGAATATCAGCGTTCGGGACTTTGAGGCGCATTTCTTTGAAGACCAGGTGGATTATTCCACAGCCCTTCGCGCTCGACGCGAAACCGGCGCCAATTACCTGGTGGGACCACTGGCCCGGTTTAACTTGAACTTCCACGGCCTCGCCGCAAGCGCCCTTGAGGCTGCCCGGGAAGCGGCCTTGCTTCCCGCCTGCCGCAATCCCTTCCGCGGCATTCTGGTGCGAAGCGTGGAGGTCATCCAGGCCTGTGAAGAAGCCCTGGCGATCCTCGCCGCCTATGAACCCGCCGGCGAACCCTTCAGCACGGTGGAACCCCGAGCAGGACGCGGTGTGGGCTGTGTCGAGGCCCCACGAGGCATCCTCTACCAGCGTTATGACTTCGATGACCGGGGCGACATCACCGCCGCCCGCATCATCCCCCCCACGGCGCAAAACCAACGCTCCATCGAAAGCGATCTGCGGGCCTTTGTAGCCACCCGACTGGGCCTCCCCCAACAGGAACTGGTGCGCCAGTGCGAACAATTGATCCGTAGTTATGATCCGTGCATCTCCTGCGCCACCCACGCGTTGACCATTCATTCGGAGGGCGAAAGCGATCAACCCTAGTACTACAACGATACAAGGTAATTGTTCTGACATACCCGACACGCGTGTGTTACACTGCGAGGCATTGTTGCAGCCTGACGAGGTTGCCGCCATTTTGCGAATCTCTCAGCGTCGTGTCTATCAGCTCTGTGAGGATGGGACACTGCAGCAAGTCAAGGTGGGCAAGCTCGTCAAAATATCCAGCAGCAGCGTTTTCCAACTTCTCCCGGAGGAATCTCGAAGCCTCACCTGACACCGCGCAGTACCAAATGACCTTATAAAACAACCTGGTATATTTGGAACTATTTGAAACAACTAAAGATTTTTACATTTTCCTGCATATCATGCATGATCCGATGATATGCAGAAACAGTGGAATCACTTGTTCACGCCGACGCTTGCGCGTCGGCGTCCTCGCCCAGATGATAAGCATGTTCTTGAGGAGGTTTGATGACGCTGAACCATTCACTTCCCGATGATCCTCTAAAGTTCATCGAAAGGTGTATAAACCAGAGGAAGATACTCTGGACGTATCATGTCAATATTCGTTTGAAGGGACGATTCATTCCCCGACAGGCTCTCATCGAGTCTTATGCATCCTATGAAATTATTGAACAGTATCCCAAAGACAAGTATTTTCCCAGCTACCTTGTCCGTTCTGAATTTCAAGGCGATGTATTCCACATACTGTTTGCGATAGATGTGGAAGGAGATAACATTCGGATTGCTACCGCCTACCGCCCAAACTCGGAAGAGTGGGAGGATGGCTTCAGAATCAGGAGGCACGCTTCATGAAATGCCATGTGTGTGGATCTAAGCTAAAGCCGTTGATCACAGACCTACCATTCAAAATCAGTGATGAGACTATTGTCATTTTGAAAAGTCTGCCGGTATTGCAGTGCGAGAATTGCAGTGAGTACCTGCTGGATGACCCTGTGATGGCCGGTGTTGAAAAGATCCTTGAAAAGGTGAATGTCGCCGCGGAGTTAGAAATCATCCGGTATGCCGCCTAAGTTCCTGCGACGGGACATACGGCCGCTTGATGTCTATTGGCGCGAGCTGTCTGTTACTCAGTGGATTCGCTTGCGGCTGGGTTTCAGGATGGTCGGGAGGGGTGCGTTGGCGGAGTGGTCCGACCCCAGTGGAAGTGGCAGTTGGAGCAGTGGGCATGGATAAGAAGGCTTTCACCGAAGCGGACATCCGCACCAAGTTCATCACCCCCGCACTGGTCGGCCCAGGCGGCAAGTGGAATGTGATGACCCAGCTTCGGGAAGAGGTCTACTTCACCAAGGGCCGTGTCATCGTTCGCGGCAAGACGGTCAAGCGCGGTGAAGCCAAAAAGGCCGACTACCTTCTCTTCTACAAGCCAGGCATCCCGATCGCCGTCATCGAAGCCAAAGACAACAACTACGCCGTCGGCGCCGGCATGCAACAGGCGCTCGAATACGCCGAGATCCTCGACGTCCCGTTTGCCTTCAGCTCCAACGGTGACGCCTTCCTCGAACACGACAGAACGGGAACCGGTGGCACGGTCGAAAGGGAAATCCCGCTGGATCAGTTCCCGTCACCCGAAGACCTTTGGGCACGCTACCGAACCGCCAAGGGCTACACCGCCGCGCAAGAAGCGGTCACCACGCAGGACTACTACGAAGACGGTTCCGGCAAGTCGCCGCGTTACTACCAGCTCATCGCCATCAACCGCGCCGTCGAAGCCATCGTCCGCGGCGACAACCGCATCCTGCTGGTGATGGCCACCGGCACCGGCAAGACCTACACCGCCTTCCAGATCATCTGGAGGCTTTGGAAGTCGGGCGCCAAGAAGCGCATCCTCTTCCTCGTCGACCGCAACATCCTCGCTGACCAGACCAAGACCAATGACTTCAAGCCGTTCGGTCAGGCGATGACCAAGATCACCCATCGCACGGTCGATAAAGCATTCGAAATCTACCTGTCGCTTTATCAAGCCGTCACGGGAACCGAGGAGGAGCAGAACATCTACAAACAGTTCTCGCCGGACTTCTTCGACCTGGTCATCATAGACGAATGTCACCGTGGTAGTGCGGCCGATGATGCGGCCTGGCACAGAGTGCTCGATTACTTCTCGTCGGCCACGCAGATCGGCCTCACCGCAACGCCCAAGGAAACCAGGGACGTTTCCAACATTGAGTACTTCGGCGATCCGATCTACACCTACTCGCTCAGGCAAGGCATCGCCGATGGTTTCCTGGCCCCCTACAAAGTGGTCCGCATCGGCATCGACAAAGACCTGGAAGGTTGGCGCCCGGAAAAAGGCAAGACGGACAAGTACGGCCAGCTGATCGAAGACCGCGAGTACAACCAAACGCGACTTCGACCGGAACCTGGTCCTCGAACAAGCGTACCGAGCTGGTCGCCGCCAAGATCACCGAGTTTCTCAAGGCCACCGACCGCTTCGCCAAGACCATCGTCTTCTGCGAGAACATCGACCACGCCGAGCGCATGCGCCAGGAGCTGGTCAATGCCAACCCGGACCTGGCCGCCGCCAACAGCAAGTACGTCATGCGCATCA
>CAWDJT010000039.1:0-25343 GCA_963802715.1 uncultured delta proteobacterium
CGCGCCGGCCATCCACACCCCATCCTCTATCGGTCCTCCGAAAAGAAGGCCATGGAAGTATCGTGCGACGGGGTGTTTGCCATGGGATGGGATCCGTATGGCCAGGTTCCTGTTACTGAGATCCGGCTTGAACCTGGCGATCGGCTGCTGTTCTATACGGATGGCGTCACTGAGCGCTTCAGCGAACAGCTGGAACTCTACGGGGGCGAGCGCCTGTTACAGCAACTTGAAACCGCCGACAGCGACGACCCTGCAACCATCCTGAAAGGGATCATCGACGACCTGTCGCGGTTCGCCGGGACACGCCCCTCCGACGACGATGAGGCGATGCTGATTATCGTTGCCGAATAGCATCAATACTTTCGCGGTCTCTTTCAAGAGGTGTTGACCTAAGGGCTGCAATGGAATCCACTGCTGTAGATTTTGATAACAATAATGAGTGAGAAACCTCAAAAGGCGCAACCCCTTGCCATCTCATCCAGGAACGGCATGATCCGATCCCTCATTATCGCTGGCGCAAACTGCGCGCCTCTTCTTTCGCAAAACATAGCTGGCCTCACCCTGCTTGAACGTATCCTCCGAACGGCTAAGCGGGCAGGGATTTCCCAGATTCATCTGGTTGGCTCAGAGCCTTACCCGGGGCATCCGGCATTGCCTCGGGAGCTCATATTGAAGAGCCCAGAACAGCTCCCTGCCGATCCTTTGCAAAGGTATGTTCTCCTGCAGTGCGGTTATGTTCCCGATGTCGACCTGCTGGCTTGGCTCGGTAGCAGCGGTGCCGAGGGTATACCCGGGCCGGTGGAGGAACAGCCGCAAATGCTCGTCATTCGCGGTGACCAAGTCCAGGAAGTGGTTGGGAGGCTTATGCAGGGGGCAACCCTGACAGATGTCGCGTTGGAACTTGAGGCTGCCCTTGGTCTCCGCCATATTCTGCCGGATCGGGGACGACTCTTGGACGCGAGCTCCCCGGCCGCCATCAGGAAGGCCGAAAAGACGCTTTTCCGGTCGCTGATCAAGGATACCGAAGGGTTCATGTCGAAACACGTTGAACGACCCATTTCCCTTGCCATTTCGAGACGGCTTGTGGAAACTCCCCTCACACCCAATCAAATGTCGCTCATCAGTATTTTCGTGGGGCTGGTGGGGGCGCTGTTGATGTCCTGGCCTGGCCGCATGTGGCCAGTTGGCGGTGCCCTCCTGTTTCTGTTCCACTCCATCCTCGACGGTTGTGACGGGGAGTTGGCCAGGATCAAGTTTATGGAAAGCCGGTGGGGAGGGCTGATGGACTTTTGGGGGGACAACGTGGTCCATGCCGCTGTATTCATTGGGATTGCCCGGCACTGGAGCGCTATTGAGCCTGGGCTGTGGCCGCAAGGGCTGGCGGGTTTGGCGACGGCCGGAGCATTTGCCTCCGCCGCGCTCATCTACTGGCAGACCATGAGGTCAAAAGATGCTGTGGAGCCTCAGTTCACCTCGGTAGTTAATGTTCGTCAGGCTTCGTCACTGAGCCGAGTTGCCGACGCCCTGAGCCGGCGTGATTTTATCTATCTGGTGCTGATCTTGGCCATACTGGGAAAGCTGGAATGGTTCCTCGTGGCCTCTGCGCTGGGGACACCGGCTTTTTTTGTGGCACTGGTGTGGATCCATGCCCGGGAAGGTAAGGCTCAAAGCTTATGAATCAACGATCCATGGAAGCGTGTCAGGGAATCCTGTTCGATTTTGGCGGGACCCTGGACAGTGATGGCGAACATTGGTTGGATCGCTTCTTTGATCTGTATGAACGGGTTGGGCTGGAAATCCCGCAGGCGGACATCAAACGGGCGTTCTATGCGGCTGATGAAGCCTGCAATGGTGATCCGAACCTCGCGGGTTTCGGCCTGCGAGCCCTGATGAGTCATCATGTGCGGCTGCAATTTGAATTCTTGGGGATTCACGCCCCTGCCGAAGAAAGTGCCATGATCGATGGGTTTTGCGGCCATTCAGAAGCAATCCTGGCGCGCAACGCGGTATTGCTCCGTCGGTTCGAAAAGAGGTACCGTATGGGCGTGGTCTCCAATTTCTATGGCAACGTGGCCGCATTGTGCCGGGAGGCGGACTTCAGCGACGTCTTGTCATGCATCCTGGATTCATCGGTGGTGGGCGTGTGGAAGCCGGATCCGGTTATGTTGCAGATGGCTCTGCGCATGTTGGATCTGCCGTCTGACCGAGTGCTGTTTGTGGGGGATTCCCTGGAAAGAGATATCCTCCCGGCGCGGTCTCTGGGCATGCAGACCCTCTGGATGAGAGGCCCAAAACCCCGCATCCCCGCCAATCTGGATTTTGAGCCATTGTGGATTTCGAGTCTGCCTCAGGTTGAGGCTGTGCTACCAGGAGAAGGTTAACCGCAGAGAACATAACGCGGCCGGCGGCTGCGTGGTGAGTTTGAATGGTTCTTGATCGTCTTCGGGTAGCCCGAAAGGGGCATAAGGAGCTCTGATGAAGGCGGGTATCATCGCCGCAGGTCTGGGAGAGAGGCTCATCGGTGGGGGCATTGCCACCCCGAAGCCCCTGGTCCCCATTGGCGGTGTAACCGATGCTGGGGCGCGTCATTCGCGCTGCGGCAGGTTTGGGAGTCTCGGCGGTCGCCTGTATCGTCAATGACCTGAACCCGGCTGTTGCTGATTATGTCCGCTCCACGCCATGGCCCATCCCCATGGAGCTGGTTGTGTGCACCACCCCAAATTCCATGGAAAGCTTCCTGGTCCTCGAACCCATGCTTTCCCAGGAGCCGTTCCTGCTCTTCACCGTCGATGCCATCGTCTCCCAGGAGACGCTTGCCGGTTTTGTGCACCAGGCGCGGAATCAACCTGAGGCGGTTGGGGTTTTGGCGGTCACCACGTTTGTCGATGATGAAAAGCCCCTATGGGTGGCCTTGGATCAGAGAGCGAGGATCACCGCCCTGGGAAGCGCGGCTTGTCCGACGCCTTTTGTGACAGCCGGCTTCTATTATTTCCTTCCGAGCGTTTTTGAGGTAAAGAGGCTGGCGCATGGCAGAAATCTGACCGCCTTGCGCCAATTGCTCGGCCTGTTGTTGGAACAAGGGTATCCGCTGCACGGGCTGTTGGTGTCTAAGACCGTTGATGTGGACCATCCGGAGGATCTTGAGAAGGCCGAGGCCTTCCTGAGGGAAATCGACGAGTGACATGCGGATGACGGTGCTGGGTGTCTACCGGGAACGATTATTTTCCCCTGGCAAGGTGAACGAGGACGCGGCCATTCTGGACTGTGTTCTGGGCGAACTGGCAAGTCAGGGCATCCCTTGCCGGGCGGTATACCCGGAGGAGCTTGAACGCCTTTCCGTGAGGCCACCCTGGGTGTTAAACATGGCCCAATCCGAATCGGTCTTGAGCATCCTTGAAGCCTGGGGACGCGACGGGTCTTGCATCGTGAACTCGGCCCAGGCTATCCGCAACTGTTATCGCAAGGCTCTCCTGCCCATCCTCAAGCAAGCGCACCTACCTCTGCCGGAGAGTATGTTGCTGCCTTTGCGGGAAGTCGAACAGCGGGCCGCCCAAGGGGATTCCTTCCTGGGTTGCTGGTTCAAGCGTGACGACGTCCATGCCATGGCTCCGGGAGACGTAGTGCGAGTCCTTTCAGCGGACGGCCTGGGAGAGGCTCTGCAAACCTTTCGGCAGCGAGGGGTGAGGGATTTGCTCGTACAGGAGCATGTCGAAGGCAGGGAAGTCAAATTTTACGCCGTTCGTGCCGGCTATTTCAGCGCTTTTTGGATGCCCTCCGGAACCGCCGTTTCGGAAGACCTGACACCATTGCCGGCGCTAGCCGATTCTGCCGCCGCCGCCCTCGGGACTGGCCGTGTACGGGGGCGATGCGATTGTCGATCCTGCCGGCGGGCTATCCCTGATTGACATCAACGACTGGCCAAGCTTCTCGCGCTGTTGTGGATCAGCCGCCAAGAGCATCGCTGGAGCTGTGTTGTCAAAGCTTAAAGGAGCACCTACCTCATGAAATCTGATCAGGCCCGTGTTTTCGGGCTTCCTGAAGAGTTGTCCGCGCGACTCTACCTCGAAGAGCAACAGTACATCTCACCAGGCTTGCAGGAAGTGGCCCAGTTGGCTCGGCTCACCATCAAGGAAGGCCGCGGCTGCTGGCTGACCGACATGAATGATCGGACTTATTTGGATCTCATGGCGGGGGTGGCCGTGTGCAGCCTTGGACACGCTCATCCAAAATACTCTGCGGCTCTAAAGGAACAGTTGGACCGAGTAACGGTGGGCAGCTTCACCACGGAAAACCGCCTGGAGCTGCTTCGCCTGATTGCCTCGCTCACCCCGCCTGGACTGGACAAAATCCAACTCTACAGCGGGGGCGCGGAAGCCGTTGAAGCAGCGCTCCGACTGGCCCGCTCCTATACCGGGAAATTTGAAGTGCTCTCCTTTTGGGGCGGGTTCCATGGGAAAACGGGCGGTGTCCTTGGGCTGTTGGGGGACGGATTCAAGCAGGGATGGGGAATCCTGCATCCAGGGCTTCACCTGGCCCCATTTGCCGATTGTTATCGCTGTCCCCTGCGCATGGAATATCCGGGCTGCGGGGTCTATTGCCTCGAATTCTGCCGTCAGATTATCGAACGAAATACCGCCGGCAGTCTGGCCGCCATTCTCGTGGAACCCATCCAGGGAACGGCCGGCAACATCATCCCGCCGCCTGAATTTTTGCACGGCCTTCGGAAGTTGGCCGATGAATACGGGGCGCTGCTCGTCGTGGATGAAATGATCACCGGTTTTGGCCGCACGGGAATGATGTTCGGCAGCAACCACACGCAGCTTCAGCCGGACATCATGACCATCGGCAAAGGCATGGGCAATGGCTTCCCCATCAGCGGGCTGGTGTCGACGGCCGCGATAACGGCGAGTAATCCCTTTGCCAAGCCGAGTTCGTCATCGAGCAGCTATGGCGGCAACCCCCTGGCCAGTACGGCTGCACTCGCCACGGTCCGGACGCTGCTGGAAGAAGGATTGGTGGAAAACAGCCGCGTTGTCGGGGAATATCTATTGAGCGGCATGCTGCGTTTGCAGGAGCGGTACGATTTCATTGGAAAAGTCTCCGGACGTGGTTTGCTGATCGGTGTTGAGCTGGTTCAAGACCGTCCGTCGAAGGCACCCCTGGGCAAGGAGATATGCCGGGGGATCTTTCTCGAAACTTTGCGCCGGGGCATGTTGGCCATGAACTACAAGGCCAATTTCCGCATCAATCCGCCGTTGAGCCTCAACAGACAGGAAGCGGACCAGGCCTTGGCAATTCTGGATGATGTCTTTGCCCATGTGGAAAAACAATACTTCTGAAAGCTTCGACGCTCTGACCAGTATGCCCCTTAAGCCCAAGCGCACACCGCTGCGCGGTGGTTTGATCGGGTTCGGCAATGTCGCCGCCGTGGCTCACCTGCCTGTGTGGCAGGAGTGTCCGGACTTCGATATTGTGGCGGTCATGGAGCCCTGTGCCGAGCGCGTCCGGCAGGTTGCCACGGTTCTGCCGCAGGTGCCGGTGTACTCAACCGTGGAAGCCATGCTGTCCGAGGCAGACTTGGATTTTGTAGACATCTGCACACCTCCCTGTTTCCATGCCGACTTTGCCGTTGCTGCTTGCCGCGCCGGGATCCACGTTTTCTGCGAAAAACCTCTGGTGACGCGGATCGATCAAGCTCATGCCTTGCACCAGGCTGCGAAAGATTCAGAGCGTGTTGTCTATACCGTCAACAACTGGCATTACTCGCCCCAGTGGGTGCTCGTTCGCGAATTGATCGAGGAAAGAGCGGTTGGCAACATCCAGTCGGTTTCACTTCAAGTCCTGCGCCCCCCGGGTTCCGGAGGGGGCCTCTCCGACTGGAGGAGAACTCCCGACCTGGCGGGGGGAGGGATCCTGCTGGATCACGGGTGGCACCACATCTACCTGCTGCTGATGATCATGGGAACATCCCCACTGGCGGTCGCAGCTCGCATGAAGCCGCTGTCGAAAGATCATTCGGGAATTGAGGGAACCGTTGAGCTGAACGTGTCTTTCCCTGCTGCGCGTGCAACCATTTATCTGACCTGGCAAGCAGAAGTGCGGAGCAATTTCGGCACCATTACCGGCGATCGCGGCACATTGTATGTGAACGACAACCATATTGTTCTTTCCAATGGCAATGGTAGGGAGTTTCACTACGATTTTGCCGAACCCCTCTCGCGCGGATCCCATCACCTGGAATGGATGCGGCCCGTTGTCGCCGATTTTCGACGGGAGCTCACCGACCCAGCGCGCCGCGGGATGAATCTTTCCGAAGCCATGATGTGCGCCCAAATCACCCACCTGGCCTACCAATCTCATGGAGAAGGTGCACGACTCATTGCGGTGCCTGCGCTGCCGACAGGCCATTGAAGGTCATCCATGCCTACGCGCTCTGCCATGAAGTGGTTCCATACCCTATGCATCCTTTCAGGTTGCTTGCTTTTCGCGTACCTGGTCTGGGACAGCGGCTGGGATAATCTCTGGCATCAGATGGGCCTTGTCGGTTGGGGGTTCATCCCGTTTCTTGCCATCGAACTGCTGGCGGATCTTTGCCACACGCTCGGCTGGCGTGCTTGCCTGTCCCCCGTGCACCAGACTATCTCACTGGGCCGCCTATTTTCTTTCCGTTTGGCGGGCTATGCATTCAACACCCTCACACCAACCGCTGCCATCGGTGGAGAAATCGTCCGGGGGACTCTGGTTGCCGGAGTTCAAGCCGGTCCCGAAGCAACTGCCGGGGTCATGGTGGATAAACTGGCACACACGGCAGCGCAGATCCTCCTCGTTTCGCTTGGTTCGCTGGCCGTGGTCTGGGGCATGGAGCTTTCATCCGGCGTATGGGCGGTCCTCGCTGCTGCCAGCCTGCTGCTCGTGCTGGGCAGTGTCGTGTTCCTGGTATTGCAGATGCGCGGTCAGGTGGGCGGTTTGTTGCGCTGGCTGCAGGCAAGAAAAATCGGCGGCAGTCGTCTGGCCCGGGTTTCCGACCACATGAGCGCAGTGGATGAAACCTTGCAGCATTTCTACCGGGCACATCCGAAACGTTTGTTCCTGTCGTTTATATGGCATACGGCCGGTTTGGCGTGCGGCATTGGCCAGAGTTGGTGGTTTTTGTCCCTGTTCCCTGCTGATACCGCCTTTCCGGTTGCTGCTGGACTCTGGTTCCTGGGCAGCTGGTTTGATCTGGTGGGATTTGCCGTGCCCATGAACATCGGTTTGCTGGAAGGCAGCCGGGTATTGTCCGCCCGGCTCCTGGGCCTGCCGGCTGCGGTGGGTCTGACCTACGGCATTGCGCTTCGGTTGGAGCAAGTAATACGGGCCGGCATAGGGCTGGGCTGTTACGCCTTGTTCATTATGCCGAGTGATTCGTTGCGGCGCAGACGGGCGCTTTCATCGTGACAGCTCTGTGGGTTGATGGGATACCTGCTGCAGCCCCCAAGGTGCACATCTGCCGGATGAGCCGTTTCTAGGGTTTCAAGCCAACTATTTCTGGACGCCTCTGAACCCGAAAACTTCCTCGGTGTACTTGATCTTATTGACAGTGCCATATGCCAACAACGTTGATCTCCTGTGCGAAACTTGAGTGATGCTAATACACATGTGTTGTGAATGATTTGGTTATCATCAACATCCATAGGCGATTAACGTATCTTCAAAAGTATGTCAAAAATCGACTGCAACTTTTAGATGATATGGTGCTAATCATGAATTCAAAACAGATTCTCCCAATTATCCTGATGTCCTTTTTCTCTTTATGTTCGGCCTTGCCGACCATGGCGCAAGACAAAACCAGGGACGTCCAGGTTGACTTAACAGCAGAGGAACGCGCTTTTCTCGCCGGCAAGCAGTTGCGCCTGGGTGTGGACCTTGCCCGGCCGCCCTTCGAGTATGTCGATGAAAAAGGGGCCTATACCGGAATCAGTGCCGAGTTCATCGCGGCTGCCGCCAAGCGGCTTGGCATCGCGGTTGTTCCGCAGATAGAGATGAAATGGACCGAGGCCATGGAAAAGGTCAAGGTCGGCGAAATCGATGTCATTCCCAAAGTGACGCCGTCAGCGGCACGGGAAGAGTTTCTGATCTTCACCAAGCCTTACTCCACTTTTCCATCGGTGATTGTTACTCGCAAGGATCGCCTGGCCGGAGGACTGGGTGATCTCCGTGGGCTCAAGGTGGGGGTGAATAAAGGCCAAATCATCGAAGCCAACCTGCAAAGGGACCATCCGGAGTTGTCCCTCGTCCCTTATCCTGACATCGAGGCCGGCCTGCGCGCGCTCGCCACGGGAGAATGCGACGCCTATATCGACAATCTTGGCGCCGTCGCCTACACCATCGAGACTGTGGGACTTGCGAATCTGAGGGTCGCCGCCTCGACCCCCTACACCCATGACTTGGCAATTGGGGTCAGGAAAGACTGGCCTTTGCTGGCTTCGGCCCTGGACAAGGCCCTGGACAGCATGACCGACCAGGAAAAGACGGAAATCAAAAACCGGTGGCTGGCCCTTAGGTATGAGGCAGGCATCAACTGGCGGATTGTCGGACCGGTTGGCGCGGCCCTGCTGGCCATCATCGCCTTCGTTCTGGTGTGGAATCGCCGCCTGGGGAGAGCCATCCGGGAACGGGAGCGCAGTGAACGCCAGATCAAGGCCATGAGCCAGGCGGTGAAAGAAAGTGAAAAACGCGTCCAGGCAATTTTGGACACCATCAACGCCGGGGTTGTCATTATTGATCCGGAAAAGCGCACCATTGTTGACGTGAATCCTGTTGCAGCGCAAATGATTGGTTTGCCCCGTGAAGAGAATTATCGGTCACATATGTCATCAATTCATTTGTCCCAAGGCGGTTGATGATTGCCCTGTGCTTGACAAGGATCAGAAGGTCGATAATGCCGAGCGAATCCTGATTACTGCTACTGGCAAACAAATACCGATTCTTAAAACCGTGTCTCCAGTGGATCTCGGTGGGAAAATTCATCTCCTTGAAAGCTTCGTGGATATCTCCGAACAAAAGAAGATCGAGGAGGCGATCCGTGAGAGCGAGTACCGCAGCCGCCTCATCCTGCAATCGGTGGGAGAAGGCGATTTTCGGTACCGATGCCCAGGGCCGGTGCAGCTTCATCAATGAAGCCGCGACAGAAGATGCTCGGGTACCTTCCCGAGGAAATCCTTGGCCAATCCGTACACGACTTAACCCATCATTCGCATCCCGACGGGACCCCTTACGACCAGAAGGATTGCCCCATGTATCACTCCTTTGCGCAAGGCACGACCAGTTATTGTGAGGACGAAGTGCTGTGGCGCAAGGACGGCTCCTCGTTTCACGTGGCCTACACCAGTGTGCCGATGCGTAAAGGCGATGCGGTCGTCGGTGCCGTCGTGGTGTTCCGCGACATCACCGAACGCAGGAAAGCCGAAGAGGCCCTGCGGGAAAGGGAATACCGCCTCAAGACCATCCTGACCACTTCCAATGAAGGTTTCTGGGGGGTGGACAACGATGCCCGGACCGTGGCCGTCAACCCCGCCATGTGTGCGATTCTTGGGAAGATCCCAAGAGGAAATAGTGGGCAGGACGGTATTTGAGTTTCTGGACGAGGAAAACCTTGCGATCATGAAGGAGCAGCTGAGACGCAGGGCCACGGGCGAAACCGGCGCCTACGAGGTCGCGGTCAGCCGGCCGGACGGTTCGCAAGTGCCCTGCCTGTTCAACGCAACCCCTTTTTACGACAAAGACGGAACAAAAACCGGCTCCTTCGCCATGGTCACCGACATCACCGATCGCAAGAAGATGGAGGAGGAACTCATCGTGGCCCGGAACAAGGCGGAGGCCGCCACGCGCGCCAAAAGCGACTTTTCTGGCCAACATGAGCCACGAGATCCGCACGCCCATGAACGCCATCCTGGGGATGACGCATCTGGCGCTCAAGACGGACCTGACGCCGAAGCAGAAAGACTACCTCAACAAGATCCACGTTTCCGCCAACTCTCTTCTGGGCATCATCAACGACATTCTGGACTTTTCCAAGATCGAGGCCGGGAAGCTGGATATGGAGTCCATCGGCTTCAATCTGGATGAAGTCCTGGACAACCTGGCCACCCTGGTGACGGTCAAAGCCCAGGAAAAGGAAGGGATCGAGGTGCTTGTTCAGCACGGACTCCAATGTCCCCCGCACACTGGTGGGAGATCCCCTGCGGCTGGGGCAGGTTCTCATCAACCTGGCCAACAACGCCGTCAAGTTCACCGAACACGGCGAAATCGTGGTTTCCACGGAACTGGTCAGCTTGGGGACAAAGACCGTGGAAGTCAAATTCGCGGTGCGGGATACCGGCATCGGCCTGACCGAGGAGCAGACGGCGCGGTTGTTCACCTCCTTCAGCCAGGCAGACACTTCGATCACCCGCAAGTATGGCGGGACCGGGCTGGGTCTTACCATCAGCAAGCGGCTGGTGGAGATGATGGGCGGCAAGATCTGGGTGGAGAGCACGCCCGGCGTCGGCAGCACGTTCTTCTTTACCGCCGTCTTCGGCATCGGCCGGGAAGAAGGCAAGGCCCGCCACGTTCCTCCGCCCGATCTGAGAGGCATCAAAGCGCTGGTTGTGGATGACAATCCGACATCCCGGGAAATTTTCCAGGGGATGCTGGAGTCTTTCTCCTTCGAGGTCACCCTGGCGGCTTCCGGCGAAGAAGGGCTGGAGGAGATCGAGAAGTCCATCGGGGGCCGGCCCTACGACCTGGTGGTCATGGATTGGAAGATGCCGGGCATTGACGGCATCGAGGCCTCGAAACGGATCAAGCAGGATTCGAGGCTGACCCGGATCCCGGCCATTGTTCTGGTAACCGCCTACGGGCGGGAAGAAATCATGTGGCAGGCCGAGGCGGCCGGACTGGACGGCTTCCTGATCAAACCCAGTAAGCCCATCGGTGATGTTCGATACCATCATGCAGGCGCTGGCAAAAGACGCCCCGAAGGAACTGCAGCCGCTCGACAGGAAGGAACAGGCGTCAGGAATGCTGAAGGGCCTGGAAGGTGCCCGGGTGCTGCTGGTTGAGGACAACGAGATCAACCAGCAGGTCGCCATGGAAATCCTTGCCGACGCGGGCCTGATCGTGTCCCTGGCGAACAACGGCCAGGAAGCCGTGGATGCGGTTGAGGCGAATCGCTTCGATGCCGTGCTGATGGATGTCCAGATGCCGGTGATGGACGGCTACACGGCAACCCGGACCATCCGCCGCGACCCACGGTTCAAGGACCTGCCCATTATCGCCATGACCGCGCATGCCATGGCCGGCGACCAGGAGAAGAGCACCGCAGCCGGCATGAACGATCATGTCACCAAACCCATCGACCCGGAGCAGCTCTTTGCAACCCTGGCAAGATGGATTGGAGCCGGGAAAACCCCGGTTGGGGAAGAACGGGTGCCGGAAACGATTCCACAGGAACGGCCGCCGAAGCCGAGGTGCCGAGTCTGTCGCGACATCCCCGGAAGAGCAGTCGTTTCCAGCTGCACTGGATGGATTTGACCTGGCGGAAGGGTTGCAGCGTCTGCGGGGCAACGAGGCCCTCTACCGAAAGCTGTTGTTGAGTTTCGCCACCAAGTACACACGGATGGCCGACGATATCCGCCATGCCCTGGATGCCAGGGACTATCACCAGGCCCACGGGCTGATTCACGACATCAAGGGACTGGCCGGCAACCTGGCGGCGCTACAGCTGCAGGCCGCGGCCGCGGAACTGGAGAAGCTGGTCAAACATGCGGACGACAAGGATCCGCCCTCACCGGAGGCTCTGGAACATGCTCTTCACCACCTTTGAGACACTGCTGGATCAGGCGTTGCGCGCCGCCCAATCCCTGGAACCCGTGGAAGACAAGCCAAGCCCCGCTCCATCGGCTGAACCGACCGGGGGACTGCCGCCCGATCTGGCCAGAGAGGCCGCCGGACGCTTGCGCGAGGCCGCCGAAATGGGAGATGTGTCAGGGCTGACGGCCATTGCCGAAGAGATGGCATCCCGCTCCGAGGACTTTGCCCCTTACCAGAGCAGAATCGCCCAACTGGCGGACGATTTTGATTTCGACGGCATCCTTGCGTTGGCCAATGATCTGGAAAAGATGCGGGGGTAACATATCCGTTCAGGATCAAATCTCGCGTTTGCTGTGGTTTCCGGGATTCCGGCATTCGCCGGAATGACGGAAAAAACTGACGCTCATGTTCGTCATGCCGGCGAACGCCGGCATCCAGTAAGTTCAATCACCTACAGGGCCACTGGACCCCGAGCTTCGCCGGGGTGACGACTCGTAAAGCGATCACCTTGGGGAGCGACCCAAAGATGACCACAGGAGCAGGTCCAACGGTCGAAAACCCAGCGGCAGAAGCCAAGATCCTGCTGGTTGACGACAATACCGCCAACCTGCAGGTGCTGCGCGAATCCCTGGAAGGACTGGGCTGCAAGTTATTGGTGGCCAAAAACGGCGTAAGCGCGCTGGCGATAGTCGAAAAAGCACACCCGGATTTGATTTTGCTGGATATCATGATGCCGGAAATGGATGGCTACGAGGTCTGTCGGCGCTTAAAGGACGATGAAGCCACCCGGCATATCCCGGTATTGTTTTTGACCGCGCTCGCCGATGCCGCAGATGAAGCCAAAGGACTCGCCCTCGGGGCGGTGGATTACATCACCAAACCGATTCACCCCGATCTGGTTCGCGCCCGCGTCCGCAATCATCTGGAATTGAAACGTTACCAAAACCACCTGGAAGAGATGGTCAGGATCAGAACGCGGGAGCTTCAATTGACCCAGGCCGTCATGATCGAGAGCCTGGCAACCCTCGCCGAATACCGTGACCCCGAAACCGGCGGCCACATCAAGCGCACTCAGAACTACGTCAAAGCCCTGGCCGTGAATCTCAAGACCCATCCCCGATTTTGCAGCGAACTGGATGATGCCACCATAGAAATGCTTTATCTGTCAGCGCCGTTACACGACATCGGCAAGGTGGGGGTGCGCGATGATGTTCTGCTCAAAGCCGGGCGGCTTACCGATGACGAATTTGAACAGATGAAGAAACACACCCACTACGGCCATGAGGCACTGCGAATCACCGAGCAAAAACTGGGCAAGAGCACCTTTTTGCGCCACGCTCGGGAGATCGCCCATACGCACCAGGAGAAATGGGATGGTTCGGGCTATCCCAACGGTCTGAAAGGGGACGACATACCCGCCTCCGGTCGCCTGATGGCCGTGGCCGACGTGTATGACGCGTTGATCAGCAAGAGAGTCTACAAGCCTCCCATGCCCCATGAGAAGGCCGTGCAAATCATTACCGAAGGCAAAGGCAGCCATTTCGACCCTGATGTGGTGGATGCCTTCCTGCAGTTGGAAGCCGTGTTCCGCAACATTGCCCTCACCTTTGCCGATTACGAAGAGGAACGGGAAATGCTTGGGGGCGCCCAAGCCGCCGCAGCCAGAGATCCTGCTGAACGGCTGAACAAGGTCCTGCTGGTCGAGGACAACCCCATCAATCAGGAGATCATGTTCAGCCAGCTGACTTCGAGTGGCTATCTGGTTGATGTCGCCGCCAACGGCAAGGAGGCGCTCAAAAAATATCGCGCTGGTAGTTACGATCTCATCCTGACGGATATCGAGATGCCGGAAATGGATGGCTATGAATTGACGGCGGAAATTCGGCGTCTGGAAGCAGGCACGGGACATCTGACGCCGATTCTGGCCATCACTGCCAGCGAGTTCGATCTGAGCGCGGATATGGCCAAGGAGCGTGGCTTTAGCGGACACATGCTGAAGCCCCTCGATCCGCAGGTCCTGGAGAAGAAACTGGCAGATCTTCGGCATTCACCCGACCACTGGAGTAAGCCATGATCATCATTGCCGTTTTTGTTGTTCTGGTCTTCCTGTATAGCCTGGTATCCAGCCGGCTGGAGCACACCATCTTCACGGCGCCGATCGTGTTCACCGCGGCTGGTATCCTGCTCATCCTTGTCCTGCCGGTGCTGGGTGAATTTGAAGCAGACCGCAAAGCCTTTCTTCTGATCGCCGAAGTTGGCCTGGTGCTGACTCTCTTCGTCGATGCCACCCGAATCAATCTTCAGGTTCTGAAGAGCAACGAGAGCTTGCCCATCAGGTTGCTGGGCATTGGCATGCTGCCGACCATCCTGCTGGGTGCGATCGGGGCAGCCATCGTCTTCCCTCAGTTGTCCATTTGGGAAGCGGGCATCCTGGCTGCAATCCTGGCCCCGACCGACGCCGGCCTTGGCGAGGTGGTGGTGAACAGCCCGCGGGTGCCGGTGCGCATTCGCCAGGCCCTGAGCGTGGAAGCCGGACTCAACGATGGGTTATCGGTCCCGTTCCTGATGCTCTTCATCGCCTTGGCCCAGGTTGGAACCAAGGGGGCGGGAGCGGTGTTGATGCGATTCGTCGTGGAGCAACTCGGCTTCGGCGCCCTGGTCGGTGTGGTGATTGGTCTGGCGGGAGGGTGGCTGCTGGGACTGGCTAAGCGTAAAGGGTGGATGGCCGAGTCTTCACAGCAACTGGGACTGGTGGCGTTGCCGCTCCTGTGCGTGATGGGAAGCGAACCTGTCGGCGCAAGCATGTTCATCTCCGGCTACGTCGCCGGCATTGCCGTCCAGGTGGGTTTCCGGGAGGCTGCGGAAGAGAGCCTCGAGTTCACCGAGGGTTGGGGACGACTGCTCGATTTCTTTGTGTTCTTTCTGTTCGGTATGATGACTGCTCTTGCATGGAAAAAGTTCAGCATGCCCCTCCTGCTGTATGCCGCTATCAGTCTGACGGTGGTGAGGATGCTCCCGGTGGCGATGGCCCTCATCGGAACGCGTTTGAGCGCCGCCACGGTGGTTTTCATGGGCTGGTTTGGTCCCCGTGGGCTGGCTTCCATCGTGCTGGGTCTGGTGTATTTGGAGCAGGAATCGCATTTGCCGGGAGAATCAACGATCAGGCTGGCAGTAATGGCGACCGTGTTGCTGAGCATTTTTGCCCACGGGTTCAGCGCCATGCCGGGGATCGGTCTCTATGCCCGAAAGATTGCGACATTGGACGCCTCCGCACCGGAACATCTGGAAGTGGCTGGATACGCCAAATCGATATCTCAAGCACCTGGTGAGGGCAGGGGAGCCATCGACAAGCATGACCTTCATTCAGAAACCTGACCAACAGTTACAGCCGCCGCCGGTTTGCATGCCTGTTCTTTTCGCTCCTGCTCACGCTGGTTGCTGCGCCGGTGCTTACGGCGCTGGGATTCAGCACCAGATTCATGGAAATCTTCCTGGCTCTCAACATCCTCGCGGCCGTTCTGATCACGCTGTTCAGTTCCCGGTCGTATGTCGGCCTGGGACTGTTGGTTCTGGTTCTTGCCGCGAGGGGCGGCTATTCCCTGTTGGGTTATGAGCGGCTCCTGATGACCAGCCAAGGTGCCGGCGTACTGACATGCCTGGTGACCAGTCCTGGTCATGTTTCGTTACATACTGAGGGAAGGAGAGGTCGATTCCGAGCGCATCTTCGCTGCTCTCAACGTGTACCTCATGATCGGCATCATGTGCGGGGTGCTCTTTTTCATCTTCGAGGAACAGTGGCCTGGATCGTTCTCGCTTTCAGGTCTCGTCCTTCGCTGGAAGCAAAACGATTCAGCTGGCGGACACGCCTCTACTTCAGCTTCGTCACCTTGGGGACACTGGGCTATGGTGACATCACCCCAGTCGGCGGCCCGGCCCGCGCGCTGGCCGTGTCCGAAGCCATAGTCGGGCAGATGTATCTGGTCGTGGTGGTGGCACGCCTGGTGAGTCTGTATGAAGGGAGTGCCCTCCGGGATGAGCGTCGCCAAAGGGATAAGGCCATCAACGTGGATGAAAATTCGGGGTGACGGAATTGAGGTGCTGGTTTGCCACCTTCTGAGGATTTGTGCGTTGACCGCGAAAGGGTCAACTCGTGTCCATCCGGAAACACATCTGATTCACCATTTTCCGTAGGGGCGGGCTTTATGCCCGCCCGTAACGGCGCACCAGCCGCGGACTCCATCGGGCGGGGATGAACCCCGCCCCTACGCACCCAGGAGTTTCCGGATGGACACTAACTCGGATCGGTACGCAACTCGGATCAGTCCGAACTTCGTGCGTCGCACATATTGGACCAAAGTCCAATAGCGCTTTCAGACCATTTCGTGCTAGTAGCTTCTATCGTGGAGTGGTTGTATTCCTCCCATGCCTTCATTTGGAAGAACCAGTCTGGTCTTTTTGGGTTTTTAACTCTCTTAATCGGAACTGTTCAGGAGTAGTCTTATGTGCGATGAAAAACAATTTGCAATACGACCTTTGCGGAGTGTGCGCTGTCCGTCCCGGCGGTCTCTCAGCAGGAATGCACACCTGGGAATTTTTCTGGCGACCACCGTGTTTCTTCTCGTGGCCGGGTTGGGGCGAGAGGTGCTGGCACAGACCGCATCAGCGCCTGAGGTGGAAGTCGTAACCGTTACGCATAAAGATGTGCCGGTCTATTCCGAATGGGTCGGCACCACCGAGGGACTGGTGAACGCCAAAATCCGGGCGCAGGTTACCGGGTATCTGTCCAGCCAGGTTTACAAAGAAGGTGCATCGGTGAAGAAGGGCGATCTTTTGTTCGAGATCGACCCGCGGACTTTCCAGGCGGCATTGGACCAGGCCCAAGCCCAGCTGACGATGGCCAAGGCCAAATTGGGCAAGACCGAGCTGGACGTCAAACGCTACCGGCCGCTCGCCAAGGAGAGCGCCATCAGTCAGCAGGAGCTCGATGACGCCGTCCAGGCCAATCTTGGCGCCAAGGGCGGGGTTCAGGCGGCTGAGGCGAACGTCGAGCAGGCCCGGCTGAATCTCAGCTTCACCAAGATCACCTCGCCCGTCGACGGCATCGCCGGCAGCGCCAACGCCCAGATCGGCGACCTGGTCGGCCCGACCCAGACCGGGGAACTGACCACGGTTTCCACGGTGGATCCCATCAAGGTCTACTTCCCCATCAGCGAACAGGAATATATGACGATGGCCCAGGCGATCGCCACAGCCGAGACCAAGACCGACACCGAGCGCAAGAAGGTCGGAGCTGATCCTGGCAGATGGCAAGGTTTACCCTCACAAGGGTGAATTCTCCTATGCCGACCGGCAAGTGGACGTGAAGACCGGCACGATTCGCCTGGCGACCCTCTTCCCCAACCCCGGGAATATCCTGCGCCCTGGCCAGTACGGTCGGGTGCGCGCCGTCACCGACACCAAGAAGGGCGCCATCATGGTCCCCCAAAGGGCGGTCATGGAGCTTCAAGGGAGCTACCAGGTCGCGGTGGTGGGTGCTGACAACAAGGTCAACATTCGGCCCGTCAAGACCGGCGAGCGCGTGGACAACCTGTGGGTCATCACCAGCGGGTTGAAACCGGGGGAACGCATCGTCGTGGAGGGGCTGCAGAAGGTTAAGGAAGGCGTGCTGGTCAACCCCAAACCGGTGGAAGCCGAAGCCAAGCCCCAGGGGCTCCTGCCAAGCCCGAGGCGAAGCCGCACCAACCCTCCTCCCAAGAAGGACTAAGACCCATGGCCAAATTCTTCATCAACCGCCCCATTGTGGCCATGGTGATTGCCATCCTCATGGTCATCATCGGCCTGGTGGCGATGTCGGGACTGCCCATCGCGCAGTTTCCCAACATCGTCCCCCCGGAAATCCAGGTCAAGACCACTTACACCGGTGCCGACGCCCTCACCGTCGAACAATCGGTGGCGACCCCCATCGAGCAGCAAATGTCCGGTGTGGACAACATGAACTACATGTACTCCCTCAATTCCAACGACGGGCAGTTGACTCTCCGTGTCAACTTCGACGTTAAGACCGACCCCAACACCGACCAGATCCTGGCACAGATGCGCCAGAGCCAGGCCGAGTCCCAGTTGCCGTCGGATGTTCGCGACTTTGGAGTCACGGTGCAGAAGTCCACGGCCGCCCCGCTCATCATGTTCGCTCTCTACTCCCCCAACGGCACGTACGACAACATCTTTCTCGCCAACTACTGCTATATCAACATCAACGACCAGATGACCCGCGTGCCAGGAATTGCCAGCGTCACGATTTATGGTGCGGGCCAGTATTCCATGCGTTTCTGGGTGAAGCCCGACCAGCTCGCCAAGCTCAACATTACTATTCCCGAAATCGTCAACGCCATCCAGACGCAAAACACCGTGAACCCGGCCGGCCAGATCGGCGCGGAGCCGGTGCCCCCGGGGCAGGAGTTCACCTATGCGGTCCGTGCCCAGGGGCGTCTGCAAAACGAGCAGGAATTCGGCGAAATCATCGTTCGAGCGCAGGCGGATGGGTCCTTCGTGCGACTCAAGGACGTCGCCCGCATCGAACTGGGATCTCAGACCTACAACATCATCGGTCGCCTCAACGGCAAACCGGCGGCCCTCATCGCCCTCTACCAGCTGCCCGGCATCCAACGCCATTGACGCCGCCGAGGGCACCAAAAAGCTCATGGCGAAGCTCAAGGAGAGCTTCCCGGCTGGACCTCGACTACGCGATCGCCCTGGACACGACCCTGGCCGTCACCGAGGGCATGAAGGAAATCCAGAAAACGCTGATTGAAGCCCTGGTGCTGGTCATCATCGTGGTGTTCCTGTTCCTGCAGGGCTGGCGCGCGACCTTGATCCCGCTGCTGGCGGTGCCGGTTTCCCTGATCGGCACGTTTGCCCTGTTTCCCCTGTTCGGTTTTTCCATCAACACCCTGTCGCTTTTCGGCCTGGTGCTCGCCATCGGCCTGGTGGTGGATGACGCCATCGTGGTGGTCGAAGCGGTCGAGCACCACATCGAGCACGGCATGTCGCCCAAGGATGCCACCTTCAAAGCCATGGAGGAGGTATCCGGGCCGGTCATCGCCATCGCCATCATTTTGGCGGCGGTTTTCGTGCCGACGGCCTTCATCCCCGGCATCACCGGGCGCCTGTACCAGCAGTTCGCGGTCACCATCGCGGTATCGGTGATCATCTCCGCCTTCAATGCCCTCACCCTGAGTCCCGCCCTGGCTTCGCTGCTGCTGCGTCCGAAGAAGGAGTCACGCGGTCCCCTGGCCATCTTCTTCCGGTGGTTCAACAAGTGGTTCGACCGCGCCACGGGAGGCTACGTCAGCACCTGTGGTCTGCTCATCCGCAAGAGCGCCATATCGCTGCTGCTGCTTGCAGGCATCACGGTGTTCACGGGTTTTCTCGGCAAGAACATTGCCACCAGCTTCCTTCCGGAGGAAGACCAGGGTTACATGTACGCCGGGGTGCAACTGCCCGATGCGGCCTCGCTGCAGCGCACCGACGAGATCATGAAGCAGGCCGAGGAGATTCTGAAGACGACGCCGGGGGTGCAAATACTACTCATCCATCGTCGGCTACAGCATGCTGAGCCAGGTGCAGAACACCTACAGCGGCTTTTTCTTCGTCACCCTGGAGGATTGGGCCAAGCGAAAGAAGCCCGAGGAGAAGTACGAGGCCATCATGGCCCACATCAACAAGAGATTCCGCGAGATCACCGGGGCCATCGGCTTTGCCTTCTCGCCGCCGGCCATTCCGGGTATCGGAAACGCCGGTGGCGTGACCTTCATCCTCGAGGATCGTGCCGGCAAGGACATTGCCTTCCTGTCCGAGAACGTGCAGAAATTCGTTGCAGCGGCCCGACAACGGCCGGAACTGGCCAGCGTCACCACCACCTTTCTGCCCGTGGTGCCCCAGGTATCGGTTGATGTGGACCGCGACAAGGTTCTTAAACAGGGCGTGCCGCTCAAGGACGTGTACCAGACGCTCCAGTGCTTCATGGGCGGCATTTTTGTCAACTACTTCAACCGCTTCGGCCGCCAGTGGCAGGTATATGTGCAGGCGGAGGGCGACTACCGCACCCGTGCCGACGACATGGGGCAATTCTTTGTGCGCAACGCCGACGGCAACATGGTGCCGCTTTCGGCCCTGGCCGGCGTCCACCCGACAGCGGGGCCTGAGTTCACCATGCGCTACAACTTGTTTCGCTCGGCCCAGATCAACGCCTCCGCCAAACCCGGCTTCAGCTCCGCCCAGGCCATGAAGGCCATGGAGGAGGTCTTCGCTCAGACCATGCCGCGCGAGATGGGCTTTGACTACCTGGGGATGAGCTACCAGGAGAAAAAGGCCCAGGAAGGCGTGTCGCCGGCGGTCATCTTCGGCTTCTCGCTGCTGTGCGTGTTCCTGATTCTGGCCGCCCAGTATGAGAGCTGGAGCCTGCCGTTCAGCGTGCTGCTCGGCACGCCCGTTGCCGTGGCCGGCGCGTTCATGGGTTTGTGGGTCGGCCATTTCGAAAACAATATCTATGCCCAAATCGGTCTGGTCATGCTCATCGGGCTTGCCGCCAAGAATGCCATCCTCATCGTGGAGTTCGCCAAGATGGGCTATCGAGCAGGGCAAACCGCTCATGGAGGCGGCCCTCGAAGGCGCCCGCCTGCGCCTTCGGCCGATCCTGATGACGTCCTTTGCCTTCATCCTGGGCTGCGTCCCGCTGGCCAAGGCCAGCGGCGCCGGGGCACTTTCCCGCCAGGTCATGGGGTTTGCCGTCATCGGCGGGATGATGATGGCGAGCTTCATTGCCATCTTTCTCATCCCGGTGACCTTCTATGTGGTCGAGAAAGTTGTCTCATCGTGGCGTAAAGCACTGACACACCCCAAATGGATGAACCGATTACCCATGGTTCCGGTGGAGGGCACTAGCGATGGAAAGACTTGCAAAGCAACTGACCCTCTTGGTTCTTTTGGTTTTCTTCGCATCCGGCTGTGCTCTCGGACCCAATTACAAACGGCCGACAGTCGATGCCCCCGAGAACTTTCGGAGTGCCATGACCCCGGCAGAGCAGGCTTCCCTTGCGGACCTCCCGTGGTGGCAAATTTTTAAGGACGAGACGCTTCAGCGGCTCATCACCGAAGCGCTGGAAAACAACTACGACCTGCGCGTGGCCGTGACTCGGGTCGAACAGGCCCGACAGCTTGCCGCCCAGGCACGGGCGCAGTTCTTCCCCCAGATCGGCTACGGCGGCATCGTCGCCACGGGCAGGAACAGCTTCCTCACCACCCCCAGCCCCAACGGGGGCAGGACGACGGATTCCGCCCTCCTTGACCTGAGCGTGTTGTGGGAAATGGATTTCTGGGGTCGCATTCGCCGCCTGAATGAAGCCGCCCGGGCGCAATACCTGGCTACCGACGAAGGGCGTCGGGGCGTCATGGTCTCTCTGGTGAGCGCTGTGGCCCAGGCCTACTTCGAGTTGTTGGAGCTGGATCTCGAGCTGGATATCGCCAAGCGGAATACCAAGTCGTTCGAGGACACGCTGAAGATTTTTACCCAGCGACTGGAAGGTGGGGCGGCATCCAAGCTGGAGACATCATAGCGCCGAGGGGTTGCTTGGGACCGTCGCCGCCAACATTCCCGAAGTGGAACGTCAGATCGTGCTCAAGGAAAACCAGATCAACGTGCTTCTGGGCCGCAATCCCGGCCCGGTCGAGCGCAATGCCGCCCTGCTGCAGCAAGCCAGCTCCGCCGGAAATCCCGGCCGGTCTGCCGTCCGACTTGCTGGAACGGCGTCCCGATATTCGCCAGGCGGAGCAGAATCTGCGAAGTGCCAATGCGCAGATTGGCGTTGCGGTGGCCAATTTCTTCCCCAAGATCGGTCTGACCACGCTGCTGGGTAAGGTCAGCCCTGAGCTGTCCGCCTTTACATCCGGTACCGCCAACCTGTGGGCGGTCGCCGGCACTCATGTCCGGACCCATTTTCCAGGGAGGCGCTCTGATCGCCCAGTATCGGCAGGCCAAAGCCGCCTGGGAGGAAGCCAAGCTGAGCTATGAACAGACCGCTCTCAATGCCTTCCAGGAAGTGTCCAACGCCTTGATCTCCCGGCAGAAGCTCGAGGCTGCCCGTGCCCAGCAGGCCCGCGCGGTGAAGGCCTATGAAGAGGCCGTGCAGGTTTCCATGAAGCGCTACGTGGCCGGAAAGGCGAGCTACTACGAAGTGCTGCAGACTCAGCAATACCTTTTCCCAGCCGAGACCACCCTTGCGCAGATTCAGCTGAATCAACTCCTTGCCATCGTCCAGCTCTACAAAGCCCTTGGCGGTGGCTGGCAGGAATATGAGACTACCACGGTGGCCCGGCAGCGTGCCGGCGATTGAGCCCCGGGTGGATTGATGGTTCTCGTGGCAGTGACCATCCAGTGTCGCTGGATGATTTCTGGGGGCAAGGTGCGCCCCCTTCCATTCCCTCTAGATGGCTCCAACACTGATGCGGTGGTTGAGCCGAATAAGGAGAAGTACTATGCAAAAAACTAAATTAGGTCGGTTGATGGTGTGCGTTGCAGTTGCAGCACTTTTCGTGTTTGTCGGTGTCCAGGGGTTTGCTGCGGAGACCAAAAAGCCGGATGCCACAATCAGCTTCAAGAGCGGGAGTGTCGCGGCCGGTATCGGGTTTAGCTGGGGTAGTGGGACCCTCACCTACAAGGCCAAGAACCACGCCTTGAAAGTGGAAGGAATGAGCGTGGGAAACGTTGGCATCACCAAGGCGACCGCTGTTGGCAAGGTTTATAATCTGAAGAAGCTGGAAGACATCGACGGCAACTATGTGGGTGTTGGTGCTGGAGCTACGGTGGGTGGCGGCGGTGGCGCCGTAACCATGAAGAATCAAAACGGTGTCATCATTGAAGTGGTATCGACCACCAAGGGTTTGAGCGTAGCGATTGGTGGTGGTGGGGTGGAAATCAGTCGCAAGTAATGGGCGGCGATGGGGGGGAGGCCGTGGGCCGGAGGTCAGAGACCCGTGGTTTCCCACATCCACCAGGAGGTTTCCAACATCCTCGTCTTGCGATGAAGATCCAAGGACTTGTCGCCGCTGTCGTCACGGAACGAAAATTCAGTTTGGACGACATGAAAGGTTACCGAGCGAGATGTCGCTGTGGCGTTGTTGGCAAATTGCCACGGGCAACCAACAATCCTAACCCGGAGGAACCCAATGAGATCAAGATTAACTGGTTTCGCTGTCCTGGTCGCGGCGCTTTTGCTCCTTGCCGCGGCACCCGTGTTGGCAGCCAAACAGAAGGAGGCGCCTGCGCCGACCATAGACGAGAATTCCATGACCATCCTTAAAAAGATGGGGGATTTCCTCGGGAAGGCGGGGAAGTACACGGTAACGGTCCGTTCCACCCACGACACTGTCCAGGAATCGGGCCAGAAGATCGAATTTGGCAGGCTTTTGAAGTACACCATCAGCCGCCCGGATCGATTTCGCGTTGATTCCCAGGATAGCGACGGCAAGAAGGCCACCGTCGTGTTCGACGGTAAGGCCATCACGGCCTATGGGGAAAGGCAGAACGTCTACTCATCGGCAGAATTAACGGGGACCCTGGACGACGCCATCGTTTATTTCGTGCGGGATTTGAAAATGCGCCTACCCTTGGCCATGCTCTTCCTTTCCAACGTCAGTGAGGAATTCGACGGCAGAATCACCTCCCTCGCTTATGTGGAAACCGATACCCTTCTCGATGTACCTTGTGACCACCTGGCCGGCACCACCGATACCGTGGATTTTCAGATCTGGCTGGCGCAAAGCGGCGAGCCCCTGCCCAGGCGCGTCCTGATCACCTATCGGGAAACCGAGGGGGAACCGCAGTTTCGAGCGTGGTTCTCCGACTGGAATTTCTCTCCTGCCATCACTGACGCCACTTTTGCTTTTGTACCTGCCGAAGGGGTGGAAAGGGTCCCATTCCTGGCGGCGATCGAGGCCAAGAGGCCCAAGACCCCGTCCACGAAGAAAGGAGGCAAGCGATGAACCCCAGATTCTTTCTCAAGATCACGGTAGTGCTGACAGCCTGCCTCTTTTTTATCTTCATGGTCGTGGACGTTGACGCCCTGTGGGCACGCGGTGGCGGTGGTGGTGCCGTGGCGGTGGTGGCGGTGGTGGTGGCCGTGGTGGCGGTGGCGGTTACCACGGTGGTGGTGGTGGTGGCGGTCCCCGTGGTGGTGGGGGCGCCCCTCCCGGTGGCTTTAGCCGTGGTGGGCCGGCCAGTGGAGGGAGTTTTTCAGCTGGGAGGCCTCCCGGCGGAGCGCCTGGTGGCGGTGGTGCCCTGCTAGGCCACCAGGTGGTGCTCCTGGTGGTTCCAGTTTTGCTCGTCCTCAGGGCGCTCCCGGGGGAGCTCCTGCTGGCGGCGGCTATTCTCGTCCTCCGGCCGGTGGCGGTGGTGCCCCTGCTAGGCCACCAGGCGGTCCTCCTGGTGGGACTGGTTATGCTGGCCTCCTCCGGGCGGTGGCGGCAGACCCGTACCCCCGCCTCCGGGTGGCCCCGGCGGCAGACCTATGCCCCCGCCCCCTGGAGGTCATTGGGATCACTATGGTCCTCCCGTCGGCTATGGTGTTGGCGCTGCCGTCGTCGGAGCGGCAGTTGTCACGGCCACTGCCGTTGCCGTTGGCACGATGATGACACCCACCCAGTTCTACTCACTGCCATGTTCTCCAACGGCGGTGGTGGTTGGGGGGGTCAGCTACTATCGCTGCGGTGACAGCTGGTACGGCCGCGGTTACTCGGGCGACGACGTAGCCTACGTGGTCGTGGATCCACCGCCGGGCTATTAGGAACTGTTTCAAAACTCCCCAAGTCTCCTCCCCCATCTTGGGGGAGGAGACGGGTGATACCTACTGCAGTGCTTTCCCCGATTCAAGTGGTAGAAATCCGTATCAGTATTCGCAAGAAGCCCTGGACGACATTTTGAGTCCTGAGCACATGACCCATCCTCGCCAGATTCCAGAGGCGTAACAGAACTGACAACAGAGGGCTGTACAGAGCATCAAAGGCACAAATCTTAACAAGGAGGTTTACCATGAAGCGAAAACTATCTTTCTTGGTGGTGGCGTTCACATTCATGCTGGCGTCGGTCGCGGGTGCGGCAACACCGGAAGACTTCAAGGTCAAGACCGCCCGCGCTCTTCTGGATCTGTGCACCACTCCGCACGACAACCCGCTTTAAAGGGAAGCCGTCCACTTCTGCCATGGTTTTCTGGTGGGTGCGCTATGCCTATCACGTGGCCCAACACTCTGGCCCCGAAGGGAAAATGCTGGTGTGTTTTCCAGACCCTCCTCCAGCACGAAATGATACGGTTACCATGTTCGTGGACTGGCTTAAGGCTCATCCTGAGTTCATGGACGATAAGACCCGTCGAGGCAGAGTTTCGGTTCTTGATAGAAAAATGGCCGTGCAAGCGTTAATTCTCGCTGATTCGAAAGGAGCAAACCATGGTGAAGATCTT
>CAWDJT010000040.1:0-76405 GCA_963802715.1 uncultured delta proteobacterium
TTTTCCTGTCCTTGGGTCGGTTGGTGTTGCTAAGAACAAGATGCGACAATTGAGAAAGTCCGTCCTGGCTGATTGCCTAATAGACTCTTCTAGGTTAGCGATATTTTCGTTGGTAGTTTCTGCAATAGCGACCAATGTTTCCTTAAAGGGCATGCCGAGGATATGGATATCCATTTTACTTGGTACATCAAACTCAACACGATACAGAGTCGTATTTGTAGACATCTTCGCGTCCATAGCGAGCTTTGTAAAAATAAACATGAAACATAACCAAACAAGACAGAAGACCGCTCCACTAAGACGACGTACCGACATATTGTCTCCAGTTCTAACACCAAGTTCAGCCGTGCGAAGCATCGGCTGCAACGACTGGTTGGCGAAACTTAAAATCAACTGAAGGGATATTGATTGTATGAAACATCTGGAACCAGAAACGCATGATTTCATGCCAATTAGACACAGCGACTATGAGTATAGGCTGCTAAACATTATGGTAGAACGGTTCCAAAGAAGAGATGAAAGCTTCACATTATATGTACCAGATGCTCTGCGAGAATATGCAGACGCGTTGGAACGTGATAACAATAGAGAACGCGCAGCGGATGGGGAAAATGAAGCAGATGATGATTGCAAGAGGTTCCATTCCAAAAACGGGTGCGAAATAAAAGTGATTGCTGGTGGATACGCATTCAGGGAATAGCACCGCCCTTATCTCTGACAGCCTTTTTTATCGTGTTAATCAATGTTTGTCGCCTGTCAACGTTTTTGAGAGGAACTGTTTCGATTTGAGTGAATATGACTATTTCGTCCTCACTGTCATCTAAGATGTATATATCCATGGTGCGCCAAAAATCATGAGGAATGATTTTGCAGTGATACGGTGCGAATGCGGACTGGACATGTTGTAGATCATCTTTCTTTATCATTGATTTGGTCTCCTATTGTTGTCAGCAATCAAGGCGATAATGCTATGAGTGTTTCGCCAACAATGAGTATCTGTACCAATAGCCGCATTATATTGCGTACAATTTGCCATATAAAACTGGAGCATTCGATTAATTGCTCATAAAATTCATTATGATAGTCTAGTGCGTTGTCGATTTATCTGGAAAAAGGCCCGTTCTTCTTGGCGGCTTTATCTGGATGCCGCCGCAAAGTTCCAGTTCCGCAGAATAACCAGAGGCAGAGGTGGTCGGCGGGGGCAATGTCCCAAAGTGGCAGATCGGATCAATTGTCGGTTGAGTTGCATTGGAGGATAGCATAGGAGAGATGACATGGACAATGGAAACCCGCCTAAGCTTCTCGATCAAGTACGCCAAATAAGAGGTTTCCCCATTGTCCCAGAATCAAGTATTCAATGCCCTGTTGCTTCTCTATATCGCTCGGTCTACAGCACCCGCAATGTGTGAAACTCGAGAAGTGGAAGGATCGGGTATATGGTTGCATTTGGACAATTAAGTTGACCAAAAATAGAAGGCCAACCACTGATCGGTTGGCCTAACTATTTGTTTTTACTGGTGGAGATGAACGGGATCGAACCGTCGACCTCAGACTTGCGAAGCCTGCGCTCTCCCAGCTGAGCTACATCCCCAGGCGCTCTTTCTATAGCGTTTTTACGAATCGGTGTCAACCAATGAGATGCGGCGCGGATGAGCCTGGACCTGACGGAGCGCTTAGCTTCCCTTTGTTTGATCCGTATTTACTTCAAGCCAAGATCGAATTTGAGCATGAAGCAATCATTCCTGAAAGTAAGATCAATCCGCCTTTTCTTCGATCCACTGCTGTGGTAAAAGTTGACTGTGGTTTTATCGGAGCATATTTATATAGGACATTGCAATTTATATATAAATATAAGTATATATAATGTATACTACTATACAGTATTTATATTATATCACAATATCAAGTAATTATGATTTCTATGCGAGTTATGTAGCACTCTACGGAGGTTGTGTTGTCGTTGGAAATTTGTAACCAGTCAGTCCGGGCGCAACGCGGTTGCCCTTTGAGATTTGCGGGTTGATGGTATGTGGCTTGGACAGATTCATACTTATGGGCGGCTGATCAAGTTCAGCCATACGGTTTTTGCACTTCCTTTTGCACTGGCTGCGGTGCTGCTGGCGCACCTGCAACATCCGGTGGCTTTGAGTACTCTAGGCTGGATTCTCCTCGCCATGGTTGGGGCGCGTTCCGCGGCTATGGGTTTCAACCGTTATGCCGATGTCCACTTTGACCTGCTGAATCCGAGAACTTCCAATCGGCCGCTCACGGCAGGAGCCATCAGCAAGCGAGCGGTCATGATCCTGATCACCATCTCATCCCTGGTGTTCGTGTTTGCCGCCGCCATGCTGGGGCGACTGTGTCTGTTCCTGGCGCTCCCCGTATTGCTGGTCCTATTTTTCTATTCCTATACCAAGCGTTTCACTCCATTCTCGCATCTCTATCTTGGTCTGGCCATTGGGCTCGCCCCCGTGGGAGCCTGGATCGCCGTCTCCGGCCAACTGGACCCACGGATTCTGTTGCTTTCCCTGGCCCTGCTCTTCTACATCGGCGGCTTCGATATTCTCTACGCTTGTCAGGACATTGATTTCGACCGATCCGTGGGACTCCATTCGATCCCTGTTCGATGGGGACCCAAGTGGGCCATGCGGATCGCAGCCGCCTTGCACGTGCTGACCTTTGTTTGTTTGATGGGGGTTTATCTGGCCTTTCATCTGGGTTTGGTGTTTCTTGGAATGCTCATCATCATTGGGGGACTGCTGGTGTTGGAACACCGACTGGTGTACCCTGCAGACTTGACGCACATCGATCTGGCCTTTTTCCATGTCAACAGCGCCATATCCATCCTCCTCCTTTTGGCGGTCTTCCTGGATACGTGGAAGTTCTGACCCAAGCGACGGCAAGACCACCACACATTCACCGACAATCACAACGAGACTGGCATCCCATGAAAACTGCCTACCGTAACTTGCAAGAATTTGTAACCGCTTTGGAACAGGCCGGTGAACTCATGCGCATCAGCGCGCCGGTGTCGGCCCACCTGGAAATTACTCACATCACGGATCTGGCTTCAAAGAGTCCCGGTGGAGGCCAAGCCCTGCTCTTCGAAACCGTGGAAGGATCTGCCTTCCCGGTGTTGACCAATGCATTTGGCAGTGAACGGCGCATCTGTATGGCTATGGGAGTCCCGGACCTGGATACGCTGGCGGTACGGGTGCGGCGTTTCATTGAAATGGACCCGCCCAAATCCCTTAGGGATGCCTTTCGAATGGCACCCCTGGCATTGGACCTGCTGCAGTTCTTCCCGAGAAAACAATCCCGGGCACCCTGTCAGGAAGTGGTCTATACCGGTGAATCCGTGGATCTGAGCCGATTGCCGGTGCTGCGCTGCTGGCCTGATGATGGGGGGCCGTTCGTTACCTTGCCGGTGGTCATCACCCGCAGCCTCAAGACCGGCCGTCGCAATGCAGGCATGTACCGGCTGCAGGTTTTCGACCGCAATACCACCGGCATGCATTGGCACATTCACAAGGACGGTTCCCACTATTTCAAAGAATACCGCGAAGTCGGAAGACGCATGCCGGTGGCCGTGGCCATCGGTACCGATCCCGCCACCACGTACGCCGCCACTGCTCCGCTACCACGGGGAGTCGATGAAATGCTCCTGGCCGGTTTTATTCGCCGCAAGCCGGTGGCCATGGTTCGTTGCCGCACAATCGATCTGGAAGTCCCTGCGGAAGCCGAATTCGTCCTGGAAGGCTACGTGGATCCCGAAGAACGCCGGGTGGAAGGTCCGTTTGGCGATCATACCGGTTATTATTCGCTGGTGGACGAATATCCGGTGTTCCATGTGACGGCCATCACCCATCGCCGCAATCCGATCTATGCGGCGACCATCGTTGGACGTCCACCCATGGAGGATTGCTACCTCGCCAAGGCCACCGAACGCATCTTTCTGCCGCTGCTCAATGCGATCCTGCCGGAAGTGCGGGACTATTGGCTGCCCTGGGAGGGCGTCTTTCATAATATTACCGTCCTAAGCATCGCCAAGGAGTATCCCGGGCATGCGCGCCGTGTTATGAGCGCCCTTTGGGGGCAGGGCCAGATGAGCTTCTGCAAGGTGCTGGTCGCCGTGGATCACGATGTGGATCTCGGCAAGCCGCGCCAACTCCTGGAAACCATTCTCAACACCATTGATCTGGAAAGCGATGTCTATCTGAGCGAGGGGGTCCTGGACGTGCTCGATCACAGCGCCCCTGACCCATTGTTTGGCGGAAAAGTGGGTATTGATGCTACTCGCCGGCTGTCCGGGGAGCGGGATCGAACTTCGGTGGCTGCACCTCAACTCGAACCGCATATGCCTCGTGAGCTTATTGGAACCGCCCTGCGGAGCATTTCCACATATCTTGCAGATTTCTTTGTGCCGGCGCTCAATACGCCGGCACCGACCCCTGCTGGTGAATCTCCGCAAGGATGGAAGCTTCTCCGGAAGAACCTTGGCGGAAGCCCTGTTAAACCATCCGCAACTGGTTCCGTTCAGCATCGTGGTCTTGTATGACGATGGCATCGATTTGAGTGATGGTTCGTTGGTGCTCTGGAAGGTTTTCAACAACGTGGATCCGAAGCGCGATATCATTCGAATTCAGGGGAGGATGCTGATTGATGCCACCAAGAAGGGTCCCGAAGACGACCACCAACGGCCCTGGCCTGACGATATCGTGATGAGCCCTGATATTGTGGAGAGAGTCCGCCGACGTGCGCCTGAACTGGGGATAGCAAGCCTGCTGCGGGAATAACGGTGGGACACCGTGCTTAAAGCCGCGGTGCCATCAAACACAGCCCGACAACGCTAAACGTACAGGCAAATTACGAAGAGCCAAAATGATGAGGAGTGACCTCTTGCAAAACCATTTCCGTTCATGGTTCGATACCTCACCACGAACGGAAATACAGCATGTTGCAAAGGCAGAATCCGTTCGCCCTGAGGTATCGAAGGGTGAAAGGACTTTTACAAGAAGCTCCGGCAGTACTAGCCCTCCAGTTGGGACATCCAGAGGGGGTCCAGGATCTTCTGATTCTCCAGTTTGATGCAAGCATAGATGACTTGATTCAGTGGGGTCGACAAGCCAAGCGTTCGGCCCAGTTTGACCACCATACCGTTGAGGGCTTCGATTTCCATGGGGCGGTGCCACTCCAAATCACGCAGCATGGAACACTTGAATTGCTTCTTGTAGGTACCAACGAGCTCCATGGCATCACTGACGGCTTTTTTCGACAACTCGATCCCTTTGACTTCCGCCAGCTGTTGCACTTCCTGCATGACTTGCATCAAGAGCTCGCGAGTCTCCGGACAACTCATCACCAATCCGAGAGGTGCTCGGCACAGCGTGCTGACGCCGTGCACACCGCAAATAAACAGAAATTTCTCCCAAAGAACGCGCTGGATATTGTCACTCAATCGTGTATCGATGCCGGCTTGCTGGAATATCTCAAGGATCGATCGAGCCCGTTCGCTCGACTCGCCATTGAGTTCGCCGAATACAATGCGCCCCATGTCCCCGGTGTGAGCGATAGCACCAGGCGCAGCCAGGGATGATTCAATGTATGCGGTTCCGCCCATGATCCGCTCAGGTCCATAGTAATCGACCAGCTTCTCGATATTGTCGATGCCGTTTTGCAGGCTGAGGATGACGGTGGAATCATCCACCATGGATTCCATTTCGCGGGTGGCATGATAGGTATCGAATGACTTCACACAGAACAGGACCAGGTCCACCGGACCGATCTCGTGGGGCTCGGCGGTAGCGTGGATGCGCACGTGGAAGTTGCCCCCGCTGGAAAGCACTTGCAGCCCTTCCTCCTGGAGCGCTCTCAAATGCTTGCCGCGGGCCACAAAATGGATGTCCGTACCCTTGCGTGCCAGCAGGCCACCGAAATAGCCTCCCACTCCACCGACACCGATGACCCCAATTTTCATCGAGAACCTCCCTGGCAATGATATCAAGATCCTGCGGGTAAATGCTTCAAACCATTCGCTTATACCTTCAACCACCGATCTCGTCAAATGAAAGTATCAAACTTGGCACGAACCTTGTCAGCATTTCTATTGGAACACACCATCCCTGGAGCGCTCACCCGCTGATTTGTCGCGGCCATGACCACCAGGAAAGCTTTTGACAAATAAAGACGGGAGAGCGTAATAAGAGGTTGAACCATGGGCTTGGTGTGTGTGTTGCCCGGACTCCCCTCACAACACTCTTTGGCTAATCTGGCAGGTCCTGGCCACCGAGAAGGGCTCCCCTAGAAGGCGACCACCGCGATGAAGAACGTTTACTCGAATGTACTCGAAGCCATCGGCAACACGCCCCTGGTGCGCATCAACCGGTTGAATCCGAATCCCCGGGTGACCGTCTATGCCAAGCTGGAATCGAGGAACCCCGGCGGTTCCATCAAGGACCGCGCGGCACTTGCCATGATCGAATCAGCCGAGCGGGAAGGCTTGCTCACTCACGACAAGATCATCATCGAAGCAACCAGCGGTAACACCGGTATCGGACTGGCCATGGTCGCCGCCGTGAAGGGCTACCGGATCACCCTGGCCATGCCCGAAACCGCCAGCCTTGAGCGGCAGAAGATCTTGAAGGCCCTGGGCGCGGAGCTGCTCCTCACCCCTGGAACCCTTGGAACCGATGGCTCCATCGAGGAAGTCTATCGGCTGGTGCGCGAAAACCCGGACGAATACTTTATGGCCGATCAGTTCAACAATCCGGCCAACCCAACGGCACACCACTTCGGTACCGGTCCGGAAATCTATGAGCAGACCGATGGACAGGTGGATGTCGTGGTGGCGACTCTTGGCACGACGGGAACCGTGATGGGCATCCTTCGGGCCATGAAGGAGCGCAATCCGGCCATCCAGGTGATTGGCGTCGAACCTTATCCGGGCCACAAGATCCAGGGCCTCAAGAACATGAAGGAGTCCTATGTGCCCGGCATCTTCGATCGATACGCCCTGGATCGAATCGTCCACGTGAAGGATGAAGAGGCCTTCGATGCCGCCCGGCGCTTGGCGCGCGAGGAAGGTCTGTTTGTCGGCATGAGTTCCGGCGCAGCCATGGTGGCGGCCGCCGAGATCGCCCAGGAACGTGACCAGGGCGTGGTGGTAACGGTCTTCCCCGACGGTGGCGACCGTTATCTCAGCACCAATCTCTTCACCACCTTATTGGAGCCGGATTTTCGTTTTTACGATTGCCTCCAACGCCAGAAAGTCGATTTCAAACCCGTCCGTGAAGGTGCCGCCAGTATTTTTGTGACCGGCCCACCCCTTGATACTCCGCTGACCCTTCAGGAATCACGGCGGTTCGTGCTGGCCGATCTGCTGGTACGGTTTCTCCGGGCCAAGGGCTTCAACAGCTCCCAGGTGCTGTTTGTCCCCGACTTGGACAGCCGTACCATCCATGGCGCTTGCGAAGCCCAGAAACCACTGGCTGAATACGCCCAGCAGCAGCTGGACCAAGTCCTGACTGATCTGGATCAGCTCAAGGTGGTACGCGCCCTACGTTACCCGCGCACCAGCGATCACATCGACGCCATCGTTCAGGCCACCAAGACCCTCCTCGACAAGGGTGCAGCCTACGAAAAGCTGCGTTCGGTCTACTTCAATATCGCCCATACCAAGACCTATGGGAGCCTGTCCGGAGTCGACCTGAAGAAGATTCGGCTGGGCACCACGGTAGATCTTGACGCCTATGAGAAGATCAACCCCCGGGATTTCACGCTGCTCAAGCGGACGACGCTGGCTGAACTCAAGCGCGGTATCTGCTTGCCAAGACCGACTGGGGTAACGTGCTGCCAACCTGGCACATCGCCGCCGCCACCGTGGCCATGCAGGAACTCGGCAATCCGATCGACATTCAAGTCAGTAGCGTGGACTTCCTGTTCCCTCACCTGGAAAATGTCCGGGCGATCACGGAAGCACTGACCGGGAAAGCCCACGCCAACATTTGGATGGTCTGCGAACAGATGTGGTCGGAAAAGGATCGCCCCGACGAGCCCATCCATGAAACCATGCCGATCCGCGAGTTGGTGCGGCAAGGATTCACCGGAGCCCAACTGCGCTATTGGCTTCTCAGCGTGCACTACAGCAAACCTTTGCATGCCACCCAGGTGAATCTCCACAACAGCCTCCAGGGCTTCCGTCGGCTCAGGGATTTTGTCAACCGCCTGCGCCAGGTTCGGGACTCCCAGGAAGAACATCGCGACCTGGGTGAATGGGTCTTTGCCCTGGAACAGAACTTCTTTGAAGCCCTCTCGGACAACCTCAATGTGCCGAGGGCGCTGTCCACCCTGTTTCAATTTGTGCGACAGGTCAATCCGCTGCTGGACAACGGTCGCCTAACTCCCGGACAAGGCCGCCAGGTATTGGATTGTCTTGGGAAACTGGATGGCATCCTGGGTGTTTTGGAGTTGGAAGAACAGGTCCTCTCCGAGGAGGAACAAAACCTGGTCCTAAAGCGTGAACAAGCGCGCGCGCGGAAAGATTGGGCCGAAGCCGACCGCATCCGGCACCAACTCGAAGAGCGAGGGATTCGCTTGTTGGACACGTCATCCGGCACGCGCTGGGAGCGGATCTCCTAGCGCTTCGTCAACCCAGTCTTGCAGGTTCGCCCCTTCGACACCCGCGCAGGAGTATGGAGGTACACGAGTGCGCTGCGATAATTGTCTTGGTTCTGGATGGGAGGAAGGAAATCGAAGGGAGGTCATTCGCCGTACATCTCGGTGATAATTCGCCTCAATTGGGATGCTTGCGTGGCGGGTAGCTGATCGATTTTCTCTCTCAAGCGTTTCTTGCTGATGGTGCGTATTTGGTCAACAGCTATCTCAGCTTCTTTCCCCGCGCAGGTTATCTGCAGTCGCGAGCGCCACTGGGGATGTAGTGTGGATGTCAAAGGACAGACAACAACCGTATCCAAGTACTGGTTCATGGCATCTTGGCTGACGATGACAACGGGACGAACCTTGCTGATCTCACTGCCTACGGTTGGGTTCAAATCGGCAAAATAGATGGTGTATCTTTTAGGACTCAAGGTCGCCTTCCTCCAAGCCATCTAGCAAGGTCACATCGAAATCCGTCCAGTCTTCGCCTTCTTCAGCCATGGCCTTAAAAGTGTCTTCCCAAGAGAACTTGTCTTCTCGTTTCTTTCGCAACAGGATGCCTCGATCGGTTTCTTCAAGAACCAGAGAACCTGAAAAAGCATATTTCTGCAGGAGAGCTTTAGGGATGCGAACACCTTGAGAGTTGCCAATGGGCACTAACTTAACGTCTCTTGCGCGCGATTGTTTTTCCATGATGCCACCGTTTTGTTAGAGGAAAACGCGATTCATAATTACGGTAATTACAATATGACAGATCGGCACCAGAAATCAAGGGCATTCCACCGCTCAACCAGGCCATGCACACGGACACGTAACCACGCCAGGATCATGCGGTGGTACTATCCCGAAGCTCCCTGGCGGCGTGCTTGCGTGCCGGTGATGTCCGTCGTTGGCCCTTATCCTCCAAATTGAGGCGCACTCAAAACGGGAGGTATTGCGTTGAATTGGCGGTACATGCTCTCCTTTCTGCGAATTTTGAAGCTACCTGGTCTGTTGCCCATCATGAAGGATTGGCAGGCATTGGTGAGGATGCATTTCATCCATGCCGCCTACGAATCGGGTTTGTTGCAAGCACTGGCCACCCCCTGTGACAGGCAGATGCTGATTGGTAAGCTGCATGTGCGGCGCCCGGATCTTCTCGATGCTTTGTTGGATGTGGGAGTCGCCATCAAAGAACTGGGAGTCAAGAACCAACTGTTCTTCATCAAAGGAAAACGATCCAAAGCCATCATGAGTAGCAAGGGAGATATGCTCGCTGCCATGATCCAGGCCAACATCACCTATTACAGCGACGCCTATCGGCAGATGGCCGATCGCTTGCGGGGCGGCGAACTGGGTGATGATCTCCAGAGAATGGGTGCTTTGGTGGCCCGGTTTTCAAAGATTGCGGAACCGATCCTCAAGGATTTTCTCTCGGGCATCGTTTCCGGCAAAAACCCCATGCGGATTCTGGATGTGGGATGCGGTTCCGGTATCTTTCTGCATAGCGCTCATAGCGCCAACCGGAACGCCACAGGTGTAGGTCTGGACAGTGATGAGGCGGTGGTCCGGCAGGCAAAGGACAACGTCGCCCAATGGGGTCTGAATGACGCGTTCCGCATCCTGCATGGCGACATCCGCCATCCCCCTGAGGAGATCGTGGGGCCATTCGAGCTGATCACACTCTTCAACATCCTCTATTACTTCAATGACGAAGACCGTGCTGAATTGGTTGACAAACTGGGCGCCATGCTTGCGCCTGAAGGTGTATTGGCAGTCGCGATGAATTGCCGCAGCAGGGGGATGGATGTCGGTGCAGCCAATCTGAATGTGGTCAACTGTTCCTTAAAAGGCCTGACGCGGCTTCCCGACGTGGATGAGATCACAGCATTATTGAAGCGGTGCGGGTTCCGCCGAATCGACACGCACCGTTTCATACCGGGCAGCACTTTCTATGGAATCATTGCCGGCAATAGATGACGCTGCGGATAGCCGCTCCCTGTTGCGTGAAGGATGGACCTCTGGAAGCAGATGATCACGGCGGTCTGGTTACAAATAGATCCTCATGGTGCGCGTAATCAAAACCAGGGGATTCAATCGTAAGGGCCTGAAAAGCGTTGCTCCCTTGATGAAGATCCACCCACCTCGAGGTACTAACCGGCAGCAGCATATTCCCAGACACTGTCAGCCAGCCCCACCGAACGAGTGGCTTCAAACAGGCGCACGGCTTCCTCATAAGCATGGTCGCTGATGCGCTGCTTGCAGCGTTCGGGGTATGGCGTTCAGTTGCGCGGCATAGACCTTGTTGGCGTTCTTGATGTTCCCGCCGGTATTGCCGGACTCCTTGGCCCACGCCCAAATCTCCTGCCACAACTCGTCGGGCACGCCGCGATAGGGTGGCTTGATGTATTCGCGGTTTTCAGTGGTGATCGCATTGCCGTTCTGGTTCATGGCAAAACCAAAGGAGATATTCTGCCACAACGTCCCGACGTTGCCTTTGCGAATACCGTAGTTGATGAAGGTGCTGATCTTATCCAGAGAAGTCCCGGTAATGCCGTGCTGGGCGATGTCCACCGACCACGGTTGAATCGCCTCCCAAATCTCGCGGGTGAGATCCAGCTGGATACCTTCCTGGGTGGTGCCAAAATAGGTTCCGTGAATGGAACCGTTGTTGATGGCCAAAAGGTCGGGGTGGACACCCTGCTTCACCAATTCCCCGATGAACCAGCGGGCTTCCTCCGGTTGCGTAAAGCCCTCGGCACTACCACTCTTGGCGCCGATCTCTCCCAGTTCCACTTCCAGGCTCAGACCCGCACGGACCACGGGCTGTGCCAACTCGACGGTGGCTGCCAGGTTCTTTTCATTTTCCATGTGAGACGCATCGATGGCAAAGGAGCTGAAGCCGGCGGCCAGTTGCTCGGCGATCAACGCCCGCACCTGCTCGACAGCTTCGGGGTTCTTGACGGTGAGGTGATCGGCATGGATGGCAAAGGGCACATCTCGATTCCCCAACCGCTCATTTTCGTGAATGATGAATTCCACGAAGGAAGCAGGTGTGAACTCGGTGTAGGTGAGTTCTGATTTGGCGATTTCATACATCACCGGCGCACGGGTCGCCATCGAAGCGCGCACAATGCCTTCCACCGGCAAGCGACAGCGAATGTTGGTGGCCATGATGATGGCGTTGTGCTTCTTGGCGGCCTGGAGCAGATACCTCCCGTTAACTAGTGGAGCCAGGCTATTAGGGAAACGTTGCCTGACCACGTCGGGTCGCAAATCCTGGTGCTGCAGAGTCATGGTCTGACCTCCTCATCGGAATGGCGTGCATCTGCCAAGCCCATCACGGTCTTGCCAATACAACCAACTTCACTGAATTCCTCTTCTTTATAGGTCATCACCCTGGAGACTTCAAGGGAGAAGCCGCGGTGCCGGTGATGCCAGGATGTCATCGATCCTGCACCGCGCCGGCTCCTGGGCGAAGCGTAGTTGAGAGCATGTTCCGCCGAGCTTCAGACTGGTTTTGGCAGGCAATGCCGCTCCAGGAAATGCATTGACAAACTTTGAAATTCGGTGATAGTATCTTCGCGAACCAGGTAACATATTATAAGCACTAAGGAAAACTAAGTTAGACATGACCGTGGACCCATCGATTTACCGTCAGGTTGCAGATCGGCTGAAGCGCAGTCATGGCGCTGTGGCCCTGACGGGAGCAGGTATTTCTGTGGAAAGCGGCATCCCGGACTTCCGCAGTGAAGGGGGACTGTGGTCGCGGTTTGATCCGATGGAATTCGGTCATATTCAGTCCTTCCGACGCGACCCTGCCAAAGTGTGGCGGATGCTATTGGAGATGGATGACTTGTTGAGCCGGGCAGCACCCAACCCGGCTCACTATGCTTTAGCCGAACTGGAGAAACGCAATCACCTCCAGGCGGTCATCACCCAGAACGTGGATAGCCTGCATCAACGTGCCGGAAGCGTTCAGGTGGTCGAATATCACGGCCATGGCAGGAGCCTTCGCTGTGACCGGTGTGAGCAAACGTATGAACGGGAGGGGCTGACATCGCAGCCCCTCCCTCCCCGTTGTTCCTGTGGTGGGCCGTTGAGGCCCAATTTTGTTTTTTTTGGCGAGAGCATTCCAGCTGAGGCCCATCAAAAGGCCATGGATGCCGCTCAACATTGCGATCTCATGTTGGTTGTGGGAACCTCCGGGACCGTTGCGCCGGCATCCTTTCTGCCGGGTATCGCCAAGGAACACGGCGCCACCATTGTGGAGGTCAATCCGGCTCGAACCGAGATCTCCGGGCAGATTGCCGACGTGAGCATCCATGAGACAGCCGGTTTGGCCTTGCCTTGCTTGGTGACCGCCGTGATTGAACTGGATTGATGAAAGCATTGGAAAACACATCGTTTTGAGAAGGAACCAAACGGTCGTTTTACGGAGTTGGTTGGTCTTGTTGTGACGATGGTGTTGAATGGGAAGATGATACAATGGTTCTTGGATTGATACTTGAGGCTTACGCAGCTTCAGAAAACCTGGCGGCATCAACCATCCATGTCAATGGCGTGACCGATATGATCAAGCAGGCAGGCCCCATGGTTAAGGCGGTGCTGTTGATCCTGCTGATGCTATCGGTAGCTTGCTGGGCGGTCATCCTGATCAAGTCGCGCATGCTTCATCGGGCGAGACGCGAATCGTCCCAATTCATGGAACTCTATTGGCACAGGAAGAGTTTTTCGAGCTTGTACCGCGACAGCAAGAGCCTTGATGACAGCCACATAGCGCAAGTATTTCAGGTCGGTTACGAAGAACTGGGTCGACTCAACAAGTATCTGGATTTCACCAGCAGCGACGAGTCCAGACTGGACCCTGAGGCTTTGTTGGAAAGCGTTGAGCGCGCCATGCGAGGTGCGATGCTGTCTGAAAGCCAACGCCTGGAACGGTTTGTGCCCCTGTTGGCCACTACCGGCAATACTGCGCCGTTCATTGGTTTGTTCGGCACCGTTTGGGGTATCATGACCAGTTTTCAGGAAATCGGCTTGAAGGGTGCCGCTAACCTGGCAGTGGTCGCTCCAGGCATATCGGAAGCCTTGGTGGCAACCGCCATCGGTCTGGCAACCGCCATCCCCGCGGTGATCGCGTTCAACCATTTCTCTAATAAGCTACGCCAAGTCGAAAGCGAGATGAGTAATTTCAGCGCCGATTTTCTGAACATCGTCAAGCGCGACTTGCTTCGTAGGCAGACCCCAAGATCGGAAGCGGTTTCCCTGGCCAAGTGAGCAAGTCCCGCTATGTGATGGCGGTTCGCGGTCATTCCCGATACCGGAGGACCGACACACCCTGCAAATGCAAGGATGACCGATCCCTATGCAGACCAACGGTTCTAATCGCCAGCTGCTGGCTGACATCAATGTTACGCCGCTGGTGGACGTCATGCTGGTCTTGCTCATCATCTTCATGGTTACAGCACCGATGATGATGCAGGGCATTGATGTGAAATTGCCGGAGACTTCGGCACCCGCAATCCCGACCGAGGACGAACGGTTGGTGGTCACGGTGGCTGGGGATCGCAAGATTTACATCAACGACTATGCGGTCGATCTCGACAACCTCGGCCCCAAGCTGTCCGCCATCTATCGCAATCAGCAAGGTCATCAGGGGGTTTTTCTCCGAGCAGACGAAAGCATTCCATACGGTTTTGTCGTAAAGGTTATGGCGATCATTCGAAGCAATGGGATCGACAAGATCGGCATGGTGACAGAACCGCTGAAATCAACCCGATGACAGCAGTGCGCCGCACTGTTGCGGCACTGTATTAACTCGAAGGTTGGGCATCATGGAAGGAAGCCTCTGGGCCCTGTATCACCGTCAGCCGCCCCGCTTTCAGCTGACCCGGGGCATGGCTTGGTCGATGGCGATCCACATCGTTGTGGCGGCATTGACGATTGTTGTGCCCGGCCTGCTTCCCAAACGAATTGTGCCTTTGTCCTTCTACTCAGTAGATTTGGTCACCCTGGAACAGGCTGGACTCAGCGACGGTAACCCTATGGATGGAGGCGCAGGCAAACAGGCCACCACCAAGGTCGCCTCCACTAAGGTTCACTCATCGATTCCGGTGATGCCGGTGGAGCGGCTTCGCCCGCAGTCCGCTGCGACGCCGGTAACACCGTTGAAGAAATTGGGAAGCACCGTTGAGCCCGAACAGCCCGCCAAATCAATTTCAGGGGTTATTGACAAGTCGCTCGACAAGCTCATTCAGAAACCCAAGCAGCCCAAGGAGGCCTCGCCGGCTGAAGCCCCACAAGCTGACAAGAAAGCCGGTGTTGCAACTCCTGCTGCTCAGCAGGCCACGGCCGACAAATCTACTCAAGCCGCGCCGGAAAGACTCTGGTGGCGCCGCCAGGCGCGTCAGCCACGGCCGGCAAACCCGGGTCGGGAGCGACCAGGTGCTGCAGGAACCGGCGCTGCGGCCGGTGGTGGCGATCCTGGCCAGATCGGATTGGCTCGCCGTCTCTATTATGCCGAGGTTTGGAGCATAATTCGCCGTGAGTGGTCTTTGGACACGTCGAGGCTCAAGGGACAACACCTCGAGGCCATCATCATCCTGGTGGTGAGCAGAGACGGCAAGATATTGAGCTATCGATTCGAAAAGAAATCCGGCAATTCGTTGCTGGATGAATCGGCGGAACGGGCCGTGCGCAAAGTCGACAGCCTGCCGCCCTTCCCCAAGATCTACAGCCCACCTCAGGAGGAAATCGGAATCCGTTTTCGTCCCGAGGACCTGGCCTGACTTGGGGTTGTGGATTGGTGAGGGGGCGAGAGTGTGAGGGCGGGGTTCTGGTCATATGCTATCCGGCACTGGATCTTGTGCATTATCGGAGTACCGACGTGAATCTGCGAGGCTTATATCGATGGTCCGCCATGCTGACCTTTACGGTCTGTGTCATAGCGCTTCCTGTTATCGTATCCACTGCCACTGCCGCGGAGCGGGTCTATATTGATATCACCCAACCCTTTTTCAAACGCATCCCCGTGGCAGTGCCCGATCTTAAAATGTTGGGTGGCGGTGAAGGCCAGGTGGCCAGAGAGGCCGGCAGCACTTTGGCCAAGGATCTGGAGCTATCCGGTCTGTTTAAACCCCTCGATCCCAGCGGCTTCCTTGAAGATCCGCAAAAGATGGGTTTAACGGAAGCCGAGATCAACTTCCCCAGCTGGCGTCGGGCCGGCGCCGACTATTTGGCCCGCGGCGGTTATGAAGTGGCCGGATCGCGCATCAAGCTGCAGATGCGCTTCTTCGATTCCGTAACCGGTCGGTTGGTGGTGGGAAAGGTCTATGAGGGCGATGTCCGTGACTGGCCCGCGATGATGCATCGCTTTGCCGACGAAATCCTCATGGCTCTGACCGGCGAACCGGGGGTTTTCGGGACCAAGATCGCCTTCGTCCAAGTCTCCGGCAAGAACAAGGAGATCTTCGTCACCGATTTTGATGGCAGCCATCTCGTACAAGTTACCCGTGATAACTCCATCAATCTGTCTCCGGCTTGGAGTCCGGATGGCACCAGGATTGCCTACACCAGCTACCGCGAGAAATTCCCCAAAGTATTTGTTGCTAGTCTCTCGGACGGCAGTAGCAAAGTTCTGTGCGGCTACCCCGGCCTCAATTCCACCCCGGCCTGGCGGCCCGGAAGCAGTGAATTGGCGGTGACCCTTTCCACGGACGGCAATCCCGACATCTGCTTGGTATCCTCATCAGGAGCCATCATTCAAAAACTGGTGGGCGGGCCGGGCAACGACACTTCCCCGAGTTGGTCACCGGATGGGCGGAAACTGGCGTATGTTTCGGATGAAACCGGGAGCCCCCAGATCTATGTGATGGACCTTGGCAGTGGCCAGAAACGCCGCATCAGCTTCAATGGCAACTACAACACCTCCCCCAGTTGGTCGCCGAAGGGAGACTTGATAGCTTACTGTGGCACCAGTGGAGGGCGCTATGATATTTTCGTGGTTCGTGCCGACGGGGGTGGAGTACGCCAGTTGACCAACGGCCCTGGGAGCAACGTCGACCCGCGCTGGTCACCAGACGGGCGAATGCTGGTGTTCAGTTCTACCCGTGAGGGCTCCTCGACTATTTGGATTATGTCCGCAAACGGGGAGGGATCTCGGCGCCTCACCAGGTCGTCGGGTGAACAGCAACTCCCCAGTTGGTCGCCGCGTTCGCCACGGCGCGAGTAGTGAGTTCCACTGGCGAGATTCTTGATGATGTCACAGAAACCAAGCATAGTGGGGTATTCGTCGGGAGGATTGTTATGAAGAGGCTTTCTGGTTTTTCCCAGGTGATGGTAATCGTCGTTTGCATCCTCGCTCTTTCTGCCTGCGCGAAGAAAACAGTCCCGGCAACGCAGGATTTTGGCGCCGGGTACGGTTCCGATCAGGGCGGTATGGGCCCCGGCGGTCTGGGACTTAGCGAAAGCCAATGGCGCGAACTGGGGCTGAATACTCCGGCGGAACGCCAGGAATTCATGCAGCGAGCCCAGACGTTCGAGAACGAGGACATTCTTTTTGCCTATAACGGTTACACCTTGACCGAGGAAGCGCGCCGGGTTTTGCAGCAGAAGGCGGAGTTTTTGAAGCGTTATCCGAAAGCCAAGGTTACGGTCGAAGGGCATTGTGACGAGCGGGGTACCACCGAATACAACCTGGCGCTGGGTGAGCGCCGTGCCACTACGGCCTATCAGTATTTGAAACAATCGGGTATTCCGGTGGGCAATCTCACCATGATCAGTTACGGCAAGGAACGACCACTGGCCACCGGACATGATGAGGCGTCGTGGGGCAAGAACCGGCGGGCACATTTCGCTCTCAATTTGCAGTAACCTCATGATTCTCTCACCCAGGCCGGCGGGGCGCGGGGCTGCCGCCCGGTCCCGCCTCGTGCCCATGTGGCTTTGGATCCGTGAGGGCGTGAAGGCGTTGGGCCATGAGCGGGAAAGGGATTTTCCCTTTTCCCCCTTGCACTCTGCCGCCTTGAGCTTTCTAACGGGACTTTAGCACCAACCTGCGCAGGGGTGTACGTTATGAACCGGACACAATGCTTTGGAGCGACAAGGGCCAGGTTGACCCTGTTGTCACTTTTGGCTGTGGTTGCATTGAACGGCTGTGTCACCACTCAGGACACGTCATCACTGCGGCGGGGAGTGTATGGAGTGGAACAGGATGTCCAAGACCTGAACATCCGAGTGCAGCGTTTGGAACAGGTAATGGGGAAGGATTCCGGCCGTGGAGGCCTCGCCGAACTGAATGCACGTCTGGACGAACTACGTGTCCAGGTTGGGAGGTTGAGCGGACGTTTGGACGAACAAGAACACCGTCTGGGTCGACGGCAGCAAGCCACCGAAGCCCCATCGACCAACGGCGAAGATCGAACTGAAGCGAGGATTTCTGCTGGTGCGTCGGCTTTACCTGCCGCTGAGGTCGAGCCCACACCCAACATCGAAATCCCCAGGGGAGAAATATCAGACAAGCACGCCAAGGTATCTTCACCGCCACCTCTGCCTCCTCCTCCTCCTCCTCCCCCGGAGGTGCCCAAGGGTGTGCCAGCCATCCAGCCTCCACCCAGTCAGAATCCTGAAAAGGCAGCATTCGACTCCGCCTTCGACCTGTTTCAAAAGAACCAGTTTGCCAACGCTCGCCAGCAATTCCAGGGCTTTATGAAACAATTCCCGCAGTCAAGCATGGCTGACAGCGCATTGTACTGGATCGGTGAGTGCTATTACTCCGAAAAACAGTATCAAAACTCCATTGAAACCTTCCAGCAGGTGCTCAATCGCTACCCTAGTGGCAACAAGACCCCAAACGCGATGCTCAAGCAGGCAGCGGCTTTCCAACAGATCGGCGACCGGACCGCCGCCCGCATCCTGTATGAACGGCTCATTGACAAGTTTCCCAGGAGCCCTCAGGCGCAAATTGCCAAGCAGAAGCTGAAACAGATGCCTTGATGGTATAATGATATTGGAACTGCTTTCTATGGGGCGGATTTCCAGTCCGCCCTACCAAAGCTTGTTTCTCTGCCGAAGTCCGGTTGTGGTCCTAAGGGCCGGTGTTGGCAATGCCGCCGGGTTCGGTTGTTGCGGAGGGATTTGAGTTTTGAAGCAGGTCAGATGGTCGCCGCTTCCGTTCGCTGGAATCGGAGGAAAGTCCGGACTCCACAGGGCAGGGTGCTGGGTAACACCCAGTCTCGGTGACGAGCAGGAAAGTGCCACAGAAAGCAAACCGCCCTGCCATGGGCCTCGCCTGTGGTGGGGTAAGGGTGAAACGGTGAGGTAAGAGCTCACCAGTCCCGGCGGCGACGCCGGGAGCTCGGCAAACCCCACCCGGAGCAAGACCAAATAGGAGAGCGTTTGAGGGCTGCCCGCTCGAGCTCTCGGGTCGGTCGCACGAGGTTGCGGGTAACCGCAATCCTAGAGGAATGACCATCGCTTCTACCACCGAGAGGTGGTTGAAGAACAGAATCCGGCTTATGACCTGCTTCAAATCCCCTTCCCTTCTCCGACTCGACTTTCATGTGCCGCTGTTCCTGCGGGAGATTGAGTCTATGCAGCGAGATCGACGATAGATCATGGTGACCTATGCCATCATTCCTGCCGCTGGGCGCGGGGTACGCCTTGGGTTCGACATCCCCAAGCAGTTTCTGGAACTCCATCGCAAACCGCTGTTGATCCATACCCTGGAAGTTATCGTCGCGGCTCCCTTCATCAACGGCGCGGTACTGGCCGTACCCGAGGATTTCCTGGTTGAGGCCCGGCTTTTGGTGCGGGAGCATCTGGGCGATCACCAGCCGATTACGGTAATTCCCGGGGGCAGGGAACGTCAGGACAGTGTCTGGCAGGCTCTGCAACAGATTCCCGAAGAATGCGAGCTGGTGCTGATTCACGATGGGGTTCGTCCTCTGGTAACCGAACGGCTTCTCGAAGCTACCTGGCAGGCGGCGCGACAAACTGGCGCCGTCATTGCGGCGGTGCCGGCCACCGATACCGTCAAGCGGGTTAGCGAGCAACGAGTGATGGAGACGCTTCCTCGCGAAGAGATTTGGTTGGTGCAGACCCCCCAGGTGTTCCGCCACGATATTCTGCTCAGTGCCTACCGTGAAGCCCGACGCTGCGGCTGGACAGTGACCGATGATGCATCGCTGGTGGAGCGCATGGGATTCTCCGTCTCGGTGGTTCTTGGATCTCGAACCAATCTGAAAATCACCACTCAGGAAGACCTGGCATGGCTGCGATGGTACCTGGACACTGGCAGGTCCGCCGATGCTTCCCTCGGCAGGTAGGAGAATTCAGCATGCGTGTTGGCTTTGGCTACGATGTTCATGCTTTCGCCGAGGGGCGCCGTCTCATCCTGGGCGGCGTGGAAATCCCTCACAGCCAGGGGTTGTTGGGACATTCCGATGCCGATGTGCTGCTCCACGCCATCTGTGATGCGTTGCTCGGGGCCGCAGCCCTGGGTGACATCGGTCGCCATTTTCCGGACACCGATCCAGCATATGCCGGTATTTCCAGCCTGGTGCTGTTGCAGCAGGTGGCCGAGCAGATTCGTAGCAATGGCTATGTAGTGCAGAACCTCGATTCCACGGTGGTGGCGCAACAACCAAGGCTTGCGGTCCATATTCCGGCGATGACGGAAAATATCCGTGGAGCTCTCGCTCTGAGCATCGATCAGGTGAATGTCAAAGCTACTACCACCGAGAAGCTTGGGTTCGCAGGGCGCTCGGAAGGGATCGCCGCATATGCCGTGGTACTTCTCGACAACGCCCCTTCCTCATAACAGGATGTCCGGCCGCCCAAACCGGATTCCTTCTTTGCAGCGTCAATCGTTTTCTGCCCTCCAATTGAGGAGAACGGACCAATGGGTTTACAGCTTTACAATACCTTGACCAGGACCAAGGAGCCATTCATCCCGCTGGAACCCGGCAAGGTGCGGCTTTACGTCTGCGGCGTAACTGTTTACGACTACTGCCATATCGGTCATGCACGTTCCGCCATCGTCTTCGACGTCATCTACCGCTACCTCCGTTATCACGGTTACGATGTCACCTTTGTCCGCAACTTTACCGACATCGACGACAAGATCATTCGGCGAGCCAACGAGGAAGGAACCGACTATCGGACCATCGCCGATCGCTACATTACTGCCTTCTATGAAGACATGGATGCACTCGGGGTGTTGCGACCGGATCACGAACCGCTGGCTACCGAGCATATTCCGCAGATGCTGGAAATCATCAAAATCCTCATGGACAAAGGCATCGCGTACCAGGCGGGCAGTGACATCTACTTCCAGGTGGAACGCTTTCCCGATTACGGCAAGTTATCCGGGCGCTCCCTGGATGATATGATGGCAGGGGCGAGGGTAGAAGTGGATGTCAACAAGAGAAATCCTCTGGACTTTGTGCTGTGGAAGGGGAGCAAACCCGGCGAACCAGCCTGGGATAGCGATTGGGGACCCGGCAGACCGGGATGGCATATCGAGTGTTCGGCGATGGGGCGCCCAATTGCTGGGCAAGACCTTCGACATCCATGGCGGCGGCAAGGACCTCATCTTTCCCCACCACGAAAACGAGATCGCCCAGAGCGAAGCCGCCTTTGCAGAGCCCTTTGTTCGCTATTGGCTCCACAACGGCTTCGTGAACATCAACAATGAGAAGATGTCCAAGTCCCTGGGCAATTTCTTTACTATCCGCGACATCTTGCAGCAGGTTAACCCGGAAGCGCTACGCCTGTTTGTCCTGAGCAAACACTACCGAAGCCCCGTGGATTTTTCGGATGAATCCATTGGCGAGGCGGAACGCGGCCTGGAACGCTTGTACAGCACTATAGCCACGGTACGGGAGCGGGTGGTCCTGCTTGCCGGGGCACCAACTCCTGACCGACAGTTGGAGACCCAGGACGCTGAACTGTTCGCCCGGCTCACAGGATTTGAGGCAGCCTTCCAGGAAGCGATGGACAACGACTTCAACACAGCCCTGGCCATCGGTCATTTGTTCGAATTGCAGCGAGCTTTGCGTCGTCTGCTCGATCGCTTCGGCCAGAAGCGGCTCAAAGGCGCGGCGGCGGTTCTTGCACACCGCGCCGGGCAGGTCTTGCAGCAATGCGGCCAAGTGCTTGGGCTCCTGGTTCAAGATCCAAGGGCCTTTCTGGACCAACAGCGACTTCTCAAATTACCTTCCACCGGAATGACGGTCCGCGAAGTGGAACAATGCATTGCTTTGCGCCATGAAGCCCGATTGGCGAAAAACTATGCCGAATCAGACCGCATTCGCGACGACCTTGCTCGCAGGGGCATCATTTTCGAAGATGGTCCCGAGGGAACCAGTTGGCGCGTGGGGGCAAGTCAAGATGGTGCTACTGAGGACTAGCCCTAGCCTTTCCCAGTCTGGGACGGGAAGAACTAGCGCAAGAAGATCACAGACCATTATCCCGAGAATGTTCGCGCAAGGTTCATGGGACCCTACTTGCGACCAACTGAGATACTCAAGGATTGCCTGCTTTGCCACAGCAGGAGCCGGGAATGCAGCCCCCGGCACTGGGGCTGGAACCGCAGCAGGCGGTATCTCCTGGGCCGGGAAATCTTCCCGAGTCCTTGGTCCCGGAAGCCGAGGAAGTCACTGAAAGGATTTTCTTCATCTCATATCCCCCGCAAGCGGCGCAGCGGATTCGGTCCTGATCCCCCAAAACAAGATGCTCGGAAACTTGCCCACACGATGTGCAAAGAAATTCATAGATCGGCATGAAGAATGTCCTTATCAGGAATGACTGCAGCCACCGCCATGACCATGGCCAGCACAAGTGTGCTCGTCGGTAAACTGGGGCAGCATCCCTTTGTGCATAAGTTCCAGGTTGTCGCGAACGGTTCCCTGCAGGGCTCGAAATACGCGCACCCCTTGCGCCTGAAGTTTCATCAGCGCGCCGAGGCCAATGCCACCGACCACGATGCCGTCTACCTGTCTTCCCCCCAGGGCCTTCAGAGGCTGGCACATGCCATGAGCATGATGAAGGTCGCCATTGGAGATTTCCTCCACCTGCCGGGTTTCGGCATCGACAATGACAAACCCGGGAGCCGAACCAAAATGTCCATAGACCTGGCTTTCAAGCCCTTCGAGCGTTGATGTTGGAAAACAAATCTTCACCTTCACAACCCTCCTCACATGTCCTTATGTCACCGGGACTAATGCATTCCAAACTCGATCATTGCAAACATCCGCAGGCCTTTTAGCAGCTAAAGCAAGCTCTGTCAAGATACGGATAATGACAAGTACATGTATTTTGACATGCCGATGCGCATATAACCCATCCATGCAGATGTGAGGACGGCAAAGACTTGACCCGGCATACTATCCTGGGTACATTGCTGAGCCGGGAGCGGAACTCGGCAGGAACAAAATCGCTCAATCACCAGGAGGGTAACGCTCATATGCTCACAGCGAAAGATATCATGGCGCGAGAGATCCTCACCATATCTCCGCAAACCAAGACTCTGGACGCCGCTAAAATTCTGTTGGAGCGGCGAATCAACGGTCTCCCGGTAGTGGATGATAACGGCCAACTGGTGGGCATACTGTGTCAAAGCGATCTGGTGGCGCAACAGAAAAAATTATGCTTACCGTCTTTCTTCAACCTGCTTGATGGGCTCATTCCTCTAGGCTTCGCCAAAAATTGGGAACACGAGGTGCAAAGGATAGGGGCCAGTACCGTGGCGCAAGCGATGACCCCCAATCCGTTTACCGTGACCCCGGAAACGAGCCTCGATGAAATTGCATCCCTGATGGTGGACAAGAAATTCCACACCCTGCCGGTGTTGGACCAGGGGAAATTGGTAGGGATCATCGGTAAGGAGGACGTCCTGCGGACCCTTTTGGGTTCGTGAGCAATCGCCTCCAGAGCTTCTGATGGGTTCCGCTTCGCTGCACCCATCCTACAACGTTGGGTTGTTTACTAAGAAGCGATGGAGTTAGCGCTTGACGCATCTGGTTTTTTTGTAGCGGGGACCATACAGAGCGGCCCGCAAGTGCATTCCGGCAACAAAAATACACAAGGAGGATTCATTCGATGGTGGTTTTGGAAACATCCGAGGGTACGATCAAAATTGAGTTGTGGGCCGACAAGGCCCCTACTACCGTGAAAAACTTCCTGCGCTATGTGGACGAAGGCTACTACAACGGCACCGTGTTTCATCGTGTGATCAGCAACTTCATGATCCAGGGTGGCGGATTGACGCCCGATTTGAAATCCAAGACAACCCGTGACCCGATCAAAAACGAGGCCGCCCCCGAGCTCAAAAATGATCGTGGCACCATCGCCATGGCTCGCACCAACATGGTCAATAGCGCCACCTCGCAGTTCTTTATCAATGTCGTGGACAATGACTTTCTCAACCACAAGAGCAAAACCCCCATGGGCTACGGCTACGCGGTCTTCGGCAAAGTTTTCGAAGGCATGGATGTGGTGGACAAGATCAAGGACGCACCCACGACCACTCAGGGCCAGTTTGAAAATGTGCCGGCGCCCCCTGTGCTGATCCTAAGCATAAAGCGCGTAGACGAATCCTGATCATTGATCGCGGCATTATCTGGAATGCTCGCATTATTTGCGCAAAGGTCCCCCATGGAATGGGGGGCCGAAGGTTCTCACCGGCATGCCGTGAAGTTCATTTTCCGTTCCTGTTCCCATAGACCAGTTGAACTCCAACGCAGGCCATGAGGGCTTTGCCGCTCAAGTTTTTCCCGTCTCTTCTTCGTTTCGTTCTTGACACCCCACCTGCTTTTGGCTAAGGTGCAAACATTCACAAATGCGCTCCGAACGCCTGTTGAGCGGGTTTATTTGAACTCCGGGAGCATGCTGATCGCAACACAATATTGGTTCGCCCACAGCGGGCCGATGACGATACCAATGACGGAATCGCCGCCAGTAATTCCATAAGGAGCCACCAAAGGCCTTGCATCCATGTCGTTGACGAACTTCCTGGCACAAAGACAAGCCACCATTGTTGATCGTTGGTATGACCTCGTTTTGGCTACATACCCCCCTGAAACGGTACGGCTCTTCAAGAAGGAACGCAACCGCTTCGCGAATCCCGTAGGCAGTACCACGTTGGAGGGACTCAAGGAAACCTTTGCCGTGCTCGTGCAAGGCTTTGACCCGCAACAACTGACTCCCCCCCTGGACAAAATCATCCGCATCCGGGCCATTCAGGACTTCACCCCGGCTGTTGCTTTGCATTTTGCCCTGGCACTCAAGTCGCTGGTACGCGATGAACTGGCACAAATCATTGCCACCGGCCAAGTGAGTGGCGAAGAACTCCATCAATTCGATGAAACCATTGATCAACTCCTGTTGCTAGCGTTCAATATTTACATGCAATGTCGGGAACAACTCTATGAGCTCAGGGTAAGCGAAGTTCGTAACCAGTCAGCTAGATTACTTCAACGAGCCAATATCTTGTGGACGGCTCCCGAGCAGGAAGACAATTCCAAGGAGTCCATCAACACTAACCCCACATGAAGCGAGGTATCGGTACATGGGCATTCAGTTTTCCTTAGTCGCAGTTCTTGCACTGATAGTGTTTGTTTTCTTCGGGGTGAAGAGCGCGCACCTGGAACAGATCTTTGCCGTCTATGTTCCTTACGCTGCGGTGTGCACGTTCTTCCTGGGCTTCATCTACCGCGTGGTGACCTGGGCGCGCGCACCGGTGCCGTTCCGGATTCCCACCACCGGCGGCCAACAGCACTCCATGCCCTGGGTGAAGCAGAACAAATTGGACAACCCTTCCACCACGGCCGGCACCATTGGCCGCATGCTGCTGGAGATCCTGGTGTTCCGGTCCTTGTTTCGCAACACCAAGATGGAATTGCACGAAGGACCAAAGATCACCTACCAGTGGGAGAAATGGCTGTGGCTGGCCGGGCTGGCTTTCCATTACTCTTTTCTGGTCATCTTCCTGCGGCATCTGCGGTTTTTCACCGACCCCATCCCCTTCTTTATCACCATCTTTGAAAAAGCCGATAGCTTCATGCAGGTTGGCTTGCCGGTGCTTTATCTGAGCGACCTGGTGCTGATTGCCGCAGTCTCCTACCTGTTCGTGAGGCGCGTGATCCTTCCGCAGATCCGTTATATTTCCCTCGCCGCCGATTACTTCCCGCTGCTGCTAATCCTGGCCCTGGCCATCACCGGCGTGTTGATGCGCTATCTGATCCGCATCGATGTCACCAGCGTGAAGGAGCTAACCATGAGTCTGGTGATCTTCAAGCCGGTGGTACCGAAGGATTTGAGCGTGTTGTTCTATATCCACTTTTTCCTCATCTGTGTGCTTTTTGCCTATTTTCCGTTCAGCAAGCTCATGCACCTCGGGGGCATCTTTCTTAGCCCAACTCGGAATCTGCCCAATAACAATCGCATACAACACCACGTCAACCCATGGAATTACCCGGTTAAAGTACACACATATGCGGCTTATGAAGACGAATTCAGGGAAAAGATGATCGAAGCCGGACTACCAGTGGAAAAGGAGTAAACATGGCAGCCGTTCCCAAACCGAATGAACTGATCAAGATTTCGCATCTGCCACTCAAGACCGGGTGGATGGATACGCCCGTTGAGTTCCGCAAGGGGAACTTCAGCTACCCGGCTAAGAAGAAAAGCCTGGATGTTGTGGGGATGCCCTACGGTCGCGACTGGTCACCCATGGATGAGGACTGGAAGCTTCCGGAAAATTGGAAACAGATTGTCATGGAGGGGCTTCGCGAACGGCTGGAGAAGTTCCGTTCGCTGCGGCTCTTCATGGACATCTGCGTACGATGCGGGGCATGCGCCGACAAGTGTCACTTTTTCATCGGTTCCGGAGACCCGAAGAATATGCCGGTCCTCCGTGCCGAATTGTTGCGCTCGGTCTACCGCAAAGACTTCACCACGGCCGGCAAGATTTTCGGCAAGATCGCCGGTGCCCGCGATTTGACCATCGACGTGTTCAAAGAATGGTTCATGTACTTCTTCCAGTGCACCGAATGCCGCCGCTGCTCGCTGTTCTGCCCTTACGGTATCGACACCGCGGAAATCACCATGATCGCCCGCGAACTGTTGAATCTTTTGGGCTGCAACATCGAATGGGTCGCCGGCCCGGTAGCCAACTGCTACCGCACCGGCAACCACCTCGGCATTCAGCCCCACGCCTTCAAGGACATGATCGACTTCTTTGTGGATGAAATCGAAGGAGTTACCGGTGTCCGCGTGGAACCGACCTTCAACCGCAAAGGCGCTGAAATCCTCTTCATCACCCCATCGGGTGACGTCTTCGCCGATCCCGGCACCTACACCCTGATGGGCTACCTGATGCTGTTCCACGAAATCGGTCTGGACTACACCTGGAGCACCTACGCTTCCGAAGGAGGGAATTTCGGGTCCTTCACCTCTCACGAAATGATGAAACGCCTCAACGCCAAGATGTACAACGAGGCTAAACGGCTTGGGGTCAAGTGGATCCTGGGCGGGGAGTGCGGTCACATGTGGCGGGTCATCAATCAGTACATGGACACCATGAACGGCCCACCCGATTTCCTCGAGGAACCCATCTCACCCATCACCGGGACCAAGTTCGAAAACGCCAAGCTTGCCAAAATGGTACATATCGTTGAGTTTACAGCCGACTTGATTCGCAACGGCAAGCTCAAGCTGGACCCAAGCCGCAACGATAACCTCAAGGTGACCTACCATGACTCCTGCAACCCCTCCCGGGGCATGGGCTTCTTCGATGAGCCGCGCTATGTCATCAAGAGTGTTTGCAACAATTTCTATGACATGCCGCCCAACACCATCCGTGAGCAGACCTTCTGCTGCGGCAGCGGTTCCGGCCTCAACAATGAGGAATTCATGGAAATGCGGATGCGCGGCGGTCTGCCTCGGGCCAACGCCGTCAAATACGTGCATGATCACCATGGTGTCAACATGCTGTCCTGCATCTGCGCCATCGACCGTGCCGTGCTGCCACCTTTGATGAACTACTGGGTCCCCGGGGTGGACGTTACCGGAGTGCACGAACTGGTTGCCAACGCCCTCGTGATGAAGGGGGAAGGTGAACGAACGACCGACCTTCGCTCTGAACCTTTGCCGGGATTTGAGGAGGAAGACGACGATGAAGATGTATAACGCGGACAAGATCATTCCGGGGCTGCTCATCTTTGTCGCGGTACTGACCCTGCCCTTCTGGTTCAACGTGGGAACGGCGTCTACACCGCCTCAACCGAAGATCGACACCCCAGCCATTCAGCAGATGAAGGACAAGACCTGTATTTTGCCCAAGGTCGATATGCGGGCCGGGCACATGCAGATCCTCAACGACTGGCGTACTCAGGTAGTGCGTAGCAGCATGCGTGAGTACCATGCACCTGACGGCAAGATTTACAACATGAGCCTTCAGAATGAATGCCTGAAGTGTCATTCCAACAAGGCCCAGTTCTGCGATCAATGCCACAATTATATGGCAGTGGTTCCCTACTGCTGGACCTGCCATGTTGAGCCGCCACAGAAGGAGAATAAGTGATGGAAGGAAGCAGACGAAGCTTCTTGAAGCTGGCTGGGATCTGTGCGCTTGGCGTTGGTGTTAAGCCGGCGGTTGATGCGATTTCAGCCACCGCCCCCACTACCGGGCCCTATGCACCCAATAAGACGGCTTTGCACGGGAAGCAATGGGCCATGGTCGTGGATATGAAGAAGTGCTGGGAAAAGGGCAAGGAGGGCTGCAAGGACTGTTTTCTGGCCTGCCACAAGACCCACAACGTTCCCGAGATCGGCAACGTTAAGGAAGAGATCAAGTGGATCTGGACCGAGGCGTTTCCACACGCTTTCCCCAACATGGAAAGCCACTACATGTCGGAAGCCTTTCTCCACAAGCCGTTCGTCGTGCTATGCAACCACTGCACCAATCCGGCCTGTGTCCGCGTGTGCCCTACTCAGGCCACCTGGAAGCGCCCCGAGGACGGCGTTGTCATGATGGACTACCATCGCTGTATCGGTTGCCGTTACTGCATGGCAGGCTGCCCGTTACGGCGCACGGAGTTTTAACTTCAAGGAACCACGGCCGTCTCGTGAAGGACGTCAATCTGAATTTCCCGACACGGGAACGAGGTGTCGTGGAAAAGTGCAATTTCTGTGAAGAACGCCTGGCTGTTGGGCAACCACCCGCATGTGTGGCCGCCTGTCGGGTGGGTGCACTGGTGTTTGGGGATGTCGAAGATCCCAAGTCGGAAGTCCGCAAACTCCTGACGACGAGCTTCACCATTCGCCGCAAGCCAGAGTTGGGTACACAACCCAATGTCTACTACATCGTATAAGGGGTCGCTATGCTGGAAAAAGCATTCAAGGGAGAAGCAAGGTATTGGAGATGGGTGCTTTCCTTGCTCGGCGTGATGACGGTGGGCTTTGCCTGCTGGGGCCTGCAGCTCGACCGCGGCCTTACCATTACCGGACTGAGTAGGGACATCTCCTGGGGACTGTATATTGCTCAATTCACTTATCTGGTCGGTGTGGCTGCTTCCGCCGTGATGGTGGTGCTGCCCTACTACCTGCATAACGTCAAGGTTTTCGGCAAGATCACCATCATTGGTGAATTCCTGGCAGTTGCTGCGGTCACCATGTGTTTGCTGTTCATCGTGGTGGACCTTGGTAAGCCGATGCGCATGCTCAATGTGCTGCTGTACCCGACACCGAATTCCATCCTGTTCTGGGACATGATCGTGCTCAACGGTTATTTGTTCCTGAACATCATTATCGGGTGGAACGTCTTGGAGGCTGAAAACAAAGATGTGCCTCCACCCAAGTGGATCAAGCCTCTTATTTACCTGTCCATTCCCTGGGCCGTCTCGATTCACACGGTGACCGCGTTTCTGTACGCCGGTTTGCCGGGACGTCATCTCTGGCTGACCGCCATCATGGCCGCACGCTTTCTGGCATCGGCATTCTGTTCCGGTCCCGCGCTGCTCATCATGCTATGCTTCCTGCTGAAGCGACTCACTCGTTTTGACGCGGGCAAGGAAGCGATCCAGCGACTGTCCATCATCATGACTTACGCCATGGTCATCAGCGTGTTCTTTATTGGTCTTGAGTTTTTCACCGCCTTCTACAGCCAGATCCCCGGCCACATGGCATCTTTGAAATACATGTTTGTCGGACTGGAGGGCCACGGAAAATTAGTACCCTTCATGTGGCTCTTTGCTGCTCTGGCTGTGTTTGCCTTGGTCATCCTGCTCAACCCCAAAACCCGCGAAAACGACAGGACCTTGCTCATGGGTTGTGCCGCAGTGTTTTTCTCCATGTGGTTGGAAAAAGGGTTGGCGCTGATCGTGGCCGGTTTCATTCCCAACATGTTCGAGGTGGTGCGCGAGTACACGCCTACCCCACCTGAGATTTTGATTGTTCTGGGCGTGTGGGCCACCGGTGCTTTTGTGCTCACCATGCTCTACAAGATCGCGGTGACCGTGAAAGAAGAAAAGATGGGGTAAAGCAATGGGCAGGGTCCGAACAGTGCACTCGGTCGTTTGGATCCCTGTCCTCTTGTGACACCTTCCACTTGATGTCATCTGGTCATCTGTGTCGTGCGGCTAGTTGTTGACAAGCAGATGCAACCCGGTCGCGCGCTATCGTGTATCATGAAGCTTGCCAAAGGGCTCATTTCTGTTGAGGATGAGCCCTTGTCTTTTTGTCCTCCTCTTTGCCTTCCGTCTCTTCTTGTTATCGCTTGGCCGTAGTCTCTTCGGGTCGGTTTGTGTTACTGTACAAGGAAAAAGAAGGTTGTGTCACTGGTCAACCGTCGAGGTTTTCTAGAACATTCGCGGCAGGACAATCATAGAACGGGTGTGTCGCAATGAACCCTTCGCAGAAAATACATAGAATGGGGGCGTCTTCCGGAGTCGGTCAACTCGATCGACTTCTCGGCGGCTTGTTTATCGGCGACAATGTCGTCTGGTATGACGATTCCGGTAGCTTGGCGTCGGTGTTTTGTTTGAATTTCCTTAGGGCTTCCGAGGCCAACCAGAAGCCACTTATTTATGTCAGTTTTGACCGTTCACCCCGAAACTTGATCGACAAACTCGGACCACTTGCTTTCAATGACAGGCTTACGATTTTGGATTGTTTTTCCCATGGTAAGGGGGCCGGTTCGGCTATCTTTCTTCGCTTCTATGAGGAATCCAGCCAGAAATTCCCATGCCGGGTAATTAAGATCGCTGAGCCTCGCCGGATTGATCACGTCATGGATGCTCTCTACGGAACCCATGCAAGCTTTGAAGGCGATGTTCGATTTGTTTTCGAGAGCCTTACCGGCATGCAGGAAGTCTGGGGAGGAGAGGATCAACTGCTTAATTTTTATAGCCATTCTTGTCCTCGTCTGTACGAACTCAACACCATCGCTTACTGGATCATGGAAAAGAAGGCCCATTCGCCGCGTCTGCGTGCCCAGATCAGCCAGATCGCCCAGGTGGTGATCGATCTTGGTATCAAGCGTGGAACTACCTCTCTCACCATTCTCAAGGCGGAAGCACGAGACCTGGAAGCCATCCACAAACCACAGACCTACTGGAGCCGTGATCTCACTATTTCCTTCGAAGATGAACGCCACCCGCTAAGTCTCATAGACCTTGGTTCCCGGCTTAGAAAACTGAGAGGCCGCAGCGGCTTGTCCCAGACAGAACTAGCCAAGCGCATCGGCGTGACCCCCAGCACCATCTCGCAGATTGAGGGAAATCTCATCTATCCATCCCTTCCAGCCCTATTGAAACTCGCCGAAGTTCTGGCAGTCGATGTCAATGCGCTTCTCCATGGAGACGGTGCCGGACGGCGCCGCTATGTGTTTCCGGCAAGTGAGGCGTTGCTGGTTAAACTAGCGTCGTTCCCGGAAGAATCTCTTCAGGCCAGGATGCTCACATCGGGGGACTCTGAACGCAAGGTGGAACCCTACTTGCTGGAAATCGCGCCAGGACAAACCTTATCGTCGCATTTCTTCGCCCACAAGGGTGAAGAAATGGGCTATGTGCTGTCGGGAAAATTGCAGGCCAGAATCGGCAACACCACCTATGATCTGCAGGACGGCGATGTGGTCTCGCTGATATCCGAAACCCCGGATCAATGGCGGAATACGGGAACAGATGTGGTTCAACTGCTGTGGATCATCGTCAAGTGATGCACGGTAAGCCTTGTATCGCATCGCCTTGATTTTTGAGTTGGCCTGGGATAGCTGTGCAGAAGGGGGTGGAAAGGGAGAACACGGAGAAGCGTTGCAGAATGGAGTAGTGACGTTGCCATCTCTCTGGTTGGGAGGATGACCCATTTGCCAAGGAGGACAACCTATGACCTTTGATGAGATTAGAACAGCGATAGTGGATTTGAGTGCGGCGGATCAGAAGAAGATCATCCTCGAGATCGTCCCGCAACTGTGGCCGAAGGCGTGCGTGGATGAGGCTTGTGTGCGACGAATGAAGACCCTGTTGGACGATGCCGTTATCGACAAGTATCGCGCGGAACACATGGACCACATCTAGGATATTCCTTTCCACCCAGACGGTTTTCCATCAATTCGAAGCGGGGGATGACCCCGCTTCTTTCGTTCTGCCCTTCACAACTCGGGGGCTGTTTGGTCATTTCCTCTGACCGGCGCCGATCGCGGCAGCCAGCCGGCGGACCTCGCTCATCACCGCCCCGGTATCCACTGTGACTACCTCCCCCCGGACGACCACCTCTTGTCCGGCCACCCAGACGTGAGTTACATCGCCACCCGAAGCCGTGTACACCAGGTGCGAAATCGGGTCGTAGAGCGGTGTCAGATGCGGCTGCCGAAGGTCGATGGCAATGATATCCGCCTGTTTCCCAACTTCCAGACTACCGATTTCGCTGGCCCACCCAAGGGCTCGGGCGCCGTTGAGCGTAGCCATGTGCAACACTTCCCGCGCCGAACCAACCACCGGATCTCCGGAAAAAGCTTTGTGACATCGGGCTGCCATGCCCATCTCGGCGAACAGGTCCAGATCGTTGTTGCTGGCGCAACCGTCGGTGCCGAGGCCAACCCTGATGTCCGCCGTCAGCATCGCCGGGAGGGGAGCAATGCCGCTAGCCAGCTTCATATTGCTCTCCGGAGTATGCACCAGGGCCGTGTGGTGCTCAGCTAGACATTGAATCTCATCGGTATCGAGCCACACACCATGGGCACACAACGTGGCCTCATCGAGAATCTCCAGTCGTCGCAAAAACAGCGCCGGTCGTTCGCCGTAGCGCTGTTGCACTTCCTGCACCTCAGCGGCGGTTTCCGAGAGGTGTATCTGGAACAGCATGCCCCGTTGGCGGCAGAGATCCTTGACCCACTGCAGCGTATCGGCACTGCAGGTATAGGGGGCATGGCAGAAAAGCGACGGCCGTAAGCGCTCTTGGCTTGAGGGAAAACGATCCAGGAACTCATCAGCACGCTCACGCATGCGGGTGGGATCGGATTGATCAGGGGTAGGGAAATCCAGGATCCCCTGCCCCAACACCGCCCGCATACCGCTTTGTTGCAACGCCCGGGCCGCATATTCCTCAAAAAAATAGCCGTCACAGACGGTGGTGATGCCATTGGAGAGCATTTCCACCGCGGCCAACAGAGTGCCATGGGTGACGAGCTCGGGATTCACATGCATGCCTTCGGCTGGAAAGATCACCTGGTGGAGCCATTGCTGCAGCGGCAGATCATCGGCCAGACCACGAAAACAAGTCATGGCCGCATGGGTGTGGGCGTTGATGAGACCGGGGAGGATCAAATGGTCGGCCAAGTCGACGACACGTCGGCCAAGGAAGGACTCGCTAATCTCCGCCATCGTCCCTATGGCCATGATAACCCCTTCATCGATGGCCAGGGCCCCATCCTGGATGGTGGTGTGGTGTGGGTCACAGGTCACCACCCAGCCTTTGGTCAAGATCAGATCCACGTTCCTGGGCTGAGCTGGGAACCCGTCAGGGGTGGATAATCTTGGCGATGTCGCGCACATGAGCCATGATCTCCTCGAGATCCAAGGTCAGCAGTTGTCGGTCCTCCATGACCAAACGGCCATGGATGACGCTGTGGCGCACATCTGCACCGCGGGCCACATAGACCAGGTGGCTGACCGGCTCATAACAGGGCGTCAAATGGGGTTTACCGAAGTCGACCACGATGCAATCCGCCAACATTCCCGGGGCCAACCTGCCGAGTCGTTCCCCCCATCCTAATGCCTTGGCACCGTTGCGCGTAGCCATGGCAAGGACCTGATGTGCCGGCAGCACGGTAGGGTCCAACGATGCTGCCTTGTGGAGCTTGGCGCAACAATCCATTTCGCCAAACATGTCGAGATTGTTGTTGCTGGCGCAACCATCGGTACCGAGAGCAACGTTGACACCGCCCGCCAGGAGGCGGGGAACCGGGGCCACGCCACTGGCCAGCTTCATGTTGCTTTCCGGATTGTGCACCACATGGACCTTTCTGGCCGCCAGCAGGGCGATGTCGTCATCGTCCAGGGCGACGCAGTGATCGGCAATGAGTCCGGGCCCAAGCATCCCAAGCCGCTCCAGGTGCTCCACTGGCCTAACTCCGTAGCGGCCCATGACTTCTTTCACTTCTGCTTGGTTCTCAGCAAGATGGATAATCAGCGGCACCTCATGGCGGGATGCCAATCCATGGCATTGCTGGAGCAGTTGCGGGGAGCAGGTGTAGACAGCGTGCGGCTCTACGGCGATGTGCACCAGCGGATCACCTCGCCATTGCTGGATAAGCTCCTCGGTAAAACGCAGGCCGTTGGCGATGTCTCCGTAGTGCGGTGAGGGGAAATCATACAGGACCTCTCCCACCAGAGCCCGCACCCCGGCGTGTTTGGCCGCCTCAGCCACCTTGTCTTCGAACAGGTACATGTCACAGAAGGTGGTTGTGCCCGACAGGATCATTTCGGCGCAAGCAAGCAGGGTCCCCCAGTAAACCCAATCCGGGTTCAACTTCTGTTCGGCCGGGAAAATGTGGTTTTGCAGCCATTCCATGAGCGGCAGGTCGTCCGCCAGGCCGCGAAATAGGGTCATGGCCGCATGGGTGTGACCGTTGACAAGGCCGGGCATAACGACACAGTTGGGCACCGAGAGCGTCTTGGCGGCTCGATACCGACCCCGGATGGCGTCTGCCGGTCCCACCGCAACAATCTCGGAGTTACATATGGCCAAAGCGCCAGGCTCAAAACGTTGGTTATATTCATTGAGGGTAAGCACCAACCCATCGGTGATGAGGAGATCAGCACTTTCTGTCATAGAGAATCCTGGTTATGCCTCCGGGTTTCAGTTGGCCTTTGTGAGTCAGTGGTATAGTTGCCGCACCGTGGCATCCCGGCACTAGCGCGTTGAACTGTGGACAGTCGTATTCACAGCCGATCCAAGACCCATCGCCACAACGCCAGCAACTGAGACCCCGCCCTTTCGGCGTTGGCGATGACCTCCTCGATGGGGGCCGGTTGGTAGGCATCAGGGAGATTGACATTGCTGATTACCGACACTCCCAGGACCTGTAGCCCGGCGTGAACTGCCGTAACCACTTCCATGATGGTAGACATCCCCACAGCGTCGGCACCGGTAGCTCGTAAGAAACGGGTCTCGGCGGCGGTTTCCATGTTTGGCCCCAAGACACCCACATACACACCGCGATGCAGCCGCAGGTTTAAATGTAAGGCGCCATCCAGAGCCAGCTCCTGGAGATGACGGCTATATGGCTCAGTCATGTCGGGGAAACGCGGCCCCCACGCGTCCCAGTTGGGCCCAGCCAAAGGATTTTGGCCGGTGAAGTTGATGTGGTCGCTAATCAGCATCAACTCGGCGGGCCGGAAGTGGGGATTCAATCCACCGGCAGCATTGGATACGAACAACCTCTCGATCCCCAACGAAGCCAGTACCCGAATAGGAAAGGCAATTTGACGCGGGCTGTATCCTTCGTATAAATGGAATCGGCCCTGCATCGCCACCACGTGCTTGCCACCCCAGCGGCCGATGAGCAGGCGACCATGATGGCTGGTCACGGTACTGACCGGATGGTGTGGAATACTCTCATAGGCCAGGGCAGTTTCCACCTGCATCTCGTCGACCACATCTCCCAGGCCGGTTCCAAGGATGAGGGCCACTTCGGGTTGACTGCTTAGATGGCTTTGAACGTATTCGGTAGCTTGAGCCACCTGTTGACGATAGGTTTCCATTGATGCAGAAAACTCCTCTTCGTACTGTGCAGAGCATGCCCCCTCCCGGTGCGTTTCCGGATACGGCATGTCAGACCTATCTCAAATCGACGTTCAAAGCAAGTGCCGTAAGCTGCACGACGCCAACTCCACCACTGCGCCCTCGGCATCGGACGTTCTTTGTGTTACCATGTCGGTGTCGTCGCATCCATCCTGGCATCCACAACTTACAGTCGCCAGATCCGCCACCTTCTGGCTCAACCAACGACAACCCATGAAACCGGCACGCACTACCGCAATTCCAGCGATCCACTATCCATCCGAACTGCCCATCCGTGCCTATCGCGATGAGATCGTCACCGCCATCCGCGACCATCAGGTGCTGGTCATTACTGGGGAGACGGGATCAGGCAAGAGCACGCAGATCCCCAAAATGTGCCTGGAAGCGGGCCGGGGCGTGCTTGGTCTGATAGGTTGCACCCAGCCGCGACGGATTGCCGCCATCACCCTGGCCCAGCGCGTTGCCGCCGAATTAGGAACGCATGCCGCCCCGCTGGTGGCCTCCAAGATCCGTTTCCAGGATCGCACCTCCCGCCACACCCGCATCAAATTCATGACCGACGGCATCCTCCTGGCGGAAGCGCACCGCGACCGACAACTTAGAGCCTACGACACTCTGGTGATTGATGAGGCCCACGAGAGAACCCTCAACATCGATTTCATCCTGGGCTGGCTGAAAAAACTCCTGCCTCGCCGTCCCGATCTCAAGGTCATTATCACCTCGGCTACTATCGACCCCGGAAAATTTTCTGCCGCCTTTGATGGCGCACCTCTGATCGAAGTGTCCGGGCGGATGTATCCGGTGGAAGTCCGCTACCGGCCGCTTCCATCGGCTGCCGATGACGACTCTGGGGATGTCAGCTACCTGGACCGGGCCGTCTCTGCGGTGGATGAAATCAAGGGAACCGGTCGCCGCGGCGACATCCTCGTTTTCATGCCCACGGAAAGCGACATACGCGAGACGGTGCAGCGCCTTGAAGACCGTCGATATTTCCACACTGTGGTTCTGCCGTTGTTTGGACGCATGGCCGCGGTTGATCAGGAGAGGATCTTTCAAACCACCCTCCCGAGACAAGATTGTGGTGGCCACCAACGTCGCTGAAACCTCCGTCACCATTCCCGGCATCCGCTACGTGGTCGACACCGGATTAGCGCGCATATCCCAATACAACGCCCGGTCCCGTACTCAGACCCTGCCGATCCTGCCCATATCCCAGGCCAGCGCCGACCAGCGCAAGGGTCGTTGCGGCCGGGTGGAAGCCGGTGTCTGCATCCGACTCTACGAAGAAAAGGATTATCTCTCTCGACCCCGCTACACCGCGCCCGAGATCCAGCGGTCCAACCTTGCCGAAGTCATCTTGCGGATGCTCTATCTCGGACTTGGCGATATCCAGCAGTTCCCCTTCCTGGATCCCCCCACACCAGCCGCCATTAAAGATGGGTTCGCCGTGCTTCAGGAGTTGGGAGCGGTGGACGAACACCGCCGACTCACTCCGGTGGGCCGCACCATGGCGCGGTTGCCCCTCGATCCGCGCCTGGCGCGGATCCTGATTACCGCGCGACAGGAGAATGCCCTGCGGGAAGCAATCATCCTGGCCGCTGCTCTGAGCATTCAGGACCCGCGCGAACGCCCTCTGGACCAAGAAGCACAGGCTGATCAAGCACATGCCCACTTTCGCCACCCACAATCGGATTTCGGCACCCTGCTTCGCATCTGGGAAGAATACCAGCGGCACTGGGAGACCACTCGCAGCCAGAATCAGATGCGCAAATTCTGCCGGCAGCACTTCTTGTCCTATCGCCGCATGCGGGAATGGCTAGACATTCACGAACAACTCCACGAGGTGCTTAACGAACTGGGCGATTTCCCGCTCAATGCCGCGCCTGCGAGCTACGACGCGGTCCATCGCAGTCTGGTCAGCGGTTATCTGAGCAACATCGCCCTGCGCAAGGAAAAGAACCGCTACCAGGCCACCAAGGGACGCGAGGTCATGATCCATCCCGGCTCAGGGCTTTTCAGCAAGGCCGGCTCCTGGATCGTGGCCGCCGAAATGGTCCAGACCACTCGCACCTATGCTCGTCTGGTCGCCAACATTGACCCGGACTGGTTGGATGGGCTCGGCCGGCATCTCTGCCGGCATAGCTATTCGGACCCTCACTGGGAGAAAAGCCGGGGCCAGGTTGTGGCCTATGAACGGGTAACCCTCTATGGCCTGACTATCGTGGAACGCCGCAAAGTCAACTATGGCCGGATTGAGCCGGATGAAGCCCGCACCATCTTCATCCGCGGTGCTCTCGTGGAAGGCGACTTGCCGGGCCGCTACCCGTTCCTGGAACACAACCGGAAGCTGCTCAAATCCATTGAGGATCTGGAAAACCGCACCCGTCGCCGGGATCTGCTGGTGGATGAAGAGGTTCTGTTTACCTTCTATGATCGAAACCTGCCCTCCATCACCGATATCCGCTCTCTCAACCGTTTCCTCAAAGAACCAGACGGCGATTCCCGGCTGAGTTTGACCGAGGCCGATCTTCTGCGTGCCACTCCGGACTTCGCTGCCCTGGAGGAGTTCCCCACCAGCCTCGGCTGGCATGATCCACCTCTGGCGCTCCAGTATGCTTTCTGCCCAGGAGAGGAAAACGATGGGATCACGGCGTCTGTCCCGGTGCACTTGCTGCCGCGGCTTGAGACCGGAGTCTTCGAATGGTTGGTGCCGGGCATTCTCCCGGAAAAGGTTCTGACCCTTCTTAGGGCGCTCCCCAAAGGTTTGCGCCGTCAGATCGCGCCTATTCAAGAATTCGCCCGCAGAGTAGTTGAATGCCTTCCCTTTGGCGAGAGGGACTTCTACGCCACACTTAGTCACGTGGTGAAGAAATTGGCCGGCATCGAGGTACCCTCCCGGGATTGGGACCGGTTTGCTCTGCCGGAGCACCTGCGTATGCGTTTTGAAGTGCTGGCGGCGGACGGCACAATTGTTAACACCGGCCGCGATTTGAAGGAACTGACGGGAGTTTCCTTGGAACGCCATGATGAGGCGCTCTGGCGGGAAGCGCGCAACCGCTGGGACCGCGATGGCATCACCCACTGGGATTTCGGCCAACTTCCGCCTTCCATCAGCCTGGGAACCGATGCTTTCGGAATTGAGCGACTGGCGTATCCGGGCCTGGTTGCCGACGGCCAAACCGTTTCCCTGCGCCTTTTTGCCGACCCCCTGGAAGCACGGACAGCCAGCCGTGGCGGTATGTTGCTCTTATGCCAGCACGCCTTCTCCAGCGAACTCAGACATCTTCTCAAGATCTGGAGGTTTCCCGACCAAATGGCGGGGGAACTCTTGTTCCTCGGGGATCGGCGTAGCGCCGACCGTGCCTTGCAGCGATACATCCTCGACGAGCTTTTTTCTATCCCCGATGCGCCCCAGCCTGACCACGATTTCTTTCAGGCGACGGTCGCCCGGCTGCAGGGCGGGCAACTTGCCGCAAGGGGTCGACAGATCTTGGAAGAAGTGTTACAGGTCATTCATGAGTGGCACATCAGTGCCATTACCATTCAACGGTATCAGGAACTGGCAGCTCAAAACCCAGGAGCGTCGGCTCGCCTGCAACTGCTGGTGGACGAGCTGGATTCGCTGCTCCCCAGGGACTTCCTGAGTGCGTGGGTCCATGCTCAAGTCGCCGCTCTACCGCGCTATCTGCAGGCTCTGCGAATCCGCGCCGAACGAGCCTATCATTCTCCCGACAAGGACCGCGCCAAGGCCGAACATTTGATCGCGCATATGGAACGTTATGGGGCGCTCAAGTCTCAGTTGGCGGCCGGACCAGACCCAGATATCAAGCGGTTTTTGGAGGTGTTTCGCACGCTCTTGGAGGAATACAAAATCAGCCTGTTTGCGCCGGAGATCAAAACCCAGGTGCGGGTGTCCAGCAAGATCCTGGATGCCAAATGGAAAGAGCAGCTGCAGATCCTCGGTTCTAGAAAAGGCGTGCCGAAAAAACCATGAGTAACAACCACGACCCATACGGCCAAATGCGGACCGATCCCGACAACTGGCGGCAATCTCTCATCCAAGTGCTCGAGCCGCAAGTCCAACAACTGCTCGACGACAAGAGCTCGTCACAACATTTCGAAGGCGCCGCGTCGTCAGTGCTGCTGCTCCTTGCCCCCACTTCGCCCCATCCAAGTGCCCCGGCAGAAACGTCCCTAATCCTCACCAAACGGTCTCGCATGGTGCGACAAGCGGGCGATCTGTGCTGCCCGGGCGGCATCATGGAACCGCGACTCGATGCGGTGCTGGCAAAACTGTTATTCCTCCCCTATTCGCCTCTGACGCGCTGGCCTTTCTGGGCTGCGCTACGCCGACAAGGATCGGCCCAGAGCCGGCAATTGGCGTTTCTGTTCGCCACCGGCTTACGTGAAAGCTGGGAAGAGATCCGTCTCAACCCCACCCGTGTGCGCTTTCTTGGAGCCTTGCCGAAGCAGCGTTTACTGCTGTTCCCTCGAAGCATTCACCCCCTGGTAGTATGGGTGGAGCGGCAACGTCGTTTTTTCCCAAGCTGGGAGGTGGACCGCATCGTCTCCATCCCCCTTCACCACCTTCTCGATCCCAACAACTATTACCGTTATCGACTGTACGTGGCTCCCCATTTGGCTGACCTCTATCAACCCGACACCCAGGACTTCCCATGCGTCTTTCACCGAGACCATCATCACGCGGAAGTCCTCTGGGGGGTCACTTACCGCATTGTGATTCAATTTCTTGAATTGGTGTTCGGGTTTCGCCCCCCCGATGTGACCAACCGCCCCTTCATTCCCGGACTCTTGGACGAAAGCTATCTCAATGGCAGGGCTTGAAACTCTGCTTCTTCCTGATTGGCTTTTGGTTAGCGTGAAGTCACAATTGGACAAGTGGTAAGCGGTGGCTGGGACGCTTTCCCGGCAAACGGTGTGCCACGAAATCTCGACCGAGCATGGTCGTCATGGCAGACATTCATGGGACAACCCCTCATATACCTTGTTTGCTGGGGTGCTTTAGCGATCCAGGGATCTTCACACCTTGAAGGTAGATCGGACAGGGAGGGAAGACTATGCTCCGCATATCAAATCTCTTGACATGGTCAGTGCTGTGTTTTGGGCTTCTGGTTTGGTTTTCGGGTTGTGAAACAACGGCTCCGAAACCTGAGGAGCCTTCCGTCGCGGCCACATCTCAAAAGGAAGAGACTGCCGCCAAGAGAACGCGTCAGTCCCCAGGACGGCAAAGCATCATGGCGGAAGGCCGATCCGCTCAGCTCATTGCCGATTATCCCAAAGCTCTCGAAGAGTATCAGGAAGGTCTGAAACGCGCGCAAGCTTCAGGCAACAAAAAGGCGATCGCCAACTTCCTCTCAAGAATCGGCACCGTCCACCGTGACCTTGGCGACTATGACAAGGCGATGGAGCACTTGGAACTAGCCCTGGCCATTCGGCGAGAACTCGGGGATCGACACGGGGAAGGGTGGGACCTGGCACGCATTAGCAGTATTTATCAGCATCTTGGTGACTATGACAAGGCTTTTCAGGTCTGCGAACAGGCGCTGGCAATTGCAAGAGAGACCCACGATCGCATGGGTGAAGGGAACGCCCTCACCAGTCTGGGATATCTCTATCGTCAAATCGGGCAGAATCAGAAGGCCCTGGAATACTACAACCAGGCGCTGCCATTGGACCAGGGAGACCAACAGCCGTGTGGGTGAGGCCGCCACCCTTGCATCCATGGCTGATGTTCTATGTGTTCTCGGTCAGTACGATAAATCATTGAGACATGTTGAGCAATCACTGGCCATCAGGAGGGAACTGAACGATCGCAGAGGGATCTCCAACTGTTTGAACATTATGGGCGATGTTCACCGCAGGCTTGGTCAGGGAAAGAAAGCCCTCCAATACCATGAAGAGAGCCTGGGCATACGCCGGGAGATCAAGGACCGGAGAGGTGAGGCCCACACACTCAACATGATCGGTGGCCTCTATGCGAACATTCTGCATCAGAATGACAAGGCGCTCCAGTTTCACGAGCCGGCGCTGGCCATTACGCGGACGGTCAAGGACCGTAGGGCGGAAGGTGCCACGCTCAATTACCTCGGCACTGACTACTACGGCCTGCGTCAATACGACCGCGCCCTGCAGGTTCTGCAGCAAGCTTTGGCCATCCACCGGGAGATCAAGGATAAACTGGGCGAAGGTGTCGATCTTTATATGATGGGATATTGTTATCGGGATTCGGGTCGCCAGGACCAGGCAAAGCAAGCCTTCAGCGGGGCTGCTGGAATCCTGGCGGAGGTGGGTGCTCCCGAGCATACCTGGCGGGCCCTGCGTGGCCTCGGATCGGTGGAAGCCAGGCTGGGACGATACGATGACGCCGCCGCCCACTATGGCCAGGCGTTGGATGCCATTGAATCCATGCGGAGTGAATTGGACGAAGAACGGGCCAAGACCACCTTCATGCAGGGCAAACTGCATATCTATGATGAATTCATCATTCTCTTGCAGACGCTGCATGGCAAACATCCAAGCAAGGGCTATGACCGCAGGTCCCTGGAGATCTTCGAGCGCAAGCAGGGTCGGATCTTTTTGGAGGAAGTGGGGAAGAGCGGTGCGCGCAACTTTGCGGGCCTCCCGGAATCCGTGAGGGTCAGGGAAGATGATTTGGACAACCGGATTGCCCAAATCCAGTTCATACTGGCCGAAGAACGCTCCCAAACCGGCACGGGACGGAATGTCGGCAACCTAGGGTCGTTGGAACAGCAGCTTAATCAGGCAAGAACCGCTCAGGGAGCGCTTCAAAACGAAATCAGGACCAATTACCCCGACTATTACGCGCTCAAATATCCTCAACCCGTGACCCTTTCCGAACTCCAGGAGCGAGTCTTGAAGCCGGGAGAGGTCATTCTGGTTTATGGGGTTTTGGAGAATAGCACCTGTTTGTGGGTGATTGCCAAGGACAACTTCAGACTCTTCTCCATTGGAATTGGTCAAAAGGAAATCGAGGGTAAGGTCAACACCTTTCGGAAGGGTATGGAAACATTGCTGGACGCGATTCAGCGAAGAGAAACGGTGGACAATTTCTCCCGGATTCTTGAAAGTTCCGTGAAAGAGCTGGAGCAAAATGGACGTGAGTTGCATGGGGTACTGCTGCCGGAGGGAGCGCAGAGAATCATTGCCCAGGCCGGCACCCTGTATATCGTTCCCACGGGCCATCTCTATTCTCTGCCCTTTGAAGCTCTATTCACCCCTGGAAAAGCGGGTGCCAAGGAGCCTGCCTATCTGGTGGAAACCCATTCAATCGCCTACCTGTCCTCCGCATCATTGCTCAAAGTTCTTCGGGAAGCCAAACTCCGCAAGAAAGGGGAAGCCCAATATCCTTTGTTGGCCTTCGCCAACCCCGTGTACCCGGGAATGAAATCGAGTCTTCCCAAAGGCATACCCTTGCGCTCAGTTGCCCCCGTGCGGCCGGTGCCCCGGAAGCCAGCTCCGAGATCATGGATCTGCGCGCCGGCACCTATATGCAGCTCATGGGAGGCAGCTTTCCGGGATTGCCGGATACCGAGGACGAAGCCAAAGAGATCAAGTCCATTCTGGCAGCCCCCGATGCCAGTCAACCGCTGCAGCTCAAGGAAGCCGCTTCCCGCAGCAATGTTCTGCGCTTCAACAAAGAAAACAAGCTGAATCAGTATCGCTACCTGGTCTTTGCCTGCCATGGGGTTCTACCCGGGGAAGTGGATTTGGTAACCCAGCCCGCCCTGGTACTGTCCCATCCCGATCCCAGTACGCAGCAGGGGGGGTTTCTCACCATGGCTGATGTTTTCGGACTGCAACTGAATGCCAATCTGGTTACTCTTTCCGCTTGCAATACCGGAAGAGGCAGACTGCAGCGAGGGGAAGGCGTCATTGGCCTGACCCGGGCATTCATGTTTGCCGGCACTCCAGCTATTTCCGTGACCCTGTGGTCGGTGGAATCGAAATCAGCCAGACTGCTCAGTACCGGTTTGTACAACAACCTAAAATCCGGGAAGAGCCTTGCCGAGAGCCTTCGCGCCGCCAAGCTCCGGATGATCCGCCATGAAGAGGGCGAACACTACCATCATCCCTTCTTCTGGGCGCCGGTGGTGTTGATCGGGGATGTTAGTTGAGACGCGGAAGTGGAATCTGGTTCCAAATAGGATAGCCGGCTATCTTCAGACACGATGCCCGTGGTTCCGACAGGTTGACTGACCGCTTGCCGGGGTCCCCTTGACCATTCGTCACCCAACTCAAGATAGAACATCTCCTGCGTCATCTTCAGAACTCTAAGATCCTTTCCCTCTGAAACACACCGCGCTTACCAATGGATGGGGGCCTAAGGGTTTACAAATCCCGAGATTCTAGGGTTTTCCCCCATAGAAATGGGTCAATCGACCTATATACATTTTGTTTAATAATATTATAGAAGTAAACTTATGGACAAGGTGTAAGACGACGATCAGTCGGCGGGTCCCACCCAGCCCCGATGATCCATATGCACACCACGCTGGGTTCATGGTCTACGGATAGGCGAGAGCCTTGGTTCAACCGAAGGCTTTGGTATCTCCATTCACCTGAAGTTCGGCTTGTCGGTTCATTTCACGTTCGGCAATCTGGTTCCGGAGCGTCGCCTATTGGACTGCAGACCGGATCGTTGAGGTTCCACCTTCTCCAGCTCAATATCACCTTAGGAATAGTTTGTTTTCGAGGCCCTACCCATATTGGCATTGCCGACAGCCCGTGGATGTTTACTAAAATCCGTTTCACTCTGCAGGAGGTTGAAAATGGGAAAAGATGCCGAGTACTTGAAGATCTTTAAGGAAGTGAGCAAGACGATCAGTACAACTCTGTCCGTGGAACAGCGCTTGAAGAAATTGGCTGAAGGAATGGTCAAGGCACTTGGAGTCAAGGGCAGCACCATCCGTCTTCTGGACGAGACCAGTGGAACGCTCGAAGTGGCGGCATCGTATGGCCTCAGCGATGAGTATTTCAGGAAGGGTGCTGTGGAGGCGGACAAGAGCGTTTACGGACGCGATGCTGGGACGACCCGTTCAGATCAGGGATGCCAGGAGCGATCCTCGTATTCAGTACCCCGAGGCGATCAAGAAAGGAGGGCATCGTTTCGATTCTCGCTGTTCCCATAGAGGTCAGGGGGAAGGTCATAGGCGTCTTGAAGCTGCATGCGGCGGAGGAGCGGGACTTCACTCTCGAGGAGGTAGAATTTGCCGCTTCACTGGCAGAACATGGCGGGCTGGCCATCGAAAACGCTCGGCTGCTCGAGCAGGCCTTCCAAGAAGTCCAGTATCTTCAGGCCGTGACAACCGTGGCCAAGGCGCTGTCTTCAACGCTGGATGCCTCAAAGATCCTGGACCTTATTGTTACCAAAGCGATTCAATTGCTAAACGTGAAAGCCTGTTCCCTGCGGCTTCTGAACCCGAAGACCAGGCAACTGGTCCTTACCTGTTCACGCGGACTCAGCACCGAGTACCTCAACAAAGGCCCTGTCGATATGGACCGGAGCATTGCCAGCACCATGGCTGGCGAGGTGGTCTGGATTCAGGATGCCTCAACCGCTCCGACACTTCAGTATCCCGAATATGCACGAAAAGAAGGAATCGCTTCGATGCTCTCTGTTCCAGTCCTCCTACAGGACAAGGTGATAGGCGTCTTGCGCCTTTACACCGCAAGGCCCCGAAGGTTTCTGGACTCTGAGGTCGAGTTTGCCCAGTCCATGGCTGAATTCGGGGCGCTGGCTTTGCAGAACGCCAAGCTGCACGAGAACCTCAGGGCAGACTTACCAGGCGGTAATGGAAGATATTCATATGTTCAAGGGTTACACCGCTGGACTGTAGAAACTGATGGCTGAATAAGCCCAGTATGCCGGGAGGTGAGGGATTGCTCTGGACACCGATCAAGAAGCACCCGGACTCATGGGCTGTTCGGCCTAACCTTCTCGACTACGATGAAGTCTACGCCAGCTTCTCCTGGGATGAAATGCGCCGTGAACTGGCAGGACTTCCCGCCGGCAGAGGCCTGAACATCGCCCATGAGGCTGTTGACCGCCATGCCGCCGGACCGCTGCGCGACAAGGTCGCCATGCGGTGGCTCGGTATGGACGGTGAGGTCCGTGACTTTACCTATGCTGATCTCAGGAAGCAAACCAGCCGTTTTGCCAATATCCTGAAGAACCTGGGCCTTGGCAAGGGAGACACGGTTTGCGTGCTGGCGGGGCGGATCCCCGAACTTTACATCGCCGCCCTTGGAACCTTCAAGAACACAAGCGTCTTCTGCCCCTTGTTTTCAGCCTTCGGCCCGGAACCTGTCTTCCAGCGCATGAGCAGGGGGGAAGCGAGGGTGCTGGTAACCACCGAGAGACAGTACCGGCAGAAGATTGGCAATCTCATGGAGCGTCTTCCGACGCTCCGCTACGTGCTCCTGGTGGACGTAGACGACCATCAGGCAGACGGGCTCCTGTCTCTTCCCAGGCTCATGGCTGAGGCGTCGGAGGAGTATTCGATCCCTCCGACCGACCCCGAGGACATGGCGGCACTTCATTTCACCAGCGGCACCACCGGAATGCCGAAGGGTGCGGTGCACGTGCACAATGCCGTGCTCACCCATTACATGACGGGCAAATACGTGATGGACTTCCACCCGGAGGACGTATTCTGGTGCACCGCGGACCCTGGGTGGGTAACCGGAACCTCCTATGGGATCATTGCGCCCCTGCTGCACGGCATAACCAACATCATTGACGAGGCTGACTTCGATGCAGACCGCTGGTGCCGCATCCTGGAAACTCAGCAGGTGACCGTCTGGTACACGGCCCCCACGGCAATCCGAAGATTGATGCGAATCGGCATTGGAACCGCGGCAACACTACGATCTGAGTCGTCTACGCCTGATCCACAGCGTCGGCGAGCCTCTCAACCCCGAAGCCGTGGTATGGGGCGAAAAGGCCATGGGACATCCCGATCCATGACAACTGGTGGCAGACAGAAACGGGCGGCATCATGATCGCCAACTTCCCCTCGATGGAGATCAGGCCAGGCTCCATGGGGCGACCGCTCCCCGGGAATCGAGGCGGCGATTGTCCGCCGCGTAGGGAGCGACCGGGTCGAAGTGATCGAAGAACCGGAGGTCCAGGGCGACCTGGCGCTCAAGCCCGGCTGGCCTTCGATGTTTCGGGAGTACCTACACGACGAGGAGAGATATCGTAAGTGCTTCGTCAGCGGTTGGTATCTTACCGGGGACCTCGCCAAACGCGATGCGGCCGGGTACTTCTGGTTCGTTGGCCGTGCCGACGACATCATCAAGACTGCCGGGCACATGGTGGGGCCATTCGAGGTGGAAAGCACCCTGATGGAGCACCCGGCGGTAGCGGAAGCGGGCGTCATCGGCAAGCCCGATCCGCTCATTGGGGAACTGGTTAAGGCTTTCGTAGCCCTGAAAAGCGGCTATCAGGCGAGCGACGAGCTGCGTCTGGACCTCATCGGTTTTGCCAGAAAGAGGCTGGGCTCGGCGGTGGCGCCCAAGGAAATCGAGTTTCAGCCGAACCTGCCCAAAAACAAGGCCGGAAAGATTATGCGGCGGCTGCTCAAGGCTCGTGAGCTTGGGCTTCCCGAAGGCGATCTATCCACACTGGAGACAGGCGAATGAAGACAAAGCGTCCCAGGAAACAGACCGGCAAAGAGCAAACCGCCGCTCCCATCAGCCGTGAGCATGCGCTGCACCTGCTGCGCTCCATGATTCGCATTCGGCGCTTAGAGGCCAAATGTGCCGAGCTCTACAGCGCCATGAAGATTCGGGGTTTTCTTCACCTTTATGATGGCGAGGAGGCCGTTGCGGTGGGAGTCCTCGAGGCGCTCACTCCTGACGACGCCATTGTCGCCACCTACCGCGAACATGGCCACGCGCTGATACGGGGTATTTCCGCAGGGTCGATCATGGCGGAGATGTGCGGCAAACAGGAAGGCTGCAGCCGCGGCCGTGGTGGTTCGATGCATCTCTTCGACGACAAGACGCGGTTCTATGGGGGCAATGCCATCGTCGGCGGTGGCATGCCCCTGGCGCTGGGGCTGGCCTTGGCGGACAAGATGCAAAATAAGCCGCGTGTCACCTGCTGCTTTTTCGGCGACGGCGCCGCCGCAGAAGGAGAGTTCCATGAAACCCTGAACCTGGCTATGCTCTGGCAGGCTCCCGGTGCTCTTCGTGTGCGAGAACAACCTGTATGCCATGGGAACGGCGATCAGATATTCGCATTCGGTCACAGACCTTACACGCAAGGCCGCAGCCTACGACATGGCTTGTGAGGCGGTGGACGGCATGGATGTGCTGGCCGTGGAGGCCGCAGCCAAAAAAGCGGCGGAGTTCATTCGTGCCGGCGGCGGTCCCTATTTTCTCGACTGCCACACCTACCGTTTTCGCGCCCACTCCATGTTCGATGCGGAACTGTACCGGAACAAGGCTGAAGTCGAGGAGTGGAAAAAGCGTTGTCCCATTGTGACATCTACCCAAAGGTTCAAAGATGCGGGGCTCATCAGTGATGCCGACCTGGAGGAAATTGAGCGCGAAGTGGCCCAGGAGGTCAACGAAGCGGTCGCCTATGCGGAGGCATGCACCTGGGAACCGGTGGAAGACCTGACCCGCTTTGTTTACTCGGAACGGAGGACGGCATGAGCAGCGACCTTGAGGAACTGCGGAAGCTCACGTACCGCGAGGCGGTGCGGGAGGCCATCCGGGAGGCGATGCACAAAGATGAGCGGGTCTTCCTCATGGGGGAGGACGTCGGCCGGTATGGCGGCTGCTTTGCCGTAAGCAAGGGCCTGCTTGACGAGTTCGGGCCCGAACGGATACGGGACACGCCGCTGTCGGAGTCGGCTTTCGTCGGCGCGGGCATCGGGGCTGCGCTTGGCGGAATGCGCCCCATCGTCGAGATCATGACGGTCAATTTCAGCCTGCTCGCCGCCGACCAGATACTCAACAACGCTGCCACCTATCTCCACATGTCGGGTGGGCTCTTCAACGTTCCGCTCGTCATCCGGATGGCGACGGGCGGCGGAAGGCAGGTCGCGGCCCAGCATTCTCGCTGCCTCGAAGGATGGTACGCTCACATCCCCGGGATCAAGGTACTGACTCCGGCAACCATCGACGATGCGCGCGGGATGCTCTGGACGGCCATCGAGGATCCGGACCCGGTGCTCATCTTCGAAAACAGCGGCCTCTACAACATGGAGGGTCTTCTCCCGGTTAACCCGGTCCCGGTGGATATCGCGTCCGCCCGAGTGCGGAGGCCGGGGAGAGACCTAACCATCATTAGCTATTCCGCAAGTCTTTTCAAGGCGCTGGATGCCGCGGAAATCCTTGCGAAGGAAGGCATCGAAGCCGAGGTGATCGATCTGCGCACGCTGCGCCCGCTCGATGAAAAGACCTTTCTGAATTCCGTGACGCGGACTCACCGCGCACTGATTGTGGACGAAGGCTGGAGGAGTGGGAGCATCTCGGCCGAAATCAGCGCCCGCATCATGGAGGGCGCCTTCTACGAACTGGATGCTCCGGTCCAGCGCGTCTGCAGCGAGGAAGTACCCATGCCCTATGCCAAGCATCTCGAGGATGCGGCCCTCCCGCAGGTGGACAAGATCGTGGAGAGCGCAAGAAAGATGGTGCGGACCTATGGCTGAGTTTTGCATGCCCAGTCTGGGCTCGGACATGGTTTCCGGTACACTGATTGAGTGGAGAGTGAAGCCGGGAGATCATGTGAGGCGCGGGGATATCATCGCCGTTGTGGACACGGACAAGGCGGCCATTGAGATCGAGGTCTTCGAGGATGGTGTGGTTGAGCAGCTGCTTGTCGAGCCGGGTCAGACGGTTCCTGTTGGGACCGTGATGGCAATCATTCGATCTGAGGCGGCAGCGGCTCCCCCCGAAGCGATTCCAGCCGCTGCGGGAGCGGCAGAACGAGTATCAGCGAGGCAAGCGGTTGAGGTCCCACCTGGGCTCGAAGAGCCTCGCCCAGTGGAAAGGGTAGCCCCGGTCCAACCTGCTCCCGAAGCCGGAGCAGAACGCATCAAGGCCTCCCCTTATGCGCGCAGGCTCGCCGCTGCCCACTCCATTGACCTGAGCGTCCTGCGCGGAACCGGCCCGGGTGGCGCAATCTGTGCGACCGATGTCGAACGCGCCATAGCCATGACAAAGGCGGAGTTCCCGCAGAGAAGCCCCTTGCGCCGCCGATTGCGGAAAAGCCTCCTGCCGCACCCCAAGAGGTGGTCCCACCCGCGCCGCAAGTCACCGAAAAGCCGGCGGTCACTGATTATCAGGCGGGCATGCGCCGGGCCATTGCCGCCGCGATGGCCCGCTCCAACCGGGAGATTCCCCACTACTACCTGCAAATGCGGATTGATATGAGCCGCACGCTGCGCTGGCTGGAATCGGAAAACTTAAAGCGCCCCATCCAGGAGCGGATCTTATCGGTGGTCCCGCTGATCAAAGCGGTTGCCCTGGCCCTGGGGGATGTGCCGGAACTCAACGGTTACTGGATCGACGATCGCCACCAGCCTCAGGAGGCAATCAACATCGGTTTTGCCATCTCCCTCAGGCAGGGTGGTCTGATCACACCGGCTCTTCTTCAGGTGGATCTAAAGAATCTGGACGAACTCATGGGAGCATTGCGGGACCTCATCACGCGAACGCGCGCCGGGAGGTTGCGCAGTTCCGAGATGACGGATGCCACCATCACCGTTACGAGCTTGGGCGACCTTGGGGTGGAGACGGTCTACGGGGTCATATACCCACCTCAGGTGGCCCTGGTGGGATTTGGCAAGGTCATGGAGCAACCTTGGGCCGAGAGCGGCATGCTCGCGGTTCGGCCGGTACTGACGGCGACCCTGGCAGCGGACCATCGTGCCACGGACGGACGGCGCGGTGCCCAATTCCTGGATGCCCTCAACCGCTATCTTCAGGAGCCATCAAAACTATGACCGAAGACCAGATCAAACAAGTCATATTCAAAATCCTGCGACAAATCGCGCCCGAGTCTGACCCCAGCAGCACTGGCACCGGATGAAAACATACGACGAGCGCTCGACATCGATTCCTTTGACGCCCTGAATTTCTTCATCCACCTCCATGAGGAGCTGGGAGTGAGCATCCCCGAGTCGGACTACGGGCAGCTCAACACTTTGGCCGAAATGGTTCGGTATCTCTCGGCAAATGCCCGCTGATCCGCCTGCACCCAAACCCGTCATAATGGCATGGCCGCCTTCGCTTTCGCTTTTGCACTCCGCCACCTGTTGAAAGGAGATGAGACCAATGAACGTCAATTACCCCGAGTACCATCAGCGCCTGCAGAGGCAGTCCGGAAAACTGGCAAAAGAGCTGCGCAGTCCGATATCGGCATTCGCTCAGCTGAATGGGGCAGTGACTGCGGAAGGCGCACTCAGCACCAAGATCAAAGAACTCATGGCGCTTGCAATCGGCGTCACGGTCCGATGTGATGGGTGCATAGCGTACCATGTGCATGATGCCATTCGGGCAGGGGCCACGCGGCAGGAGATTATGGAGACCATCGGCGTTGCCATCCTCATGGGGGGTGGTCCGGCCAGGGTCTACGCATGCGAGGTGCTGGAAGCACTCGACCAGTTTGAGGCCACCGGACTGTCCCAACCGAAGTAAGCCGAACAGGAGGCGACGAAGGAGCGCTCCCACCACCTGCGGTTGACCTTCCCCGTAGTGCAACAAGCTACGATCGCCTTTGCAATTCGCCCTCCACGATAATAGGGTAACGTCGTATCTTCTCATTAAGCGTGGGCAAGGGTCACATGCCCCAAGCTTTCTGGATTCCCGCCTGCGCGGGAATGACAACAGGTTACGCTATTCGTCATTCCCGCGCAGGCGGGAATCCCGTTCTGAAGGCTAAGGCCATGGAAGTTTATGGGGCGTCATTCCCGCGTAGGCGGGAATCCAGTGCCTTTGGCCGCAACTTATTGAGATGTTACGTAACGTCAACTTAACTATAGAGTGTCGCACATCGTTCTACGGCGGTCTAAGGCGATAATATTGAGTGTCTCGGCATCGAGCCACGCCCCAGTACGAATGGAAACACGCATCACTCAACTCAAATCTCATTCAATCTACCAGGATGACCTATGTCCTTACGGAACCTTGTTCATATGCTGAACCCTGCTTCCGTTGCCATCATTGAGACCCAGCAACGATCCCCGGCGGTTAGCGCAGCAGTGGTCCGCAATCTTCTGAATGCCGGTTTCAAAGGGGAAATTGTTGCAGTCCTCACAGACGGCAGAACGATCGAAGGGATCTCTAACTATCCCACTGTCGCCAGCCTCCCCATGGTCCCGGAACTTGCCATCATCAACGCTGCGCTCACCTCAGCTCCCGGGTCTGGTCAGCGAACTCGCTACTCGCGGCACCAAGGCGGTCATCGTGACGGGCGGCAGATGCGATGCCATCGGGAAAGAGCAGACTCAAGAACTCCACCGTGCCATGCTGGCGGCGGCAGAGCCTCACCTGCTCCGTATTCTTGGCCCGGATTCGCTCGGCATCATGGCGCCGCGTGCCGGGATCAATGCCAGCCTCGGCGATGTCCAGCCCCTCGCGGGGAGCCTTGCCCTGGTCGCCCAGTCAGGTGCGGCGCTCACCCCCGTCCTGGAATGGGCTTCTGCCCGCGGCATCGGGTTTTCCCATGTCGTTTCGTTGGGCGAGATGGTCGATGTCGATTTTGGGGATATGCTCGACTATCTGGCAGGCGATCCGAATACTCGAGCGATCCTTCTTTTCATCGAGACACTCAAACCGGTACGCAAGTTCCTGTCGGCGGCCCGAGCCGCCACGCGCACCAAGCCGGTCATCGCTCTTAAGAGCGGCCGCTTCCAAGATATATCCTGGTGTTCCACCTCTCCCCTGGTAGACCTGGCTGGAACTGCCAACCTTTATGAGGCAATCTTTTGGCGTGCCGGCATAGTCCAGGTCTCTCAACTGGAAGACCTGTTCGATGCCGTTCAAACTCTGCATACCGTTCGATCCGTAGCCGGGGACCGGCTCGCCATTGTAACCAACGGTGGAGGAATCGGCTGGCTTGCCGCCGATGCCTTATGTGACGCCGGGGGACGCATGGCCAACCTTTCCCCTGACTCCATCGAGCGTCTCACGCCCTTGGTGCCTCCCGGGTGGTCACCAGGCGAGCCCATTGACCTGGGTAGCAACGCCCAGGGTTGCCACTATACCGACGCTCTCGAAATCCTTCTCAACGATCGCGGCCTGGACGCCGTTTTCGCCTTGCACTCTCCGAATGCGCTTTCGCCCAGCACTGAAACAGCCCAGGCCGTGGTGGCGATGGTGCAAAAACGCGCCGTGCGATCAAACGCTCCGGTGGTGTTCACGGCCTGGTTGGGCGAGGCTAGCGACAGTACAGCACGCCAACTTTTCGCCAAGCACCGCATTCCCTCCTACGATACTCCCGACCGAGCGGTGCGGGGCATGATGCAGATGGTCCGCTATCGCAGGCTTCAAGAGACCCTGATGCAGACTGTTCCGCCGCTTCCTGACAGCTTTACCCCCGACACCGGAAAAGCGCGGGAGATCATCGATCAGGCAATCACCGAGGGACGTGCGTGGCTCACTGGACCGGAAACCAAAGGAGTGCTGGCGGCCTATGGCATTCCCGTAGTGCCGGCTCAGGCGGCGGCCACCCCCGAGGAAGCCGCAGCAATTGCCAAAGCCCTGGAACAGCCGGTGGCCTTAAAGATCCTCTCCCCGGACATCCTGCAGAAATCAGTTGCTGGCGGCGTGCTGCTGAGTCTTGAAAACCCGCTGCAGGTGAAAGAAGCGGCCGCAGCCATGCTGGAAGATGTGGGCAAAAAAGCGCCGCACGCGCGTTTGCTGGGCTTTACCATCGAACCTATGATGCGTCTGGAAGCGTCTCATGAGCTGATGCTGGCGATGTTGCAGGAAGCACATGTTGGCCCCGTCATCCTGTTCGGTCATGGTGGCACCGCCTTCGACCTGATTCAGGATGGAATCCTGGGACTTCCGCCTTTAGACCTGCACCTGGCCCGACAACTCATCAAACGCACTCGAATCGGCCGCCTCCTGGAAGGTGCCTCTGGCATGCCCGCAGCCGATATGGAAAGCATCGCCCTTATGCTCGTCAAAATATCGCAGCTTGTTTGCGACCTCGATGCCATCACGGAGCTCAACATCAACCCTTTGCTGGCTTGGGCTCAGGGTGTTGTTGCCGTGGATGCCTGGATGAAAGTCGCCGGTGCAGCTCGCCCCGCCGCCGAACGGTTGGCCATTCGCCCCTATCCCAAGGAGTTGGAGGAAGCCATCAAACTTGCCGACGGCCACACCATCCTCCTTCGACCCATACGGCCGGAAGATGAACCACTTTATGTTGAGCTCTTTGCAAAGCCTTACCCCGGAGGAAGTTTTCTTGCGTTTTCTCAATCGGATGAAAACGCTTTCACACAATCTGGCAGCGCGTCTTACCCAACTCGACTACGACCGGGATATGGCCCTGGTGCTCATTGGACAGCGTCCCTCCGGGGAACCGGAACTTTACGGTGGCGCACGCATTATGGCAGACTCGGACAATGAACGCGCTGAGTTTGCTCTCCTGCTGCGTCACGATATGACCGGCCTGGGGCTGGGACCGCTGCTCTTGCGGCGCATCATCGATTACGCCAGAGCTCGCGGGATCGTGGAGATTTACGGGGAGGTTCTGAGCGAGAACCGAGCAATGCTCAAGCTCTGCCAAGTCTTTGGTTATACGGCGAAACGTTCCCTCGATGAGCCAGGAATCGTGAACGTGTCCTTGCGCCTCTAGGAGTGCGGGAAGGACTCTGCAACGCTTTTTGCCAGCAGATATCGGATGCACCCCTGGAGCGTTCCAAGCTCGACAAAATCAATCTCCGGGATTTTCACGCGGAAGGCCTCCTGAAGCGCAAGGGCGAAGTTCACGAAATCCACCGAGTCGAAATCCAACTGATCCCGCAGCCTCACGTCGGGTTGGATAGTCCCGACATCCGCCTCAGGCGCGATCTGTTTTATGAGACGCAGGACGGTCTCTCTTATCCGTTCTTCCAAGGTCACCCTCTTCTTCCTCTGACATGGTAGTCCGTCTGCGGCCAGCAATTGCGCCTAGCTCCCCATGCACATATCTCACATTCCGCACACTTTTGCCTGTATATAAGGCAATTTTCAATCAGTGATTTTCTTGCAGATTGACTGGTTAATCCGTGCCGGTCAATCGCGAAACATTTGAATTCCACTATGGTATCCAGTGTTGGATGGGTGGGGATACCGACAAACCCAATTTGAATCAGCCCCCTGGGCTACGGCCGAGAGGATCCGGCTGGTCCTCGCCATGAACCAAATCTCTGCAGTTAGGGACCGTTCATCAATATGTATCTCGATTTGGGTCGATCAGCCGGCGGCGTTGCCTTCGGCAATGAGGTTGCCATGGAATACCTCTGGGGCTTGGGTGCGGTGTGGGCTTTGGTAATGAGCCTCTGGTGCGTTGTGCTCCTGGTTAAAAGACAAGCCTGAGCGCCGATCCTGTGGTAAGGTGCGATGCAAAAGCAGATGCCAGGCGGCGGGGCAGGGGGGCTCCGGTTTCCGTCTGGATTGGGACCAGGGCCTCTTAGAAACTATCTCAAAACTCGCTAACACCGTCACCCCGGCGAAAGCCGGGGTCCAGAACCCTTGGAAAAACCTGGATTCCGGCTTTCGCCGGAATGACGATCAACAACGTTCAAGCCATTTTGAGATCGTTTCTTAACGGTTCCTTCCTGGCAACAGCGACACAAAGACGTGGATGCAGCCAGTATGAGTCAGTTTTTGCGCCTATTCAAAAGCGAACAGCCTTCTTCCCGGCGACTGAGCTGGGGCGACGGCATCGTTTTGCTGACGCTGGTGGTGGTTCTTTATGTGGGGGTGCGGCTGGGACTGGGGGCGGCTGACGTCATCCAGGGGCCGGCCATCACCCTCACGGTTCGGGCCCTGCCCGGGTATGCCGCGCTTTCCGTTCTGCGGATGGCTGCCGCCTATGTCCTCTCCCTGCTTTTCACTCTGGTCTACGGCTACATGGCGGCATCCGATCGGCGTGCGGAACGGGTGCTGCTGCCCTTGTTGGATGTCCTCCAAAGCGTCCCGATCCTCTCATTTTTGCCGGTGGTGTTGTTGAGTCTGAGCGCTGTGCTGCCGCAGCGCGTTGCTGTGGAGCTGGCTTCCATTGTGCTCATTTTTACCAGTCAAGTCTGGAACCTGACGTTTGCCTGGTATCAGTCGCTTACCACCATTCCCAGGCGAGTTGCGGGAAGCGAGCACTATCTTCCACTTCAATTTGTGGCTGCGTTTCAAGACGCTGGAACTGCCATTTGCGGCCATTAGCCTTATCTGGAACAGCATGATGGCTTGGGCCGGAGGTTGGTTCTTTCTGATGGCGGCCGAGATGTTCACGGTCGGGAATCGCGATCTGCGTCTGCCGGGTTTGGGGACCTATCTGCAGGAGGCTGCCAGCCAGGGTAACTTGCAGGCTCTGGCGCTCGGGATCGCCACCCTGGTGCTCATCATCGTGGCGCTCGATCAATTGGTTTGGCGGCCGCTTCTGGTGTGGGCCGACCGCTTCAAACTGGAAATGTTGGAAGCCGAAAGCCCGCCCACATCCTGGTTCTACGATGCGTTACTGGATTCACGGCTGGCCAATTGGTTCAAACGGTCTTTGGTTCATCCCCTGGTGGAACGCTTCGACGGCTATCTGGTGCATCATTTTCCCATGTCACCCGACCTCGGACGCGCCCAAAGCCGAGTCCCCTGGGTTTACAAGCTGCTGGCCATCGGGCTGGGTTTGGGTTTGATCTATGGGGCCGCGAAGACCGGCAGGATGCTCCTGGCTGTGCCTCTGGGGCAATGGATGAACATTGCTGTAGGGGTTGGGGCAACGCTGCTCAGGGTCTTTGCTTCGCTGCTGATCGCTTTGGCCTGGACGGTACCGTTGGGCGTGGCCATCGGAACCAACCGAAGGCTGGCGGCCTGGTTACAACCGCTCGTCCAGATTGCGGCATCGATACCGGCTACGGCGCTTTTCCCAGTGTTTTTGATGGTGCTCATCGGCCTTCCGGGAGGACTCAACGTCGCCGCCGTCCTGCTTATGCTGATGGGCACCCAGTGGTATCTGCTGTTCAATGTCATCGCCGGGGCGGCCGCCATCCCCCAGGATCTCAAGTATACCTCCCTGCTGCTGCAGCTGAGTCGCTGGGATCGTTGGCGTCGTCTCATTTTGCCGGCCCTGTTTCCCTTCCTGATCACCGGGGGTGTCGCGGCCAGCGGCGGAGCCTGGAACGCCAGCATCGTGGCCGAATACGTGTCGTTCAGCGGCAAGACCGTGAGCACCGTGGGGGTCGGATCTCTGATCAGCCAGGCCACCGCTCATGGTGATTATCCCTTGCTCCTGGCCGCGACTTTGAGCATGATCTGTGTGGTGGTAGCCATCAACCGGTTGTTCTGGAGGCGATTGTATCGCCTGGCGGAAAAGCGTTATCGAATGGAGTAGCCCATGGCGGCGGATGGATTTCTGTTGGAACTCAAACACATCAGCCAGGTGTATGGCACCGGGGAGAGGCCCTTCACGGCGGTGCAGGATGTCAATTTGGTCCTGACCGAAGGAGGTTTTGTCGCCCTCCTGGGGCCGTCGGGTTGCGGCAAGAGCACACTGCTTCGGATTATCACCGGCTTGCAGCGGCCCACTCAGGGGCAGGTGCTGTATTGCGGGGCGCCCCAGCAGGGGGTCAATCCTCGGGCCACTATAGTGTTTCAGACGTTTGCACTGTTTCCCTGGTTGACCGTGCAGCAGAATGTGGAAGTGGCGCTGAAGGCGCGCGGCATGCCGCCCAATCTCCGCACTTTGCGCGCGGTGGATCTGCTTGACCGGGTTGGTCTGGACGGTTTTGAAACCGCCTATCCCCGAGAACTATCCGGAGGGATGCGGCAGAAGGTGGGCTTTGCCCGGGCCATGGCGGTGGAACCGGAATTGCTGTGCCTGGATGAACCGTTTTCGGCCTTGGATGTCCTCAGTGCTGAAGCGCTTCGTGGTGAACTGCTGGAGCTGTGGATCAGCGGCAAGATTCCGACCCGTGCGGTGCTCATGGTAACCCACGACATCGAAGAAGCGGTGTTCATGGCGGACCGGATCATCGTTATGGAGAAGGAGCCGGGCCGAGTGGTGGCGGATCTCACCGTCGACCTGCCGCACCCGCGTCACCGTAAAGCGCCGCGCTTTCTCAGCCTGGTGGACCGGGTCTATGCCACCCTGGCCGGTCAAACCCAGCCGGAACATGTCGAATTGGGTACTGCGCCGGGTGAGCCGGGTCGTACCCGTACCTTGCCCCATATCACCATCACCGACCTGGCAGGTCTACTCGAGCATCTGGACGACACCCTCCACAACCGTGCTGATATTTACCGCCTGGGCACGGAACTCAAGGTCGACACCGACCACCTGCTGCGGCTGACCGAAGCCGCTGAGCTCCTGGGGATGGCCACCATCTCCCAGGGTGACATCAACTTGACTCCGCTGGGGGAGACCTTTGCCGAGGCCAGCATTCTGGCGCGCAAGGAGATCTTTGCCACTCGCATTCGGCGCCTGCCCATCTTCAAATGGTTGCTGGCCATGCTCCGGGCCGCCAACAAGCAACATCTGGAATGGGATGTGGTGCAGACTGCTCTGGAGCTGGATTTTCCGGCGGAAGAGGCCGCTCGCCAGTTGGAAACCGCTGCCAACTGGGGGCGTTATGCCGAAATGCTGGTTTATGACGACAGTAGTGGAATGTTCTACCTGGAACCGGGTGCCGGTCTTACGGTTGGGGAGAGTAAACCGGATGAATCGGCAACCAGGTCCTGAAGATCATTGATTCCAACTTGTTTCCATATGGAAACTCCTGGGTTCGTAGGGGCGGGGTTTATCCCCGCCCGAAGAGTCCGCGACTGGAGCGCCGTTGCGGGTGGGCATAAAGCCCGCCCCTTGGAAGATGTTTCATCAGATGTGTTTCCGGATGGAAACAACTTGACGCTGGGAGGTCGATCACATGGAATGTGCGAAATGTAAGGCGGCCTTGGCTGCTGACGAAGTCTATGAGCATGGTGGGGAAACTTGGTGCGAAGATTGCTATTTGGATGTGATGGCAGCACCGAAAACCTGTGATCCTTGGGCGGTTCACAGTGCGAAGAATATGCCCAAGGGCCCCTCGGCTCTGACCCCGGTTCAGCAAGAGATCCTGGAGATCATCCAGCAGCGAGGTCCGGTCAGCGCTGCAGGGATTTGCTCGGCACTGCGGATCCAAGAAGATGAATTTCGGAGACATTTTGCCACCTTGCGGCATATGGAGCTGGCCCGGGCCTGTAAGCAGGGAGATCTGATCTGCTACACGGTATTCCAGAGCTGAAAACCGATCCACACCGGTGTTCGGCTCCTCCTTACTGGTCATAAGCGCCAACTTAGGTTTTGGGGTCCGTAGGGGCGGGGTTTATCCCCGCCCGCTCATCAATAACCAACATCGCCTTCCAATCCGGCCAGACCAGGGAACCGGACCATGGATAACCGGAAGCACAATCAGTGATCCCCGCACGGACTGGATTCTGCCAAATGTAGCGTGCAACATCGAGCAGGGATTCAACTTCGCGGAGCGCATGGTCGTAAAAGCCGCGCTGCCACAGCACCCGACCGGGCTCAAGTCTACGAGCCTCAGGTGTAAGTCTTCCTTTGAGCAACCGAACAAGCTCTACGACATCTTTGTCCTGTAGAAGCATGTGAATATGATCCGGCATGATGCACCATGCATAGAGAACCGTTTCTCGTCTTTTGGCAAAATTGAGAAGCAGTTCGACGACCATGGCCGCTAACCTCCGATACAAGCGAAACCACGGGTATCTCCCGTCGCATGTGATTGTTATGGAGAATGCATGACCCTGCTGATAGACGCTGTTTGAAAGCCGGATTCTTTTCCGTGTTGGTAAGCCTTGCACAGGGAATCCTTGAGGGCGGGGATAAACCCCGCCCCTACGAATGCATAAAGGACCTTACGTTAGCGCCTACGTCCTTACTGGTGCAGGTCAGCTCTGCTCGCCTCTGGCTCTCCAGCACTGACCGTGTCGACTCCGATCAATGAGCGGCCAGGGTAGTATCCACCGGGCCGGTGCTTTTGGGTCCCCGCATCAATAGTGTCAGTGGCACCAGGAAAACGGAGAACCAGGCAAACAGCCAGAAGATATCGTTGAAGGCCAGCATGCCCGCCTGCCGCAGTACTTCCCGATAGATCCCCGCAAGCATCATCTGCGACTGCTCCAGAGCACTGCCCTGTGCCTGCAATGATCTGCTGGATCTGCATGGCGTAGTCACGCAGAGCGGGATTGTACGGGGTGATGTGCTCCACCAGGAAACTCTGATGGAACTGGGAGCGCTGCGACAGCAAGGTGCTGCTTGCTGCCACGCCGAAGCTGCCGCCCAGGTTGCGGAGCAGATTGAATATCCCCGAAGCGTTGCCCATCTCCTCTCTGTGGATGTTGACGTAGGTTGAAGCGGCCAAAGGCACGAAAAACAACCCAATACCGAATCCCTGGACAATTCGAGGCCAGGAGATGGAAGAGAAATCGGCCGCCAGGTTAAATCCGCTCATGAGCCATAAAGCATAGGCCATGGTGGTGAGACCGAGGGCCAGTAGCAGCCGAGGGCTCACGCCTTTGCGCATCAGCATCCCGGCTATGGGCATGATGAAGAGGCTGGCGACACCTCCGGGACCCAGAACAAAACCTGCCCAGACGGCGGTGTAACCCATCAACGTCTGGGCATAGAGTGGCAGCAGTACGAAGCCTCCAAACAAGGCAAAAAAGCCCATAAACATGATGACGCAGCCGCTGGCAAAGGTACGGTCACGGAAGACGCGAAGGTTCACCACCGGATGTTTGGAGCGGATTTCTACAACGACAAAAACGACCAGGGCGACAACAGTAATCACTGTAAGAGTGGTGATGAAGTTGGATTCGAACCAGGCTTCGCGCTCGCCTTTGTCGAGCACAATCTGCAAGCATCCCAGCCCCAGGGTGATAAGGATGAGCCCCCAGTAGTCGATGCGCAGCTTGGCCCGGCGAATGTAGGCCGGGTCATGGATAAGCAGGCCTGCCAGGAAGACTGCCAGGACCCCGACCGGCAGATTGATGTAAAACACCCAGCGCCAGCTCCAGTTGTCGGTGATCCATCCTCCCACCACTGGTCCCAGGATTGGGGCAAACACCACGCCCATCCCGAAGACGGCCATGGCCATGCCGTGCTCGGCCACCGGAAAAGCTTCCAGAAGAATCGCCTGGGAAAGCGGCTGTAGTCCACCTCCTCCGAGCCCCTGAAGGATTCGAGCCAACACCAGGATCTCCAGGGATGGTGCGGCACCGCAGAGCAGAGAGCTGGCCGTAAACAGGGCGATGGAAAAGATGAGGTAACGCTTGCGGCCGAAAATGCTGGCCAGCCAGCCGGTGATCGGTATGATGATGGCATTAGCGACCAGGTAGGAAGTCAAAACCCAAGTCACTTCATCAACTCCGGCGCTGAGGCTCCCTTGAATATGCGGCAGGGAGACATTGACCACGCTGGTATCCATGACTTCCAGAAAGGTCGGCAGGATAACGGTCAACGCCACCACCCACTTGTTGGTATGAGGGATTGCGGGCGGATTCAAAGAGTTCTCCAGTTGGTGTTTCTCACATCTTGCTTGAAGCCGGTTTGAAACCCCTTGTAGGCAGCCACGCAATAGAGTAGCCAAAATGGCGAGGGTCATGCTAGCGAAAACCGAAATCCAGAGGAAAGTCCCGGTTGTCAGCTTTCGTTGGCAGGACGGTTAGGATTCGGATACCCTTAGCGTGGTTCTTTTTAGAGAGCACCACATGGTTTTGAGCCAGCGGGCTGGATCTTTCCGACGACCGAGTGCACATGTTGGTTCTGTTGTGCAGAAATGGCGAGGTTATTGCCCGTTCCTATCCAGGAAGACACTGTATCGCCCAAACCTTGATGGTTCCGTAAAAAGTCCAATATCTGCGTTGCACTGCATCCTTCGTCATTGCGGCGTACCCACAAGTACGCCGCATTCCTCAGGATTTGCGCGCCTTGACCTTGGCGCTTTTTCGAATCCATCTGGGTTTTGACTTTGTACGAGTTCATCAACCTTCTCGGGCAGCAAAGAAACCATGTCTCGGAGAGAACTGGCCCCTGACGGCCATGGCAAGACCATATTAAAGTAATGCTCAAACCTTTGCGGGTGGGCGTCCCCAGCTTTCTGGAGCCGCCCACCCGCGTTTGAAAGAGTCTATCGGCTATTGCTTTTTAGGCAACGTTTTTGGCGGTTCTACCTTCTTCGGTTCGGTTTTCTTGGCTTCCGCTTTCACTTCAATGCTTGTGGCCTTCATGGTGTAATGGACCGTGACCTTGGAACCCACCTTGAGGTCTCCGCCCGTTACCTTCGTGTCGTTATCACGGGCAATCTCCCATTTCTCTTTACCTTTCTGCACGACAATAACGTCGCCCTTAACCTCCAGCACGGTACCCGTCCACTGGTACTGATTTGGACCTGCTGCAAACGCCATGGTGGAAAAGAAGACAACAGCACACAGAAGAATTAGACACCGCTTCATGATTAAACCTCCTTTTTCTCTTGTGGATGTGGATGTCAAAGAACCGCTTTCTCCTAACGAGTCTCCCATTACAAGGCCAGGGTCAAGGACAAAAAACTCCCCCATGCAAGAAGAACGATTTTTTCTTAACCTGCATGTGGCTCGGGCAGACACCAGCCGCGCGGCGCGATTTTGTGACTCATCGGACAGCAATTCCCGGAGGGGGCTTTGATCATCGCTGGAACTGGCCCGAACAATAGTGAGGAGTGCGGGGCGCCATCGGTCGGGGAAACGGCCGATTGTAGTGATGTGGGTATCGAGATGAGATAAAGATATGTAGTATGGAGGACACCGGACCAAATGGCTGGTCGCTGGTTTGTTCTGATGAGAAGGATGAGGCCTTATGGATAAGTTTACGAATGGGTTTGTGCTTACTGTGGTGGGCATGGGAGGAACCCTCCTGAGTCTCTGGTTTCTCACTCTGGTCGTGCAACTCCTGAAGAAGGTGTTGCCCTATCGGGAAGCCGATGAAAAGAGCAAGAAGGAGGTCGCGTGATGTTCCCTTTGATACAGACCGGCCTCGGAGCCCTGACTATGGGCCTCGCAGCCCTGACCATGCAAAACGCCGTTATGATATTGACCGGCTGTGTCCTGATCTACCTCGGGATCAAGAAGGGCTATGAGCCACTGCTTCTGCTACCCATTGGATTTGGGGCCATCCTGGTCAACATCCCGCTGGCTGGGCTCATGCAGGAAGGCGGGCTGTTCCGGCACTTCTATGCATTCGGTGTCATCACCGAGATCTTCCCATGCCTCATTTTCATTGGCATTGGTGCCATGACCGATTTCACCCCCCTGCTGGCCAATCCGAAGATTCTCCTCCTCGGTGCCGCAGGGCAGTTTGGCATCTTTCTCACCCTCCTCCTGGCGCTGGCTCTCGGCTTCAATTTGCTTGATTCTGTCGCCATCGGGATCATCGGCGCCTGCGATGGGCCTACATCCATTTATGTCACATCCAAGTTTGCCCCGCATCTCCTCGGCGCCGTATCCGTGGCCGCGTACTCTTACATGGCCCTGGTGCCTCTGATCCAACCTCCTATCATGCGCCTTCTCACCACGGACCGGGAAAGGAAGATCAGAATGGACTATCCGACGGAGTCCGTTTCGAAGAACCTGAAGATGGTCTTCCCTCTCGCCGTCACCATTATCACCGGCCTCATTGCACCAATGGGCACTCCGCTTATGGGCATGCTCATGTTAGGCAACCTTATGAAGGAGTCCGGGGTCGTCGCCCGCCTAACCAAGGCCTCGGAGAACGAGATCGCCAACGTTGTGACCCTCCTTCTGGGTCTCGCCATTGGTGCCACGATGGAGGGGGCCGCATTCTTGAGGCCTCAGACCATGCTCATCATGGGTCTCGGATTGCTGGCGATCTGCCTGGATACCGTCACGGGAGTCCTCTTCGGGAAGCTCATGTGCTTTCTCACCAAAGGCAAGATCAATCCACTCATTGGCGCCGCGGGAATCTCGGCCTATCCCATGGCAGCCCGGGTGGTCCAAACGGAAGGGCGCCGTTACGACAGCAACAACTGGCTACTGATGCATGCCATGGGTGCCAATACCGGTGGCCAGGTGGGCTCCATTATGGCTGCGGCCATTATGCTCTCGGTGCTCAAGACTATGGGGTTGACCTAGTAGGTGTGCTTCCGGAAACCCGGCTCTCGTAAGGCGGCCCGTGGCCGTCCAAGGCGCAATCTTGATACAGGCAAAGGAGACGGCATATGGCTGGTTTAACTTTTCAGAGCATTCTCGCAACGGGCAGCAGGGAGCTTGGTGATGCGAAGGGACCCGGCGGGGCGGGAGTTTTTGACCTATTCTTCGACAACATCGACTTGCCCGGTTTCCTGGACCGTCCCGCCCTCATTGTCCTGGCGGTGAAGAATGTAGACCTGGAAAAGAATTTTATCACCATCAACGCACCTCCCGAGGTGGTCAAACAGGGTTTCGACGAGGTGCACGATCGGGACTGCTTCGTCTGGCGTGTTCTCCCGAATCCGGCAGACACCTGGATCCTGCAAACGCATCAGATCGGCACCGGCAGACTCAAGCCAACCAACAACGTCTTGGGAATCCATACCAGGAATGAGAAAGGTGAACAGGCAAGAGTTCGCGATAATTTCGCGGTGGCCCGGCTCTTCCTGGTCTATCATGCATCATGACTAGATGAACTGCGCGCCCATAGACACATCCCTTGACCTGACCACACAAGCGCCCACTCACTCGCTTTTCAGGAACAGGGCAAAGCGGTTGTCCCCTGCTTGACAAGCACGCTTTGACTCTGATGATCTACAGAGCTGCAACCCTAATCAAAGAGAGAGGAGCAGACGGGCATCGAGGGCAACGGCCCCCTTGCCGTCGTCGTTGAGGCTCACTGGATTGAGGTCAAGCTCCTGGATTTGGGGGAAGTGGTGCATGAGCAGCGAGACCTGCACCAGGATGCGGGCCGCGGCATCAAGATCGGCTTCATGCATGCCTCGGAACCGGCCCAGTATGCGCCTCCCGGATAGCTCCCCGAGCATTTGCAGGGCGGTCTTGATATCGACCGGAGCAAGCCGCGTGCTGACGTCTTTGATGACCTCAACCATGATTCCGCCGAGGCCGACCAACACGACCGGGCCGAAGGACGGGTCCCTTTTGGCGCCGATGATGAGTTCCCTGGAGGCTGGGGCCATCTTCTGCACCACGATGCCCGAAATGTCATCGGAGACTTCTTGCAGCCGTTGCCATTCTCGTCTGGAGGAACCCGTTCTCCCGTACGTTTAACGCAATGCCGCCCTTGTCACTCTTGTGCAGGAGCGAGGGTGAGACCGCCTTGAGAGCCACGGGAAAACCCAGATTCTGCAGCCGCTTCGCGAGCCTCGTCGAGGCTCCTGGCCATGCGCCAGGGAACGGACGGAACTCCTGTACGGTCGAGCAACTCAAGCACCTCATGAAGAAGCGGCTGGCGTTTTTCCCTCTCGATGGCATCGAACCATGTCTCAAGCTCCTTGAGCGGCATCGTTACCGTATCCTGTTCAATCCTTGCAGGGCTTGTTTCATCCGACTTGCCGCTTTGACCCTGGATCGCCAGGGCCTGCACGGCTTCGGTAGGTTCGAGAAAAAACGGAAAATTCGAGGTCTTTTCCAGGAGCACCCGCTCTTCCAGGGGGACTTCGATCACCACGGCCACAGGTTTCCCGAAGCGCACGGAAAGTCCTGCAAGCCTTTCCACCAGTTGTCGGGTCGCCTCGCGCTCAATCATCATTTGGGACACCTGAATGAAAACGACTCCGTCGATATCATCCTGCCGAAGCGCCTTTTCGACCACGCTAAAATAGAAGGAAAGATCGTAGATATCACCAAGATCCAGTGGATTTCCCGAGCGGATGACCCCGGCACGCGCGCGGCTTTGGGCTTCATCGAGAATTTCCTGCCCCAGGGAGGGAAGGTGAAAACCGTACCGTGCGCAAGCGTCGGCGGCTACCACGGCATGTCCGCCGGATCGGGATATGACGGCGAGATTGTTTCCTTTGAGCCTCGGGAGGCACAAACCCTTCACCGCGTTTATGGCTTCCGATACGGAACGAACCCGCACGATGCCGCTCTCACGGCAGACGGCATCGACGACTTCATCATCGGCGGCCAGAGCCGCCGTGTGCGATTGAGCAATGGTGCTGCTCAGAGAACTGGTGTTGGACTTGTGCAAAACGATGGGCTTGGAGCATTGTCGTGCCACCTCGGCGAAAGCCCGGCCTCTTTTGAAGTCTTCCAGGTAGAGGTAGATGACGGCGGTGTCGGGATCGTCCTTGAGATAGGCCAGGTAGTCCGCTTCATCGATATTGAGCTTGTTTCCCATGCTGACGAGCTTGCTGATACCCACTCCCGAAGCGCAGAGCCTTTCAGCAAGTGAAAGCCCAACGCCGCCACTCTGGGCGAAAACCCCGACGCACCCTCGCCTGTATGGATTTGGCAAAGCAACAAACGGCGTGTAGAGACCATTAGCCGTGTTCACCGCGCCGATGCAGTTGGGGCCGATAAAACGCAGGCCATAACGTTTGCTGGCCCTCACTATTTCTTTTTCGAGCGCCTCGCCCTCGGCCCCTAGCTCCCGAAAGCCCCCGGACTCGACCACCGCCCACCGCGTCCCCTTCTCCCCGCACTGGGTGAGGATGTCGGGAACAAAGCGCGCCGGGGTGAGGATAATGGCCAGCTCCGGCTTACCCGGCAGCTCTCTGACCGAAGGATAGATCCGGTGTCCGAAAAGCTCTCCGCCCCGAGGACCAACAGCATAGATCTTTCCCCGGTAGCCGAAGTTGACCAGGTTTGTCAGGATGTTTCTGCCGAGATTGTCCTCGGATTCGGAAGCTCCAATGACTGCGACAGATTCCGCACAAAACAACTCGTTCATGATACTCCTCATGGCCGCTTCAGGATCACGAAGCCTTTGACGAGCTGCCATCTCTTGGGGCTCGGGCTTCCGACGACGGCGGCTTCCGCCGCCACCTGGTGCTCGACCAGAGCACTCTCCACCTCGAAGGGACCGACCCGGTAGTCCTGGCCCCGACGTTGAAGGGCGAGAAGAAGCAGCTCCAGGCCCACTTGACCCAGCCCGGCTGGCTGAGGTTGTTGTGGACGTCTCCTGGTCTGATCACGATGATACTGGCGGTTGAAAGACGGCGGAGGGGGCAGAGTGAGGCCGCATGCGCGTGAACTTAAGGCCAGATTTCCGTCTTTCCTGCGCCGGTCAAAACCACCGGATCAGCACTAAGCTGACGCCAATGCGCGAAGGAGGGAATTGCCGGGGTGACGGTCTCACTGTGTGTTGCTGAAGACTCCATTATGGGTACATACTTGTTCAGGCTGTTTTTGCCAAATTCCTCAGCGGGCATTGCTCGTCTTCAGGTAATCCTCGTACGTAGTCCGCAGTCCCTCCTCAAGGGGGATCTTCGCCTCCCAGCCCATGTCTGAAAGTCGTTTGATATCGAGCAGTTTGGCAGGGGTCCCATCCGGTTTAGTCGAATCCCATTCAACGCGCCCCCGGAAACCCACAGCTTTAGCCACCAATTCAGCCAGGTCACGAATGGCCAAATCCCAGCCGGCACCGATATTGATGATGATACGACCCAAACTGGAAGAGAGCTGACCAGAAAACAGATCATCCATTCTACTCATCAAGAATACGCAGGCGTTGGCCATGTCGTCGACATGTAGAAATTCCCGGCGAGGAGAGCCCGTACCCCAGAGTCGAACCACAGATCCCATGAGGATCACGCAATCCCAGCATGACATCTTCAGGAATCTTCCCATAACGGGCTTCATCCCAACGGATGCCTTCCCAATCCGCTTGTGTCGCCAGTTTGGCTAGATGGAACTTGCGGATGAGAGCGGGTAGCACGTGGGAGTTCTCCAGATCGTAACGATCATTGGGGCCATAGAGGTTCGTGGGCATCACACTCAAGTAACGGGTGCCGTACTGCCGATTGTAAGCCTCACAAAGCTCGATACCGGCTATCTTGGCAACGGCATAGGGCTCGTTGGTCGGTTCGAGAGGTCCGGTCAGCAGATACTCTTCCCGTATCGGCTGGGGGGCATGCTTGGGGTAAACGCAGGAACTGCCCAAAAATAGCAGCCCCCTCACGTGGTTTTTCCATGCCGCCTCGATCACGTTGTTTTGGATCGTCAAGTTGCTCAATAAAAAGTCCACCGGGTATTGGTTGTTGGCGTAAATGCCTCCCACCTTGGCTGCGGCGAGAAAAACATATTCCGGCGCTTCCGTGGCAAACAGGCTTTCCACGTCGGCCTTGTGAGTCAGTTCCAGCTCCGTGTGTGTCCGGGTGATAAGATTTGAATAACCCCGTTCTCGAAGCTGCCGACAAAGAGCCGACCCCACCAAACCGGTGTGCCCGGCAACATAGATTCTGGAAGTTGCATTCATATGAGCCGCTTTCAATGGTCAGGAAACTTGGTTGAGTGAGACTCTTACAAAACTCGCAATCCGGCCCGCGAACATAGGCGTCAACTTTAGCGCTTCTGTCACCAGGAAGGACATGAAGAGCGCGAAGAGCCGGCAGGGGTGGTCGCGAACCTCAGTCGCAATTCATACATATATACCCGTTAAGGATGAGATGTTGCGTTTTTCTCCTGGGGCTGCCTGAGTCACAGACCTTCCTGGATTCCTGCCTTCGCAGGAATGACGACCGAATTGGAAGCTCTAGCTCGTCATGCCCGCGCAGGCGGGCATCCAGAAACATGATGAGAGATGAAGTATTCAATCCTTAACGAGTATAATTCCACAATTCATCGGGGTTATCTTCGTGTCCCGCGTGCTCTTCGTGGTTGATTCCCAGTCCCGCCTGCCACTATGCCATGAGACAATAGCACAATGGAAACTCTAAGGTGATGCCTATGTGTCACGGTGGGACCGAATTCCGACTTCCGCCGGGATGACGCTAACGGACTCCTGCAGGTTGATTCCGCCCGGAACGCTCACAAGGGGCTAGGCTACAGGGCATTTCCGCTAGAATGGTTTGCATGCGTAACACCCCCTGAACCGTTACCCATAAATGCGCTCGGCTTCCCGGATGTCAATTAGGAGTTTAACAGATCTTCCGGTTAAAAACGAAATTAAATAGTAAATTCAGTAATATAACGTCGCAAAAGTGTAAGACCCTACTGAGCCCCAGAATTTTGTTGACGAGGCACGAGCTTTCCCGTAGTTATAAGGACTAACATGTCGAAAAAGCTCAGCTTTGGCGGAAAGTGCCAGTTGGGTCTTACGCAAAATCACGCCCAATTCTCTGATTTTTATGCTAAATCTCGATTCATCTGTTAAACTCTCGTCAATGAGTCCACACAACATAATGAATCTGAACGAAAGGGCTCGCTTCTCACAGTATTGGACCTTCCTATTAGCAGATAACTTCTCGAATGTTCTGCACTAAATTCAAGGGGCGAGGGAGCAGGGCCGCTGAACGGATACGAAAAGGTACAGTCGGATGGCAGGCCCGTCCTGGCTTTTAAGGAGGTCCGGGAATTGCTGGATAACTAAGGGCTCGAATTTCGTGTGTACACAGTAAGAAATTCAGATGACCACTCTCGTAAAAAAACAGTATCGTCAATTGAGACCGCAGTAGGTTGATTAGTACTGACTGCAAAAATGGCGCATGGATTTAATGTATTAACGTGATTTTCATCATACTTTCGATGATGAGATATTTGTTACATTTACATGTTCCATGCTGACTTTACTAGTAATTTCTTCTCACGCAACAGAACCCATACAGGGATATTCCCAGTCATCGACTGCCTATAACGAGTCCAATGTCTGAACATTGCATTCTTAAAAAAACTTGCACTGATTCGAGGTATGGACCAGCCAATGTTGGGCGATTTATAAAATATTGGTCGATTCTGTTTGTAGTGAAAATGTTGTTCTTCCCAAGAAAAGGTTTAGATGAGTTATAGAGTAACCACGGAAATGATAGTGCTACTAGCAGCACCACAAACATACTTGCAGTCTTGTAACCTCGAATACAAGAAATCATTAGGCCAAGGAATGGCGCGTAAAGTACAAAGAGTGGTAGATGAATCCGACTGTGCCATGGCTGCCATTTGAGATAGAAACAGAATAGCAGGAAGGCTAATAGGAGTGAAAAAGCATAGAATCCGGCATCCCGTTCTCTAGGTCGCTGGATTACGTAGAGAAAAAGCGAGGCTATTATGAATAATAGATGTATTGGATTGCCAGCAGTGTCTTCGTGAAAAGATAATGGTTGGATATGGAATTCTGTGCCTGCCCATGTTGTACGTACATCATTTGGGGATATTCCAATGGACATATGTAGCAAGGATATGGCTTTATCCAAAACAGCATTAACTTGGCTAAAGGGAGTACCTAGATGCAAGCCAACATTGCGCATGAGGTTAGATGTCGCAGCCGAAAAGGTATATGCCTCATTAGCGTAAACAAGATGAGCACACTCTTGACCGGGGCCTAAGGGGTTGCCATATAGATCATAGTTGCGGGCATAATGACCGAGATTTGTGACAAAGGCAATTACCAAGGCGATGGCAATAAACAGAATATATTTTGCGTGGCGAAACTTAATTGAAGATAAGCCAAGCCAGGCCAAGAATGGAAATGCGAAGATATACGCTGTTGCTTTTGTTAGAATACCAAGGCCTAGAGCCGCGCCTGCCCCCAAGGCATAAAGTAAGTTAGCCTTTCTTCTGAGAAGCATGGCAAAGTAAACGAAACATACTAGCCAAAAAGAGACTACGTAGTCAGTTTGTGTACTTGAGCCTTGGAGAATACCCATAGGGATAGTAGTACATACGACAGCGGCAAAAATCTGTCCGCGGATAGTAGCTTGGAGTTCCTTTGCCAATAGCGATACACCCACTATAGACCCAACCATGCTGAACCATTGGATGAAATTTGCAAAACGATCACCGCTATCCAGAATCTGAAAATGCAAAATGGCGAATTCGCTCCAGGGGTTCTGGTGCAGTTGTCTAAGAATGTGCGTTGGATAAAATGCCACGCTTTTGTTTTGAATCCAGTGAATAACTCGGCTTAGATGGTAAGTCATTGAGTCCCAAGTGTTCGGCGGTGCTACCCATGCGATCACCCCGATCAAAACGCCTATAAGGATCAAATATGCCAGCAACGAAAGTTCAAAACGAGAAAAACTAGTGACATGCAGATTGAGACGCAAGTGGCCTTGTTTCTGGTTGCCAAGAACCAGAATTAACAAGAGCACGAGCAAAACAATGCCCCATGCCGCTGACACGGGCCAGAAGCTTAGCCATCTGAAAATGCTAAGAAATTCAGTCATTGCGGTCAAGTAGAGACCCCGAAAAAGCGCAGCTAACAGGAATGAACCACGCCAACCAAGCACTTGGAATTTCCTGAGAACAAGGAGGATGGACAAGAAGCAAATTAGCGGCAGAATTGTAAGCATGATTTTGTGTGTCCTTGGTCTGCTCGGCATCCGCGCAACTGTCAATGTTATCGCTTTCAGCCAGAGTAAATTCAACGACTCAAGCTGAAATGAGCGAAACGTCAGTAATTAATGTACTTCCATTTTTACTTTCAAGGGGGGCACCCCCTTATCGTTAAACCAACCACCCGCTTCTTGTACTAAAGAGACTAAAACCCAATATGTTCCCTTTTGAGTAGGGGCCTTTACTAGCAAAGAAAAAGTGGTTACTTGGCCTGGTTCTATTGATGCATCAGACATAAAAGTCCTCACCCCATCAAACACAAGCATATTCATTTGCGCATCAAGGAGGTGATAAGATAAATGAATTGGATATTTACCTTCAGAACTCCACCGTTCTGTACTTGTGTTGGTTACAGTTATATTAACCATTGTATTTTCTTCGGAATTAGCATTAATTGATTTTTCCGTTGTGTCATATATTGCATTCCAATTCTTCAAAATCTTATTACTTTCTTTTTGGTAATAAATTTGTCTGAACGTCCTAGTAATCTGAGAATCTGACCAATCCCATAACCTCTGTGGATTTTTATCGACACTTACAGGTCTGTAATTCCAGACAGTAGGTGTTGGACTGAGAACAGCCGTGAAATGAATCAAACAAGACAAAACCAACATGACGTAAAAAATTAGCCATTTATATTCGATTTTCTTTTCATTGCTAAGAAATGGAACTGATAAAACCAATAGAAATGGTTGAATTTCAGAAAGAAGTCGTGGGCCAAAGGAGAATCCACCCCACCAATTTTGCCATAGTGACACAGCAATGGTCTGCAACACTATTGAGACCATGAAAGCTATGTATAACCCTCTTAAATTATTATTTGTTCTTTTAAGAATCCAAACAAAACCGCTAATGCCAAAAATTGCAAGGGGAAAGTACATAAATAATCCTCGACTGGGGCTAAATAGCACACCCTTTAACCCACTCCAAAAGTTCCCTCCGAAAGCACTCATTGGATAGAAACCAGATAGCGTATCGAAGAACTTCAGATTATACCAAATAAGCAAAATGATAATAGGTGCAGATGCAGATAAACAAAGCCAGAAATGCTTGCGATAATAAAAGACTACCCAAAAAAAAAGTGAACCAGCAAATATTACATTTAAAGGCCTAATCGCTACTAATATACCTAATAATAAACCTAAAAGTAACGCTTTTTTGTATTTTGGATTTTCTATAATACTAAAACAAACAAGAATGGTTAAAAGTATAAAAAATATACCAGTCGTATGTTGCCAAAGACTTCTTGACGTTGAAGAAAGAGCGCTTGATCCAAATGCATAGGCTAACATTAATAGAAAGGCAACTCTCTTTGAAGTTTTCTGCTTTACCATTATCAAATAGAAGAGAACCACAGAAGCTGCCGTTATCAAAGCAGCGAAAAAGTTCTCAGCCTTCTCAGCAAACAAAACCCATTGCCCAATAGTAGGTTTAGCTATTTTAAAAATGGAAACTGGTATTATATATAATGGGGTCAGTAGAACACCTGAGGCTATGGGATAACTAGAGATATATCCTGACTTAGTTGGATGGAAAAAATACGTGCTAATATAATTAAGCTCTTCTTGGTAATGCCTTTGAAAATCGTTCATAATAAGATTTCCCTTTGTCAAAAGAACAATGGGAACTAAAGCGGTGCCTTTGGAGTCACTAATCCCTCTTCCATAGTCGGACTTAAAGTAGACAAAAAAGCAAATTAAAATAAAGATTGGAAGCCAAATGGTTGTTTTTCCCCTAATCAAAATAAAACCTCCACTGGTCAGCTGAACTTGATTTACCTATTTTCACAAAAATCAGTTTGATTTGGCCATTTTTATTGGCTTTGCAAGCGTAACGATGTTTAAACTTGAAGTCATATTTTTCACTTTCGATGGAAAAGCTAAGCACAATGGTTATTCGCCTGGCCATTCAATCATGGAGAGGAGAGCTTAAATGTCAAAAACCCTCATGGGCAGTACCGCCTTCAACATAATCCTAAGCTGAGACAGCGTAATGGATGGTGCTTTTTTTCCACAATCTGATGTTGAGTGTTGAGATGCCAGATAAAGAGATGAGCCAGCGTGCTAGTTGTTGAGAACAATGTCCCCATTGGCCCATTGGCTGCTATTTGAACACACGCTTAAAAACAGATTCAAATATGGCAATCATCTTGCTCCTCAAAAATGGAGATTTTTTTATCGATGAAATCGCCCAGCGTATGGCTAGTTGTAGTTTGGTGTTATATTCGTGGTTAAATAGCTCGATATGATGATTGAGTGAAGTAATTTGATGATTCAGTCGAGCAACTTCAGCATTAAAGGAACGTAATGCTCCATGCAGACAGTAGGCATCAAAGGTGGTCAAGTAGCCCGCTGAATTTCGCGCGAGGCGCTGTTCACTCGGGAAAAGTGGATATGTCGAAGTTATCGAGTTGTTGCGTCTGCGATAAAGCAATCCGCACTTTGGTATGACGCAATCTTCATCCGATTGGCCGTCATTTTCAAATAAAGTGCCAAATCCTCACCCTTTGCGTTATCCCGCTGATCCCAGCCTCCCATCTTCTTTAAATCCGCCACTCGGTACGTTCCGAAATAATCTCCGATAATATTGATTAGCTGTCCAATAATCAGGCTCTGTCCCAATGGAGTAAAATGCTGACATACTGAATTGCCATGGATATTCCATATCACACCGTCGATGAAATGATCGAGATAATGAGTTACCACTGAGACGCTATCATTTGCTTCCAGGTAATAGACACCCTCAAATATTGCTTCCGGCAGAACGATATTGTCAGAATCCAAAGCAACCAGAGTATTTGGTTGTAACCTCAGCTAGACCTCTATTGCGAGCAACACCATGACCCTGGTTGGTATCGAGGTGAATAATACGATATGGGACTTTGAGACTACTTTGAAGTATCGTAATTAAATGCTTCTATGGACTTCATCAGACCCATCATCTACAAAAACTATTTCCTTGGGTCTTAGAACTTGATTGTTTAATCCAAAAACCAAGTCCTCCAGATGAGCAGCATCGGTGTTGTAGCAAGTGATAAGCACGGAGACGAGCGCGGATTCGATCTCCGGCAAATTCATCGGTGGAAGGCTATGGATCGCGGTCAACCGGTTGCGAAATGTCTGGTTTACTTCATCTTGTTGTTCGACTGTGGCTTGTCGTAACCTGGTGACCAAGTCGGTTCTCGAGTGGGCAGGTAGCGCCAGGCAACGCTCGATGTTTTGCGCTAAGGCCTCGCTGCTGGGTTCACACAGAGTGTCCGCATGGAAGGCAGGTGGCACCAATTCGGGAACGCCTCCAGCACGAAATGCGAGAAACTGACACCCCAGATTGATCGCCTCTAAAATAGAGAACCCAAAAGCATCCTGCCGGTACGGCATGATGCACAAGGCTCTTGGCGCGACCCGCCGAACGAGCTCCAGGGCATGGGTGGCGGGGCAAGTCGAACTGCTCCACTTCCAGGTTCTGGTATCCCTTTAGCCCTTCAAGGTAACGGTTTTCTTCAACTAAGGTCTCATCCTTGGGGCCAAGCACAATGATACGTTTGATGCCGGCCAGGTGATTCTTATCAAAAACGATCTTCAAGGCATCGATAAATGAATTATAGCCTTTTGTTTTGTTTCTCTTACCGAAAAAAGTAAGGTATCAATCTGGTCGAGTGTGAAAGGCTCGCTTTTGTTGAAAGAGAATGGATGCTTCTGTAGGTAGCATCGATCGGGATCTATTTCATAACCAAAAGAACGGTAGCGTTCCATCATAAACTCTGTGGTAAATCTAACCTTGTCAGCCAGCTCGATGGCCAGCTTTTCTTTTATGAGAAGCGGCTGTTGGGTCAAGCCCGGCCAAATTTCCTCAATAGTGTTGATATGCATGATGGTACTGTGGCAAACGACTTCCAAGACGATCTTTGAGGAGATAAGCCCGGCCATCTTCGCCTGGGCAAGGCGACAACCTATTCCAAGATAGTCTTGATACTCGATAACTTGGATAGAATCATAAAAGAACAGGATCTGTTCAACAGTATTCCAGGTTATGCTTGACGGATCATTTATACTTATACTCGAATAGTTGGAATCCTGCACTAGTTCCTGGAAAAATAACTCCGGGTATAAAATCAACGCTCCTCCCGAAGTATCCTCGCATTGTTTTCATCGAGGCCCATACGTCCAATGAAAAGAATCAATGATGGCTCGGGAAGTACCTTGGCAAGCTCCTGTGTATACGTGCCGATGCCTCCGGTGAAGCGGGTTTTTGCATGTTCCGTGGAAATCCTGAAGACGGGAGCGTTCCGGAGGGAGATCATGAAGTCCGAGAAACTCCTGGTAGAATTCAGAAGAGCAGGAGAACTCCAAAACATTAGTGGTCTCCGCGCGAGGGCTATCGCTGCCATGAATCCGACTGGCACGCTCGAACTTAAAGCCACTGGAACTGACGAAGCATGTCAAATCCGGCAATGACCATTCGCGCACATGAGCCGGGTTGGCAGGCAGTGCCTCGAGCCCTTTGCCGTAGAGGCGCTCGCCATCCACGGAGCCCAGCAGCAGGCAATTGTCGGGATGTCGCTTCAGCAGGCTTCGAATTACTTTCAGCAAGGGTCTGGGGTCGGGTAACTGTTCCAACACCGCGGCAACAATGATCAGTTGCGGAGCATCATCTGTGAATTGCTCGAAAGCATGCTCCAGGTGATTGATCGAATTCAAGAAGCACCTGATCCACCGGCGCGGTTCCGGTTTTCAGG
>CAWDJT010000041.1:0-101901 GCA_963802715.1 uncultured delta proteobacterium
GGCAACGGCCACCAGCAACACGGTGAAGAGGCCGATCAGGACAAGCTGCAGCCGCAGCCGGTAGTAGCCGCGCGCCATGGCGTTGGACGGCTTGCCGTCGGGCGCGTTGTATTCCACCAGGATGACCTTCCCGGCCTCGTAGAACTCGTCGAGCTCCATCTTGCCGGTCAGCATGTTCACAACGGCCAGCTTCCTGGCCCTTGTGAGGACCGTCCAGCAGCCGCACGGTCAGGTATTGGGCGTTGGTCTTGACGATCAGGTTCACGCGCACGTGGCTGTTGTCCACGGCGGTGATCAGGGCGCGGCAGCGCAATCCGCCCGGGGCTTTCGGAATGTGCGCCACGTCAACGAACGCAAGCCCGATACAGATAGCCGCAATGATCAGCGAGAAAAGCCATTCGCGCCGCAAGATTGACATTCAGCCTCCTGTTCCAAAAGAGAACGAAAACGGCGCCGCAGGTTAAGCGGCGCCGTTTGGCAAGTCGAGATACAACCCGGTTTCTACTTCACGACGGGCAGATTCTGCCGAATGTCCATCGCCTTGGCCAGCCGTTTGGCGATGTCGGTGTTGTCGTAGAAGCCGGCGAAGCGCCAGGCTTCCCGGCCCTGGGCAAAGACCGGCACCGGCACGCCGGTGTGGGAATAGGAGGTCCAGCCGATGCTGGCGCGCTCGTTCAGGATGTGGGTGATCGTGACGATGATCGGCTCATAGCCGCCGTAGAGCAGCGTGTTTTCATCGGCGATGTTGTCGTTTGTGCCGCACATGGACTTGTCGTAGGCGTCTTCCAGCTTTTCCTTCTGGTAGTCGTTGAGGTCGCTCCAGTCCAGGCCGAAGACGCTCGACATCAGTCCCATCATCTCCGGATCGGTCTGCCAGGTTGTCGGGCGCCTGCCAGTTGGGACAAACGGTGGCGCTATAGGCGGCCTTGTGCGCGGCCCACTGGTTCTGGCCGAAATACGTGAAGCTGTTCTTCTGGCCGAGCAGCCGGTCGTAGTAGGCCGTGTAGGCCGTGGTCGCATGACCGATGGTCATGCCGCCGGTCTCGTGATCGCCGGTGACGACGATCAGGGTTTCCTGCGGATGCTTCTTGTAGAACTCCAGCGCCACGCCGATGGCGTTGTCGAAGTCGAGCATGTCGCCGATGGTGGCCATGGCGTCGTTGGCGTGGCAGGCCCAGTCGATCTTGCCGCCCTCGACCATGAGGAAGAAGCCTCTGTGCCCTCGCCTGCCGTCTTATAGAGATTTGCGATGGCGACATCGGTCATTTCCGCCAGCGAGAGGTTGCGGTTTGGGTTGGTGGGGTCTTCAATTTCGCTCCGGTCGATGGCATAGGGCATGGCCGCGGCGTCCTGCAGCCAGGGATTGATGCAGACGACCTTGCTCTTCGGCTTCGTTCTTGAGGGCCATGATCGAATCGCGGTCGTTGAGCACGGTGTAACCGTTGGCGGCAAGCAGGTCCCAGACGTTGTTGCTCGTGTCGCCGCTGCGCGGCCGGCCCCGTGGGCGAGACCAGTCCGCCGCCGCCGAAGAATTCATAGCCGGTCTCGGCCATCTGCGATGGCGATGTTGTTCATGTAGCCGCGGTTGGCTACGCTGGCATAGTAGGAAGCAGGCGTGGCGTGATCCAGCGACACGCTGGTGATGATGCCGACCTTTTTGCCGCGCTCGTGGGCGAGCTGGGCAATGCTCTTGTAAGCTGATGGTCTTGGTGTCGTCCATGCCGATGACGCCGCTCACGGTCTTGATGCCGCAGGCAAAAGCCGTGCCCGCAGAGGCCGAATCGGTCATCAGGGCAAAGGCGTCGTAGGTCGTCTGCATGCCCTGCACCGGCATTTTGCTCATGTTCAGCCGGTTTTCGGGCTTCAGCAGATCTGTCGGCCAAGGTGGCCGAACCGCCGTTCACGGTCGTCAGATAGGCTTCGGTCGCCTGAATCTGCGAATTGGCCATGCCGTCGCCGAGGAAGAAGAACACATACTTCGGCTCATCGGCGCTTGCCACTGCCGTCACGAATAACATCGCGACGACCAACAACATAAGAACCAGATTCCTTCGCTTCATCTTCATCTCCTTAACATATTTCATCTTCAGAATTCTCCCCTTGTCCTCTACGTTCCATACTTCCTTACTGGGTAGAGAGCAAGCACCCGCAAAACATCACCGCCTGATCTAACAATCTTCCGGTTACAGCATGGTGACGGCCGCGTGACAATTGACTGAAGAAAAGGCCAGGGAGCAGTGGCTCCATGAGTGTCCGACGAACCACCATGCATAGCAACGGGTGCCGGTGATAGTATGGCGTCAGCGGGCGGCATTGCACTGAGCTGATGGCGGCCATGTGAGGCTGTTGAGCTGGGCGGGGTCGTTGCTGTCTCAGGGCTGGCCAATGGATCGGGGATACCTGTCAATGTGTCCATAGCTTCAAGACTGTGGCACGGCCTTTGCCGTCAACGCACCTGGTGCGATAGGCTCGGGGGGTGTCAATCATCCTTCAGTGTCGTGTGCTGGAAGGGGCAGAACCAAGGATACCGCGGCGTTGCTCCGCATCTTGCGGTTTCGAACCCCGACGATTAGGCCAACACCTCCCCCCGTGACTTCGAAAAAATGCTCCAATGCCATTCTCCACACAAGCTTAACGTCTTCTTCACAATTCCGTAACAAAGCACCCTTATCCTTAGCATCGATAGAAGGTTCCGGCAGCAGGCGGGTCTACTGGACCGGCCGTCACCGGAGAGTGGCAGGTTCGCTGGAAGTGGTTCTAGGAGCGCAATAGAAGCGGCATGAGCCCCTTAGCAATGCAGGAAGTAACCTTTGACGGTAGATGCCCCGCATGCAGTTCAGAGGCTCATTACCAATACGGTAGGACCAAATCCGGAAAGCAACGTTGCATATGCATTCTGTGCGGCAGGCAATTCACCCTTCAGCCCGCAAGGAAGGAATACAGGAACAAACCCTCCTGCCCCGCATGCGGGAAACCCATGCACTTCTATCACAAAGGAAAAAACAGCATACGATTTCGCTGCTCGAAATATCCAAGCTGTCGAACCTACACCAAAGTTGCAATCGGAGAGGACGACCGATGAGCTACTACATTCACGACATTCCGGGGAGACTGCGTGTCAAGACACCTGTCATCAAGGGCAATGGCAACGCCGCCGAAGAAGTTCAAAGGATTCTGAACGTCATCGAAGGAATTGATTCCACTTCCGTCAACACCACCACCGGCAGCGTTGTCATCAACTACAATGCAAGAGCCGTACAATCCGAAAAGATCATCGATACTCTAAAGGATAACAGGCTATCTCGACCCCGCCAAAGCCGAAACCAACGATGACTATCTCGAGGCTGCGGTTTCGAAGGTCGGTGGCGTCGTCAGCAAAGCCCTCATCGGCTTGCTCTCTGGAGAAAACCTTCGAGGGTTCCGCCCTGTCCTTGCTGACCGTCCTGATCTAAACCCGGCAATTCTCAGGCCGGAAAACCCGAGTCTGCGTCCGGCGGCTCCCAGCCGCTTCAGCCGGATGTCAGGACGCGGGTCGCGTCATTTCACACTCCCATAGCAATTTCGCCACATCCTGCAATGTCATCTTGATACAGTTATAGAGCTGCGAAAGACCTGAATGCTTTGCCTCGGGACGCATGATAGACCTAGTCGTGTCGGGCTGTTTCCGGCTTTCACGGTGACCTTATGCCGCTCCCTTCTTTGCTCAGGAGCACATCCCACCATATCAAGCTATGAGAGGGCTAGATTCCGCGCTAGCGGGACAGGGCGCTATGGCCGGCAAGACCGCCGGGGCTTCCTCCGTCATGCCGGGTTGCCGCTCAGATCCCAGTTTTGCTCCAGGTGGACAGCCGCTGGTAGTTTGGCGGCCGGCGGCCGTCGAACAGGTCACAAGCGAAGTAATACCTGAGATCTTCCATCCAGGTTTGCAGATAGAACCGGTCGTGGGCGATCTTTCCGAGTAACCCCCAGGGATCTGTCACGGCTTGAAGCAACGGCCCAAACAGCTCCGATGGGTCGCGAAAGCATTCCCAGTCACATTGCCGGCAGGGTTGGTCAAGTTGCCCGGATCTTCGGTCCAAGATACAGAAATCACCCAGGTTTTCCATGCCCCGGAAGCCACAGGGGTAGGTGTCGGCATCCTTCGACTCGATGAAGAAAAAATCAATGCCGCCTCGGCAAGGATAGCCGTTGGCCGCATCGCCCGCATAGCTGCCGATACAGGGACATCAGGGAACACCTGGGCGAAAATACCCTGGTCCGGCTTCTGAATTCGGGCACGGTCTCCAGCAGCGCCTTGAACAGCATGGCCCTTTCACCGCTCGTGAAGCGCACCAGATGGGCGGTTGAGTTGGCCGCATAGACGGGATCGAGTGAATTCCCGTCGCCGCCCGCTCGATGCTCATGGGATAGCAGGTGTTGACGCTGGTGAATCCGAGGTCGATGGTGTGGCGGTAGAATCACCTTAGGGCCCGTTTGGTCTCCTCACAGAACAGCTTCAAATGGTCCTTCTCCGCCATGGACGGCTCGCGCTCCGGCAATGTGGATCGCCCCCATATTGCGGTTGATGCCGAGGTTGGCTGAGGGATAGATGCCGTGCTGGTGGAAGATGGGCAGGGCCTTCTCGATTCCCGCGACGACCCCGGGAAATCCCCGCATGCGTTCATGCACCGCAGGATCGGCTGAATCGAGACTGATCCAGAAATTGCGCAAGGGGGTGTCCGCCAGCATTTCGACGAGTCGCCGGATGCGATCGTTACCGCCCGGATCGGTTACCATTGGCAAACAGATATCCGTTGGTCCCGGTGCGGATATACGCGATGCCGATATTGCCGGCATGCTTGATCAGGGTGATCAGGTCGTCGAGGAACATCAGCGGTTCGCCCCCGGTAAAGGAAATGATCTTCACGCCGGTTGCTGCGGCCTTGTCGAGGATAGCCTTGACGGTGTCCACCGAGAGTCTGGAGCGCGGAAAGGGTTCGGTGACACGCATGCCACACTGCGGGCAAGTGGCATTACAACGGTCGGTGAGTTGAATGACCAGCTGCCCTGGGACCTTTCCCTGCAACAGTGTGGAGAGAGTCTGCACTATTGCCAAGACACGGCCTCCTTTCTTGGCGGAACGGGGTAATGTCCCCAAATAATCCAGTACACTTGGGCGAAATTCTGCACCCAGTACCTCCCCCTTTGATGGGGGAGGCCAGGTGGGGGTGAAAGAAAGCTTTGATCAACCCCCTCCCCCGGCCCCTCCCACCTCAATGCTGCTGAATTAAGCCCATCGGTTCGGGCGGGCATAAAGCCCGCCCCTACGTCAATCGTTGTTTCATGCTGTAGGGGCGGGGTTTAGCCCCGCCCGCTATGATCGGATGAGACCGCTAATTCAGCAGCATTGCCCTCCCACCCAGGGACGGGAGCTTTTGGACCGAAACCGGATGAGGACTTCCGCCGTGATGAACCAGGCGTTCGGCCGGCCAAGTCGCAGGCAAGGAACAACATCCGGCGGTGTCCTTCTGCCGCGGAAACCTGGCCATTGCAACCGGGTACAATTTGACATAGATTTGTGGAGATTTGATGGCAAACCTATGAATATTCCATGGCCTTTACCAAGGCGCTCAAGAAAGGCTGCAAGCTGCAGGCCTCAGGCTTCAGAGCGGAAATACCGGGTCGGGTAACTGAGGAGCCACCATGTCCAACAAGCCGAAACAAACCAGGATTGTCAGCAGCACTCCGGGCAGGACCCGGATCAAGGTGTCGCCCAAGCGTCGCACCGAGCAGGAGATGCAACGGATCGCTGCCGCTCTGGAGCAACGCACCGGTGCCACCGCGGCCTGCACCAACATCCGGACCGGCAGTATCCTGGTGCGCCATCCCAGCACCGGGTTGAACGCCGTCCTTGACACCCTCCGGGACCTGGGGGTGATCGTCGGGAGCGCGGCCGGCATCCCCATCCCCGTGGCTGACGACCGGACCAGGTTGACCTCCAGCCTGGCGGGCGCGGTGGTGAATCTGAACCGACGGGTGGAGACCGCCACCCGCGGCCTGGTCGATTTGCGCCTGCTGGTGCCGGTGGGATTCGGGGCGCTGGCGGTTCTGCAGTTGCTGCGGCGCGGGTTCCAGTTCGAAGCCGCACCCTGGTACGTACTGGCCTACGTGGCTTTCGACAGCTATTCCCGGCTCCACCCCACCGCCGACGTCGAGATTCGGGCAGCGCCTGTTGCGCAAAGCTCTTGAGCCGATTCCGGATGTGAATGGAAAGAGTCTATTTCCTTGAGCTCGCCAATTGCAGGGTCGCGCGTGCTGAGCGTGCCCCGTGACCAATCATCAGCCGACCACAAAGTGCGAAACCACATAAGCGATGCTGATCAGACCCAGGGCAACCACGGATACCCAACACACGACATTGTAGATTCTTCCGTTGACGTACTTACCCATGAGGTTTCTATTGTTCACTAGAATCAGGATGATGACCAGGATGACGGGCAGCAGCAGGCCGTTGATCACCTGGGACCAGAACATGACTTGGACCAGCGACAGGCCGGGAATCAGGATGGTCAGTGCACCCAGCACAATGATACCGGTATAGAGGACATAGAACTGCGGAGCGGTCTCGAAATCCTTGTCAACCCCCGATTCCCAACCCAGGGCCTCACAGATGGTGTAAGCGGTTGACAGGGGCAGGATGCTGGCTGCGAACAGCGAGGCATTGAGCAGCCCAATGGCAAACAAGGTACCGCTACCCTTGCCGGCCAGGGGTATCAGACCGCGGGCCGCATCCGCCGCGAACTCGATCCGCAGCCCCGACTTGTAAAGCGTAAGCGCGCATACCACAATGATGCATACCGCCACGGCGTTGACGACAATGCAGCCGAAGATGGTATCCAGCCTGGAGTATTTGTAGTCCTGGATGGAGATGTTCTTCTCCGCCACGGAAGCCTGCTGGTAGAATTGCATCCAGGGGGCAATGGTGGTCCCGATAACGCCTATGAGCATGGCCAGGTACGGACCGGAAAACTCCAGCTGGGGATGCACCATGGCTTGGCCGATGACCTGCAAGTCAGGCTTGAGAAGCACGAAGGTGATGGGGTAAGCCAGGTAGAACAGGCAGGCGAACAGGAAGACTTTTTCCACCGACTTGTAACTGCCTTTCACCACCAGGAGCCAGACCAGCCCGGCACAGATGGGCACGGTCACCAGCCTGGGGAGGCCGAAGAGTTCCCCCGCCGAGGCAATACCGGCAAACTCGGCCATTACGTTGCCGAAGTTGGTGGCCAAGACCAGGAGCATCATATAGAAGGTGAACCTAACCCCGAACCGTTCCCGGATCATGTCGGAAAGCCCCTGCCCGGTCACGACCCCCATGCGATTGACCATTTCCTGAATCATGATCAACAGGATGGTGGTTGGCAGGATGACCCACAATATCTTCAGGCCGAAGTGGGCTCCAGCCTGGCTGTAGGTGGTCAATCCGCCGGCGTCGTTGTCCACGTTGGCGGTGATGATGCCCGGACCCACAACCGCCAGAAATATGGATATCCGCGTCCACAGCGACCTGGGTCTTTGCCTTGCGATGGTTTTCTCAGGTGTCATGATCGATCAGCTCTGCAAGTTTGTGGTAGAGGCTCAGCAATTCATCGAAAGAGTGCTTGAAAGTGACCACACCCTCTACCTTGCCGTCGTCGTCGACTCACGGGCAGTGCTTTGAAATGATACTTGAGAAACAGGTTGGCAACGGTTTCCAAATCATCGTCGGGTTTCAGCGTAGCCAGTCGTCGATTCATGACCTGATGCAACTCCTTGTCAGGATCCGCAACCAGGAGGTTTCTCAGCGACACCACGCCGGACAAGGTCGATTGTTCATCGAGACAGTGGACATAGGTGATGAACTCAATCTCGTCAGCTTGTTCCCGGAGCATCTCCAGCGCCTGGGCCACGGTGTAGGTCTCCGGGCAGGAGAGAAAATCCACGGTCATCAGCGACGCCGCGGTTTCGGCCTCGGCTTGCACCAATGGCTCCAGCCGGGTCCGGTCTTCTTCCTCCATGGCGGCCATAATCGACTGCTGGGTGGCCTCCGGGAGCGTGTCGATAACATCCACGGCGGCGGCGGGTTCCATTTCTTCCAAAATGTCGGCAGCGACGGCGGCGTCGAGGTCGCGTAGAATGGCGGTCTGCACCTCGGGATCGGCTTCTTCCAGGGCCTCGGCAGCATCCTCCGCACTCATGGACTGAACCAGGCTGATGCGCTCGTCGCGATCCAGTTCTTCAAGGATGTCCGCCAGTTCCCCGGCATGCAGTTGCTTGATTTGTTCCTGCCTGAGCTGAACATGGATGGGGCCGGGAACACTCTCCGGCAGTGCTTGCACCAGTCTCCAGTCGATCAGTTCATCCTTGAGCTGCTTGTTCAAGAAGGATCTGGCCACGCGGCGCAGACGAACCTCCCAGCCCAACCGGCGGGTCAAGCCGGTAAACCCCACATCCACGGCATCCAAATAGGCAACGCCCGTGCCCGAGATGAGAATGCGAACGTCGTTGACGCGTTCCACCTTGGCGCCGTTGATGTCCACGATCTGCTTGTCGTAGAGGGTTTCTCGCACCATGAAATACCGTTTGGCAGGCAATGAAGCGGTGGATTCGTCCTCGATGACAATAAACCGGTTGGCCCTCGCCAGACCCCAATAGATCAACGCTCCGCACCGGAAGGCAGCGTCTGGCACCGGCCTTGGTAACGATCAGCCCTTTGATTTCAGGACTCTTGTCATCCGGAATGGCGATCAGGTCCGTGACCTTACCGATAAGGTCATAATCAGGACCGTAAAGCTTCTTTCCCAGTAGGGCTGAGAGAAAGCAATAGGTTGACTTGGTGTCGTTTCCATTCGACAGAGGCAGCATGATGAGCATCTCTCTCGGGCGGCAAATCGAGTGCTGTGAGCGAAAGGCCTGGGGCCTCTTGGTAAAGGCGAGATCGGCTCGGGGGAAGGGGATGGCAATCTAGCGGGGTCGACGGCAAACGGCGGCCCGGCATGTTGTCTTCTTGGCCCGAGCTTGGGGCTCTTCGCTGGCACTAGGACCGTCGTCCATTCTGATCGTCCTTCAATGTTGTTGGAAAGAAGTCATACTCTCAAGGCGCTATTCTCGCCAGCATGATGCTCTCAGTCAAGGAAGAATTCTCCTTAATGCGTTTCGTTTGTAGGTCTTTCCTGTTACGATTGGGTGACGGTTGTGTCTCTCTATCGTCGGAACTGCGAAGGGAATGATGGTCTTGGCCCAAAAAAAGGCGCGGATTTTTCGATCCGGCGCCAATTGTCACCATTCTGTAACATGTACCCCATGAAATTGTCACAGACCTGTGCTCCATTGATATACCCCTGAAAACGCATGGAGAAGAGAGCATGGCGAAGGCAACTGTTCTGGTTGTGGAAGACGACCGAGACATCTTGGAGCTTTTGTCCTACACGATTCGCGGTGCCGGCTTCGATGTGGTGACCGCCGAGGATGGTCTCGAGGCATTGGTTAAGGCCAGGCTTCACCGTCCGGTGATCATGGTCCTGGATTTGATGCTTCCAGGAATGGACGGTTTTGATGTGTGTCGAGAACTCAAGCGAGGGGCCGAAACCGCTGCCATTCCGGTGATCATTCTGACGGCGCGGGGCGAAGAAGTGGATCGGATTGTGGGTTTGGAGTTGGGTGCCGATGACTACGTAGTGAAGCCCTTCAGTCCCAGGGAAGTTCTCCTGCGGATACGGGCCGTTTTACGGCGGACGGCGACACCGGAAAAGCCTCCCGCAACCTGGGAGGAGGAAGGGTTCGAGGTGGATTTTGAGGCGCATCGGGTCAGGATCAGCGGCGATCCCGTCGATTTGACCGTCACCGAATTCAAACTGTTGGCGCAACTGATTCGCAGCCGTGGCAAAGTGCAGACTCGCGACGAACTCCTGGACAAAGTCTGGGGATACCAATTCGATGGCTATGCTCGAACGGTGGATACCCATGTACGTCGTTTGCGACAAAAACTGGGACAGTTTGCTGAACGCGTGGAGACGGTCCGCGGTGTTGGTTATCGATTTCGGGAGTAGGCCATGATGAAACTCTCCTTTCGGTTTCGGCTGTTGGTTACGTTTTGGACCGTGCTCATCCTTGCTCAATGGTTGCCCATCCAGTACTACCACCACAGTCTGCGTCGAGATATCCTCGACGAGGAACAGAACAGGGCCGTTAACCAGCTCCAGTTGGTCCATTGGCTCCTCGGCCGGCAGCAACGGTTTCCCAACCCGGAACAGTTCCATGATTGGCTTACGGAATTAGGAAAGCGGCTTAATGTCCGCATTACCTACATGGCTTCTGGTGGCCAGGTGATCGCCGATTCCCAAGTGCCTCTTGCCGACGTTGCCAACATGGAGAACCACGCAAACCGTCCGGAAATCATCGCAGCCCGCAGTCAGGACGTGGGGACCAGCATACGTTTCAGCGGCACGGTCGAGCAGGAGATGTTCTATGTGGCCAGAAGCGTGGACAACATCGACGCTGTCCCCAACGGGGTGGTGCGCTTGGCCATGCAGTTCTCTCCCATTCGGGAAAGGCTTGATCATCTGAGGCATGCGTTTTACGGCTTGATGGCTCTGATGTTCGTGGCCACCGCCGTGCTGAGCGATTTCCTGGCTCGGCGCCTGCGCCGTTCACTCGCCCCCCTCCGCAAGATTGCCGAAGCCATTGGTCAAGGAGACTACAGTCAGCGGGTTCGTGCGGTTTATTCGCGAGAGCTGATGCCCCTGGCGGATTCTTTCAACCGTATGGCGGAGCTCATCCAGACCCACGTCCACAGTATCACCACCCAGAAGCGGCAACTGGAAGCCATCCTGAACGGTATGCAAGAAGGCGTCATGCTGCTCGACTCCAACTGCCGGGTTCAAACCGTCAACCAGGCCCTGCGGAACATGGTCCCCAGCTTGACTCACATCACCGGTCGCCGCCCGCTCGAAGTGATCATGAGTCCGGAACTGCAGGAGGCCTGTGATCGAGTCCTGGCAGACGATACCGATGCCGGTACGGTTCACAGACTGCAAATCACCCTGGAATGGCAGCGCGTATACGACGTCAACATCGTGCGCGTCCAGGATCAGCGTGAGGGGCTTGGAGCCATCGTGGTCCTTCATGACATCAGTGAACTGAAACGCCTCGAAAAAGTCAGGAAGGATTTTGTGTCCAACGTCTCCCACGAGTTGCGTACGCCCCTGACATCCATCAAGGGATATGGAGAAACGCTGCTCAGCGGTGGCGACCAGGATCCGGATACAATGCGGTCCTTCCTTCAGGTGATCCTCAAGAATGCCGACTACATGACCAGCATCATCAACGACCTGTTGGAACTTGCCCGATTGGAAGCCAGACAGGAACCAATCCAATTAGCCAATGTCAAGCCGCTGGATGCCTTGAACGCCGCCTGGAAGCTGTGCGTTCCGATTGCCCAGGCGAAGAAGGTCCGCATGGAACACGATCTGAATGGCGAGGACCTCACGGTACGCGCCGATTTGGACCAACTGGTCCAGGTCTTTCGCAATCTCTTGGAGAACGCGGTGCGATACAGTCCTACCGGCGATGCAGTGATCGTGTCCCACGAAATCTCCGGCACCAGAGTGACCTTCAGTGTGCGCGACAGCGGGCCGGGTATCTCCTGGCAGGAACAACAACGGATTTTTGAGCGCTTCTACCGGGTTGAAAAACATCGTGGCAAGGATGGCGGGGGTACTGGTCTGGGGCTTGCCATCTGCCGTCACATCATTCAGAATCATGGTGGCCGGATTTGGGTGGAAAGCCTGACCGCGGGGGAAACCAGGGGCTCGACGTTCTATTTCACCATTCCCACCGCGTTGCCCGAAGGGCAGGAAGAGCCCGACAAGTCATCGAATACGCTATAGGCGACCAGGGAGTAACGAGCCAAGAAACTATCTTTAAACTCCCCTCCATGCTAGCCATACCATATCCAAGCAACGGGTCGGATTCGAATCAAAAGGACATCTGAATGGACGAACCGGTAAAGATGAGAGCGAACAGCCTGGATTTTTACTACGGCACGTTTCACGCGCTTCACGATATCTCCTTGGATCTTGTCCAAAACAAGGTGACGGCTTTGATTGGGCCTTCGGGATGCGGTAAGAGCACATTTCTCAGATGCCTTAACCGTATGAATGACCTCATTGTGAAAAGCCGTGTGGATGGGGAGGTTCTCCTGGACGGCATCAATATCTATGCCGATTCCGTGGATGTGGTCGAGCTGAGGCGCCGGGTGGGGATGGTGTTTCAAAAACCCAACCCCTTTCCCAAAACGATTTTTGAAAACGTTGCCTACGGCCTGCGCATCAATGGAGTCAAGGACAAGGAGTTCCTTGCCGAGCGGGTGGAAATGAGTCTCAAACAGGCTGCTCTCTGGGATGAGGTCCAAGAACGGCTTGACAAGTCGGCCTTGGATCTGTCCGGCGGTCAGCAGCAGCGCCTGTGTATTGCCCGCGCCCTGGCGGTGAAACCGGATGTGCTGCTTATGGATGAGCCGGCCTCGGCTCTTGATCCCATAGCTACCCAGAAAATTGAAGACCTCATTCAGGAGCTGAAGAAGAACTACACCATCGTCATTGTGACCCACAATATGCAGCAGGCAGCGCGCGTTTCCGATGTCACCGCCTTTTTCTATTTGGGCAAACTGGTGGAAGTGGACAAGACCGAGACGCTCTTCACTCGGCCCAAGTCCAAGCAAACCGAGGACTATATTACCGGCCGCTTCGGCTAGGATTCAGACGATGGATAACCGCTTTCACCAGGAACAGGAACAACTCAGGCTGATCGTACTGAAGATGGGCGCACTCACCGAGAGAATAATGGGAAAGGCGCTCCGGGCTTTGTTCGACAGGAGCCTCGAGATGTCGGCGGAGGTGATCCAAGATGATCCGGAAATCAATCACTTGGAGATGCAGATCGATCGACTGGTATTGAAGCTGCTGGCATTGGGCCAGCCCATGGCCGGCGACCTGCGTTTCATTATCGGGTGCATGCGGATTGCCGTCGATCTCGAGAGGGTTGGCGATCAGGCCGTCAGCATCGCGCATCGGGCACGGTATCTGACCAATCGCCCGCCGCTGCCGCTCATCCCGGCCATGCACCAACTGGCTGAAACCGCCGTGGATATGCTGCGCATGGCCATGGATGCCTTCATCAACCACAACGTCGAGCGAGCCACGGATGTTTGCCACATGGACGATAAGGCCGACCGGCTTAACGTCCAGGCCCTTCAGGATCTCATGGATTTTATGGTGAATGACACGCCGGCGATTAAGCGAGCTATGGAAACCATCATCGTGGCGCGCTGTCTCGAACGAGTTGCCGATCATGCCACCAATATCGCCGAAACCGTGTGTTTCGTTGCCGAGGGGGTCAACATCAAACACCAGTTCCCCTGACACCTGCAAGCACGTCGATTGGCGTCGAGCTTTCAGCGGCGTTGCAGTCGAGCGCGATAAAAGATGGCCAGCAAATTCATCCCCAGCACCAGAACGATCAACACCAGCGCGCTTCCGTACTGAAGCGGCCGGGTGAGTTCGATCTGGGTCCCCGCAGTGGCCAACACATAGATATGGTAGGGAAGCGCCATCACCTGATCAAACACCGAATCCGGCAGATGCGGAGTGAAGAACACCGCCGCGGTAAACATGATGGCCGCGGTTTCCCCGGCGGCGCGGCTGATGCCAAGGATGGCGCCGGTAAGCATGCCGGGCAGGGCCGCAGGCAGGACCACCCGATAGATGGTTTGCCACTTGGTGGCGCCCAGGGCCAAGGACGCTTCCCGATAGGTGGCGGGAACCGAACGCAGCGCTTCCTCGGCCGTGCCGATGATTACGGGGAGAATCAGGGCCGCCAATGTCAATGCACCCGATAGGATGCTCACTCCGAATTTGCACCAAATGACAAAGAAAGCCAGTCCGAATAGGCCGAAGACCACGGAGGGAACTCCGGCGAGGTTGTTGATGCCCAGACGGATCGCACGCATAACCGGGCCCGGCTGCGCATACTCCTGGAGATAAATGGCCGATGCGACTCCCAGCGGAAAGGCCACCAGCATGGCACCAAAGCTCAAATAGAACGTGCCGACGATGCAGGGAAGAATCCCTCCCTGGGTCATGGAGTTGATGGGTGGCTGACTCAGGAAGGTCCAGTTGATGGCACGCCAGCCGTTGTATACCAGAAAAAAGACCACTGTGAGTAAGGCCAGACCGTTGATCACCGCTGCCAGACGAAAGGAAGCGAAGGCTATCCTCTGAAAGGCACGCCGGCGGGTCATGAGACGGCCGGGAGATGCAATCGTGTTGACGTCCGTCAGATCGCTCTTCCTCAAGGTGGCTATGTTGGGTTCAATTTCCATGGGGACCTAGTTCTTCCTGTGGAAGAAGGAGTGAGAACTGAAACTCGCAGCCAGCTACGTCACCCCCAGCGGCCAGTTGATCACCGGATCCCGCTCCCCGGAATGACGGTTTCAGGCCACCCTGGCTCGGCACTTGATATCGCAAGTCTGCACCAGCTATAGGAGCCTCGGGGATGTCTTCATAGGGTGGCCGCCCCCACCTGCTCATGCTTGTGCGCGATGTAATCGGCAATAAGATTGAAGGCCAGGGTGAAGAGAAACAGCAACACACCGGTGGCGAACAACGCATGATAGTGGTCTCCGCGGAAGGGCGCTTCAGCCATTTCAGCGGCAATGCTTGCCGGCATGGGACGTACCGGATCAAACAGCGATTTGGGAACCAGCGCCGCACCACCCGCAACCATCAACACCACCATGGTTTCCCCGATAGCTCGGGACATTCCCAATATGACAGCCGTGCTGATTCCTGATAGTGAAGCGGGAATAACCACGCGAAACACCGTCTCCCAGTGGGTGGCACCCAAGGCCAGCGATGCTTCCTTCAGTTCCCGCGGCACGCTGTGGATGGCATCTTCCGAAATGCTGCAGATCGTTGGTACTGCCATGAATGCGAGCATGAGCGACGCATTGAAGAGGTTCAAACCGGTGGGTATATCGAAGGTATTCTGCAGGAACGGTGCGACCACCACCATTCCGAAAAAACCGATTACCACCGACGGCAGGGCTGCCAGCAATTCCACCATCGGCTTCACGACTTCCCGAACCCGCGCCGATGCAATTTCCGCCAGATAGACCGCGGTCATCACCCCCAAGCGGAATAGAAAGCATCGCTGAGAGAAACCGTCACCGCCAAAGATGCCGCTAGCAGTGGGAAGATACCGAAGTCAGGTGGATCCGAGGTCGGGTACCAGAGCCGCCCAAAAACGAATTTGAACACTGAAACCCGCTGGAAAATCGGTATCCCCTCGACGAACAAGAACACCATGATCATGGCTAGAATCGCAATGGAAGCCAGCGCTATTAGAAAGAACGCGGCTCGGATGACCTGTTCCTTACTCTGTCGAGGTGTCATCATGGTCTCCACCCGGATATATTAATATAGGGGCACGAACCCTGCCTCCTTGACGAGCTTTTGGCCTTTTTGGGGATTCAGCACAAAGTTGATGAAATTCAGAGCATCGCCGGTCGGCCAACCCCGGGTGAACATGAACAAGGGGCGGGCAATGGGAAAGGTGCCATTCAAAGTGGTTTCGGCATTGCCGGCAATGCTGTTTACCGTCACGGCCTTGACTTTGTCGTTAAGGTAGCCGATGCCCAAGTAGCCGACGGCGAACTTGTTGCTGGCGATGGCTTGCGCTACCGCGCCGCTGGAAGCCTGGAGCAGGGCCGCCGGAGAGACCCGTTCCTTCTTCATGACCTTTTCTTCCCACACTTCATACGTTCCGGAAGAAGTGTCCCTGGAAATCACGACGATTTTCAAATCGGGTCCGCCCACTGCCTTCCAGTTGTCGATCTCGCCCTTGTAAATCCCCTTGAGCTGATCCATGGTGAGGTTATTGACCGGATTGCTCGGGTGAACCACGGGCACGATACAATCGTAAGCTACCGCGAAGGGCACCGGATAAGCGCCCTTGTCTACCGCCTGCTTTACTTCCTCGTCCTTGATGAAGCGCGAGCTGTTGGCGATGTCCGTGGTGCCGTCGATGATGGCTTTGATACCATTTCCGGAGCCGCCTCCTGAAACCGAGATAGACACATCAGGATGTTCTTTCATATAGGCTTCAGCAGCCTTCTGAGCGATGGGCAGCACGGTGGTGGAGCCGTCAGTGCGGAGGTTCCCCGCCCAAGCTCCACTTGTTGAAGCTATCACCAGGACCAACGCCAACATAGCAAACCAGATTTTCTTCATCGTAATGACCTCCAGTGGAATAATCGTTTTCAGTGTACAGATTGTTTTTCGTGACGTCACAGAAACGTCACACAGGTTGAAGCGAACCTTATCGCTGCAAATCACAGAAAAATAGTAAGCAGACTTTGTTACAGATGTGTGACGGAATAACAAAGATTCGGTGACGTTGGTCGGGGGACAAGCCGCGCACAGGATGTGGAGACTATGTTCAAGCCCCTTGACGATTGCGGCCAAAGCAGCAGTGCGTTGCCGGGCGATAACTTCTGCCGCCGTGTACCAATGGGAAGGCTGTGATCAAAGGAGGGAAATGGTGGCGGTGCAGGGACTTGAACCCCGGACTCTGCGGATATGAGCCGCATGCTCTAACCAACTGAGCTACACCGCCATCCCATGGAACAAGAGACCACCACTTATATGTGGGGCTGTTGGCTTTGTCAACCGAAAAACTGCCCTAACCTGTTGTGTGGCCTGGGTCCGGAAGCGACACCCGCTTCCAGCCTGGGTTCAACGGGGAATGCGATTGACAAGCCTTGAACTTTCAGGTTAAGGTTTTCAACTCTTTGATGTGAAGGGCTTTTCTGCCGCAGCTTGGTCGGCCGCAAGTCATGGTGGCCGCGATACCTGACCGAGACTCTTGCAGGACCTGCAAATTTTGTCACCCTGGCACGAGCTGGTGTCCAGAAGATATTCAAGAGACTGGATTCCGTCCTGTCCCGCCTTGCAGGACAGGATCCCCCAGAATGACGCCGAGGGACTTTTGCAGGAAGCTGAACTATCTTCGAAATTGCTTCAAAAGGAACCACAGGAGCCGCGAGCATGCAATGTCCCCACTGTGACCAACCTTTGAGTGAACAGACCTGTCCCCATTGTGATGCCGGTCTGCTGGATACCGGTCCCTACTGTAGTTACTGTGGAAAGCGCCGGGCAGGGACGCATCCAGCCGACGACGAATCCAGCGCGGCCATTGACACGGAAAAGTCCTCCGCAACAGGCGATGCCGAAAGCGTTGATTGGGATCAGCGGATTCTTTGCAGTGACGGCAACTGCATTGGGGTCATCGGGCCTGACGGACGCTGCAAGGAATGCGGCAAACCCCTTCCAGAGGAATCGTCGGAATAATGGGAGGATACGCCATGCCCCGAGCCTAGCTACGAAGTCAAGATCATTACGGATTTTGCGGCCGCTCACAACCTCAGGAATTTTCGCGGTAAGTGCGAAAACCTTCATGGTCATAATTGGAAGGTGGAAGTGGTGTTACGGGGTGATCGCCTTGATGACAGCGGTGTGTTGATGGATTTTGGCGAGGTCAAACAGGCTACCCGAGAGATCCTGGCGGAATTGGATCACCACTATTTGAATGACCTGCCTTACTTCAGGGAACGCAATCCCTCCTCGGAATACATTGCGCAATACCTGTTCGAACGTCTGAGCGAGCGGCTCAATAGTGATTACTGCCGCATTTACACAGTATCGGCATGGGAATCGGCCAGTTCCTGTGCCACCTATTTCGGAGAGAACCTCGGATGAACCCGAGAAGGAGCGCCCATCATGCAGTTTCCCAACGCTAGAGCATTGCCTGCGATTCAAGCCGAGCCAAGGATGAGCATCGGGCCAAGGATCTATCGTGTTCCCTTGAAGCTGCTATTGACCATGATGGCGCTTTGCATTTTGGTCGGGGCGAGCGCCACACCTGGGTGGGCCCTCCAGCGGCATACTCTCCCCGGCCAGTCAATTGGGCCCGATCTATCCCATGGTTCGGCTCAGGATCAACCGGCAGGGACCCCACCAACCCCCGTGGTGCAGGATCGAGCCGTAAAGACCCCAGAGCCCGGACCGGCTGCCGGGCATGGAGGCCCTGCTCCCGCACCTGGCTCCTCGGCTCATCCAGCACCCGCTGCGGTGCCACAGCTCCCCGGTGCCAAAGGCGAGAAACCGGAGGCCCACATCCCCGGCAAGGAGGCCGCCCACGGCCCGGGAGCGGGCAAGGACGCCCATGTCGAACACGGTGTCAAACTCCCGGAGATCTCCCCGATCCCTGGTGTTACCTTTGTGGAAACCATGATCAAACTCATGGAATATGAACTCCACGGCCGTGTCCTCGGATGGCGCCCCAACGATTTGGTTGTTGGCCGATTTACGGACGATATCAACAACTACCAGTTGGGAGTGCTGGAAGCCATCCGTTTCACCACTTTTCGTCTCAAAGACAGCCTGACACGCATGGGGGATGCGGATTCCTACGACCGGGACCTGGAGGCCGCCCTGAACCTGTTCATGAATCGCGCCACCCGTTTCTGGTTTCCATCAGCAGAAAGTTCCTACGACGAGGCAATTGAGCATCTCCGGAAGTTTGTCCCCAAGCTCCAAACCGGTCAGCGTACTTTTTACTACCGGGTCGACAATCTGCGCTCGCTGATCAGCGTCTATAAGGACTTGCTGGGAAATATCAACCGGACCCTGATCATGTCCACGCATGCCGATGGCACCCCGGTCAGCTGGTTTGAGGTGGACGATTATTTCTATTACGCCAAAGGGGTGGCGCACGTGATCTTTGAAGTTCTGAAGGTGGTGCGTGTGGGCTTCAAATCGCCGCTGGAAACCATCCGGGCCAATGAGATGATGGATGAAGTCCTGCACGAATTGCATCGAATCGAGCTGATGAATCCTTGGATGATCCTGGACGGCACTCTGGATGGAATGACCGCCAACCATCGGGCCAATCTCAATGCCCCGCTCAGTGAGGTGACCCACCTGCTTACCGTGATGTCCCAATTGTAGCAGGCCGGCAGGAATGTCCACCTTTGCAGGCATGGCCCTGAAGGAACAGCGGGTGTTGCTCAATCTGGGTTTTGCCGCCTATCCACCGCCTATCCTAGACCGCCCTAGCCAAGGATAGCGGCCAGCGCCTCCAAGTGGTCGGCGTGTACCACGGCCAGAACCTCGTCATCAGCTTGAAGCACGGTGTTTCCATGGGGTATGATGAGTTGGCCGTTACGTAGAATGGCTGTCAGTAAACACTCCGAAGGAAAGAGCAGCGAGCTGACGGCTCTCCCGGCGGCAGGCGCCTGTGGACGGATCTTCAATTCCACCAGTGAATACTGCCCCTGGTGCAACTTGAGAAGGGTAAACATCTCTCCGATGGAGATTTCTTCCGCAATCAGATGCGCCATGAAATCCACCTGATTGACAGCCGCATCCACTCCCATTTCGGCTGTGAACATCCATGCATTCTCAGGATTCTTGACCCGGGCAACAGTCCGTGGCACCTGGAATCCAAACCGCGCCAGATTGGTCACGACCAGATTCGTCTCATCGGTCCCGGTGACGGCGGCCACAACGTCTGCATGCCGGATGCCGGCCGCCTCCAGGGTGGCCAGGTCAGTGCCGCTTCCTGGTACCACCACTTCGGCCGACAATTGACGTTGTAGGGCAGGGATTCTTTCCGGGATCATTTCGATGAGTCTCACCCAGTTGCCGTCACCGTGGAGCAGCGACGCCAAATAGGTGCCGATCCGTCCACCCCCTACGATGATCATCCTCTTGTTCATGGCCGGCTCCCTCCTCCTAAACAAGTCCCAGCAAGGTCTTGAGACGTCCCGCGGCGCTTGCCAGCACCACCAGGTGCAAGTGATCTCCCTCGCGCATTAGAGTCCCCGAGGTGGGAACAAAGGCCCGGCCGTCGCGAGTGATGGCGGCCGCTTGGATTTCATTGGGAACCGTCAGTTCCTGTACAGAGCGATTGTCCAGAGCATGAGGTATTCTCATTTCAATCAGATCCACTTCTCCGCCACCAAAGCTTCGGACCACTTGCAGTTCAGAATAGCACAACAACTCGGTAACGCGTTGTACCCCCCAGGCCATCGGCGTGACGGTACGGATTCCCAAACAGTGATAGATCTCGGCTCGATGCGGATCATTGAGGCGCGCCACGACCTGCGGGACATGAAACACCCGGATGGCAAGTCGAGCACCGATGATGTTGGTCTCATCATCGGCGGTTACCGCTGCCAAGCCGTCGCTCCGATCAACGCCCGCAGCCAGCAGGACTTCCCGGTGGAAGCAGGAGCCCACTATGGTCTGGCCTTTGAAATCCGGCCCCAACCGCTCGAAAGCCCGTGGGTTCTGATCCACCATGGTCACCGCATGCCGCCCCAGACTGAGTGCTTTAGCCAGGGCCGCTCCCCAACGGCCACATCCGACCACGATGATACGCATATTCAGCCTCCATGGATGATTCTGCTATGGTTGTGCTTCAACGCCGCCATTTGCGCACAATGGCCTTCCTCAATTCATCCGCAATCAACAGAGTCGGGGTCAATGCCAGGAGCAAAAACCAGTATCGATAAGGCAACCCTGCCGTGCCGAACACCCACTGCAAAGCCGGTAAGGTGACGATGGCGCCCACGACGCCGGTCCCCGTTACCACTCCCACCCATACCAGCCGATTGCTAAACAGACCAACCCGCAGCAAGGATGCTCTCTCGGTCCTTTGGGCCAAGAGGTTGCCCATCTGGGTCATCACCACCGCCCCCAGGGTCATGGCCGTGGCCATCTGGTACAATGGGCCACTTGCCGGCAAGGCCAGCCACTTGCCCCAATATCCCTGGCTCCAGTAGCAGAAGAAAAACGCCCCCATGGCCAGACTTGCTTGAATCGGTCCTAGAAACAGAAACGCTCGTGCCAACATGGGGCCGGTAACCACATGCTCTTTGAGGCTGCGTGGAGGTCTATCCATGATTCCCGGCTCCGGCGGTTCCGCGCCCAGAGCCAGTGAGGGCACGATGTCCGCTCCCAGGTCCACCGACAGAACCTGCATCACATTGAGTGCCAAGGGGATGCGTCCGCCGCTGAAGGCAAACACGATAAAAGGGACCGCTTCGGTGAAATTGCTGGTGAAAATCAGAGTCATAAACTTCTTGATGTTGGCGTAGACGGCACGTCCTTCTTCAATGGCATTCACGATGGAGGCGAAGTTGTCATCAGCCAGAATCATGTCGGCCGCTTCCTTGGCCACATCAGTACCGGCAAGCCCCATGGCGACACCAATGTTGGCTCTCTTCAGGGCCGGGGCGTCATTGACCCCATCGCCCGTCACTGCCACCACGTGGCCCATGTCCTGGAGCACTTTGACCACACGCAGCTTGTGCTCCGGTGTGACCCGTGCAAACAGGACCTCATCGGCGAGCTGCTCCTTTAAGGTCTCATCGCTCAGATTATCCAAGTCGGCGGCAGTGATGATGCGGGGTTGCTGCCCGGCTCGGAGAATGCCGATGCGCCGGGCGACGTTTTCGGCGGTTAGACCGTAATCGCCGGTGATCATGATAATGCGAATTCCGGCGCTATGGCACTTCCGCACCGCTTCGGCGACTTCCGGTCGCGGGGGGTCGTGAAGCGCAATGAGTCCCCAAAAGGTGAGATCCTGTTCGATGTCGTCGTCTGTTTTTCTCAACATCCCAAACCGGTGCCGGTCACCCGCTTGGGGACCCGGCTGATCGGCGGAAAGGTCCCGTTCTGCCACGGCCAACACTCGCAGACCGGCACGGGAATAGTCATCAACGATCTGTGCAAGGTTTTGCCGCTCGGCCTCATCGAGGAGAACTTCGCGTCCATCGTGCCGGATGTGGGTACACAACGCCAAAACCTCGGTGGGTGCTCCTTTGACATAGGCCCGGAGCGTAAAAGGAGCACCGGTGGCATCTTTCTTCGCCCTTTGACCACAAGATCGGGCCCGTGGAAGTGTCACGGAAGCTGATTCCGCTGTGATTCTCGGCCTGACTACCTGATGAATCGTGGTCATCCGGCGGCGTCGGGAATCGAAGGGGTATTCCTGCAAACGGCGGCTACGCAGGACTTCGTCCTCCAGGTCAAGGCCGGCTTTGCGCGCTGCCGTCAAGATCGCGGCTTCAGTGGGATCGCCGAGGATGCTCCAGCGTTCCGGTTCGGGTCCGGTACCTGGAGGGACCAGCCGAGCATTGTTACAGAGCCCCGCTGCCCTCAGCAATTCCTGAAGGTCCACCGGCAAAGGTGCAGCAGCCGGTTGCCCCACTTCGACAATTTGTCCCTCGGGAAGATAGCCCACGCCACTCACCGCGAAACGGCGCCCGGCGACCCAGAGGTGACGCACCGTCATTTCGTTTTGGGTGAGCGTCCCGGTTTTGTCGGTGCAGATCACCGTGGTGCATCCCAGAGTCTCCACCGCCGACAACCGTTTGATCAGCGCATGGCGCCGCGCCATCCGCTGTACCCCCATGGCCAAGGATAGGGTCACGGTCGGCAACATTCCTTCCGGTACGAAGGCGACGATCATCCCAACAGCAAACAGAAAGCTGCCGGTTGGATCAATTCCGGCAAGACCCACAGCCAGCGCGAAAAAGACCGCTCCAAAAGCGACTGCGATAGCGGTCACCACTTTGGTCACTACTTTCAGTTCTCGTTGCAGCGGGCTTTCTTCTTCCTTGATGGTCTGGGTCAGTTGGGCAATCTTGCCGAATTCCGTGGCCATGCCGGTGGCGTACACCACCGCTCTACCAGTCCCAGCGGTGACGCTGGTACCGGCAAACACCAGATTCGGAATGTCGGCGCGCGATTGCCACGGCTCCGGGAAAGCATCGCTGGTTTTTGGAAGTGGGTGCGGCTCACCGGTAAATGTGGATTGATCCACTCGCAGTTCGGCTTCCCGGACCAGGCGGGCGTCCGCGGAAATCCGGTCGCCTTCACCCAGCAGGATCACATCCCCAGGGACCAAATCTTCCGCCGGGATTTGTCTTTCCTGACCATCGCGAAGCACCCTGGCGTAAGATGGCATCAGCTGCTGGAGGGCTTCGGTCGCTTTTTCCGCCCGGTATTCCTGCCAGAAGCTGAAAAGCCCATTGATCACGTTCACCATCCACACCGCCGCCGCCAGCTGTGGCGTTTGTGCGATCCAGGCCAGGGCTCCGCCAACCCAGAGGAGCCATGCCATGAGGTGCGTGAAGTTGGCCAGGAACTTCCGCCAAATGGATACGGTTACTTGCCGACGGATCCGATTATCGCCATAGCGCTGCAACCGGTCCTGGACTTCCTCTACTGTCAGTCCCTGGGGTTTGGTTCCCAGCCTTGTATAGACTTCGGCAACCGATAGCGCGTGGATGTCAACGCCGGGTTCTTTCTCGGATGCCAAGTCTGCCTTGCTCTGGGTTCTCTGCGGGAAACGCACGGTCATACCTGCTCTTCACCAACCCCCAACCGACCTGTTTCAAGTCATCGCAAAAAATGATGGTCCGAAGCAACCGCTGAGGTTATGCTATGCTGATTTTTCCGAGGAAACCTACACAGACCGCCAACCCTACACGAGGGAGCAGACTTCCGGCATGCCCACAGCCAATGCTTCACCCTATAATGGAAACGCAACCCTGGCTTCCCCCGGGACCTGGAACCAGGAGCAACTACTCCAGAGCCTCACAGACCATCTGAATCAACTCATCACCGCGAGTTCATCCAGTCTGCCCGCCAACCGCTTGCTGCTGCAGCTTCGTCAGGACACCATTTTCCAGGATACCTTCAAGCGCTGGCAGACAATGGGCAGCACCGAACGGTTGGACTCCTGGAGAAACCTCCTGGAATGCGCCGGCAAGCATGCCCGGGAAGCCCTGCCTTACTGCGTCAGGTGCGGTGAGTGCTGCCGTCAGAGCAGCCCGACGCTGCACCTGGAAGATCTGGAATTGCTTCAGCAAGATGGGATCCCCTGGAATCAGTTGGTGACCTTACGACGCGGCGAGCCCGTACGATCCCCCTTTGAAGAACAGGTGTTCCACCTATTGGATGAACGGATCAAGATCCGTGAGAAGCCCGGTTCTCAAGAATGTGTCTTCCTGGGAGACCAAGGGGATTCCTGCCTGATCTACGAGAACCGTCCCCTGCAATGCCGCGCTCAGGCCTGCTGGGATGAAGAGCCGGCCAAGCAATTGAACAAACAACCCTACCTCACCCGCCGTGACATCTTTCAGAGTGTCGAGCTGCTTCTGAAACTCATCACTGAACACGACCGGCGCTGTTCCTTCGACCAGATCAACAAGGCATTTCTGCAATTGCAGGCCGATTATGGCGAAAGCATCGATACCGTGCTTGGATTGTTAGAGTATGAGGACCATTTTCGGCATTTTCTGGCTGAGCAGCTCAAGATCCCCGCGGACAATCTGGAACTGATCTTCGGCAGGAGCCATGCTCAGCTCGTTGCCCTGTTCGGTTTTCGGGTTGAACAGGAACCCGACGGTACCCGGCGACTGGTGCTCGATGAAATGAACGAGAAAGGGTAAGGGCGAGAGCGCATGAAAGAGTGGGGTTGACCGATTTTGGGGCAGGCTGAAACCCCAGCCAAACGAGACCTGCCCTGGCCTGCCGACATCTTCCACTCGTGTCCCCAGTACATGTCGGTAGAAGTTACCCCCAGTTCCTCCCCTGCCCCTCCCGCCAAAGGAGGGGAGGTCTAGAAACTGGTTACGGATTATCACCATGAACCAGACTGGAGTCCGGTGTCGTGGCTCCATCCTGCAGCTTCCCTACTGCCCTTCACCGCGCACCCATTCACCTTCCTTCTTGTAATCTTGGGTGATGGCCTTAAGCTCTTTGCGGCGCGCCAGGAACATCTCCTTCATGCCACGGAGCCACTCCAGATGGCGTTTGGCATCTTCATAACTTTTGAAGAAAGGGTGCTCTCCCGGCTCGATGGCAAACTCAATCTTCCCGATCATCTGCCAGATACCGCCCGGAACCACTGCACAGCATACAGCGCACACCGCCCTCGGGAAGGAAACGGAAGGTATCGCCCTCCACACTCTGGACAACTCGGGGAGGACGATGCCCCCGAACCCTTTCCACGAGTGATCGCCTCTGCCAGTTGCCCGGCTACGTCCCGCGCGGGCGATTCCAGGAAGATCTCTCCAGGCAGGGCTCCATAAATGACCGCCGATCCGCGATGGTCAGCCAGGGTCAGCTTGATGAAGCTGTCCACCGCCAGCTTGGTGTAGCCTTCCATCCCATGAATTCCTGCGATAGCAACTCCAACAGCCGGTTTGGCCCAGAGCTGATCCAGGTGGGCGTAGTAGCTGAGACCCCGATCCAAGAAACGCTTGAGGCTGGCATTGGCCCCCAGGAAATAAGTGGGGGCAGCCACCACGTAAGCGTCCGCTTGCACCAGGGCTTCCAGCGCCAGGTTGAAATCATCCTTTTGGGGGCACCGCATCTTGTCAAACAGACATTGATAGCAAGCGCGACAGGGGAGCAGATTGAGCTCGGGCAGCCGCATCAGTCTCAGGCGCCACTCACCCTCAATCTGCCGGTGGACTTCCTTGATAAACAACTCCGAATTTCCGTACTTCCGAGGGGATCCCACAATCCCAAGCAAGGTTTTCATACAAAGCCTCCGTCTCTATCACCAGATTCAAAGGGAGGAAGCCAGTTGCCATTTGGGTAAAGCTGACCGTTTGCTCCGGCGGTGGGGACAGACTCAATAAGGTTCGAAACACGATACTTGTTCAGTTCAGGATCTTTTTTCTGGACTCACCGCAGAGGCGCAGAGAGCGAGGAGGAAGCTTGCTGGCAGAATCTCTGCGCCTTTTGCGTCTTCACGGTGAAATAGAAAGACTTCAACCGTCACCAGTATTCTTGCTGCTGCCTGGCAATCGGAGATTACCATCATAAAACGCAAAAAGCCAACCGGGGGGCCAGACCCGGTTAGCTTTTTTGAGGAGAAAAGAGTTTTGTTTTGACTAACCGTAGAGCAATCCCTATGCCATGGTCAGGCATACATGTAACATAGCAACATTACATCAACTTTGTTGATTGACCTGATTGCATCCCGGTTCGATCTCGCCAAATCACGCCAACAACACGCCAAAATCCGCCACACCAGAGGTTGTCAGGGAACCAGGTTTGATCTATTGTCGGTCGTCCACATGAGATTGTCCCGAATAGCGGTCCCAACGGTCTTTCGCGAGTGCCAGCCAATGAACAAGTCCATGAAGAATGTCGAAGATTCCAAGAAAGGGAACAAGCGACCTCTTGTCAGGCTGGGCCTGTGCTGCGCCATCGGTTTGGCACTGGCCCTGGGGGTCTTTTTGCGCATCGAGGACCTGATCGCCTGGCGCGAAAAACCGCAGATGGCATTCTACAAGGGTACCCCACTGCTCACGACGTTTGACGGCTTACTTACTATGCACGTTTTGCTCGTGACCTGGTCGAAGGCAACTACAAGCCCCTGGATGAACTTCGCTACGTGCCGCAGAATCCGGCCAGACCGCTACCACCGCCGCTGCTTTCCCTGTTTGCTCGCGGGTATTGCCAAATTGACGGGAGCCTCGGTGGATTGGGTCAGCACCCTTTTCCCGCCAGTCTTTGGCGTTCTCCTCTTCTTTCCGGTGTTTCTGCTCGGCCGCCTCTGGGGAAACACCTTTACCGGCATCGCTGCTGGGCTCCTGAGTCTCTGTTCACCCTACTATGTGAACCGTAGTCGGCTAGGCTGGCTGGACACCGACTGCGGCAACGTCACCTTCACCATGCTGGCGGTATATCTGGCGATACGCAGTGTCACCACCGAAGGACGCCGGCAGCAATAGTACATCGCCGGAGTCCTGGTGAACTTCATCTTGTACCTCTTCTGGTGGGATTCCACTCCCTATGTGGTGGTGGCCACTTGCCTGGGTACCTTAGTTGCTCTCCTGGATGTGCGAAACCAAGTCGCTGCGGCGCAACCTTCTCCCCGTTGTCGTAGCGACATTGTTCGTGGTCGTGGTCATGATCTTCGTGCATGGGGCCGGCTTCTGGCTCGATCTCGTTCCCCACCTGCTGGGACATCTCAAATACATCTCCAAGGCCACACCGGGCGATTTTCCCAACATCGGTGTGAGCATCTCGGAGCAAGCGAAGATTACTTTCGAGGGCGTGGTCCAGATTTCAGCGGGCAATTGGTTCCTATTCATTGCCGCGGCTCTGGGGATGGCGCGCTTTTCGTTCGTTCAATCCCCGCTGCGGGGGCTGCAGCTGCTCGTTCCCATGGGACTGGGAGGACTGACCTTCCTGTACGCGAAACGCTTCGGCATTTTCCTGGCCCCTTTCCTGGGCCTGGGCATCGGCCATCTGCTCTATTGGCTCAAGGAACAAATAACAGTACGCACTCCGCGCCTCTTGTGGAAATCGTTCTTATATTGCTGCCTGTTTCGCCCTTCCCATTGGCATCGGCCACCTTGTCGTCATCAACATGGCCACGACCTTCTGGCCCGTTGAGCCGCCACCTCTGATCCAGGGTATGGACGTGGCCCGCGAGAAGACTCCTCCAGGCAGTGTCATCTGGGCCTGGTGGGACCACGGTTATCCCATGCACTACTTTAGCCGCCGCGGAACCATCAGCGACGGCACCTACCACGACGGTGAACTGGCCATGATCAACGCTTTCCCAATGGCAACCTCCAGACTATCGACAATCCGCCAACTGGATGCAATTCTATGTTGCACGAGGCATTGAAGGATTCCATCTGATCTATAAGAAACTGGGGGGGGTCGCTCAGGGTCTGGATTTTATCCGCGGAGTGCTTGGCTGCCGGTCCAGAGAAAGCTGCCTCACTGCTGGAGGGAAACGGACTGAAGCCCAAGGAACAGTGGCTGGCCTTTTTCTTCCCTCCGACTCAAGAACGGCGCCCGTCTGTATCTGTTCCTGGATGAGCGACTGGTTGGCACCAGCTACTGGTGGTTCTGGCTGGGCAGTTGGGATGTAGTCGAACGTGACGGGCGAGCATCCCCAGTTCACGCCCTTTTTCCAGGTGAGACGAAATGACAAAGTCCTCACGGGCAATCCTCCCTTCACGGTGCAATCTGGAACAGGGTGTTTTCTATGCACAGAAAATGACTAGTTCCCTTGGCAGCCATCGTCTTTCGTGAAGGAGACAACTGGCAGGTGGCCAACTACCGCGATGTCGGCATGGTTTTCCAATATGATCCAGTCGCTGGGCTGGGGTGGGTTGTGCTCTCCCGAACTTCAGGATTCCGTCTTCAATAAATTGTTTTTCATGCAAATGGCGGACATTCGGTATTTCAAACCCGTCCATCTGGTACCCGGGATTTTTCAAATCTGGGAAGTGCTCGGCGAGTCCTCGGCGAAAACCAACGATACTTCTTCGCCGCCATAAGGAAAAACTGCCCTTCATGGGGGCCGTTTGAGCCACGAGGTAACCCCCGTTATGCTGAGGACAAGCCCATGGCTGAGATCATCCAGAGCCTCTGGATCGGAGAATCTCTAGCGCCGCCCCAAGAACTCTCGATTGCTTCCTTCCTGCACTTCGGGCATGAGTATCATTTGCACTGTTATCAGAAAGTCGGCAACGTCCCTTCCGGGGTCGTCATCAAGGATGCAAATGATACTCTGCCCGCATCCGCCATCTTCCATTATCAGCAGGGCCCAGAACGTGGAAGCGTAGCAGCGTTCGCTAACCTATTCCGTTATAAACTACTGATCGAGAGCGGGGGCTGGTGGGTTGACACCGATGTCGTCTGCCTGAGGCCGTTCGATTTTCCCGATCCAGTCGTTCTTGCAAGTGAGGCAACCCAGGATTCGATCAAGGTCACCAACGCCCTCATGAAACTCCCGGCTGGGCACCCCATCGCGCGTCTTTGCTATGAACTGGCGGATCAGGAGGACCGACAAACGCTGAGGTGGGGCATGACCGGCCCCGATTTGATTACGCGCGTGGTGCGGCAAACTCAAGGGGACGGCGCTGTCAAGCCACCCGTAGTCTTCTGTCCGATCCCATGGTGGCAATGGGTTTGCCTATTGACCCCGGAATCCGGCACGTGTTCATCCCTCATCACGAGTGAAACCTATGCGGTCCATTTGTGGCACGAGATGTGGCGCAGAGCCGGCATAGATCGACAAGCCACTGTCCCTTCTACGTCTTACTTCGCCCAGCTGTTGCTGACGTACCAAGAAGGGGGACAAGAACCTCCAAGGACTAGCTGAAGGATCGGTTTAACTGCGAACGGTTTTTTTCTGCGTCGCTACCCTATACAGGCGCACGCCCAAGACGGCACGCGAAGAATTGTCGAAAACCTTCAGCCAGATCGGCGGAATGTCTGCAATAGAACCAACCGCGTAGGACAAAACAGGCCTCTCTTCCGGCATTGTGCCGGAAGGGAGGCCTTCGTTTGGTGTCAAAGAAGGGTGTCTAGTGCTCTGTCCAGTTTATTCTTCTGGGTTGACGATTTGGCCGTAGGGTGGGTGAAGCGTAGCGCAACCCACCGCCGTGGAATGGTGGGTTGCGTCCCATAATACGGGACTCCACCCACCCTACAATTCCAACCCGGAGAGACAAAACTGACGAACTACTAGTCCTCTCGTGTCCATCCGTGAACCTTGGACTTGAGACCTTCGCCCAGATCGACCCCGATTCTGATAAGCCGGGCATCGCTGGTTTGGATGAAAACGCTGGTTCCGCTCGAGTCCAGCACAGGGCGGCTGGGCATGCCCTGGCCCAACGCTACTTGGACAGCTCCGACCAACGATGGGGCGCCCGATGTCCAAGATTTCGATTTCGGATCATAGAAATTGATCGAGGTCGAACCCTGAAGAATGATCCCAGAAGCATTGGTCAACGGTCTGCACATGTAGTCGAGCACGTACAAGTAGGCATCACCGCCTGCGTCGCACGGGCCCGTCTTGGGAACGAACGTCGTGAAGAACACATACCCGCCGGCCACCAAAGCCGAATCAATGACCCGCTCTCCGGGGTTGACCAGATCGAAAATACACTGGAAGCAACTTCCGCCATCGGGGATCGTTGAGTTGTCAGTAGGAGGGTTGACGGCCCTGACCCAACGGAATACCTTTGTTCCGTTGTCCTCCGCGCATTTGTAGGCGAAGTTCAACGGACTGGTGGTAATGGGGGTCACATTTCCGGCACAGCGGCTACTGGTGGAATTACCCAGTTTCTGCGCCAGATTTTCCACCATACAGTAGAACGACATGGTGGCGTTGTCGATCTTATCGTTATTGGTGCCCCCTTCGGCACGTCGTCGAACTTGCCGGTACCGAAATAGACGCGCATGTTACCATCCTTGTCGAGGGCCCCGACCGGCGTCACCGTGATGGGCTGGCGTAGCCCTCGATAGGGATTGCTGTTGGCGTTCACCACCGGTTGAACCTTACGCCCAACCATACAGGTCGGCACGGGTGAGCTGCTGGTCGTTGCGGAATTCATCACGACCGTGTAGAAGGTGCCGTTGAGGTCACCGGCATAGAGCAGGTCGGTGTAGCCGTCTTGGGCACCACCAGCGGTTACGGCTCTGCCATTGCCATCAAAAAGATCGTAGGCGGCCACATTACCGACGGCATAGGGCAGAACCGGATTGGTGCCGGCTACGGTATTCACCGGGAAAGCACTCTGGTAGCCGCTGTCAGCCAATAATCCTGTCCAGGGGTGCTTCGCCACACATCGGTGCCGTTGCCCACGGCCAGCTTCACGGCGTGGAAGGAGGGATAGTAGAGATATCTCCAGAGGGTCCCACCCAACGTATTTAACTTAGTGCCATTGTCGCTGACCCAGATCTGATCGGGCTGGAATTCTTGGACCCCACCCCCGAAGAAGGCTACCGGTGTACCGTTGCCGCCGTCACGAAGTCGCCCCATGTAAGGAACCGACCAGGAAATGGGAAGCGTCTTCAGGAAATTGTACTTGGATTATACAAAGTCGTGACGGTGGCGCTGGCGGGTAGTTCTTGATCACCGAATATTCCCACAAGGCGGTAACATTGCTCTCGGCGGGTTGGTAACATCGAGGGCAAAATAGGTGTCTCCGCCGCCCCGTTCGCCGCCCACAAGGACCGTCTTCCAAGTGCTGCCGCCAAATCTTCACGTCCCATGCCAACGGCGACAAGTCGACCATGAAACGATGGCTACATGATGTTGACCCGGAAGTCGTCGCGTAGTTGGAACTGGCCAGACATTGCATCTCCGACAGGAGGTTGCTTGGAACGTACGCCCAGCGCTCCTTCCCACGTTGGTGGCATTGGCGTAGTTGTATTCTTTGGTGCTGTTATCCCAGATTCCGAGATAAAAGGCATGGAGCATCCCGTCGTTGGCGCCCACATAGGCCATCTGGTCCCGGTACTGGTGCAGCGGATTCGACAGATAAGTCCTGAAATTGGCGTCCGCCAATGGTCGCGGCACCGCGGATATCGAGGGAGGGCCCAATGCCACCGGGGTCGAATAGACGATGTCACCCAATCGCCAGCCATGCCGGTTTCTCAAATTCGAGTAGGTGGCATTGTCTCCCTGGATCCAATTCTTGAGAACCGCCCAATCAGAAGCTCCCACACCTCCTCCGTCAAGGTCAGTGTGAACTTTGAGGGTCGAATTGTCGAGAGCAGAGATGTAGGTCTTGGTGGTAGTACCCGTGGTCGTGAAGATCTTTCTGTCGCTGGCGATCTGACTGTTCAACACCACACCACCATCAAGGCAATTGGCCGTGGCGGATGGCATTTCAACACAGAATTTGCCTGGGTTGAGCTGGAAGCCATAGAGCGTGCCGTTGCAAGCACCCCCCGACCAGTTGCACCCGGAAGTCGAATTGCACGAAGCTTGCGACGTGAACGAGCTGCAACCGGCGAAGGGCCGAAAGCTCTCCAAATGTCCATACCAGGTGTAGTAGGAAGGATTGGCGGGATCATAGCTCTCGAAGGCGGCTCGAACCACGATGTCACCCTGGTGCACCTCCTGGGTGACCGTGGCCACGGCACCGGCGGCACCTTCACGCAAAAGCACTTGGCTAAAAGCTTTATCCAGAGAAGAGAAAAGCTCGTTAGGGTTGGCGACAAAGAAGTAATTGTCGGGAACTCCGTCGCCAGTCTTGTCCCATTCAGTTTGACTATTGGGGATGTTGTAGCCGGGAGTGCTAGGTATGTCCGCATCGCTAAATCCCCCCCACTTGGCGGCATAATAGAGGGGCGATTTCAGATACATCGATTTTGCGGTGGCGGTGGATTTGGTGGTAAACGTGCGTCTCGAGAAAGTGCAATAATGATGGGGGATGGCGGCATCTGGGCATTGCACGCAATCGGTGCCGGGAACGGGACAGGTCCAATCAGTTGGCGAATTAGTAAAACCGTTACAGGGGGTTACATATGTCTTGGCGATGTCTGGATAAAGGTACCAGCAGTTGTAGTCCGCAAACAGATCCATGTACGTTCTATCCATGGTCGTTGAACCGCTCGCCGAGTACCCCGCTTTCATTTGCGCGCCGGCTCCCTTACTCCACAATGCATTTTCAACGATCACGTTATCGGTACCCGTTACTACTTTCCACCGGATTCGGTGTGTCAGGTCCAGATCATAGTCGGAAGCCTGATAGGTATTCTCCCAGGTAATCTCGATTTCACCGTCGTAACCTGCTGGCAGGGGTCTTGTACTTGGCCTTCAGGTAGCTACCCATGCTCACGTAAGAGGGATTACCTGACCACCTGGACTCGATAATGGGCGAAATACTTAGCTTGCCGTTGCCGGTCTTGATTTCAATGACCGGCAAGGGATCTGCCAGGGCCACCGCCATGGTGGTGGGACTGATCTTGAAAGTGGTGGGTTTTCCAGCGAGTGCCGGCCGAAGATCATTAACTCTCCCATAGTAAGCCGCTGATGCCGAGTAAAAAGTCCCGTTGATACCTGCATATCCAGGACAAAACCCCTTAGCTGTGCCGAGATGACCGCACGTTCTTATCAGAACAGGTGTTCGAATTGGTCGCGTTACCAACGACATTCCCGATGAAGTAATTGCCTGGAACCGCCGGATTGGTCGCATTGGGTTCATTCTGTGTGATCGTTCTTGCCAAACTCGTTACATTCATCCCTGGAAGATAAGTGGGGTCACCCGCAAACGATTTGAAAGCAGAGCCTGGCAGTTGATCGTCATCGTACGATGGATAAATATCGGAAACCACAAGAATATATGGCTTGCTGCAATAGGCATGATTGTAGGTCGCACAACCATCTTGAGCATAAGGATCATTCCAACTATCCTTGGAGATACTAAGCGTCCCGCCCGTCCAGGCCAGAGCTGAATCATCCGTATTGAAGGCACTCGTTGCGCTGTTTGCTCCAGCATAATAGCGTAACGCCTCATAGAGCATTTCTCCGACGGGATTGCCCCAATTTCTACAACCCTGACTTCCTTCCGTCATGGGGACACCATATCTACAGCCGAAATAATAACCACTTGAACCTTGTGGATAGTCAATGAGGCGTAGTTTGGATAACGTATTCACTATGCCTTGGGTACTTGTAAAGACACCGGTTGTGGCGTTGACTTCGTTGGCGAAACTCCGTATGCGCTTACGAAGCAAACCGCCCGAAGTATTTTTAACATAGCTTCCAGTAATGAGTCCGAAATGCATGGCGCCGTTATCGCCATATTTTTGCAACAGTCCAATCGGCTTGAACCTTCCACTCCCAACGCTGTATTCTTTGCACATTTCATTGCCGATTTGGCCTGGTACACAAGCCTTTACTCGTACTGCCAAATCGGCCAGCCTTTTGGTTTGAAGAGGGTTTCTCCTGGCGATCATTGTTGATCGGCTACCTCCACAAGCACCCGTTTCACCTCGGAAGTAGCCTACACAGGTTTCAGCGATATCCCAATCATAAAAGTTGCCATTAGCCACACGAATAATAGGCATACCTGTTAGACCACCGGCTACACACGTGTTCATATAGGAACTGCAGGTAACATTCATCAAGGTAAGATTGCCGTCAGTTGGAGTATATGGAGTCAAGCTTGAGATTGCCGGGCGGCCATCGTTTCCGTTATACACCTTGGCCCAGGCATGTCCCTCAGACGGGACATAGGCCCTTTGAAGGATAGTACTAGTCGCAGTATCACCTGATCCACTTTCCCGATAACCACCATAAAGGACCTTACGCAAGGCATCCATACGAGACATCGAAACCCAGTTCAGGAAATTACCGCTCCATGCGCTTGAGCAGAGGTGGCTCGTGGCACTACCGCTGGGGACAAAATAGTTAGCAGGGTCGTATGTGTAGCATTTCGATGAGTCGAAGTATCCATAATAGTCGATACTGTTGTCATAAGTTTTTTGAATGGTGTCGTTTCCAGATTTTAGCTTTTGATTATCGCTATAAGCTGGAGTATAGTTTGTATGGTCCTTGCTGACCACCAGCATGACCATGGGCGCCACGGCAGCGCTCAAGAAGGGGGGATCCTTGCAGGGAGTCGCATCGCTGGCAAACAGATTGTTCACGTGGTGCAGCCCTGTAGCACCGAGAACCGAAACTAACACCACGCACACGGCGATGAGCAACAACCGATTCTTGGCTATGGTCTTCCACGAAGCATACATAAGTCTCCTCCGAACCAGGGTAGGCTGGTATCAGGCACCATATGAACCTTAGTGAATGAGTATTGCCGCAGTAGGGCTCCAAGTGGTACATGGCTACAAACTCCCAGCCGCAGCATCTGACATGCTGTCGGCAGCGATGTCGGTCGGCTGAGGAGTCAACGCCAGTTTTGGCCGTGTGGCGATGAGCTTCATTTCTTCTACCGTGCAACCTTTTCCACAAAATTGACCATCTTGGAACGAGCGCTCCCTCGGGTACCGGAAATTTCTATTCTCCCCGTCCCATGCCCGAGGTAGTACCTCGTGTAGTAACGGCAGGCTCGTTCAGCATCCATCCCTCGGGAGGCAAGGTGTTGTAGAAGTCGTTCGCCGATTTGATTCTCGCGGGTAAAGCTTCTGCCCGAGCCCAAGTTGACGGTTGTAGGAGGGGCTGAGGCGCTTTCGGTCACAGGTGCGATGGACACTGGAGGGAAGCGACGGAGTCTCTGGTATCCAACGTTCGCACGTCGAACCAGCAGGCACTCTGAGCGAGGTGGCTGGTGGCTTCCGTTCGCTCATACGCCTTGGTGGTTTGCAGGTTGCTCCTGCTCTCCAGGATCATCCAGACCGCTATAGTAGAAAGCAGCGCAATCATGGAAACGGCGAGAACCATTGCCAAGCCATGCTGATTACCCAATGGAGATCCTGATTGATTCTGCATTTGACCTTTCCTTGTTCCCTAGCAACCTTGGTACAGGTCCACACAAATAAGAGTCTATCTCACAACTCCCCTCCTCCTGCCTACGGCCGGAGAAGAGCTGGGGAGGGGTCTAGATGCATCGGTTTATGTCAGGACTGCGAAGGCAGGACTATCACCCCCGCCCGGACTCCGCCCATTCGAGGGAGGACGGACACCTCAAGGGTCTTCCGTGGCACATTGGCGTAAACTCAGGGGTTCAATTTCTTTTACCACGAAGAGACGAAGGTCACGACACAAAGGAAGTATTCAGACTCGGGTGCCGTTTCATGTCGCCCCCGCGAAGGCGGGGGTCCAGATTCGGCTTCTCGACCACGCTCTGGCTTCGCGCCTTCGCGGGCATGACGAGCAGTTAATGGGCAGTATTTGCCCGGCACGTACCCTACTCTGTGTCGTTATACTCGACGCCAGTGCCGTCACCCCGGGCGAACTACTCAGTGCAATCTCCGCAAAGGACGTGATTCGTGAGACATAGACACGATACGCATAGCCGCAGGTGGTTGCATTGCCTGCGCTGCGATTGGCTATCGCCGGCCGGCAGGACGAAGAATCGTTGGTACGTTCCGCGCTCCTGGTAACGACATAGAGGTTGATCCAGGAAATACGACTGGAATCGAAGGAATCCATACTGACAGTCGGTGCCGGCGGTGCACCCCGCCCTCCCATAACGAGTACCGTTCATGTTCCGTGCCCATTGCCAAAGTAGTCTGACGTCAACACCGGCCTGGTCGCGTTGTCTCCGTAGATAACCTGGAGGTCCACCACCCCTTCCGCCATGGGTTGAGCACCACTGGTATCCCTTGCCAATCTCAGCAATGAACGGGGTGGGGTGCTGTGGGTCGCTGGAATCCTCATAGTTAACGAGATCATAGCGAACGGCCGGGGTTACGTATTTCTCGACGGAAAAACCGGCGTTTTGGAGGTTTCCAGAATCATCCGTTTCCCTGACCCTTGTGGCGTTGCTATCGGAAGCCCACACCAAAACGGGCAAACTTGCCTGAGTGCCTGAGTTCCTTGGTGGAACCATCGCAGTTGATGTCCAAAATGTTGTAGGCGGTGGTGGAGTTGCTGCACGGGTTGTCTGTGTTGTCGGGAATATTATTCTGATACCGACGACAGCCACCGCATTGCATGGGGCCGCTGTCAATCAGCACCCGCATCTGCTTGGCGTTGTTGGCGTCCATCAAGCTGATATCGCTGACATAAACCTGATCGGGGCCATTCGCCCCGCCATCGACGAAATAGAATGCCATTTGCGGTTTGACCCCCCAGCCCGCCAGGGTCACATCATCCCGGACAAATTCGACGGCCTTCTGAATGTCGGTTTCAGCGGTCTTGGTTGCATGGCTGGTCCGATAACTCTTGTATTGGCCCATAAAAATCATGGTGCTGAGTGCCATGATGATGGCGGTCACCCCAACCGCAACCATGAGCTCGACCAACGTCATCCCAGAGCTCTTGGCATTGTCTATAACTTAAGCGCCGCACCGCTGCCCCCTTCAATTCCTCATAGCCGTATCAAGCCACGTTTGACTGTATCGCTGAAGGACCCGTTCACCAAGAACACCCTTGTTTCCTTCGGCACCAATCGCTGCCCAGCCCCCTCATATGAAAGCCCCTTGCGTCATACCGGCGAAAGCCGGTATCCATGTCGCTTTTTCTGGATTCTCCCGCCTGGGGCGGCGGGAGAATGACGATCAGGTGACTCGACCGACCTTCCTGTTTCGTTGTCGCCCCGCAACACCATGGCGGTTTGCGGAAAAGCTTGGTCAATGGTCAATGTAGATGGTGGTCAGCTGGACGCTCTGGGTCCTCTTGTTGGCAGCGCCGCCACCTCCCGATCATGCTGATACGTTCTCTCCAGCTCACGGTTGCTGTCACCCGCTTCTCCCACGATGAGGGCCAGTTATATTGTATCTGACAGGCACCGCCATCCATGCGTTCTTGATCAAAATCAGCTGAAAATACGTGCTGGGGCAGGCCATGGTAACGGTGGCATTGCTGCCCGGGTAGGTGGCATTGTGATTGCGCTGCCATTCGAGCGCGGCCGTGGCCACGCGCAAGGCTTCAGCCCGGGTCTGATCGCTGCTCTGCATCCGCAGGGAGGCGAAATGCATTCCCCACAGAATGACGAACCCGATGGCCATGGCCGCGAGGGACACCAGGACTTCAACCAGGGTGAAACCCCTCTCAGTATTTCCATGTCTCCGGCGTGACAACTTGAATCCTCCCCATACTCGATATGGTTACAGTTGCCTATTTCGGTAGGCTTGTTCCTTGGGGTCAACCGAACGGTGCAGTATGCCCTGGCAATGCCAGAGGCGGTCTTGGGCATGCCACGGTAATCGAAAGTAGATGCCGTCACACGTATTGGGGGTGACTATGTCTACTCCAGGGTACTCCTGGGCCAGATCGATCTGGTCGAAAGACGTACGAGCGGTTGTGGCGTTATCATCATGATCGAAAGTAATGGCCAAGGTCTCGTTCCCGGCTCCAAGGCTTATGTAGTACCTCACACTCTGTTCCATCGCTTTCATCTGGGCCAGCTTGAACAGCTGGGCAACACGGTTGAGCGCCCCCTGACAGCGGTACCGGGCGAGCATCCCGGTATAGCCCGCGTAAGTAAAGCCGATCAATATCCCGGCAATGGCGATCACAACCATGAGCTCGACCAGGGTAAATCCCCGTTCACCGCGAAGGGGATGAAACGGTTGTTGCATTGGCTGCACTCCCTGCAGATTGCTGGACTTGTCTGACAGTAATCTCATAACTGAAAACCACGCTTGCCCCACCGGGATCGGTTGCCACGACCTCCACCTGAAAACCGCCCGTGGCCCCCTCCGGAACGGTCCAGCGCAATTCCTTGCTGCCCGCATCCAGCGTCATGCCCGGGGGACCTCGCTGCAGTTTCACAGTGACCACGTCTCCATCGGGATCAGTAGCTTCCAGATGGGCAAGGTATTCGCCATTGGGGGATAGATGCTCCCGCACCTTCTTGACCACCGGTGGTGCGTTGTCCACCGTGACGGTTGCACGCCTGGCCCGGGTTTCTTCGCGAGAATTCCCGACAAAGACAGCCACCTCGATTTGATCCCCGCGCTTGGTCTGGTAGGTCAAGGCATTGCTTTCGGATTCCTGGACGGTTTCATCATTGACCTTCCAGCGGTAGCGTAAAGAAACTTCGTCCGATTTGGGTTTATCAAAGGAGATCTTCAATTCGATGGGCTCACCGGCAACCGGGCGTTCAGGTGAAAAATCCAGCGACTTGATGTCCATGGCTGTCACTGCACTCGGTCCGGCCGATCGTGGCCCGGTTGCACCTACGGAGGGAAGTGTGGCAACGGGGACGGTGCCGGATGGAGCCTCCGTTTTCTCCGCGGTTTCGCTTTGCGAATCGGGCTCTCTGAGCTGCTTGGGTGGCAACGTTGGGTTTTCGAGCAGGCTCCTCGGGACGATCAGAACCGCAAGATGCCAGGAAAGCGATCAGAAATAGAACACCCAGCAACGACAGAGCCTTCATCGGGCCCCAACTTCCATGCTCCCCACGAGTTTTGCCAGCCCTCATCGGACCTCCCTCATCATCGTACCCCAGCCATCTTCTTCCGAAGTCTCAAGAGTCCCGCACATCGTGCCTCTCTCGCCCACCGATTGATTCCCTTAATCAAGAAAGCTTGATGCAAAGTCCTTTTCACCCTCGATAGCTCAGGGCGAACGGCCATTTGCGTCGTAACGTGCTGTATTTCCGTTGATGGTCAGGTATTGAACCATGAACGGCAGAAATCCTGCAAGAGGCTCGAGAATGCGCAATAGATATGCCTGGAGAGAAATCGAGCCTTCTAGTCAAACAGCGTCTTGAACAAGGAGAACCCAAGCGCATCGGTGCTTACAACGATGGGCTGGTTGATTGTGGCGGTCATTTCCAATACGTCCGTGGCCCTATAAGTGTAAACTCGCTTCTCCGCTCTAATTCGGAAATTCTGTGTATCAGCGGCTATTACGCTTATGACATAGCCCTTGCCGGTTCGGTAGGTGGTGTCTACACATGCCACGCAATCTCTCAAGCAAAGGGTATTCACGTTGCAGGAGGGAATGCAGCCGATTTTCGAGGCATAGTAATGCGAATTCAACGTGCTACTGTAATTGTTTTCATAGAAGCTTTCCATGTCCATCTTGGCATTCATCAAAACGGTCACGGCGTCGCCCTGATTCATCCGGTTAATGTAGTTGATGTACGCCGGAATCGCCACGGTTGCCAGGATGGCCACAATACCCGTTACCACCATCAGTTCTACCAGGGAAAAACCGGATTGGCGCGACATCTTATCCCCCATTCGCGACTGGTTATTGGATGGATCGGCTACCGCTGAAGTACGCGGGATCTTTGCCGCGGCACCAAAGCGCCCCGCCCCCATGCCCATTCCACAGCCGACTGTGTCACAGGTGGTACAACAACCTGCTTCTGGCGATGCTATCGGCAGACCTGAGCATCCCCTTGACCGTCAATTCTGGATGCAAGATTCTTGCCCTGTTGGGGCTTTTCAGCAGATCTCGGTCTAATCCGTACCTGAAATGAAACAAATCTATCATATGACCGCATAACGGTAAACGTATCTTTGCCAAGCCAATTCAAAGGGATATTACTCATTTTTGATCCCATTGTATATCCGAAAAATACTGTTCAGTGAGGCAAGTCGCTGGTTGCTGTGTGATTTGAAACTTGTGTCCTGGCATCAATTTCCATTTTGTAATTCTAAGACAACTTCCGTATTCAGTTCCCTCGGGTAACACATTCCTCTGGTACAGGATCGCAATGGGGCCGTGATAGTCAAGTTACGGTCCGTGGCCGGTGGATGGCGTGAAACGAGTGACGACACCGGAGCATCCGCTTACCAAGCCCAGAGCGTGGTCAAGTAATGCATGACGGCAGAAGTCATCATCCAGTTCCATCCCCTTGATGGGGGAGGCCCAGAAACTGGTAACGGACTTTCGCTGGTATGTACCAGCCAATTCAATCAAGAGGTAGCTTGGGCAATGACAGGAGCGGGTTCATTACCCTAAAGCGGCTGACTGCGGTTGTTGCTGTGGCCTTCCCATGAGAAACATATCACCCTAGATATCAACAGCTTCGCTATCTGACAAGATTTGTCAAGGAATATGACAATTTCTGTAGCCGCACACCCTTTACGCATCGCTGGTGCCATGATTTTTTTCGTTCGTCCTAATCATTTTGGAAAAGTTTTTTCGTGTACAAAACAGAAGTTGTTGTATAATGGCTCAGTTATTTGGAAGAACAGCATTACTGCGGTAACCGTCATCGTTTACCATGTGATCATATAGTAACATTAGGGCCTTAGCGACAGAATAGAGAGGTAAGCCTATGATGCTGTTGATTCAAAGGGAGAATAGCTGGATAGGAAGCCTGGCGCTGTCATTCTGCCTTGTTTTATTGATGGCTTTGCCGATGTTTTGGGGCGCAGGAAGGCAACCAGACTGTGCAGACAGCACCCGGCACCACTACCAGCCAGGCACCGGGGGATGCATCAGGTGCAACCCCAACAGCGGTAGCGGCAGAAGGCGAAGGGAGGCCACAACCACGGCCGACGCGGCCAGCCAAGCGGAAAAGCAATCCAAGGCCAAGCGTGATAAGGTGCTAGTGGCCCTCATAACAAGGAGTTCGCGTATGCTCCCGAGAATTTGGTTGATCCGTTTATCTCCTTCATTGTGGCTCAGACGGTCGCCGCCGATCGAAAGCGTAGAGACGGGGATGAGATGAAGTGGCACCTAAAGCCGCAATTGCCTTTAACACCGCTGCAGAAGATGGCGGTTGGACAGATAGAGCGCGGATTCAAAGCGGTGATCTGGGGTGACATGGGCATGCGCGCCATGATCGAAGATGGTTCCGGCAAGGGCTATATTGTTGGGGTGGGCACCCCGCTGGGTGGCAATAACGGCCTTATCACCGACATCCAGAGCGATCGCTTGGTGATTCAGCAGGAAGTCTGGGACGCCAATTTCAAGCAGATGGTTCCTCGGGTGGTCGAAATCAAGCTGACCAAAGCCGGTGAAAAGGCCCCCGACTCTAAGTGAGGTCAGAACCAGCGGATCGGGAGCAATGAGAACCGGCACCTCGTGGGACACGGACGGGTTGCCGTCTTCCTTAAGCGTTTTGGAGCTTGCGTCCGATTGTTGAAGGTTGCTTTATTTTGGCGGTGGTGTTGGTTTCACCAGCAGCACCAGCAAGATCCCCGCGCCAACGGTGATCGCACTGTCGGCGACATTAAACGCCGGCCAGTGGATAGCTTCCCAGATGGAAATAGAGGAAGTCGATCACTTCCCCATAGCGAAGGCGATCCACCAGATTCCCCAGAGCCCCTCCCAGAATGAGCACCAGTCCCCGCCTCGTCCAGACATCGTGTTTTGGTGTCCGGTTCAGTAGGTAGATCATTACCAGCAAGGCCACGATGGTAACCACCACGAAGAAAGCCTGCCGCAAACCGGTTTGGGCTCCCGCCAAAAGGCTGAAAGCGGCGCCCGTGTTTCTGACGTGTACCAAGTCAAAAAATCCGGGAATGATGACTTTGGATGCGTGCAGCGGCAGGTAATCCCCAAGCAGGCTCTTGGTCACCTGGTCACTGAGCACAACCAGCGCCGCCAGGTATGTCAAAGGATTGCGAATCAGGTCTGCGAAGCATGTCCACACGCAACCCGCGAGATGGCTGAGCGGTCATGGGTCTCCATGTTCTCGATTGAGGTTGCTGCACCTCCCTAATCTCCACCAGCTTGATGCGGGAGGCCGGTGGCAATGCTGTTGACTTAAGGGCAGGACGCCCTCCGGTTCCCCTCCCCTCGGTGGGAGGGCAATGCTGCTGAATCGAGAGCAATCCTCACCCGTTCGGGGTGAGGGGGCTTTCAGAGCGGATCTTCCTACGGCCCCAAACCTTCTCCCTGAGGGAGAGGGGACCGTAATTCAGCAGCATTGCGGTGGGAGGGTTAGCGTAGGATGAGCGTCCGAGCGGCGGCGGCCGTTTCAAGCTTCCATAACCGCCAGAGCTTGTCGGCAGCGGGCACACACAGTGGGGTGCTCGGCATGCACACCGACGGTGTCCGACCATACCCAGCAACGTTCGCACTTGGCACCCTTGGCGGCGTCTACGAGGATCTTAAGTCCAGGAATGGCGGTTCCGTCCACCGCACCATCAAGCGCCTCCGCGTCTGCGACCAGTGAAGATCTGACTCACGATGCATACCGAACTCAACAATTCCTCCTGGCCGACCAAGAGCTGCCCGCAGATCTTCCGGCAGACCCAGGGCAACTCGGGCATCCAGGGAATGACCGATGACCTTTGCTTGACGAGCGGACTTCCAAGGCTCGGGAAACATCACTGCGCAACGCCAGAATGGTGGTCCAGCGCTCTTGAGCGCTGGCATCGTGGTAGTCAGGATTGATGTCGGGAAGAGCTTCCAAATGGACACTGGCCGGCAAGGCCGGATCAATCGCCATGCAGACTGCCACCAGGCTTCATCGGCGGTGAAGGATAGAATGGGCGCCATGATCTTCAGGACTGCCACGAGGATCTCGTAGAGTACCGTCTGAGCCGAACACCTTGCGGCGCTCCGGGCCGGTGCGGTGTACAGCCGATCCTTGAGAACATCCAGAGTAGAAACTGCTGAGATCCACCACGCAGTAGTTGTGAAGGGCGTGGTAGACGCGATGGAATTCAAATCGATCGTAGGCGCGGCGCGTCTTCACCGATGAGATCCTGCAACTGATGCAGGGCGAAGCGATCCAGTTCCTCGCAGTCGGTCGTAGGGAAGGGCATCCCTGCCGGGATCAAAATCGGACAGGTTGCCCAGCAAGGAAACGGCAGGTGTTGCGAATCCGCCGGTAGGCCTCGCTCAAGCCGCTTGAGGATATCCGGGGAAATGCGAATGTCATCGCGATAGTCCTCGGCCGATACCCAGAGTCGCAGTACTTCCGCCCCATACTGGCGAATGATTTCTTCGGGGGCGATGACGTTACCCACCGATTTGGACATCTTGTAACCCTGGCCGTCCACCACAAAACCGTGGGTAAGCACGCCTTTGTACGGGGCCGCGTCCCGGGTGCCGACCGCAGCCAGCAGCGAGGAATGGAACCAGCCACGGTGCTGATCGCTGCCTTCCAGGTAAAGATCAGCCGGCGCTCGCAGCGTCGGCCAGGCTTCCAGCACGGCGGCGTAGGAGACTCCGGAATCGAACCACACATCGAGGATGTCCATTTCCTTGGCAAAATGACTGCCACCACACTGCGTGCAACGACTGCCGGGCGGCAGCAGTTGCTCCGGCGGCAGTGCAAACCAGCAATCAGCCCCTTGCTTCCTCAAAGAGCGCCACCACATGGGCGAAGGTTTCCGGAGTGGCCAGAAGCGTGCCGCAGTCCTTGCAGGTGAAAACCGTAATGGGAACGCCCCAGGACCGTTGTCGCGAGATACACCAATCGGGCCGGTTGGCAATCATATTGTAGATCCGGTCCCGACCCCAGCCCGGGATCCATTCAACCCGATCGATCCAATCCAGCGCCTTGCGGCGCAAGGCATTGTTCTCCATGGAAATGAACCACTGCTCGGTGGCGCGGAAGATCACCGGTTTCTTGCAGCGCCAACAATGCGGATAACTGTGCTCAACGGTCTGTCTCAGCGATGAGCCTTCCCAGCTCACGGAGCTTGGCGTTGACGTCTGGGATTGGCGTCGAACACGAACTGTCCGGCGAAGAACTCCACATCCGCGGTAAATCGTCCCTCGTCATCCACCGGGGAATACACGTCCAGCCCGTACTCGAGGGCCATTTCGTAGTCTTCGCGGCCGTGCCCGGGGGCGGTATGCACGCAACCGGTGCCCGCTTCGAGAGTCACGTGGCTGCCCAGAATCAGCAGTGAATCCCGCTCCAGAAACGGGATGGCGGCACTTCAAACCCTGCAGTTCGTCGGCGGCAAACCGGCGTTGGATGGTGTAGTCACTGACACCCAACGTCTGGGCGAAAGCCTCCAGCAGACCTTCCGCCAAGATCCAGATTTCATCCTGGATCGCCACGGCCACGTAGGCAAAATCGGGGTGCAGCGAAATGGCCAGGTTGGCCGGAAGGGTCCACGGGGTAGTCGTCCAGATCAGGACAAAGGCCGGCTTGCCGATCCAGTTCCGGGAAACGCTCTTGCGCCTCGGGGCGAAGCGGGAACTTGACGTAGATGGACGGCGACCGGTGGTCATGGTATTCCACCTCGGCCTCTGCCAGAGCGGTGCCGCAACTACTGCACCAGTAGATGGGTTTCTTGCTGCGGACCACGCTGCCGTTGGCAAAGAAGCGCCCCAATTCCCGGGCAATGATGGCTTCGTAGTCGTAGGACATGGTGAGGTAAGGGTGGTCCCACTCACCCAAAACGCCGAGCCGTTTGAATTCCTGCCGCTGAATGTCGATGAAACGCTCGGCGTAGCGGCGACAATGCTGGCGGATTTCCACCGTGGTCATGTGGCTCTTGCGGTCACCCAACTCCTTGTCGACATTGTGTTCGATGGGCAATCCATGGCAGTCCCATCCGGGCACGTAGACCGCATTGAAGCCGCTCATCTGGCGGCTCTTGACGATCATGTCCTTGAGGATCTTGTTGAGGGCCGTTCCCAGATGGATGTGGCCGTTGGCATAGGGTGGACCATCGTGAAGGATGTATTGGGGTCGTTCCTGCACTGATCTCCCGCAACTGCTCATAGAGCTGCATTTGCTCCCACTTGGCCAGGATCTCGGGTTCGCGCTGCGGCAAATTGGCTTTCATCGGGAAAGAGGTCTGCGGTAAGTTCAAGGTACTCTTGTAGTCCATCTGCATTCTCCCTGCACACAGGCGCCAGCGGCGCTTGATGGGACGCGATCTTCGTTCATTCGAAATTAGGAATTTGGCACTATAGCTTACTTGCCATAGGAGTTCAAAGACTTATGCGCGAGCTCGATGCTCTTAGGGGAATCAGCGAGGTCGGGAACGATCTCGAGTCGAAAACACCATAGCCAAAACCAACTTTATGGACACGGTTCGTACGCAAATCCTTGCTGCCAAGGAGGTTCAGGGTAGCGCGAAGATCCGTGTTCAAATTTCTGATGTGGCGCTCGGTGGTTGAGAGGTTCTTGTGCCTGAGGATGCGCTGAATGGTCTTGCTGCTCACCTTGTATTTGTCCGCCAGGATTGAGGCCGCGTAGCGCCGCAACGAATGGAACCGGAATGGGCGGACTCCGGCACGGCCGCTTCGTGGATCTGGAGGGCAATTCTGTCGGGCTTAGCTATTATCGCCATGGTTTCAGGCCATGTCCCCGGAGCTTCAGTGCCGAGTCGATGTTGACCATATTATGCCAAAGCTCGCCATGACAGCATCCACGCGCATATTGTGAGGGCGTTGAAGGAAAGGTTTTCCAATGAGTCCTAAACTGAAAGACAAAGAACTGGAACGGCACGAAGCCGGACGCGATGTCTGGAAGGAAGTGGTCGATGCCGTCGATGAAATCAAGGCCGGTGGCGGCAAGCGTTACACCCCCTATGGTCCCGTGCCGATTTTCTGTTTGATTTCCGCGACCACAATCTCAAGGATTGCCGAGCGGTCCTGATCCCCCTTTACCCGGTCAAATTCCACGTGCAGGTGGTCGCTATGCAGGCATGACTTCACTTTCCAAGGCCTCTTGGGATACACGCACTTCATCGGGGGCTTTGGGTAGGCCCTGACCTCCTCCTCTTTGGGATCGTACTTTCGTTTGTCCCATACGACGAATTCGATGCCCAATCGGTCGCGATTCTCTGGGCTGATGAACGCCTCAAACAGGGCATCTCCTAACTTCTTCTCATACTCCTTATCGGCGTCGAGGAAAATGTCCGTTGCCTTGGCCTTCACCAATTGACCATCCTGCTTTGCCCCGTAATGGCCGTCCTTCGGGGGGCGGTCAGGTTGGGGGCCACTCACCCCCAAAGGGTGACTGTCATAATACTTGTCTGTGCTTCCACGGTTGACGAGGATGGGAAAGCTTTTGGAGAGAATCCTCCTCATTATCGAAATCATCTTGACTTCCTCAGCGTACACCATAATCGGAGTCTTTGGCTTGGCTGCCATGTGCGGCCTCCCTCTTCCTGTCCGGATCTCAGCCCAGTCGACGCTTGCGGTGCACTTCACGAAATGGCAGATTTCGTAGTTCGAATACTTGATATATACCCGGTTTCCTGAAGTCGTCCAAGGGGTGCTTTTAAGGTTGACCGCTTTTGAGGAGCCCCAGATGGTTTTGGCGGAGCATCTGAAGATGAGCTCTATCTTGGGAAACTGCCAGATTGGGATCTATACTCTTTTTAGGTTAAAGAGTTGCGGTTATGGAATCCTGAAAAGAAAGATGGTTGACTCGTACATGAGCCAACCATCTGATTTTCCTTGGTAGTCCCAACGGGGTTCGAACCCGTGTCTCTGGCGTGAGAGGCCAGTATCCTAGACCACTAGACGATGGGACCTTGATGCGATGGATGGCTGGGGGACTAGGATTCGAACCTAGATAGGCAGATCCAGAGTCTGCAGTCCTGCCGTTGGACGATCCCCCAAGCTGATGGCGGGAAAATAGCGAGAACGAGGGGGCAAGTCAAGGGGAAAAGGCTCTATTCAAGGGTTTACAATCCCCCTTTGGCCTTGTTTCTTTTGGCGAATTAAAGCATTATCATAAAGTGACCGGGCTCGGATAGTGGGCACACCGGAGAGGGCAAGCAATTGGCAGTTCAGCAAGCGCGAGCAAAATGGGATACCTTGGACAACCCTGATGGCAGGACGATCCGCCAGTTCGATCTAATCCAATATCGATCGCGCATGGCGCAATATTTGGCGGACGACGCGCACGAGCATCGAACCTTCTTCGACGCTCTCCAGTTCGCCCATGACATGCACGCCGGTCAGATCCGCAAGTCCGGTGCCCCTTATATCAGCCATCCATGTGCGGTCGCCGAGATCCTCCTGCGTGAGTTCGGCATCAAGGATGCGGCCCTTCTGGCGGCTGCGCTTCTACATGACATCGTCGAGGACATCCCCCAGGTCACTCTCGCCGATATCGATAGCCGTTTCGGTAGTGTGGTTGCTGATTTGGTGGATGGCTGCACCAAACTGACCCGCTACCATCTGGATCGCGCCACGCTCAAAGATCTCACGCACAGCAAGATCTTTTTAAGTGCCAGCCGGCGCCTCGGGGTCCTGGTAATCAAACTAGTAGACCGACTGCACAATCTCCGCACCCTGCACTACCTCAAGCAAGCCAAGCGGCAACGGATTGCGCAAGAAACCGTGGAAGTCTATGCGCCCATCGCATCGATGCTCAACATCGCCCAGCTCAAACGAGAACTATACCACCTCGCCCTGAATCATCTATACCCCCGGAAAAGCAAAAAGATTCTGAACATTACCAAGGGATTGCGAAATGCCCCGGAGGTTCTGGAGATCGAAACCGCATTGAAGGAAGCTTTCGGGGTTCTTTCTCATAAGGTGGTGGTGCGCCCTCGCGTTAAAGGTTTGGGGACCTACTACAACCGGCTTAAGCGTACATTGTCGCTGTACAACACGGAAAACCGGGTGGATTTCGCTATTGTCCTCGAAACCGAGGATGTGCTGACCTGCTACCATGCTTTGGGAATAGTGAGTTCCAGTTTTCCTCCGATACCCCGAACGCTTCGTGATTTCATCTCGAATCCCAAAACCAACGGCTATCAGAGCCTTCACATGCGTTGCCACATTAGAGGGCAGAACTACCTCATCAAAATCCGCACTCCCGAGATGGATCGGAGGGCCATTTTTGGAATTTTGAGCGAATGGGATTCTCAAAAACAGCTTGGCGACGAACATTGGCAGGAAATCAGCGAGCTCCTCAGAAACATCGGCGAGTATATGGGAGCGGGACGACAGCGAAAAGCGTTGTTGCGGTTGAGCGAAGCGGAAGACGTGTTTGCTTACACACCGGCAGGCGATATTCACTATTTCCCGAAAGGCGTCGTGGTGCTGGACTTTGCTTACAAAATCCACTCGGAGTTGGGTGAATATTGCCAGGGTGCCTTGGTAAACGATTCACGGGTTGGTCCGTCGCAGGTTTTGAGAGATGGGGATGTTGTGCAGATCATCAAGGCTACGATCCCGCTGGAAGTAGATCTGTCGCTGGAGGAATTGTGCAAGACCCCTAAGGCGCGTACCGCCATCAATAGACTTCTGCAGCACAAACGCCTCAAGTATGCTCACGAGATCGGAAAAGATATTCTGTTTCAGGAAATGGGGCGGCATCAGCTAAGTAGTGACATTCTTGAAGGCGAAAAGGTAAGGCTGATCTTGGAAGTTCTCAACATTCGCGACTTACCCGATCTCTATGCGCGCATCGGCCAGGATCGCCAGTCTCCGCACGCATTCCTGTACTATTTGGTCGACAATGTTCCGCCTCGCCAGCATCCTTCTGAGAAACGGTCCGCTTCCTTGGCAGTACCTGGGGAAAGAAACCGGATTTGCTTGGCCAGGCTGGACAATGCCGTGCACAAGTTCGCCCGATGCTGTCGGCCGTACCCCGGCCAAGAGGGGTTGGTAGCCACTTTGAGTGAACGCGGTGTATCCATCCATTGGCACGAATGTCACGAACTAAAACGCCATGGGATGCAGTTCGAAGATCTGCTGGAAGTGACTTGGGACTGTGGAGTCACCTGGCTGCAACCGATGGTTTTTCATGTTAGTGTGCAACACACCACCATTGCCTCCCTGTTAGCCAGTTTTGGGCGTATGTCGGCACAGTTTGACATCCACAAACTGGAGAACCGTGTTGACAGCCACGGTGAACCATACGTGCAGCTGTCAGTAGTGTGCCATAGCCTGCCGGAAGCCCGCCGTTTCTTCGAATTCCTGCCCGTGGGGGAGACCCCCATCGAATGGTATGGTCGCCACGAATGGTGGATGGGAAGCGACTGAGCATGCGCCTGGCTGCTCGCAGGGGATGACGTCCAGGATGCGGCCCCGGATGCAGTGGTGTGGACCAGGCTTCCCCTTGATTTTTGGTTTCAGTTCGTTATTGTATAGTCTTGGAGCCTTTTGCAAGAGTCCTTCCGTTCATGGTTCGATACCTCACCACGAACGGAAAATCAGCCACTTACAGGCAACTCCGTCCGTTCGCCCTGAGGTATCGAAGGGCAAGAATGGGCTTTTGCAAGAGGCTCCTTGATTACCAGGAATTTGAGGATTCGCAACAAGCAGCTAACATAGCGGAACGGGTTTGGTGTCAGGCCCGCGGGTGCTATCAAGAAAGGAGTCGGTTTCTAATGGAATGCAACATCAACCGTCTACGTTTTATGAAAGTGGTATTGTCGGTTTTGGTGATCACAGTGTTGCTGTCGATGGCAGTTGTCAGTATGGTCAACAATGCCTCGGCGGCATTTGGGCTCCAGGCGTTGCCCTCATTCGCGGATCTGGCCGACAATGTCAAGCATTCGGTAGTCAACGTCTCTACAACCAAGGTGATCAAGGGACATCCCCTGCAACCGTTCATGAATCCCGATTCGCCGTTCAAGGAGTTTTTCGGAGATGATTTCTTCCGTCGGTACTTCGGCGACAATGTGCCGCAGGGCGGTATGAAAACCAACTCCCTTGGCAGTGGCGTGCTTATCGACAAAGAGGGGCTCATTCTCACCAACAACCACGTGATCGAGAAAGCGGATGAAATTAAGGTGAAGCTGGAAAACGGCAAGGAGTATGCCGCCAAGGTGGTGGGGCGGGATTCCAAAACCGACCTGGCCCTCATTCAAGTGAAATCCGATGGTAGCTTTCCTAAGCCGGCTGTATTGGGCAATTCGGATGCTCTTCGGGTCGGTGACTGGGTCATGGCGGTGGGCAACCCGTTTGGGCTGGGGCATACGGTCACGGTGGGGATCATCAGTGCCAAAGGTCGGGTGATTGGGGCCGGTCCCTACGATGATTTTCTGCAGACTGATTCCGCCATCAATCCGGGCAACAGCGGGGGGCCGCTGTTCAACCTCAATGGTGAAATCGTCGGCATCAACACGGCCATTGTCGCGCATGGCCAAGGCATTGGCTTTGCCATTCCCATCAACATGGCTAAGGAACTGCTGCCCTCGCTGAAGTCCGGCAAGGTGGTTCGCGGCTGGCTTGGTGTGATGATCCAGGACGTTACTCCGGATTTGGCGGAATCGTTCAAACTCAAGGAGAACACCAAAGGCGTGCTGATTTCAGATGTGGTGGCTGACGGCCCAGCCGAAAAAGCCAAGCTGGAACGCGGAGATATCGTAACGCGTTTCAACGGCAGGGAACTGGAGAACGCTCAAGCGCTGTCACGACTTGTGGCATCTACTTTGCCCGATGCCAAGATCAACCTTGAGATCATCCGTGAAGGCAAGACCATGACGATGGATGTCGCCGTTGGCACCATGCCTGAGGGATACGGGGAGCCTTCCGGCAAGCAGCCCAGTTCCTGGGGGTTGACGGTCCAGAATATCACCCCGGAAATGGCCGAACGGTTTGGCTGGCCGAAGACCGCGACGGGGATTGTGGTATCCGCTGTCGAACCTGGCAGCCCTGCGGCCGAAGCCAAACTGCGTCAGGGCGATTTGATTCAGGAAGTGAATCGTCGTAAGGTGAAGAACCTCCGGGATTACAATCAGGCCATGGAAGCTTCCAAGAAAGACGAAGGCCTGCTGCTGCTGATTAGGCGTGGTGAACATACCTTCTGGGTGACGCTGAAAGCTGGCCGCGAATAACATCCCTTCCCAAAGGCCGGCAATCGTGGCAAATCGAAAGCCTTCACAGGACTACCGCAGGCGGTCGCGAAAAAGTGACCGCCTGCCCGATGAATACCCCGGAAGCGGCCCCTTGATACGGCTGACTCCGGCTGGGATGGGTCCAAGCAACCTCGACAAGGCCGGCCAGGGAGACCAGCCCTCCGACCAGCAGGCGTTTTTCCTCGTGCAGGTCAGTCCCGAAAGAGTTCAACGCGAGAAGGAAAAGGCCCGCGCCCTGAGGAAGACCCGCTGGTGGCAGCGTCAGATGGATCGAGGGATTTGCCACTATTGTAGGAACCCGGTCACGCGCGACCAAATGACGCTCGATCACATTGTACCCCTCATCCGTGGCGGACAGTCCAATCGAAGCAATGTTGTGCCGGCCTGTAAAGGCTGCAACAGCCGCAAGAAGTACTTGCTCCCGATGGAATGGGAGGAGTTCTTACGAGGTGTCAAGTCTCAGGATGGCGAGGAACGGTCCCCTGCTGATCCGCTGGGGGCTCCTGAGGTTTCAGGTAATGAATGAATGCCGGTCGTGCGACCCTGTCCACTATTGCTATTCGGGACCATGTACGTGGATGTCTTGTACTACGGAGGGACTGTGCCCGGTCCGTCGGCATATGGCCAGCGTAGGGGTCGGCGAGGCAGAACCGGGGCGAGGTAGCCATCACTCATAGGTCTGGCAAACGAAATGCAGGCTTTGCTTAAAGCCATTCAGGATTGAGCATAAGGAAGAACCTGGGGGTATCGGGTCCGCCCAGGTTCTTCCTTTTTTGACGTAGCGTCATTCGAGGTACAGAGTAACTGGTGCTCCGTCAAGTTTATTCTTCTGGGATGACGATTGGCCGTAGGGTGGGAAGCGTAGCGCAACCCACCGCAGTGGAATGGTGGGTTGCGTCCCATAATACGGGACTCCACCCACCCTACAATTCCAACCCGGAGAAACAAAACTGACGAAGTACTAGATTGGGTCTTCCTTTCAGACCTCAGGGCAAACAAATCGATGCGATCTGAGCGCAAACCAGGTTCAATCCCAAGTCAGAATCTGTTCATCGTACATGATTTTCCAGCTTGCGCTTGTGTTTTGATTCTTCCACTTCCAATATCTGGAAGAGCTTGGCGGTTTTCTCATGCATGCATTTGGTCCGCCAGCCCCCATAGAACGCCTTGGCCTTTTCTTCCTTCTTCATGGCAAGGGCCAGCGCTTCCTGATAGGTAAGATCATCGCGAAAAGCAACATCCATCATGTAATCGCTGATCTTTAGATCTTCCACCTTGTCCAGCTTCACGTTCTCGAGGGCCCCTATGTCAAGGATCTGAAGCAAATCCCGGTGTTTCTTCTCTTCCTCCACCATCTCGAGGAAGAATTGCTTGATCCCCGGATTTTTCGCTCGATCGGCACATTTCTGATAGAACTCCATCGCCTTCTCTTCTTTTTCAATGGCGAAACTGACAACACCATCAAATGAGCTGCATGAAATCTTGGCCATAATACCCTCCTGATATACGGTTAGATTCACAATAGGACACGATTCGAGCCCTCCAAAAACCAGCTATAACCATAACCAGTCACGCCTTGTTTCGCAAGGCGTTTTCTCCGGCTGATTCGACGATAATCCTGCCGCCGGAATCAAGATGTTTCGAACAAGGACACCAGTGAAAAGGTGGTAACATCGACCAAGCCCAAATCGGTCAGTTTCAGTTCAGGAATCACTCCAAGCGCCATGAACGATAGCGCCAGAAACGGGTTGTTGAGTGGGCTTCCCCAAGATCGTGCTTGCTGCTTGAGCTGCTCCAATTGTTCGGAAACCCGTTCCACGGGCCAGGTGGACATCAGGCCGGCCAGGGGAAGCGGCAGCATCGTCACCGCTTCACCGGCAGTGCCGATTCCCATGCCGCCCCCGCCTTGGCGGATGGCTTCGACCACGGCCAGGATGTCATCGTCGCTAGTGCCCACGGCAATGATATTGTGTGCGTCATGGGCAACGGTGGTGGCGATGGCGCCTCGGGTCAAACCGAATCCCTGGATGAACCCTACCGAGGGAGGCTTGTCCGGTTGATAACGGTTGAACACCACCAGCTTAAGGATATCGCGGTCCAGGTCCGGGATCACCACACCGCCGCTAATTTTGGGAGTCACCAGGATTTTACGAGTAAGGAGACTACCTTCCTGTACCCCAATGACTTTGAGCCTGCCAGCCTGAGCCGTAACGGCAAGGTCACCAACGGCCAGTCGCGAGAGGTACATGGGACTTACCGGCGCCTGGGGCTGCAGCCAGTTTTCCGGATCGATCAATAATCGGCCCTCGCGACCCACCTCTTGACCCCGCTTGAACACCCGTTGGGGATTCCAAGGGTTGAGTGTTGGACTGATGCTAAGATCCGCCTGGTAACCGGGAGCAAGTGCTCCACGGCGAGGGAGCCGGAAATACGCGGCCGGTGTCCAGGTAGCCAGGGTGATGGCTAGGACGGGATCCAGGCCCAGTGACATAGCGCGATTGACCACGGCATTCATATGCCCTTCGTGAATCAGGTCGTCCGGATGGCAGTCATCGCTCACCAGCATGCAGCGCGGCCAAGTGTGCTGGTCAACCACTGGCAAAAGCTTGGCCAGGTCTTTGGATTGGCTCCCCTCGCGAAGCATGATGACCATTCCCTTGTCGAGCTTCTCGCGTGCTTCGTCGAGGGCGGTGCATTCATGGTCGGAGCTGATACCGGCGGTCAGGTAGGCATTCAGCCCCAGGCCTGAAAGCTGTGGAGCGTGCCCGTCACGAATCCGGTCCTGGAAGAGGAGAACTTTATCCAACACCTCAGGGACTGCGTGGATCACCCCTGGAAAATTCATCATTTCCGCCAATCCGATGATTCTGGGGTGAGGGAGCAAGCCGTAGAGGTCGCAAGCCCGAAGGGTCGCCCCGGAGGTCTCCAAAGGTGAAGCTGGAACGCAGCTGGGCAGGTTGAAGAAGACATCGAGTGGAAGATGCTCGGTGGCGTCCAAGAAATAGCGGATGCCGACAACACCCAGGACATTGGCAATTTCGTGAGGGTCAGCCACCACCGCACTGGTGCCGTGGGGTAGCACCGCGGCACAGAACTGGGCAGGGCTAAGCAAGGTGCTCTCCATGTGGATATGGCCATCGATGAAGCCCGGGCAAACATAAGCCCCGTCCAAATCCACGGTTGCGCGCGCGGCATAAGGACCTGAGCCCACCACAAAACCGCGGTGAATGGCCAGGTCCACCTGATCCACCCGCCCCGAAAACACATTGATCACCTGTCCGCCGCGGAAGCACAAATCGGCAGGTCGATGTCCTCGGGCAACCTCCAGAAGCTCCTGAAGCAACATGCTGTCCAATCTCATGGTGAACCTCGTGCTGATGAAGGTACCGCTGTATGCAGATCCAGCAGATTCATAATGGGTATGCTGAAGGCTCTATTGGCGGCCTGAACTTGGGACAGGCATAGACCGACACTGGCGTTTCCCAAGAGGTGGGGACTGTTGGTTGGTCCTTTCAAATAGTTGGGAGGCAGTGGTTTGGTTGGAGAGGTTCTCGGCCATGCGAACCGGATTTCGCCGCACCAAGCTTCACGGGTACGAGCGCAACAGTGGCGCCAGGCCCCTCGGGGGTCGAGCCGTTGGGGAAGCATTAGAGCGGTCAGAGCTTCAGGTCACATCTTGTACTTACTAAAATCCTCAGGATCGAGGCTTTCCAAGATTTCAGACCACTTCTCCGCTTCCTCGCGGTTGAAGACGGGCTGGGTGCCATCGTCGGTGCGCTGAGACTTGATCAGCACCGATTCCTTTACGAAAATCGGTGAGTTGGTACGTAGAGCAATGGCAATGGCATCACTCGGGCGAGCATCGATCGGGATCGTGTGAGCACTATCCCGTAGATGGATGATCGCGTAGTAAGTATTTTCTCGAAGATCGCACACCTCCACCTTTTCCACCTTGACGTTGAGATGATCGAAGAGTGTCTTGATGAGGTCATGTGTCATGGGGCGTGGAAAGCGGATATTTTCTAGCTCGGTGGCGATGGAGGTGGCTTCCAGGAGACCGATCCAGATGGGCAGGGAGGCCTCACCATCCGGATCCTTGAGAATCAGGATAGGGGTGTTGGTGTTGGGGTCCATGGCCAGACCGGTCACTTCCATTCTTCGAAACATTATTTCTCCTCGTAGCGGCAATCCCATCTCTGCCGGCATCAGACCAGTTTACCGGGCGTTTGGGAGGCTCCGGCTTGATTCAATATCCCCATTTATCCATTCTCCGCGCAGGGAATGGGAATGAGCTGCCTGAATCCTAACGGAAATTAGCCGTCCGGTCAAATCCACCAGCGATTGGAAGTTGACAATGCGATTCTGCTGCGTACGCCCCATATACTGGTTGTCTCCGGACTTGCTTGAGACCCTCCACGAGAATCTCACGCACCTTGCCAACCTCCGCGCGGTTCTTGCGGAGGGTGATCTCGGCTTGAAGTGCCTGCAGTTCTATCAGGCGGCGAGCTTTGTCTTCTTCGGAAATTTTGCTGGGGAACTGAGCGGCCTTGGCAAAAGGACGGTCGGAGTAGCGAAAGGAAAAGAGTGAATCGAACTGGACCTGTTCCAATAGATGCAGAGTATCCCGGAAATCGGATTCGGTTTCCCCTGGAAAACCCACCATGACATCAGCTGACAGACCAATGTCGGGGCAGATTTTGCGAAGTTGATCTATCCTGAAAAGATACTGGGTGGCGGTGTAGCCGCGATTCATTAGTTTCAAGATCCGGTCTGAGCCCGCCTGCAGCGGCAAATGTAACTTCTTGCATAAACAACCTAGATCAGCATAGCACCACATGAGCTGTTCAGTGAGGTCCTTGGGATGGGACGTGGTAAAGCGCAAACGCTTTAGGCTTGTCACCGCCTGGATCCTGTGCAACAGCTCGGGAAAGGACATTTCTGTGTTGGATTTCTTCCCATAGGAGTTCACATTTTGACCCAACAGAACAATCTCACGGGCTCCCCCATCCACATGGAGCCCGATTTCATGCAGGATCTCACTGCTTGGTCGGCTTTTCTCCGGCCCTCTCACGTAGGGCACGATGCAGTAACTGCAGTAATTGTCGCAGCCCTGCATAATGGTAACCGCTGTGCTCACCCCCCGGACGGCAATCCTGCCTGCCTTGCCGTTCGGATCATAGGGGTCGGGTTCATCTGACAAATGGGCTATGCGACCATGTTTTTTCTGGATGCCCTGTAATAGCCTGGGAAGAGCGGCCAGGCTCTGGGTTCCCAGTACCAGATCCAGGTGCTCGAAACGCTCCAACAGAGCTTTCCCCAACTGCTGTGCCACGCATCCGCCGACCACGATCTTCAGCCGGGGATTACGGGTCTTCAACCGGCGAAGCCGGCCCAGATACGAGCAAACTTTCTGCTCGGCTTTTTCGCGCACCGCACACGTGTTAATGAAGATGACATCCGCCCGTTCGATCTCGGAGGTTAGGAGATAGCCTTCTGCCGCGAGCAAACGTTCCACCCGCGCGGAGTCGTATTCGTTCATCTGGCAGCCAAAAGTCTGAACATAAAGCAACTTCTGCTGCAGAGTCGGTTCGGCATGAGAAAGGGGCATGAGCGTATTGGTAAGCGGTGATCAGGTGGTTTCGCCAACGAATCTACGTTGGATATCCACCAGGCGTGACGCCAGATTGCGAATCATCTGGAGAGCCACTTCCGGATACAGTTCCACAATCACGGGAAGCTGATCGGTGGGATAGACCTGCACGACGCTTTGGCCGATGCTGGCCACCGTGGCCTGTGTTGGCAAGCTGAGCAGGGCTTCCATTTCTCCAAAGAACTCTCCCGGTCTATCGATGCGCGCAATCTCTTTACCCTTCATGGAGAAAAGCAAGCCGCCTTCGGTGGAAACCAATTTGTAAAACTCGGTGGAATGCAAGCCTTCCGCAATGATGACTTCATTATCGCCGTAAAAGCGTATTTTCGCGTCATTCAGGGAAAACTCGCGGTCCTTGTCCACAATCTTTTGAGTTGTCTGCTCGAGTTGTTGCACCACGGATTTCAGCAACCTCTCGCTCATACGGACATCTTTTCTCAGGAAATAGTCTAAAGCCTCCTGCCCATAAAATGCGACTCTGCAGGCAGTCAAGGCCATGGCGCTGACAGCCGAGGGCCTCTTGAAAACGAGGCTCTCCAATCCCAGAACATCGTGTTCGCCAATAACACGAACCTTCTTGCCGCGAAACAGGATCAGGACCTGGCCGCTGAGGATGGCCGCAAACTGGCTGGGGTGCCCTCCCTCCTCTAGAATGGTGTCACCATATCGGAAACTACGAACTTCTTGCGCATGGACCGCGAAGTTCGATTCCTGAGGCGGTGTAGTCGGGCCCAGACTGTTATCCATAAGGGTAATCCTAATCGCGTGTGGCGAGCTTCCCCTAACCCAAACGCTGCTTTAGTTGATTCCCGAAACGCGGTTTACGCCTGGTATTCAGTTGCCCACGGAAATGTGTCACCACGGCACGGGATTTGCCAATCTTCTTGCACGTTACTGGAGGAGTGTCAAGTATCACAGATTGGATCTGGCTCGCAAAAAGGCAGCCATTGGTCACACCCAGGTGAGCCCATAAGGAGGGCTTCCCGTTTGTCGTCTCAGTCATCAAGCTCGGATGATCTCGCGATGCCGGAATGACTTTGTGGCATCAAGGCTGACAATCTACCCCAACTATCCAATTCTTAGCGAATCTAGTCCTGGTTATCAAGCGATTTTTGGCCACCGGGCCGCCTAAGACAAAGCTCCAGGCGAGCATGATCCCGCTTGTGCGGTTGTCGTGAACCGATGCTGGATACGATCCGCTTCTCCGCTGAGGATCCTCTCCACTACGTCCTCACATCCCGGAGCAATGCTCAGCCTTACCAGTCCCAGTTGTGGCTGCAGGGTCGTGACCGTAGCAATTCCCTCATAGGCCTCCAGGATAAAACGGAGGAAGTGGATTTCCCTCGGTCGAATGATCAGATTCCATACAACACAATGTCCAGGTATCACATCCATATGGTCTCGGAATCAATGAGGAGCGGCGGACATGAGGAACACGCGACGCATAGCAACGGGGGCCCCACCAGCGGTGACGGCCGCAATTTGTTTTGCTTCCTCAATCCGTTCATATATCACAGGACTGAGAATATCAAAACCCTCAGGATGGTCATGTGCTAATCCGCAAAAAAATAGGCAAGTGGGGCGCGAGGATGTTGTCAGGATGGAGCAAAGAACCTTGATGTGCAAGCTAGGTTTTTGACAGAATAACCCTTGTTGTTCTGTTGCGACCTATGCTAGCAAATATCCGGCAGGAATTGCCAGCCGAATGCCGTTACTTCTGGAAGGTGAGAGGTTGCTGACGGCTGAATGACTTCCGTATGTACTCGCAACTCCTGCCGACTTGTAGCGGGGTGGTTTCGCTCACAGGGAGTGAACTAAATGTTCGGGCATCGTAATCGTATTTGTGTTTCCATTGCAGTGCTCTGCATCCTTTTCTTTCAAACGGCGACAATTCCGGCATGGGCGGCTGAAAGCGATGAGGTGCTGTATAATCAGGGACAAGCTCCTTACGACAGTCGCAATCCGGACAAGAGCCGCAATGAAGCTCTTGGAGATCTGAAGGCCGAGGTTTTGAGACAGGCTATTGAGAACCTGGTCGAGGAGGGTTCACTCGTCGAGAACAAAGACCAGGTTCAAAACCACATCATGAGGAATCCGGACCGCTACCTTCAAAGCGTGCAGATCGTCTCGCAGGAAATCGACAACGGCAAGATTCGACTGGCCGGGCAGGTGACCGTGAGGATTGATGAGCTAATCCGTGGTCTCCGTGAGCTGGGGTTGATGGTGACGGCGCCAATTGCTCTCGACGAGCAGACGCAAACCGGTTCGCCTACTGCTAACGAGGGGCGGGGGTCTGACCAGGGTGAGGCGGCGGGTAACGACACCGAGGAGGACTCATCTTCCGATGAAGCAGGTGACCATGGACAGCAACAACAAGTTGAACACGTGGTTCAGCAGCCCAAACCTGTGACTGAGAGCCAACCCCACAAGACCGTCACGGTACTATGGTTTGTGGCCGAGAAATGGGAGCAGGCCTCTCCCTGGCATATCCCCGGAGCGGACGAACTGGGCTCGACGGTGCAAGCTTTATTTGCAGGCAGTGTCCGCCAAGAAGTGCAAGCGGTACGATGGGCGTTGGTCCTGCCCGATGCTGGTTTGGAAGTCCTTGAACAAGAACTCGACGTAAACAAGAATTTTCCTGTAGGGCAGGCCTTGAAAGTCGCGCAGGACAAGAACGCCCGCGCCGTGGTGGTTGGAACTGCAACTCAGCAACGGCGTGCTGATGGCAAAGTGAGCTTGGTGGCGGATTTAGTTCTTCTGGATGGCATTTGGGGGGAGCGAGCGGGGGAGGTGCGTCGAGAAATCATTCTGGCACACCTTGCCAACCTCAGCGACTATGCGGAGGAAATCATCAAACTGGCGGCTTGGGTAACGCCCGAACTGGATCAATTGGCGCGCGCTGATCTTGCCGGAACCAGAGGCGCTGCGGCCAACGAACCGCAGGGAAAGCCCTTAGCGGCCCAGACCCATAGTTGGGTCCTCATGATCAGTGGCATTAGCAGTCTGGTACAATGGCAGGAGTTGGAGCAATCCTTGCGGCGGCGGTTCAAAGATATGGAAATCGTGGGCTTGGAATATAGTGCGGGGAATGCCAGAGTCCAGTTGGATAAGGTGGGCGAAGATCTTCTTGATGCCCTCAAGGAATCGCAGCTATCAGCTTGCCGAGTTGAGGTCAAAGAGGAGGACTCTGTCAGGCGGACCATCCGCTTAACGTTTGTGGCTCAAGAATTGGCACGGTGATAAACCGATGACCATTCCCAACTTGTTGACCCTTTTGCGTATTCTGCTCACCCCGGTGCTCATCTGGCTCCTGCTGGATCGCCGCCTGAGCCAGGCATTGCTGATCTTCATCCTGGCTGGTTTCACCGATGGTCTGGACGGTTTAGTTGCACGCGTGTTTCACCAGAAGAGCCGCTTGGGTGCCTATCTTGACCCCCTGGCCGACAAGCTGCTGCTGGCCAGTTCCTTCATCCTGCTCGGACGCTTGCAGCTTCTTCCCAATTGGCTTGTGGTCATTGCTGTGAGCCGGGATGCCATTATCCTTCTAGGTATCGCTACCTTGATGTTGCACCAGATTCGAGTTCAGATCAACCCCACCGTCTTAAGCAAACTCACGACGCTCATGCAGTTGATCACCGTCCTGATCATGTTGTCTTCCACCCACCTGAAGTTGCCACATTGGGGGTATACGCTGCTATTTGCCGTGACTGCCGGAGCTACTGTGGCCAGCGGTCTGCACTACATGGTGACCGGAATTCAACTCTGGGAGGGACAACGCCATAACGGCAATGGCGGATTGACGCCATGAAAGCCGTTGATCTGCCCGTTGGGGCGTTCATTTTACTTGACATGGGTTTGGTCCATCCGCTATAGGACCAAGCGAAGCAGGCACGTAGCTCAGGGGGAGAGCGCTACCTTGACGCGGTAGAAGTCGGCGGTTCGAGACCGCCCGTGCCTACCAAAGTGTCATGACAAGCGGATTACTGCAGAGAATAACGCATACAAACCAGAGGCTCGTTGTCGGTTGACCTCGATTGGTTCTTCGCACGGGAGGCAGACCTTAGGAGCTCCTTTTGGAGTTGCACATACCGCCGAGATACCCATGCGGGCATCTTCCCCCCTTGCGCCTAGGGAAGGTGCCTTTTTTTATCTGTGCACCGGCACGCAGGCGACCATGTGGCTCCTCCTGTTGGCGCCAGCCTCGATCGGTTGTTGTCGCAAGAATGGAAAAACAACATGATGATAGAAACCATCCAAGTAACACTGGTGGGCGGAGGAACTGCTGAATTCCCTGCAGGAACGCCGGTGGAGGAAGTGTTGCCGGTACTGAACTCGGATCGTGGTCAGTTCGTTGCGGTCCGTGTGAATGGGCACCTTCTGGACCTTGCCGCGCGGTTGCAGGCGAATGCCACCATCGAGGGGATTCCCTTGGACAGTGACCAGGGTTTGGAAATCCTGAGACACAGCACGTCGCACATTATGGCCCAGGCGGTAAAGATGGTTTTCCCAGAGGCCAAGATCGCCATCGGTCCGGCCATCGAGAATGGTTTCTACTATGATTTCGATGTATCACGCCCGTTTACTCAAGAGGATCTGGAACAAATAGAAGAACAGATGGCTAAGATCGTCGCCCAGAAGATCGCTTTCCGACGTATAGAAATGCCTCGGGAGGAAGCCATCCGCTTTTTTGAGCAGCGGGGTGAACTGTATAAGGTTGAACTTCTTCAAGAAATCCAGGACCCCACAGTTTCATTCTATCAACAGGGTGATTTTGCGGATCTATGCCGTGGGCCTCACATTCCCAACACCGGGACGCTTAAGGCTTTCAAGCTTATCAGTGTTGCCGGGGCCTATTGGCGGGGGGATGAACGCAACCCCATGCTGCAACGCATATACGGGACCGCTTTCGCCGATGCCGGCGCACTGAAAAAGTATCTGAAGTTCCTTGAGGAAGCTCAACGACGCGATCACCGCCGTTTGGGGCGGGAGCTGGATCTTTTCAGTTTCAGTGATGAAGTAGGGGCAGGTATGGTGATCTATCATCCAAAGGGAGCCCTGCTTCGCCAGATCCTCGAAGCTTTCGAAAGGCGTGAGCACCTGCGCCGCGGCTACCAAATTGTTATCGGGCCAACCCTGCTCAAGACCGAGTTGTGGCAGCGTTCCGGTCACTTTGAGCATTATCGGGAGAACATGTATTTCAGTGAAATTGATGAGCAGTCCTACGGGATCAAGCCCATGAATTGCCTCTCCCACATGATCATCTACAAGACCAAGTTGCGCAGTTACCGTGACCTGCCACTGCGCCTCTTTGAATTGGGCACCGTACACCGCCATGAGAAATCCGGCGTGTTACATGGTCTACTTCGGGTGCGCCAGTTTACCCAGGATGACGCGCACATCCTGTGCACCCCCGAACAACTCCATCAAGAGATCAAGGGCATTATTGATTTCGTCATTGAAGTGATGGAAATGTTCGGTTTTACTTACGAGATGGAAATCAGCACGCGTCCGGAGAAATCCATCGGCACCGATGCCGACTGGGAGCGTGCCACCAATGCCCTCATGGCTGCGCTGCAGGATAAAGCAATCCCTTATCAGATCTGCGCGGGGGAAGGGGCGTTCTATGGACCGAAAATCGATGTAAAGCTCCATGATGCCCTGGATCGTCGGTGGCAATGTGCTACCATCCAGTGTGACTTTACGCTGCCGGAACGTTTCGATTTGACCTACATCGGTCCCGATGGGGGCAAGCATCGACCGGTGATGGTGCATCGTGTCATTCTGGGGGCCATCGAACGGTTTATGGGGGTGCTCATCGAGCACTTTGCCGGAGCTTTTCCTGCTTGGCTGGCACCGGTGCAGGCTATTTTGGTGACTGTCACCGATCGTCAGTTGGATTTTGCTCGCAGTATCCAACAACAGCTTCAAACGGCCGGAATGCGGGTGGAATTGGACCAGCGCAACGAAAAATTGGGTTTTAAAATCCGCGAAGCGCAGCTACAAAAAATCCCTTATATGTTAGTGGTTGGGGATCGGGAAGTGGAAGTCAATGGCATTCGTCCGCGTCTCCGTGACGGCCGCCAACTCGATCTGATGACCGCGGACGACTTTATCGCATTGGTGGAACGGGAATGTCGTGAAGCCACCGGTGGACGTGTGGGACTGGGTATTATATAGGTCTTTCAGGTTTTGAGTGGCGTTGCATACGTTTGGATTGGAGCTTTGAGCCCGTTGTCCTGGCTGTGTGGTCGGGATTGGAGCTCGTGTCTGAAACATTTCCCAAAAGGAGGTTGACACCCTGGCAAAGCAGGAAAACATCAATGACAAGATCCGGGCGCCGCAAGTGCGGGTGATTGGAGCAGATGGAAGCCAGTTGGGGATACTTCCCATCGAAAGGGCGTTGGAGCTGGCGGCCGAAGCCCATTCTGATCTGGTTGAGGTGGCTCCCAATGCGGATCCGCCTGTCTGCAAGATCATGGATTATGGGAAGTATAAGTACCAGCAGAACAAACGTTCCCAGGAGGCCAAGAAGAAGGCGTCGGTGATTCAGGTCAAGGAGGTTAAGATCCGGCCCAAAACCGACGACCACGACCTGGAATTCAAAATACGCCACATCCGGCGTTTCCTTGGCCAAAAGGACAAAGCCAAGGTGACCATGTTGTTCCGCGGCCGCGAAATTGTCTATGTTGATCTCGGGATGAAGATTTTGGATCGGGTGCTCGAGGAACTCCAGGATGAGGCCGTGGTGGAACAAAAGCCCAGGATGGAAGGTCGCAATCTGGTCATGGTGCTGGCGCCGAAGTCCTGAATTTGCTGTCGGCAGTTGTTTGTCTCCCTGAGAAGCGGGCTTGTTCAGCAAAAATGCTTGACAGGCACAAGCAAGCCCAATACATTACGTGCCTCGATTGTGCCTAGCACAAGGAATATTACCTCGCAGTGGATATCGCTGCACACAAGTCAGGACGGAGGAATTCATGCCCAAGATCAAGACCAATCGAGGTGCGGCCAAACGCTTCAAGGCCACCGGCAGCGGCAAACTGGTGCGTGCTCGGGCCTATAAGAGTCATATTCTGACCAAAAAGGGTCCTAAGAGAAAACGGCGGTTGCGCCAGGGAACCAATGTGGACAGTGCCAATGTGAAGCTGCTCAAACGTATGCTCCCTTACCTCTGATAACCATTGGAACAGTGGGATCCGGATCATTCCAATTCAACCAATCCCCAATGAATACCGGCATCCTGGATATTCATGGTGGATCTTGTATTTACGTGCTGGCGCAAACAATCAAGCTATCATGTCAGCTAGTACCGGCCAATAAAGGATTGAGGAGCAGAAATCCATGCCAAGGGTGAAGAAGGCCGTTAAGTCAAGAGAACGCCGCAAGAAAGTGCTGAAGATGGCGAGCGGTTACCGGGGCGGTCGAGGCCGGCTGCTGAGAACCGCCAAGGAAACGGTAGATCGCGCGCTCAAGTTCGCATATCGAGATCGCCGCGTCCGCAAGCGCGATTTTCGCAGCTTGTGGATTGTGCGCATCAATGCCGCTGCGCGAGAACACGGTATGAGCTATTCGCGATTCATGGATGGTCTCAAGAAGGCCAATGTCACACTGGACCGCAAGAGCTTGGCGGAACTAGCGGTCAACAATGCCGAAGCTTTTGCCCGACTTGCCCAGTTGGCCCAGCAGGGTGCATAGCAGCATCGCCATGAAGGACACCATTCAGGCCATTCTCGATGCTGCCATGCGCGATGTGGGGGATGCCAGGGAGGACGGCAAGGCGCTGGAGGCGCTACGAGTTCTCTATCTAGGACGCAAAGGCGAGTTTAGCCGTTGTTTCAAAGAATTGGCGCTGGCTTCCGCGGAGGAGCGTCCTCAACTTGGGCAGTTGCTCAACGATGCCAAGGCCCGGGTCGAGGGGACTTTGAATGCGGCTTTGGAACGGGCTCGGGAACGAGCACAGCGACCTGCTGAGCATCTTGATGTGACCATTCCTGGCCGGCTGCCTTTGCAGGGACGCATCCATCCCATCACTCGGGTGGCCCGGGAGATATCGCAGATTTTCCACCGGCTTGGCTTTGAAACGGTGGAGGGTCCCGAAGTTGAGCTGGACTACTACAATTTCGAGGCGCTTAATATCCCCAAAGACCACCCTGCTCGTGACATGCAGGACACCTTCTATTTTTCCGACAATGTCCTGCTGAGGACCCACACCTCTCCGATTCAAGTGAGGGTCATGGAGAAGCGCCAACCGCCCATCCGCATCATTGCGCCGGGAAAGGCTTACCGCTGCGATTCGGATGTGACCCACACGCCCATGTTTCACCAGGTGGAAGGGTTGATGGTGGGAGAGAGTATTTCCTTCGCGGACCTCAAAGGGATTCTTACCGTCTTCGTCCATCAGATGTTCGGTCCTGAAGTCGGATTGCGTTTCCGACCAAGCTTCTTCCCCTTCACCGAACCTAGCGCCGAAGTGGACATCCAGTGTGTCATGTGCCAAGGGAGTGGTTGTCGGGTTTGTTCCCAGACCGGCTGGCTGGAAATCCTGGGTTCGGGTATGGTGGACCCGGAAGTGTTCAAGATGGTTGGCTACGATCCTGAACGGTTCACTGGTTTCGCTTTCGGCATGGGAATCGAGCGCATCGCTATGCTAAAGTACGGGATCGACGACCTGCGTCTGTTCTATGAAAATGATCTCCGTTTTCTGACTCAGTTCTGATTTGGGTCCGAGTTCTGGTAGCAATCGGCAGATCTCCCGTACCATGACGACTGGGATACAGGCGGCCCCGGGCAATCCCTCCACGCCCAAGAGTACCACCCCCGCAAAACTCCGGATGGCCTGCCCGCAACTGTTCTCGACTCCTTTTTGGGCTTGTGAAGCCTCCGCATACCAGGTAAACTAACGACATCCATCCTAAAAATCATTGAAACAATGAAGAGACTTGTTCTGGTTTGGTTGATGTGCTGACCAAAAAGTGGTGTAAGAGGGGAGATCATCCAGCCCATAATGGTGGCAAAAGTAGAGATACGAGGAAGTAAACATGCTTGTTAGTGCCAAATGGCTTCGGGAATACGTGGACTTTCCAATGACGGTGACGGAGTTGGGTGAGCGGTTGACTATGGTGGGGCTGGAGCTTGAGGGGATTGAAGAACGGCCCAGGGCCCTCAAGCAGGTGGTAACGGCACGGGTAGAATCGGTCAGTAAGCATCCCCAGGCAGATCGGCTGCAATTATGCGAAATGTCCACAGGGACCCAAACCTATCGAGTGGTGTGTGGCGCTCCCAATGTGGTTGCATCGGCCGTGGTTCCTTTGGCTTTGGCGGGAGCCAAGCTGCCCAGTGGAATCAGCATACAAGAGACCAGTGTTCGAGGGCAATACTCCCAGGGCATGCTGTGCTCGCAGCGGGAACTGGGGCTGGGTGACGATGCCGGTGGGATCTGGTTGCTACCGCCCGGCACCCGGGTCGGAGTACTACTGGCAGAAGCTCTGGGCATAAACGATACGGTTCTGGATGTCGCCGTTACACCCAATCGCCCTGATTGTCTCTCGGTTGTCGGTATTGCTCGCGAGGTTGCCGCCATTTGCGGCAAGCAACTCCAGTATCCGGTGAGCACATGCAACGAGACCGGCCCCCCGGTGGAGACCTTGGGGGCCGTGGCCATTGATGATCCGGTTGGCTGCCCCCGATACGCGGCACGGATTGTTGATGGGGTCCGCATTGGACCTTCTCCGGAATGGCTGAGAAATCGTCTGGAGAGTGCCGGCATCCGGTCCATCAACAACATGGTTGATGTCACCAATTTTGTCCTTTTGGAGCTGGGGCAGCCGCTCCACGCTTTTGATTTCGACCGGCTGGCCGAGCATCGTATCGTGGTGCGCCGGGCTCAACTCGGGGAGCGTTTCACCACCCTGGATGGGAGCGAGCGCAGCCTTCATGAGGACACGCTGCTTATCTGTGATGGCCGGCGGCCAGTGGCGATTGCAGGTGTGATGGGCGGGTTGAACTCTGAAATCACTGCTGAAACAACCCGGGTGCTCATCGAAAGCGCCTTCTTTCAGCCCCAGGGGATTCGTCGCACCAGCAAGAAGCTGGGCCTTCGTACCGAATCCAGCTACCGATTTGAACGTGGGGTTGATCCGGAAGGGGTGATCCGAGCGGTGGATCGCGCAGCTCAACTTATGCTGGAAGTGGGGGGAGGGCGCCTGGCGGCGGGTCGCATCGACGTCTATCCAGGACCTATCTCACAACCCAATCTGACATTGCCGGTGGACCGCACCAACCGCTTCCTGGGAACCCAGCTCACGGCGGCGCAGATGGCGAAAACCCTTGCCAGCATTGAGATGGAGGTGGAGTTTCTGGATGACAATCGACTGCGGGTGGTGCCGCCGTCTTTTCGACAGGATGTCAGCCGCGAGGTGGATCTCATGGAAGAAATCGCCCGGCTCGCGGGTTATAACACCATTCCCAGCACGTGCCCCGAGGCGAGCGTTTTTTCAAACGTTCCCGACGATCATTTGATCGTTCGTGAGACCGTCCGAGATGCTCTGGCGGGCTTCGGATTTGTTGAAACCATCACCTACTCGTTTGTCTCTCAGGCTTCGCTGGAACAATTGCGCCTATCCAAAGATGACCACCGGATTCGGACCTTGAAGTTGCAGAACCCGCTTAGCGAAGATCAGACGGTGATGCGGACCAGTCTGATTCCTGGGTTGCTCGCCACCGCACGACGCAACATCGACCATCGCAACCTTGACCTGCGCATCTATGAATTGAGCAAGGTGTTTCTTACGACTATGAATGAACTGCCGGAAGAGCGCTATCACTTGGCTGGGCTTATGACCGGTCTGCGTCGGCCACAGTTGCTCTACGGTGCGGAGGACAAGATCGAATACCCCGATGTCAAAGGAGTGGTGGAGGGTCTGCTGGGGATATTTCATATTCATGGTTGCCGGTTTCGACAAGAGGCCCTGGAGCCCTATCTCGACCCATGGGCATCGACTGCGGTGTTTCACGGCGACCAACGTCTCGGAACCCTGGGGCGCTTGCACGCTGAGGTAGAGCGGGGATGGGACCTCAAGGCACCGGTATTTCTGCTTGAATTGGATTTCGAACGGTTGTTTGGCTTGCGCGGGGCTCGTCCGCTATACGAGGCCTTGCCCAAGTTCCCGTCGGTTACCAGAGACATGGCCCTAGTGGTTGATGACACACTTGCTGTTCAGCTGCCCATGGATTTCATCTCCGACCAGCGCCTGCCTCTGTTGGAGATGGTTGAAATTTTTGATTTGTATCGAAATCTTCAGCTGGGAAAAGGGAAGAAGAGTGTCGGTTATCGGTTGGTATATCGTGCGCCCGACCGCAGTCTGACCGATGAAGAGGTGAATGTGATCCATGCGGACTTGGTGCGGAGGGTGCTTAAGACATTTCGGGCGGTATTGCGCTAGGTTCCGCATCGGGCAAGGCATGGTTCGTCACCGGCGGCAAGAACCATCGAGGGTTTTTAGGGTTGCCGCGCGGTGGGATGTGAATGGACAAGGGCGGCGTGACGGAAGAATTTGGCAAAGAAAAGCAGATTCCCGACAAGCTCTACTACCGCATCGGAGAGGTGAGCCGGATTGTTGGAGTGGAGCCGCATGTGCTCCGTTATTGGGAGTCGGAATTCCCATTTCTAAAGCCGTCCCGAGTGGTCTCCAAGCAACGACTTTACAAACGCAAGGACGTAGAGATGTTGCTTCGTATCAGGCAACTTCTCCATGAGGAAAAATACACCATTGCTGGAGCCAAGAAGCATCTCCGTCAGGAGCGGACTGCTTTGTCTGTGGGCAGCAGACGAGCTGTGATCGAGGATGCGTTCTTGGCGGAAATCCATCAAGAGCTTTGTGAAATCCTGAAAGGTCTCCAGCGAGATCCAAACTAGCTCGATAGTCATGGGATTGACCGGTGACATCCGGGGGGTTATTGGTTATCATGGTTCGGTGAGTTGTTTTGGCCCTTCTATTAGCTGTCGGAACAATTGGTTGTGAACGGATTGTAAGCAAATTGGCTCCATTTGGAAGTGCGAGTGAGGCTACAGGTTCTCTGAATCAGCGGTATGGTGGTTAGTCCAGGTAGCGTTTCTTTGGTCCCCTAGGGTGATTGTTCCATGCGAGTTCATGGGAGGATTCACCGACCGATCCAAAGGGTAGTCCCTGTATGGTGGCTCAGCGGGTCGGGCAAGGGGGAAGAGACCTACGCCAGAGAGGAAGCGAGCAATGGCAACGGATGTGAAGAAAGCAGGTGGATCCGCAGGATCCCAAACCGAGAGCCTTCGTCCGTGCCATGTAGGGTTTGTCCACGAGGGCAAGACCTATGAAGGTTATACTTTCGATTTCAGCGAAACCGGGATGTTGGTTCTATGCCAGGACCCGCCACCATTGCATACCAAACTTAGTTTGAGTCTGGAGTTTCCCAACTCTCACGCGGTGCTTGAAGTCCAGTGTGAAGTGGTCTGGAGCAATCGACACGGTCCCAACGACCGTATCTCTCCTCGAGGTATGGGGGTTCGTTTCACCAACCCCGACCCGCTCATCATGCGCGTTATAGGCCAGTTGTCCACTCAGTACGCCGAACATGGCCACCGCTATATGTGCTACTATTCTTGAACCCACGGCGCCGGTAGCATCCCTGCGTCACTGGTGCTGCACCCCTTCGGTCACGCTGTGCCGAGATTCTCCTGTCGGTTTGCGTGACATTGGTTTTTTGAGGGTGTTGCTCACACGATAGCGTCTCACGCCCTGCGGGGGCGCTCTATCCGCAAGTAACTCGGCCAACCACATTTCAGGCACTTGGCATGAAGTTACTCAGAGGGCAAACCAGACTACTATGCCAGCACGTCTAGAGATCACGCTCAAGCCTCACCTTTTTGATGCCGAAGGAGCCAGCCTTTGCCGCAAGATTGAAAGCTATTTTCGGTGGCATGTAGGGCAGGCCCGAGTCATTCAGATCTTGACACTGGACACGCAACTATCTCCTTGGGAACTCGAATCCGTCCGGAAGGAGATCTTTACCAACCCGGTTACCCAGATATCTCGTTTTAGCTCGCTGGCACAAGGTTTTGACTGGGCCATTTGGGTGGGGTTGCGCCCTGGGGTCCGCGATACTGCAGGAAGTGTTGCCATGGAGGCTATTGGCCAATTCCTGGAAAGACAACTCCATGCGGAGGAGGCCGCATACACTTCCAAACTTTACATACTCCAGGACGCTCGCTTGGATCGACGCCAGGTGGAGACCATTGCCACGGAGCTTCTGGCCAATGACATTATCCAACAGTGGCGTATCTACTCCCCGCAAGACTGGCATCCACAACAGGGACTAGGGATCATTCTTCCCAAGGTGGTTTTGGCGCATGCTCCGGCGGTCGAACAGATCCCCATCCCTACGGATGAAGCCTTATTACATCTCAGTAGGGAACGCAACCTGGCCCTCAATCCTCAAGACATTCCAGTGATCCGCAACTACTTCCTCCGCCCTGAAGTCATGGCTGCACGCCGTCTCGTGGGGCTGACCGCACCCACTGATGTGGAGTTGGAAGCCATTTCGCAGATGCGTAGCGACCACTGCAATCACAATACATTCCGCGGCAAGTTCTTCTATCGTGACCTGGCAACCGGCGAAACGACAATAGTCGACAATCTTTTTAAGACCTGTATCGAAGCCCCCACTCTGGAGATCAAGCAGCAGAAGGACTGGGTGGTTTCGGTGCTTTGGGACAACGCCGGGGCTGCCCGTTTTGATGACGACCATCTCTATGTGATCACCGGCGAAACTCACAACAGCCCTTCTAATATGGAGGCTTACGGGGGGGCGCTTACCGGCATCGTGGGGGTCTACCGTGATCCCATGGGTACCGGCAAGGGTGCCCGGCTGATCGCCGGGCTATATGGGTTCTGCGTCGGTCCTCGCGACTATGCGGGACCGCTCCGCCCGCACCTGCACCCACGCCGGTTGTTGGACGGGGTAGTGGAAGGGGTTCGCGATGGCGGGAACAAACACGGAGTGCCCACGCCCTTTGGGAACCTTTTTTGTCACCCTTCCTACTTGGGTAAATGTCTGGTGTTTGTGGCAGGGTTGGGACTTATGCCCAAAGCCATCCAAGGGGAACCCGCCGAACTGAAACGCACCCAGGAAGGGGACCTCATACTGATGTGCGGTGGACGAGTAGGGAAAGACGGCATCCATGGGGTAACCGCTTCCAGCGAGATTTATAGTGAGCATACCCCGGCAGGGCATGTGCAGATCGGTGATCCCTATACCCAGAAGAAGATGCACGATTTTTTACTGGAAGCCCGTGATCAGGGGCTCATTGCCTTCATCACCGACAATGGTGGTGGTGGGCTGTCTTCCTCCGTTGGCGAATCCGCTCGGTTCGCCGGTGGGGCAAGAGTGGAACTCGACCGGGTGCCGCTCAAATATGATGGTCTGGATGTCTGGGAGATCTGGGTATCGGAATCCCAGGAACGCATGACGGTGGCCATCAAGCCCGATCATCTGGATCGTTTCCAGGCCCTTGCCGGTAAACACGAAGTGGAAAGTACGGTCATCGGCTGCTATGAGGCCACTGGGCGCATCCATCTCACGTATCAGGACCAGACCACCGCCTATCTGGATCTATCCTTCATCAACGAAGACTTCCCGCAGTGGCAGTTTGAGGCGCACTGGCTGCCGCCGGAAGCGCGCGGGTTGTTTGAACCGGTACTCTCCGAGCCCAAGGACTATGGCCGGTTGCTCCATGCGTTGCTGGGACGCCCCAACATCTGTTCGCGGGAATGGATTCAGCGCCAGTATGACCACGAAGTCCAGGGGGCCAGTGCCATCAAGTTCATGGTGGGGCGTGATCGGGATGTGCCCAATGATGCCGTGGTCCTGCGCCCGGTTTTGGAGAGTGCTCGTGGGTTGGCCGCTAGTCAGGCGCTGCTGCCCACCTATGCGGCGATTGATGCCTACCACATGGTGGCGGCCACCATCGACGAGACAGTACGACGCGTCCTCGCGGTGGGCGGCGACCTGGACCAGATTGGTGGGGTGGACAATTTCTGTTGGCCCAACATTCAATATGATCCTCGGCAGAATCCCGATGGCCGCTTCAAAGCGGCACAACTGGTGCGGGCCAATTGGGCGCTGCGGGATGTCTGCCTGGCCTATGGAATTCCACTCCTCTCCGGCAAAGACAGCATGTACGTGGATGGTCACGTTGCCGGAGCCTTCGGCGAGCGCCACAAGATCTCGGGGCTTCCCACCATGCAATTTACGACAACTACAGTGGTGTCGGACGTCGGCCTCTGCCAGACCATGGAAGCCAAGACGGCAGGAGATTTGGTCTATGTGCTTGGACGTACTCGAAGCGAGCTAGGTGGTTCCGAGTACTATGATTTCTTCGACTACGTGGGGATCGAAGTTCCCCGGTTGGATGCAACATTTTCTCGAACTTTATACCGGGTTCTCCAGAGAGTGATTGCAGAAGGTTTGGTGGCATCCTGTCGCGGCCTTTACCGCGGCGGACTGGCAGTGCATGCCGCCATGGTCGCTTTTGCCGGTCAGCTCGGGATGCAGCTCGACCTCAGCCGGGTACCCACTGCCGACAGTGGGCTTCGTGACGATCAGATTCTTTTCAGCGAATCCTGCGGCCGATTCCTGGTGACGGTCAATCCTACCAATCGGCAGGAGTTCGAGCGCTGCTTTGCGGAGTTGCCTTTTGCCTGTGTGGGAGAAGTCACCCCTGATCGGGTGTTCGTGGTTTTGGGTCAAGACGGTCGAACGTTGATGGAAGAATCCATTGCCGCCTTGAAGAACTCCTGGCAACCGGGGTGAGATAGTTGGTGTGTTGGGGATGGGAGGCTTTTTCCAGATGAGCCCGATTAGAGCGCTGGTGTTGACGGGATTTGGGTTGAACTGCGATGAAGAGACGGCTCATGCGCTGGAAGTGGCTGGTGCCAGAGTGGAACGAGTTCACCTCAACAGCCTGATCACTGGTGATAAGACTTTGTTGGATTATCAGGTTTTTGTCGTCGGTGGAGGTTTCTCATGGGGCGATGATCATGGCGCCGGGGTAATCCTGGCGATGCGGTTGAAACATCGCCTTCAAGACGACCTTTTGAACTTCGTCGCACGAGACCGTTTGGTGCTGGGGATCTGCAACGGGTTTCAGGTTCTGGTAAACCTTGGTCTACTTCCCCTGTTTGACGCTGACCAGTTCCGCCGTGAGGTGGCTCTCATCCACAACGACTGCGGTGGTTTTCGTGATCAGTGGGTACATCTGGCCATCAATTCCGATTCTCCCTGCGTGTTTACTCGAGGACTCGATCACATCGAATTGCCGGTTCGTCATGGGGAGGGCAAGTTCTATGCCGAGGAAGAAGTGCTCAAGCGCCTTGTCCACCAGGGCCAGGTAGTGCTTCGCTATGCCAATCCCGATGGGCGCCCGGCTGATGGTGCTTTTCCCGCCAACCCCAACGGTTCCATCCGAGATGTTGCCGGGATTTGTGATCCCACTGGTCGCATCTTTGGACTGATGCCTCACCCAGAGGCGTTCAACCACTGGACCAATCACCCCGACTGGACCTATCTCCGCGAGCAATATCGGCGTGCTGGTAAGTCCTGTCCGACCGAAGGTGCAGGGATTCGGTTGTTTCGCAACGCTGTAGAATTCTTGCAGTAGTTGCCATTGGTTCATTCAGGGCGAGCCTCTTGCAGAAGTCCTTTTTCACCCTTCGATACCTCAGGGCGAATGGACTTCTGCATCCGTAAAGTACTGTACTTCCGTTCGTGGTGAGGTATCGAACCATGAACGGAAATAGTTTTGCAAGAGGCTCAGGTCGTCTCATCAAAGCCACCATGGATCGCGACATGTCCCAGGCAGAGAACCAGCTACGGCTGGCAGTCCTAATTTCAGGAAGCGGTACCAACCTGCAAGCCATGCTCGAGCGGATCAAGGTTCGAGAATTGGCCGCTGAAGTGGTGGTGGTGGTCAGTGATCGGGCCGATGCCTTGGGGTTGGAAAGGGCCAGGAGCGCCGGCATCCCGATCCATGTGGTGGACTATTCGGCTTTTCTGCGCAGCGATCAGGAGCTCAACTCCCTGCTGCAGCAAGTAAGGTACGAGTGTTCCGTGGATATTATCGGATTGGATGAACGCCAGCAGATTATGCGTGGCGCTGATTCCGATCGTCGGCGGGAGCGCCTGGCAAGGTTGGTCTTGGCAGAGCATGCCCTAATCCAATTGCTGGATCGTTACCGCCCAGACTATATTTGTTTGGCCGGTTTCATGCGACTGCTAACCCCTTACTTTCTGGGCCACTACAATCAGGGTGACCGCTACCGGGTGATCAACATCCATCCGGCGCTACTTCCAGCTTTTCCGGGGCAGCACGGTTATCAGGACACCTTCGCCTACGGATGCAAATGGGGTGGGATCACGGTTCATTTCGCCGACGAAGGGGAGGACACCGGTCCCATCATCGCTCAGGCGGTCTATCCCATCTGGCCCAGTGATCATGTCGACACCGTCCGCAACCGCGGCCTCCGCATCGAATATGAAATCTACACCCAGTGCCTCAACTGGATCGCCCGGGGGCAACTGACGGTGCACCGTGAAGTCGGCAGTAAGCCGCGGGTTGTGATTACCGACCCGGCATACGGTGAAGTGCTGCGAGGCTGGCTGGCGATGGCACTGGTTTGACCGCGTCAAGGCTTTGGGCGGGAGGGAGGCACCTTCAAGGCTCGTTCTAAAGGTGTTGTGTTGTGCTTCGAGCTCAGAATGATGGCCAAGCCTTGCAGGGTGTCGGCTAGCATCCGTCCTTCTGGTGGTGGATGATGTCATCCACTTTGTCGGTAACCAAAGCTTGCAGTTCTGCGGTGGTTGCATCATCGAGGCACAATTCCAGGCTGGTGGTGCTGTGAATGGCCAAGAGTTCGAGCCCAGTATTGATGGCGTCCTGAAGCCAGACGCGCAAGGCGGTCAAAGCCTCAGGGTCGCTGGTTTGCAGGCCCATCAGGGACACACTGGGAGGCAAGCCCACCAACTCACGATCCGAATTGATGGCGTCCACCAGTTCGGCATCCCATTTGGGGCGTCGAACTTTGACCGATTGGGCGACCACCTCAAGATAAATGGCGAAGGGTTCCTCTGGAAGCAATTCAGGATGACAAATCAAGCACTTATCGGCATCATGGGGGATCCTGTTGTTTTCCGGGAATTGGTTTTGTCGCGCGATGTTCTGGAAATGAGCAGATGGTGTACGCTAGCAAGGAATGTTGGAGGGCGGTCATCGGCATCCTTTCGGTGTGATGGTGTGTCACGGGAATAGGTGGCAACCGGAATATACTGTTTGGAAGGGATGAATTTCCACGTTTTTCATGGAAAGAACGACCAATTTGCTGCCGCATAGTTGCCCGGTGGGCTCGATACAGCTGTTGAATTGGAAAAAATAGGAGTTCTTTTCAAATTGGTTTTGTGATAAAAAGAGCGCGGATTGGGCTGACCGATCCAAGCTACTGACATAGCTTTTTGAGATTATTAGAAAAGTTCATCTCCGCGGGTAACCCTATGGAACAAGCCGGCGCGGGCAGGGGAGTTATTGTTTCTCAATCTGGAGGAAAGGTCATGAGCGAGCGCTTTGTCGTGCAAGGGGAATCGGTCATACTCGATCGGGAGACCGGGCTGATGTGGCAACGGATGCCCTCGCAGGATCGTTATGTCTGGAAAGAAGGTTTCTCCTACATCGAGAAACTGAACAAGGAGAATTTTGCTGGCCATCGTGACTGGCGGTATCCCACCAAGGATGAAATGGCGACCCTGATTTTGGTGGATGAAGACCGTAACACCGGGATCTATGCCGACCCTGCTTTCGGACCGCAACGGTGTTTCTGGACGGCTTCCGAAATCGACCACAAGCATCATCGAGCTTGCTATGTGGATTTCTATTATGGTGGCGTCTACATCGTCGAAGAGAACTACGCCAACCATTTTGTGCGCGGCGTTCGTGGCGCATAGCCGCGACCGATAGGTTTTCACGGTCTTGCAGTGCAAGGTGCGTCACGGGGTCGTGAACCGAGGATATGTGGATGGTGGCCATGATCCCGCGAGCGGATGCCATCCAGGGGGATGAGCAGAGGTATCCGGGAGGGTCGCTCCATGTGGTACTGTATCGGCCCGAGATTCCTCAAAACACGGGTAATGTGGCGCGAACGTGCGCGGCGACGCATACCCCGCTCCATCTGGTTGAACCGTTAGGTTTCCAACTCTCCGACCGCTACCTCAAGCGCGCCGGCTTGGATTATTGGCCCCATGTGCAGTTGGAAGTGCACCCAGGATGGGGTGCTGTTTGTGAACGCCTAACGGGGGGCCGCTTTATTTTCTTCTCGACCCGCGGCGAACTGCCCTACCACCGTTTCAGATTCCGCCGTGGGGACTGCCTGGTTTTTGGTTCCGAAACTATTGGCTTGCCCCAAGAATTGTTTGCGACGCATCGAGACTGTGTGGTGCATCTGCCCATTGACCGAAGTTGCGTGCGCAGCCTGAACCTTTCGACCGCTGTGGGGATTGCCTTGTTTGAAGCCATTCGACAGTTGGCTCCGAGCGAATACCCCGTCCCGGCCTTGGAAGCATGCGGGAGAGACTACCTGTAGTTATATCGAAAGCGAGGAGTATCGGCCTTACGATCTTCACTTGATGATACCGAACCGGTTCACAAAGCTGGGACCATGCGGATGACGACACCCTTGTTGACCAAAGAAACCGTGTTAGCCAAGCTGTATGAGATCTGTCCGGAAATTGATCGGTTGGGACTCTACCCTGTCGTACTGGGGAGAGGGACCCGCTACTGAGTGGTCTTTTTTGAAAGCAGGGACTGCTTTCAGAGTGACCCCCCCCTCAGTTCTTTTCGCATCCGCTGTCCGCGCAATGGGAAGCCCAGCAATCAGGGGTTGAGTGACGGTTGGGAGTTGGACTTGTTTAGTGCGGTTTCAGAAGCACAGCGAAAGTTAAAGGCGGTGGATAGGCCAGTGCAACGCCGGGGTAGAAGGTCATGCGAGCGAAAAAGTGGAGAATGGACAAGTGGCGGAGATCGAGTGGAAAGGAATCATCTGGAAAGCTGCTTATGGTGATCTAGGTGTCAAGGAACTGTTGACTATCCTCAAGGGCTTTGGACCCATGGAGATCCTGGCCTTTGAGAAGCCCGGCTGCTTCCGAGGCGAGTTGAGTCTGTCCCTGTCCGAGAAAGGTACCAAGGAGATCACCCTTTACCACCTGCAAGTATTGGGAATGAAACGACAAGGGGAAGGCCGGCGGGCGCTACGGCTGCTTAGAAAGATTTTTGGTGGAGAGCTCTACGTAGAAGATCCCGGGATTATCCGCGTCAAGAATGTCAATGAGCAGAGTTTCCTGTTTTGGGTGCAAATGTACCGCGAAGGGTTGATCGATGCCTTGGATAGTGAGCAATTCTCCATACAACCACGTATGCATGAGGCGGAATTGGATGAAGTCATTGAACGACTTACGGCGACGCCAGCCAGGCGCAAAGGCTGAAATTGAAGCCATCCGCCATGAACGGTCGATGGTTTGAGCACGATTCGCCTGCCTGGGATGACCCCGGTGATCCATGGGCCGTTGCGAGGTGAACGGCCGTCTCCCGCTGGTGTCCTAATGACCGCATGAAAGCCAGAGACAAGATCAAATCGATTCAGCAAGCACGTGACCTGGTCCAAACAGCACAGCAGGAGGGCCGCCGCGTGGTGTTCACCAACGGCTGCTTTGATCTGCTTCATCGCGGGCATGTGCGCTATTTGGAGGAGGCCCGCGACTGGGGCGATATCCTCGTGGTAGCCGTCAATAGCGATCATTCCGTGCGGCAAATCAAAGGACCAAGTCGACCCGTTCTCAGTCAGGAGGAGCGTAGCGAGGTCCTGGCTGCATTGTATTGCGTGGACGTGGTGATCCTCTTCGAGGAACCGGACCCCTTGGCTGTCATTGAGCAAATTCAACCAGACGTTTTAGTCAAGGGTGCGGATTGGTCCCGCGATCAAATCATTGGCGCGGATTTCGTTGAATCCATCGGCGGACGGGTGGTGCAGGTGCCTTTGCTGAAGGGCGCGTCCACTACTGGTATCATTGAACGCGTATTGGCAAGTTATCTGGGGCAAAACCGGTTTGGTGAGGGCACCGGCCTCGGTAAAGTGTGTTCATGGAGGGATGAGGACCGATGAGCGATTGATTGATGGCACAGCAGGGCGGGGGTAGCTTGGTAGATTGACGGATGACCAGATTCTACGTGCGGCAGGAATGCCGCCATGATCTGGGAAACATCACAGGTGGTGCTAAGGAGTAGCGGTTTGGCCAAGAAGAAGATCAAACTGAACACCAAGGACGTTCAGAGGACTGTTCGCAAGTCGGAGGAAACCGTCAAGGTCCCTGAGCAGGTGATGAGCTGGGTTCAAGCTCGACGGCAATGGTTTCTCGGGGCTGGCATCGGGTTACTGATGGTTTTGGTCATGGTTTGGGGGTTTAGTTCCTACGAGCAGGTACGTGAACGCCGTGCCCAAATGCAGTATGCTCATACTCTTGGTAAATTGGCCAACCAGCAGAACCCTGATGCCCAGGCGTGGGCCCCCCTGATTGCGGAGTTGAAAAGTCTCTGTGAGCAATACCGTGGAACGCGCGCAGCGCGGACTGCACAGGTGGATTTGGCACAGGCATATTTGGTGACTGGGCAGTATGATCAGGCCGTTGTTTGGGACCTAAAGAACCTTCACGATCTGAGAGCCAATCCTGCGGCCCAGATGATCGCCCGCCATCGTCTGGTGATGAGCTACCGCGCGATGGACAAGCTGGACGAAGCGCTGGCGGAGTGTGCGACCCTTCAGGGATTGACAGTGCCGGGATTCAACCGCGAGGTTCAATGGCTGATGGGGCAGCTTTTCGCCGCGAAGCACAAACCTGATAAGGCCGTGGAGCACTTTCAGAAGGCCCTGGAACTGGAAGGAACCTTCCCTGCTGACGGCATTATTCAGGCGGGGTTGGCCCAGGCACGACAGGCCGGTGTTCCCGAGACATGAGTTGGAGTCCGGACTTCCCCCTAATAGGCCGTTTTTGCTTGACAGGGCCGGTGTGATTCGTTATCCGAGAAACCCGAGAATATGGACGTTTGGCGATGACCGTCTTACAGGGTTGTGTGAGTGGTGAGGTACGATACCCGGCATTTTTACTCCTGTGGGTTCTTTTGGTGCTTCTTCTTTAGGAAGTCTGCCCATGGGAGCCAGGCCGAGGGAACATAGCCTAGACCACGCCTGAAGCTGAAAAGACCATGGGTAGACGCAAGATGGCCCCCATGGCCTTGGGGTTTTTGCGAGCCGCGGGGACCAAACCCGCGGCTCTATGTTTTTCAGGGTAAAGCGCGACGACCGCGCTGACCACGGCCATCCCCCCGGCGGTGCCGGGGATTGCCATCAATACTCAGAAGGCGGGTATGCTGCCAGGATGCGACGGTTGCTGACCACGGTCTGCTTAGGCAGCCGCAGAATGATTTCTCGATCCGGAAGGGATTAGGGATGATTTACAATGTGGAGTTTGAGACCTTACCGCGTGAGGCACTGGAAGCCATCCAATTGAGGCGGCTGCAGGCGACCCTCGAGCGGGTATACGCGGTGGTGCCGTTCTATCGCGGCAAGTTCCAGGAGGCTGGGATCACACCGGCTGATATCCATACCCTAGAAGACCTCCAGCGGGTGCCATTCACCACCAAACAGGATCTGCGTGACAACTACCCCTTTGGCCTGTTTGCAGTACCCATGGACAACGTGGTGCGCATTCACGCTTCTTCGGGTACCACCGGTAAACCAACGGTTGTGGGGTACACCGCGCGCGACATCCAAACCTGGTCGGAACTAATGGCGCGCGCTCTAGCGGCCGGGGGCGCGACCCGGGGCGACATCATCCATAATGCCTACGGTTATGGTCTGTTCACTGGTGGGCTTGGCATCCACTACGGCGCCGAACGACTGGGGGCTTCGGTTATCCCCATATCCGGTGGCAACACCAAACGCCAGATCATGATCATGAAGGATTTTGGCCCTACGATCCTGACCTGCACACCCTCCTATGCGCTCTACCTCGCCGAAGTGGCACTCGAAATGGGCATCGGCTTCGGCGACCTCAAGTTTAAATCAGGTTTGTTCGGCGCTGAACCCTGGTCCGAGAAGATGCGGGAAGAAATTGAACGGAAGCTCTACCTCGATGCGGTCGACATCTACGGGTTGAGTGAAGTCATGGGTCCGGGAGTGGCTGTCGAGTGTGTTGAAGCGAAACGCGGTCTGCACGTTTTTGAAGATCATTTCATTCCGGAAATCATCGATCCCGAAACCGGCCGAGTCCTTCCCCACGGAGTGATGGGCGAGCTGGTGTTCACTACCATTAGCAAGGAAGCCTTCCCGGTCATCCGTTACCGTACGCGGGACATCACCTCTCTCAGCCCCGAACCATGTGTCTGCGGCCGCACGCACCTGCGGATGAATCGAGTGAGCGGTCGCACCGATGACATGCTCATCATTCGCGGGGTCAATGTGTTCCCATCACAGATTGAGAGCGTGCTCATGGAAGTGGAAGGGGTCGAACCGCACTACCAGCTGGTGGTGGATCGCGAGGAAAACCTGGATGTCTTGACCGTCCTGATAGAAATGGGAGAACGGACCTTTTCCGATGAGGTCAAGCAATTGCAGCATCTGGAACGAAAGATCGCTAAGAATATCAAGGAATACCTGGGTGTATCCGCCAAGGTGAAACTGGTGGAAGCGAAAACCATCGAGCGCAGTGAAGGAAAGGCCAAACGCGTGATCGATAATCGCAAGATCTAGTCAGCCACTGCCGTGGTGGTCTCATCGGCCAGGGCGGTTTGTGATGGGCAACCTAGCAGCATCAGAGGGAGGACGGCGATGCGCGTCGAACAGATTTCAGTCTTCTTGGAGAACAAGGCGGGGCGGTTGGCGGAAGTGACTCGAATCCTGTCGGAAGCGGGGATCAACATCCGTGCACTGTCCCTGGCGGATACTTCGGACTTTGGCATCTTGCGGCTGATTGTCAACAACAACGACAAAGCCAAGGAAGTCTTATCCAAGCATGGCTTCACGGTCGGCCGCACCGATGTCGTGGCGGTGGAAGTCGAGGACCGGCCTGGCGGACTCCACAAGATCCTGGATGTGCTCTTCCGGGCCAACATCAACGTGGAATACATGTATGCGTTCGTTCAACAGAGTGGCAACAACGCCGTGATCATCTTCCGTTTCGACAACCTGGAGGAGGCGGTAAAGGTGCTGACGGCCAATGGCGTGACGGTGATCAATGGGAGTAAGGTTTACACCATGTAGGATGGTGCTCGGCGGGGCTGGCCGGGCCGGAAATCGATCGAGGAGGAGAGAAGATGAAACAGACGAAGACAACAGGTTGGAAGGCTAGGCAGGTCCTGATTCTTGGACTGGTATGTTTGGGGTTGCTGGTGCCGGTGTATGGCTGGAGTGCGGAACCATACAAAGTCGGTGGAGTCTTTTCGGTTACCGGATCTCAATCCTTCCTTGGTGATCCTGAGAAGAAGAGCATGGAGATGCTGGTAGAGGCCATCAACGCCAAGGGTGGTATTGACGGTCATCCTCTGGAAGCGGTCATTTATGACGACGAAGGCGACCCGACCAAAGCGGTACTTGCGGCCAATAAGCTGATCAGTAAGGACGATGTACTAGCGGTCATCGGTCCGAGCCTGACGCCCACCACCCTGGCCATTGCTCCCATCCTGGAGCAGGCCAAGGTTCCTCTGATCAGTTGTGCCGCCGGGATTAAGATCACTGATCCGGTGAAACCGTATGTCTTTAAGACCGCCCAAAGCGACGTGCTGGCGGTGGCCGCCATTTATAAGGTCATGCAGAAGCAAAACATTAAGAAGCTTGGCATCATCACGGTGGCCAATGCCTTTGGCGAAAGTGGTAAAGAGCAGCTATTGGCCCAGGCCACCACCTTCAAGATGGAGATCGTCCAGGCGGAAAGCTTCGATGCCAAAGACAGCGACATGACCGCGCAACTTACCAAGATACGCAAGGCCCAGCCCGATGCGGTGATTTGCTGGGGCACCAACCCTGGTCCGGCGGTGGTAGCCAAGAATATGCAGCAGTTGGGTATGACCACTCCCTTGTATCAAAGTCACGGCGTGGCCTCGGCGAAGTTCATTGAACTGGCCGGCGATGCCGCCGAAGGGATCATCCTGCCCACCGGCAAGATCATGGTGGCCAACCTCCTTCCGGAAAAAGACCCGAATCGGCCGGTGCTCCTGCAATACAGCAATGACTTCAGTGACCGGTTCAAGATGCCGGCCTCCGGCTTCGGCGGATATGCTTACGACGCCCTGGGCATCCTGACCAAAGCGCTCAAAGGAACCAACGGTGATCGGGACAAGATTCGCGACAACATCGAGAAGTTGACTGGATACGTGGGAGTTAGCGGGACCTTCAATTTCTCCCCCAAGGATCACAACGGCCTGGGGGAAGATGCCTTTGTTATGGTCCGCATCGAGAAGGGCACCTGGGCGTTGCTTCCTTGAGAAAAACGTGGCGCGGGCAAGGATCGGGCTTGGCGGTTGTCCGGTTCGGATCCTTGCTTTGCAGCCCTTGACACCCGATCTTACATCGGGTTTCCTTTTGCTTGCAGCTTGCAGCTTGCAGCTTGCAGCTTGCAGCTTGCAGCTTGCAGCTTGCAGCTTGCAGCTTGCAGCTTGAGCCTTGATCCATGGAAGAAATCCTCCAATATCTGTTTGCTGGTGTCACCAATGGAGCCATCTATGCCATCATCGCTCTGGGTTTCACCATGCTTTACAATGCAACCGATTTGATCAATTTTGCTCAGGGCGAATTTGTTATGCTGGGGGCGCTGGGTTTTGTGACCCTGCGGAGCGGATGCCACCTGCCTCTAGCGTTGGCTTTTCCCATCACCGTAGTGGGCGTGGCGCTACTGGGGATGGTTTTTGAACGGCTGGCCATCCGCACGGTGCGACGGCCCCATCCCATCGTCCTGGTGATTATCACCGTGGGGGTGTCCATTTTCCTTAGAGGAATTTCCATGCTGGGCTGGGGGAAGGACTCCTATGGAGTTCCCCCTTTTTCCCAACATCCCCCGCTTCGCATCGGGGGAGCCAGTTTGCTATCGCAGAGCTTATGGATACTGGCCATCGTGCTGATAACCGTCATGGGCCTTCAGGTCTTCTTCAAACGCACCCTCACAGGAAAGGCCATGCAGGCCTGTGCCATCAATAAGAGAGCCGCGTGGCTACTGGGGATACCCAGTGAACGCATGGTGCTGTTTGCCTTCGCCATTAGCGCGGCAATGGGAGCGGTGGCAGGTATGATCATCGCCCCCATCACCATGTGCAGTTACGATATGGGGACCTTGCTGGGGCTCAAGGGTTTTTGCGCGGCCATGCTGGGAGGGCTGGGCAGTTCCATGGGCGCGGTCTTGGGCGGGTTCCTCCTGGGAATCCTGGAATCTTTAGGGATCGGTTTTTTCTCATCGAGCCTCAAGGATGCCATAGCCTTCCTGCTCTTGCTCCTCATCCTCTACCTGCGGCCCGGTGGTATCTTGGGAGCAACCGCCGTCCACCGGTTCTAATGCGGCCTGTGGATGCGTGACAGAGCGTGGGAAAGACCGTGAGACTCGACAAACAGTCGCTAGCAGGCAAAATTCCCTACCTCGTTTTCTTCTTGGTCATCCTCATAACTGGCCTCCAGGTCTCTAATCGTTATTACCTGCAGCTTTTCACCTTCATTGGGATCAATACGCTGCTCACCCTGGGGCTCAACATGCTGATGGGGTATGCCGGCCAGATTTCACTGGGGCATGCTGCGTTCTTCGGCCTCGGTGCCTACACCAGCGCCGTATTGAGCGGGCATTGGCAGTGCTCGCCCTGGCTGGTTCTGCCTCTGGTCCTGCTGGCGGTTGCCATCGTGGCTTTCGTGGTCGGCGTGCCGACCCTCAAGCTTTCCGGCTATTATCTGGGGATGGGAACGCTGGGTTTCGGCATGATAGTTTACGTTGTCTTTCGGGAATGGAGCGGGGTGACCGGCGGTGCCTCGGGTTTGGTTGGAATTGCCCCACTGACATTGGGTGGGGTGACACTCGCGAGCGGCTCCGGGTATTTCTATCTAGTCTGGCTCATCAATCTGATGTTCTTCGGGCTCTGCCATCGATTGGTGGACTCTCGGGTTGGCAGGGCTCTGCGCGCCATCCACGACAGCGAACGGGCGGCCATCGCAGTGGGAGTGGATACTGCCCGACTGAAACTGATGGTTTTCGTTTTGAGCGCTGTAATGGCGGCCTTGGCGGGTTTTCTCTATGCTCATTTGGTGAGTTTTGTTAGCCCCAGTACCTTCGATTTCATCATGTCGGTTCGCTTGGTAACAATGGTCGCTGTCGGTGGAATGGCCAGTATTTGGGGATCGCTGCTGGGTGCATCGGTCCTGACTTTGTTACCTGAGTGGCTGCACGTGTTTGCAGACTATGAAATGGTGGTTTACGGTCTGATTCTTATGGTCATTATGATCTTCCTCCCCAAGGGGCTAACTCATGGTTTGCTGGACCTTTATGAGCGATCCCAGCGGGTCCGATCAACAACCGCCAAGGGCCAGGCGGCCCGATAGGGTGGCTGACGCTTCTCAAAGGATGGTAATCTTGCTGTGAGTTGGGCAACTGCAGGTGCATTCAGCGACGTTAATGACGAGACTGAGGGCATTCTCGAGGCACGCTCTTTATCAAAGGCATTTGGTGGGCTCCAGGCGCTCTATGACATCTCCTTTGCCGTGCGGGCCGAAACCATCCACGCGGTTATCGGTCCGAATGGTGCTGGAAAGACCACCTTTTTCAACCTGGTGACCGGCGTGTATGCCCCTGACAGTGGCCGGATTCTGTTTGAAAAGCGCGAGATTCAGGGCCAAAGCATGCACCGATTGGTGGCCCAGGGAATTGCCCGCACGTTCCAGAACGTAGAGCTTTTTGAGAGTTTGACGGTGCTGGAAAACGTGTTGGTTGGTCAATACGTGCGCTCTCGCTGCGGGTTTTGGGGTGCCATCGGGCGCTGGCCATGGGTGCGTAGGGAAGAGCGGGAAGCACGCGAGCGAGCCATGGATCTGCTGGAGTTTGTGGGATTGCAGGACCAGGCTCAGCAGCGGAGCACCGATCTGCCCTTTGGATGGCAGCGACTGCTGGAAATTGCTCGGGCTTTGGCTGCGCAACCGCGCTTGCTGCTGCTCGATGAACCGGCGGCGGGACTCAACGCCGTGGAAACCCAGCATCTGGGGCAGATCTTGCGTCAGATCCAGGGGCAGGGAATCACCGTCCTTTTGGTGGAGCATGACATGAGCCTCACCATGGAAATTTCCGACCGGATTATGGTGCTGGATCAGGGCAGAAAACTGGCTGAAGGCACGCCCAAGGAAATCCAATCGGATGAGAAGGTGATGTCGGCGTATCTGGGGAAAAACTAGCACTCGATCACGGAACTCCACAGCATCTCATAGAAATCTTCTTGATTATTCCCGCATGACGGGAGAGACCGCAAGCAGAGAATAGCCCCGCTCTCTCGATTGCTCACCTTCTTGCAGCGGCTCTATCTGTGGAGCCGGATTCGTTAATCGCGCAAGTCCGGATCTGTGGGAGCCCCGGGAAGGCAACGACCCGGGGCCGCCCCCGGCCCAGACAAGAAGATGGATAGATGGGCCTTGAACATCAGCTACTTGATTCGGCCATGAGTTGGGGAGCCGACTATTTCGGCATCGCCGATTTGCTCCCCGCCCGCGACTTCATTCTCGAACAAGGTGGGACCGAAATCGCAGAGTATCCGCGCTCCATTTCCATTGGGATCTCCTTATTTCATTCGATTGTTGACCAGTTATCGCGACGACCCGAACGTGCGGCGGCAATCAACTATCGCTCCCATTGCTACGAGGTAATCAATTCCCGCCTTGACCAAGTGACGTCCCGCTTAGGAGGCGTCTTGCAGCGCAAGGGGTACAGAGCCTTCCCCGTTCCAGCATCCAAGCGAGTGGATGATGATCGGATTTGTGCCATCTTCCCTCACAAATTGAGCGCTCATTTGGCTGGGTTGGGCTGGATTGGGAAGAATTGTCTTTTGATTACTCCCGACATGGGACCTCGGGTACGGTGGGCGACAGTGCTGACAGATGCACCCTTGGGCACAACTGGAGAATCAATGGGAGAGCGTTGCGGGGACTGTCATGAGTGTGTAGACATTTGTCCAGTCAGCGCTTTCACAGGGCGACCTTTTCGACCAGGTGAACCGCGATCAGTCCGTTTTGACGCCCGTAAGTGTGATCGGTACTTTTCCAAAATGAAAGAGAAGGATGCCGAAACGGCCGTATGCGGATTGTGTTTGTATGCGTGCCCTTATGGACGACGATAAAAGCCAAGATACAAGACGTCGGCGGACCTGCCCATGACAGCCCTCTTGCATCGCTTCTTCGTGCTCCTTACATTCAGTGCATGAGTTGACAATAAATGCTGTAATATCGATCAGTTACTGGTGGAGGTGGATCATGAAGGACAAACGCAACCTGCATTTGAAAGTGCAGGAGCTTTGTGACTGCTATGCCACTTCCGACCCTCTTAAAGGAATGTCGCTCTTGAAAGAGGTGGGGTTAGCCTTGGGGGTTCGCGACAGCAGACAGGAACTTCACGTGAAAGTCAAACGCGAGGATGGTCGCGAGGCGGTGATTCTAGAATTGACCAAATGATTCCGGCTGGTCCGCGAGGGACGCCAGGTGCCACGGGATACCAGCAGGCTACCTGGCGTTATTTACTGAGTCTGGATCTGACACGCAGGCCCGACTTTACCGACGGTTCCGTGCCAAGAAGCGGTGAGTGCTTATGCGATCCTATCTGTTGGTTTGTTTGGCCTTGGTTCTGTTGGCGATGACCGCCGGATGCGCTCCACTGGCCAGGCCCACAACTCCCAGGCGGTATTTGCAGGGCTCTGATCGGAACTTGCAGGTCGGTGATATTGTAGCCATGCACACAGGGGAGGTTGTGAGTTTTGAGGCATTGATCTCCGACCTTGTGACACAACGGGTGATCTATCTGGGCGAGACCCACACAGGATTGGCCGATCACGAGATTCAACTGCGAATTCTGAAGGCATTGGATGGTTACGGCCAGAACTTGATGGTGGGCATGGAGATGTTTCCGATCACCGTGCAATCCTGGCTGGATCAATGGTCGGCTGGTGAATTGAGTGAAGAGGCGTTTCTCAAGGGTGTCCAATGGGATCAAAATTGGGGCTATCCGGTGATGTTCTATCGTCCCATCCTGGAATACTGCCGTGATCGTCATATCCGCATCATAGGGCTCAACGCCCCGCCCCAGGCGGTGCGAAGCATCGCTCAGCGCGGCCTCGAGCACCTCGATCCGGCTGAACGGCTCCAAGTGGCCAGGGAATTCGACCGCAGTAACGTGAAGCATCGCGAAGCGATCCGCGAACAGTATGAGCACCACATGGCCATGCACGGTGCCAGGGGCAATTTCGACATGTTCTATGACGCCCAACTGGCTTGGGAAGAGACCATGGCGGAGACTTTGGCGACGCACCTGGCGGTTCAGCCTGCCCCTGAGCACATTGCGGTACTCGTTGGCAATGGGCACATTGAGTATAGTTATGGCGTGCCATTGAGAACGGAACGGCGTTATCCCCACAGCTTCAGGACGGTCGTCCCGATTGCCGTCAATACCAAGGAGGGTGCGCTTGATCGTGAGATAGCCGACTACGTGTGGATTACCCCACCTCGGGAGCCCTTCCCCGGCCATCGGGGCCGCTTGGGGGTCCGTGTGACATCCCTGGAGTCAGGCAAGGGCATGCTCATCGAGGACGTCCTTCCTGATGGGCCGGCGGCTCGGGCAGGAGTCACCGCGGGCGACATCCTGGTGGCGATTGACGATCGGCCCGTGGCCAACATCCAAGATATTCACACAGCGATACTGGGGAGTGGATCTACCGGAAAGACCAGCCACCGGCTCTTGCTCCAGAGACGGGGTGTCGAAGTGCGGCTGGAAGTTGTCCTGCCCCGGTCACCATGAGTCATCACTCGTAGCGGGTGGGTTCGTGACCTCAAGGGGATCAATGAGGATCGAGCACCTTGGATTTGGGATGAAAAGCGCTTGACAAGATGTCAACTATTTCTCTATGGTGTCGAAAACTGAGAAGGGAGCCACCGAATTGTACGCTGCAGCCTATTTCCACTTTTATTACGGTTTTTTTTATGGCGCCAGGTGGCCCGCCCTTTGAGTCCGTTTTAGCACTGGATGCGACAAAAAGCCGCGGGAGGAACCCCGCGGCTTTTTTTATTGTGAGAATTGGTCAACCGGATTTGACGGCACCGAGCCGTTGAGGATGCGCCGGGGTGAATCCATGAAGGAGACCTGGGTTAAGTTCGATCGCTGGTCCAAAAAGATGGTGACTGCGGCTCTGGAAGCCGGAGCCGACGCCCTGGTGGTCCCCGCCGGTTGGCAGGAGCGTGTCAAGGAATTGGGCCGGATCACCACCGTTAGCGATGATGGTGATTTGAGGCCAGGCCAGGACGTGTTTTTCGAGCAGTTGGAGAGTCCCGAGGATGAAGCCCGGATCGCCGGATTGCTACGCACTGCGCCGGTGGTCATCGATCAGCGGCGTTGGGAGGTGATCCCGCTGGAGAACCTGGTTGCCAGCCGGGGGAAGACTGCTGGTGGCGGTGGACTCCACCGAGAACCTGGATTTGGCGCTGGGTATTCTGGAAAAAGGGGTAGCAGGGGTCGTCATTGTGGCGGAGGAAGTCTCCCAACTCAAGACCATGATCGCAAGGGTCAAGAGCAGCAGTGAGCCGGTTACCCTGCGGGTGGCGACGGTCGACAGGGTTGCGCCGGTGGGGATGGGTGACCGTGTCTGTGTGGACACCTGTACCTCGATGCAGGACGGCGATGGAATGCTGGTGGGCAATTTCAGCCATTTCCTGTTCCTGGTTCAGGCCGAGACGCGTTCGAGCCCCTACGTGGCGCCGCGCCCCTTTCGGGTCAATGCCGGTGCGTTACACGCCTACGTACGCGTGCCGGACAATCGCACCCGCTATCTCAGCGAATTGATCTGCGGCGATGCGGTCCTCATCGTTGATGCTGATGGCCGAACCCAGCCGGCGGTGGTCGGCCGCGCCAAGGTCGAGAGGCGGCCGCTGCTGCTGGTACATGCCAGCTGCGACGGCATAGGTGGTTCTCTGGTGCTGCAAAATGCCGAGACCATCCGCCTCACCAGCCCCACTGGGGAAGCGCTTTCGGTGGCATCGCTGCAACCCGGTGATCAGGTGCTGGTCATGGTCGAAGAAGCGGGGCGCCATTTTGGGACCAAGGTTCAAGAGACCATATGGGAGCGATGACGGTGAAGGATGATTTGCGAAATCAACTTGATCGCTTACGCGATGCCATTGATCGTGTCGACCAGCAGTTGCTTCGGGCGCTCAACGAACGCATGGATTTGGCCAAGGAAATTGGGCGGATCAAGGTGGATGCCGGACTGCCGCCCTTTGACCCGAGCCGCGAAGAAGTCATCTATGCCCGGCTGTCCCAGGGAAATCCGGGACCGCTCAGCGATGATGGGCTCCGCTCCATTTATCGGGAAATCATGGCCGCCTCTCGGGTGCTGCAACATCCCCTGGAAGTGGCTTTTCTCGGGCCGGAATGGACCTATTCCCACCTTGCCGCCCGGTCCTTGTTCGGCCATTCCGCACATTATGTACCCGTTGCCGACCCTCGATGAAGTCTTCGACCATTTGGTCAAGGGCTTGGTGCATGTGGCCATCGCACCCATCGAGAACACCCTGGAAGGTGGAGTAACGCACACCCTGGATCTGCTCTGTGAATGTGACGCCCAGGTGGTCCGCGAATGCTATCTGGAAATGGCCCACTATCTTGCTGGAAAAGGCGAGTCCCTGGAGCAGGTGGAGCGTGTCTACGCTCACCCGCAGACCCTTGGGCAATGCCGGCATTGGCTGCTTCACCACATGCGTCACGCCGTCTTGCAGGAATGCAGTTCCACTGCCGAAGCCGCTCGTCTTTGTCAAGAAGACCCTACCGGGGCTGCCATCTGCAACCTGTTCGCCGCACACCACTATGGCTTGACAGTACTGGCCCCACGGATCGAAGATCGGCCCGGCAATATTACGAGATTTTTCGCTTTGGCTCAGCATTTCAACCCACCCACCGGGCATGACAAAACCTCAATCCTGTTCGCCGTACCGGATCGACCGGGAGCTCTCCGCGACGCCCTGGAACCTTTCACCCTCCACGGGCGTAACATAACGAGAATCGAATCTCGGCCCAGCCGGATCACCATCTGGCACGACCTGTTCTATGCCGACATTGAGGGCCATCGCGACGATCCGGCGATCCGCCAGAGTCTGGAAGATCTGCAAGAGCGAGTTGCCTTCTTGAAAATACTGGGTTCGTATCCGCGCAGTGACCCATTCCGACCGATTCGATTCCAGATGGAAGAAGTGGCGCCGGTGACGCAGAACCCCAAGGCCGCCATCGCAAAGGCGTGAAGACCCATGGACAACACGATGACAATCTGTGGTTGCCTGTTGGATGGCCAGTCTCGTCAACTGCCGGCGATTCTGCAAAGCCCCGAGGTGGATCTGGTGGAATGGCGCCTCGATGCTTTCATCGCCCGACAGGGTTGGCCCAAGACGCGAAAACTGCTGGCCGTCCTTGGTGCCGAACGGCGTTGTCCAGTTCTGGTCACCAACCGGCCCGAGCGCCACGGTGGGTTCTTTATCGGTCCGGAAGCCGAACGGCTGGAAATCCTGGCGGACGCGGTTGAAGCCGGTGCCGAGTGGGTGGACCTGGAAGATGATCTGGAGGGGGATCTCCCCGAAAGGTTTCACGCATTGGGCGCGAAGGTGGTGGTTTCCCACCACGACTTTTCACAGACACCGCAGGTAGATAAGCTCCAAGCGATTGCCCGCAAGTCGGCTAAGGGTGCCGACTGCATCAAGGTGGTCACGCTTGCCGGCAACTACCATGATTGCCTGCGGGTGCTGCAGTTGATCCCGTGGGGCAGAGAAACCCTCCAGGTGGATGTGATCGCCTTCTGTATGGGGGGGCCGGGGCGCTGGAGTCGAATTGCATGTCTGCTGCTCGGAAGCCCATGGACCTATGTTCGTCTGGTGGGAAGTTCGGAGGCAGCCCCGGGACAGTACACCGCCTTGGAAACCCGGGCTCTCTTGGACATGCTTAAATGAAAATCCCCCTGTCCCTTCTCCCAAGGGGGCGGGGCGATTTCATCCTTGGTTGTGCCCGCCAGGTCAGGGGGTTGACATGATCCGCATTGTACAGACCGACCTTTTTGCCGTTATCGGACACCCTGTGGCCCATTCCCTGAGTCCGGCGATGATGAACGCCGCCTTTGCCTGTCTGGGCCACCCCGCACATTATTTGGCTTTGGAGGTCGATGACCTGACGGCGGCCTTGCGGCTGTTGGCCGATATGGGCGTACGTGGTTTGAGCGTGACTCTTCCCCACAAGGAAAGCGCCTGTCAGTTGGCACTAAAGGTGGATGAAACGGCTCGTAGCATCGGCGCCGTGAATACCCTGCGAAGGATGGATGATCCGGTCGGTTGGGAAGGAATCAACACCGATTGGATCGGTGCGGTTCGCGCGCTCCAGCAGGTGACTCCGCTCGCCGGCAAGCGGGCCTTGGTGATTGGGGCCGGCGGGTCATCGCGGGCGGTGGTCTACGGTCTGAAACGACATGAGGCCGCGGTCACCATCACCAATCGAACCCAGGCTCGCGGCCAGGCTCTGGCTGATGCCTTTGGATGCGAATTCTTGGCGCTCGGGGAGGTCCACCAACGTTCCTTTGATCTGCTGGTGCAATGTACCTCGGTGGGTCTGGCTGGGGGCGAGGACGTGGAGGTTTTGGCACCATCGATGTTTCGGCCTGGGATGGTGGCCATGGACCTGGTCTACCAACCGTTATGGACTCCATTTCTGGTGGCGGCCCGGGATGCGGGTTGTGTCGCGGTTTCCGGGTTGGACATGCTGCTCTACCAGGGGGTGGCCCAGCTCGAATGGTGGTTGCAGCGGCCCGCGCCGGTCACCGACATGCAGGATGCCCTGCTGCGCGCGCTGAATCGAAAGGGCCAGGATGCCGGCAAGAAGTGATACCACTGGCGAACAAGATTGGCTTCATAGACCCTTTGGAGGAACCTTCGGGGGCCGTTTGCACATCCATATTCCCTTTGCCAAACTGGACTTCATCTCGCAGCCGGCGACTTGCTGGGGAGGTCCCGCAACCTGCGTTTTTTACGCCTTCAACTAGCAACGCAAGTGGAGCATCATGATCCAACACATCGACTCTATTGCCAAGGTATGTGGGCAAGTACGCCTGCCGGGTTCCAAATCCGTCACCCATCGCGCACTCCTGATAGCGGCGCTGGCCGACGGGGAAAGCCGGGTGCGCAATCCGCTTCGGGCCGAGGACACGCTCCTTACCGCCCGAGCCCTGGAACAGCTCGGCGTGGAGTTGCTCTGGGAAGAGGACTCTGTCCGGGTACGACCGCCCAGGTGGCGCTGGTCTCAGCTTGCAGCGCCGATTCAGCTGGGTAACAGTGGCACCAGCATGCGCTTGCTGGCTGGTTTTCTGGCAGCCGGCCGTGGCCGCTTCGTGCTGGACGGTACCGATCGTCTGCGCGAGCGTCCCATTGGGCCGGTCCTGGAAGCGTTGGCAGGGCAGGGTGTGCGCGGCCACTTCCTCGGACACACCGGCTATCCACCCGTGGAAATGGTCACTGACGGGCTGCAAGGGGGAGAGATCGACATCGATGCCCGTCAGAGTTCCCAGTTCCTATCATCGATTCTGATGGTGGCTCCGTGCGCGCCGCGGGACATGGTTGTGAGTTGGCTGGAACCGGTGGCTTCGCTTCCCTATGTGCATCTCACGCTGGCCATGCTGGAGCAGTGGGGTGTGACCTACCAGTGGCTGGGTCCTAATAGAGTGCGGATCCCGGCGCCACAGGTCTACCGAGCTCAAGACTACCTGGTGGAAGGGGACTGTTCTTCGGCCTCGTATTGGTGGGCTGCCGCTGCCATAACCGGCGGCGAAATCGTTACAGCACCGGTAACCAGTGCGGCCCTTCAAGGAGACTGCCGTTTTCTGGAAGTGCTTGAACGCATGGGCTGTGCCATCCGCTGGGAGGGGGAAGGGGTGCGGGTGCGGGGACCGGAGCGGTTGCAGGCCTTGGATCTGGACATGAACGCCATGCCCGACATGGTACCGACGCTGGCCGTGGTGGCGGCTTTTGCCGACGGCACCACCCGCATCCACAACGTAGCCCATCTGCGTATCAAGGAATCCGACCGTATCGCCGTGGTGGCCATGGAGCTGGGCAAAGTCGGCATTGTTGTGGAGGAATTGCCTGACGGGTTGGTGATCCGCGGCGGCGGTGCTCACGGTGCAGCCATCGAGTCCCACAACGACCACCGCATCGCCATGGCCTTTGCCGTGGCCGGGCTACGAGTAGCGGGCATCACCATCCATGGCGCGGAAGCTGTGGCTAAATCCTATCCGGGTTTCTGGGACGACTTCGCCCGGATAACGCAACCGGATGGCTTGGTTATCGGACGACAACAGGTGCGGTGCGGATGAATTCGTTGGGGCAACGTTTTCCCATGCCCTAATCTACTTGTTGAAAGCCTCAGTTGGACATTTGCCGCCATGACCACCATGAACATTGAACTGTTGCGCAGTTTGCCCTTTCTGAAAGAGGTCGGCGCGGACGTGGTGGAGGGGTTGGCCAAGGCAGCAATGGAGAGGAGCTTCCGGCCGGGTCAGATCATCTTCCAGGAAGGCTCCACGAGCCGCGAGCTGTACCTGATCGTCGAGGGGCGGGTAGAGGTCGTAAAGGGGCAGGGTGCCGATGAGATGGTGCTCGCCCGGCGCGGTCAGGGGGACTTCTTTGGCGAGATGGGCCTCATCGAGGCCAGCCCGCGCTTTGCCACCATTCGTGCCCTGGAGCCTACCCGGCTGTTGGAGTTCTCCGAGGAAAATCTGCGATCCGTGTTGCTTCGGCAGCCCCTGCTGCTGTACGGGATGGTGCAGGAGCTCAGCGCTCGGCTGCGCAGCGCCGACCTGCAGATGATCGCTGATCTGCAGCACAAGAACCGGGCCCTGGCCCAGGCTTATCATGAATTACAGGAAGCCCAGGCCGGCTCTGGTTGAAGCGGAGAGGCTGGAGTGCGAACTGGAGCTTGCCCGAAAGCTGCAGCAGAGCATCCTCCCTCATGAACTACCCGAGTTGCCGGGGTTCAGTTTCGCAGCTCGGAGCCGGAGTGCCCGGCAGGTGGGTGGCGACTTCTACGATGCCATTTCGCTCAACAAGGGGCGCGTGGGCTTGATCATGGCGGATGTATCGGACAAGGGGATGTCCGCCGCCCTGTATATGGCTCTCACCCGCAGTCTGATCTACGCCGAGGCCAAACGCAACCCGTCGCCCCGAGAAGTGCTGTTGACTGTCAACAGGCTGCTGCTGGAGATGAGCCAGGCCGATATGTTTGTAACTGTTTTCTACGGCGTGCTTGACTCTGTGCAGGGCAACCTGCGCTACGCCCGGGCCGGCCATGACCGTCCGTTACTGTTCAGCCGTAAGACCGGTGCGTGTCGATTCCTGGCGGGCGAAGGGGCTGCGCTTGGCTGCATCGAGGAGGTGAGTCTGGAAGAGGCGAGCGTTGACCTGCACCCCGGCGACTTACTGGTCCTCTACACCGACGGGATCACCGATGCCAATTCAACCACGGGTGAGTTTTATGGGGTGGGGCGGCTGAGCGAGACGGTCTGCTCTGCCGGGGGACTGGCCGCTGGTGAACTGTGCGACCATATCTTCGCGGTGGTGGATCGGTTCCAGGCCGGGGCTGCACAGTACGATGACATGGCCCTGCTGGTGGTCGAGGTTCATGCCGAGGATAAACTGTCCTTCTCAAACTGACCAAGATATAATGAACAAACTCAAAACAATTCGATTTATTGGACACAGTTCCACTCCCAGTGCGATCATTCCGAGCAAGGGAAAGGGTTCAGTGAGGGGTATTACCCAGAAAAGCTCCCGAAGAACCTGATGCATATCCACTCCGATGTTGATCAACCCAGAATACCCCAGGTAACCGAATCACCATTTTGCACGACAGCATCATGAGGGAGGTGTCCCATGCCCGGGGAAGACTTCAAACGGAAGCTTGCCGCCATCCTTCATGCCGATGTCAAGGGCTACAGTCGCCTCATCGGGGAAGATGAGGAGGCGACCGTCGGCACTCTCAGGACCTACCGGGAGGCCATGGGCCTGGTCATCCGCAAGCATCGAGGCCGGGTGGTGCATGGCTCGGGGGACTCCCTGCTGGCTGAGTTTGTCAGTGTGGTGGATGCCGTCCGGAGTGCGGTGGAGATCCAGGAGGAACTGCAGGCGAGAAACGCTGAACTGCCGGAAAATCGCAAGGTGGAGTTTCGCATCGGGATCAATCTGGGGGATGTGATCGAAGAGGGCGAGGACCTCCACGGGGATGGGGTCAACATTGCCGCCCGCATCGAGAGCCTGGCGGACCCGGGAGGTATCTGCATCGCCAGGGGCGCCTACGATCAGGTGAAGAACAAGCTGGCTCTCGGTTATGAGTATCTCGGGGAGCACACGGTCAAGAACATCGCGGAACCGGTGCGGGTCTATAAAGTCCTTACGGATCCGGAGGCCGTCGGCAAGGTTGTCGGCGAGAAAAGGCCCGAGCCGAAGCTGGGGCAGAGGATGGTATTTGGCGTATTGATCTTGCTTCTTGTGGTAGCAGGTGGTCTGGCCGTTTGGAAATTCCATTTGCAAACGGCTAATCCGCCGATGAAACTTTCTTCTTCAGAAGAGACGGGTTCCCCACTAATCGATAGCCCCTCCATTGCAGTGCTTCCCTTTGTCAACATGAGTGACGATCCGAAGCAGGAGTATTTCAGCGACGGCATCACGGAAGACTTGATTACTGATCTATCTAAATTGTCAGGCCTGTTCGTGATCGCCCGCAACTCGACGTTTACCTATAAAGGCAAGCCGGTCAAGGCGCAGCAAGTTGCACAGGAACTTGGGGTGCGATACGTGCTGGAAGGCAGCGTTCGCAAAGTCTTGAATCAAGTGCGCATCAACGCGCAGCTCATAGACGCGGGCACTGGCCATCACTTATGGGCCGAGCGCTATGACGGCAAAATGGATGACATCTTTGCCTTGCAGGATAGGATCACTCAGAAGATCGTTGCCGCCCTTGCAGTAAAATTGACGCTAGGGGAACAGGAACAGTCTGCAATTAAAGAGACGAATAGTATCGAGGCCTATGATGCCTTCCTGCAAGGTTGGGAGTTTTATCTGCGCCAAACCCCGGATGATTTTGCCAAGGCTCTGCCCTATTTTCAGAGAGCCATCGAACTGGATTCCAACTATGGACGGGCCTATGCCGCATTGGCCTTAACCTACTTGAAGGCATCGGATTATGGATGGGTATGGCACATGGGTGACTTTGACCCTGCAAGCCGCATGCGTGCGCAGCAATCCCTTGAAGAAGCAATGAAAAACCCGACATCGATTGCTCACCGGGTTGCGTCCGCCCTCGCTCTTACCAGGCGGAAGCACCAAGAAGCTTTTGCTGAAGCCGAAAAAGCTGTCGCCATGAATCCCAACGATGCCGAAAGCCATCTGATGATGGCCGAGGTCATGTTGTTCTTGGGCAAGCCGGAGGAGGCCATTAGCTCTGCCAAGAGGGCAATGCTGCTCGACCCCCGAAACACTGCTTTTCCCCTGAGCCTGCAAGGCAAGGCTTACTTCTGTATGGAGCGATTTGCAGACGCCGCGACTTTGATGGAGAGAGCCCTCAAGCTGAACCCCGATCGCACTGAATTTGCGGCAACTCTTGCAGCTGCCTATGCCCATCTTGGACGCGACCAAGAAGCCCGCTCGGCACTCGACATCTACACTAAACCATGGCATCGTCCTGCCAACCTGCAAATGGTAATGTACCATTATCCCTTCAAGAATCCCGAGGATGCCGATCGTTTTGCCAATGGTCTCCTCAAGGCAGGGCTGCCGGGAGAGCCCTCTGGGTATTACAAAGCATCAGAGGATTACAGGCTCACCGGAGAGGAGATCAAGAAATTGTTTTTCGGCCATACCCAGACCGGATTATGGTATGGCAGAAAATGGTCGATAAAGCGCACTATGGATGGCAGAGCAGAGTATATATTGGATTCCAAGGTTATCGAAAGCGGCAGAAGTTGGATAGAAGGAGATATGCTCTGCAACAAATGGGAAAAGCGCTACGAAGGCCTCAAGCATTACTTGTCTGTATTCCGTAACCCTGAAGGCACGCCTCAAGAGAAGAACGAATATATCGAAATAGCTGATTGGGGCATCCGAGGAGTCTCAGTTGAGGACTGAAACGTAGAGGAGTCTTCTCAGCATGTTGGAGTGGTGCTTGTGTCTCATCTGATCTCATTGCATGAGGCGAATAAGGAACCTGGGCAATGTTGCGCAATCAAAGGAGGTTATCATGAAAAGGCTTTCAATGATTCTTAGTGTGATGGCTTTGGCGCTCCTTTTGGTCTCTGCCTTGGGTGATCTGTGGGCGGCTGAAGAGCTGGCAACCAGGGAGGAATGCGTAGCGAAGACCAAACAAGCGGCCAAATTGATAGAGGAGATCGGACTTGAAGCGGCTCTCCAAAAGATGAATGACCCCAACGGACCTTTTATGTGGAAGGATACTTACGTATTCTGTCTTGATGAAACAGGAAAAATGCTCGCTCATAAGGCTCCCAAGATAATTGGCTATCAGGCAAGGGATTTAAAAGATGTTAATGGCAAACTATACATGCAGGAGATTCTTGACGTTGCCAACACCAAAGGGGAGGGCTGGGTGAGTTATATGTATCCGAAAACCCCTGGAGGAATACCGGAACCCAAGACATCCTATGTTCTCAAAGTCCCGAGTGCGAATGTGATCGTTGGGGCAGGTTTCTACGAGTAGAATGCCATTTCGCAGGACAGCCCATGAGGGAGGTGTCCCATGCCCGGGGAAGACTTCAAACGGAAGCTTGCCGCCATCCTTCATGCCGATGTCAAGGGCTACAGTCGCCTCATCGGGGAAGATGAAGAGGCAACCGTCGGCACTTTGAGGACCTACCGGGAGGCCATGGGCCTGGTCATCCGCAAGCATCGAGGCCGGGTGGTGCATGGCTCGGGGGACTCCCTGCTGGCTGAGTTTGTCAGTGTGGTGGATGCCGTCCGGAGTGCGGTGGAGATCCAGGAGGAACTGCAGGCGAGAAACGCTGAACTGCCGGAAAATCGCAAGGTGGAGTTTCGCATCGGGATCAATCTGGGGGATGTGATCGAAGAGGGCGAGGACCTCCACGGGGATGGGGTCAACATTGCCGCCCGCATCGAGAGCCTGGCGGACCCGGGAGGCATCTGCATCGCCAGGGGCGCCTACGATCAGGTGAAGAACAAGCTGGCTCTGGGTTATGAGTATCTCGGGGAGCACACGGTCAAAAACATCGCGGAACCGGTGCGGGTCTATAAAGTCATCACGGATCCGGAGGCCGTCGGCAAGGTTATCGGTGAGAAAGAGCTGAGCGCCGGCGAGGGCAACAGAGCAGCTATCGCCGTCGTGAATCGCACTCCTTCTGCTCATAGGGGGAGTGGTGATTTGGAAATCTTACCTGCGTACCCCTGCCTCGCCGGTGGAGGTCGCCTCCGTGAAGAAGATGGCATTCCCGCTGCCGGACAAACCATCCATTGCTGTACTGCCGTTTCAAAACATGAGCGGCGACCCTGAGCAGGAGTATTTCAGCGACGGGCTCACCGAGGAGATCATCACCGCTCTCAGCAAGATTCCGAAGCTCTTTGTGATTGCTCGAAACTCGACCTTCACCTACAAAGGCAAACCCGTAAAGGTGAAGCAAGTCAGCGAGGAATTGGGGGTTCAGTATGTGCTGGAAGGGAGTGTCAGAAAGGCTGGAGACGAGGTACGAATAACCGCCCAGTTGATCGATGCGCTTAGTGGAAATCATTTATGGGCGGAGCGCTATGACCGAAATCTGCAAGGCATATTTGCCGTTCAAGACGAGATCACCAAAAAAATCATCACGGCCATGCAGGTAAAGCTGACGGAGGGGGAGCAAGCCCAAGCTGCTGCAAGAGGCACAAACAGCCTCGATGCCTATCTGAAGACCTTGCAGGCGAATGCGCTTATTAACCGGGTAAATCCAGAGAGCAATGCATTGGGAAAGCAACTGGCAGAGGAATCCATTGCCTTAGACCCGGATTACGCTTGGGCATACTATGCTCTAGGTAGAGCCCACATGTCTAGACGTGTGGGTTGGAACCAGCAAATCCCCCAAGGAGTCTATAGGGAAGGCTATAGAATTAATGCAAAAGGCGATTGCCTTGGATGATACTTATTGCGGAGGCACACGGCTTGTTGGGTTTCCTATATTCAATGACAAGGCAGCATGATAAGGCTGTTGCCGAAGGGGAGAAAGCTGTCGCCCTTAATCCCAATTCAGCTGATGTCGCATTTCAGACTGGGTCAGGTACTTACTTTTGCTGGCAGGCTTGAGGAATCCATTCCGGAATACAAGATAGCGATGCGTCTGAATCCTATCCCGCCGACTACGTACTTATGGAATTTAGGACTATCCTACGCTCTTACGGGGCAATACGACGAGGCAATAACATGGTGTGAAAAAGCGATCCGCCAAGAGCCCAATGCTCTACTGGCCCACTTGATGATGGCTTGCGGTTTATAGCCAGTCAGGACGGGATGAGAAAGCTGCGCGCATTGAAGCCGCTGAACTGCTTAAGAATACAATCCGCAAGTTTTCCCTCGATGGCAACTTGAAAAGAGACTCACATACAAAAGGAGCGAGGATAGAGAGCGGGTTCTTGGCGCCTTGCGCAAGGCAGGACTGAACTGACGGGTCGAATCAGAGAAGGCGAGACAGACATCAGGCTTTTTTCGATCTGATCATGTCTTGCCAATGTCAGCCCTTTGGTCACAGTCACGAGGGAGGTATCCCATGCCCGGGGAAGACTTCAAACGGAAGCTTGCCGCCATCCTTCATGCCGATGTCAAGGGCTACAGTCGCCTCATCGGGGAGGATGAAGAGGCAACCGTCGGCACCTTGAGGACCTACCGGGAGACCATGGGCCTGGTCATCCGGAAGCATCGAGGCCGGGTGGTGCATGGCTCGGGGGACTCCCTGCTGGCTGAGTTTGTCAGTGTGGTGGATGCCGTCCGCAGTGCGGTGGAGATCCAGGAGGAACTGCAGGCGAGAAACGCTGAACTGCCGGAAAATCGCAGGGTGGAGTTTCGCATCGGGATCAATCTGGGGGATGTGATCGAAGAGGGCGAGGACCTCCACGGGGATGGGGTCAACATTGCCGCTCGCATCGAGAGCCTGGCGGACCCGGGAGGCATCTGCATCGCCAGGGGCGCCTACGATCAGGTGAAGAACAAGCTGGCTCTGGGATATGAGTATCTCGGGGAGCACACGGTCAAGAACATCGCGGAACCGGTGCGGGTCTACAAAATCCTTACGGACCCGGAGGCCGTCGGCAAGGTTACCGGGGAAAAAGTTGTTGTGCCGGCAAAAGGCCACAGAGCCTTGCTGGTGGCGGGAATCGTGCTCCTGCTGATCGTGGGAGGTGTTCTGATGTGGCGTGCCGCCTTCCCACCGGTGCCAGTCGCTTCGGTGGAGAAGATGGTATTCCCTTTGCCCGATAGGCCTTCCATTGCGGTGCTGCCGTTTAACAACATGAGCGGCGACCCTGGGCAGGAGTATTTCACGGACGGATTTACCGAACAGATCATCACGTCCCTGTCGAAAATCTCGTCCCTGTTTGTCATATCCCGGAACTCGTCGTTCACCTACAAAGGCAAACCGGTGAAGGTGCAGAAGGTAAGCGAGGACCTGGGGGTCCAGTATGTGCTGGAGGGGAGCATCCAGAAATCGGGCGACCAGGTGCGGATCAACGCCCAGCTGATCGATGCGCTCTCCGGTAAACACCTGTGGGCTGAGTACTACGACCGTAGCCTGAAGGATATCTTCGCGCTGCAGGATGAAATCATTCTGAAGATCCTGACGGCCTTGCACGTGAACCTGACCACCGGCGAACAGGCCCGGGTGTGGGCGAAAGGCACGACGAATCTGGAAGCCTATCTGAAGTTCATGCAGGCGCGGGAAAGCATGCTCAAGGGGGATGCGGCGGGCAATGTCCGGGCCCGGCAGCTGGTAGAGGAAACCATCGCCCTGGACCCGCAGTATGCGCTGGCCTACATGTTTATGGGCGCGACCCACATAAATGAATTCTTGATCGGGTCGGGCAAATCCCCCAAGGATTCCCTGATGCAAGGGATCGAATGGCTGCAAAAGGCCCTGGCCATGGATGACTCGCTGGCGGAGGCCCACGCCCGGCTGGGCCACGCCTACACGTTTGTCAACCGGCACGATGAAGCCATTGCCGAGGCGGAGAAGGCCATGGCGATGGACCCCAATTCCGCGGCCGTGCATTTTTATGCGGGTCTCGTCCTCCGTTTCTCCGGAAAGCCGGCGGAATCCATCCCGGTGTGCAAGAAGTCGATCCGCCTCGAACCCTTCACGCCCGGCATTTACTACGGGAATCTGGGAATGGCCTATTTCCAGAACCGGAGCGATTGCGAGGAGGCCGTCAAGGCGTGCGAAAAGGCCATCAAACTCGCGCCCGATGGCATGATCGTGCAATTCATGGCGACCACCGTCTTCAGCGCGTGCGGCAAGGAGAAGGAAGCGCGGGAAACGGCCAAGGAACTCCTCCGGATCAATCCGAAATTCACCGTGGAGTCCTTCGTCGCGAAATTTCCTTACAAGGACCCGAAGGAGAAGGAACCGGTGGTCGAAGCTCTCCGCAAGGCGGGGCT